>DCOH01000029.1 GCA_002322865.1 Sphingobacterium sp. UBA1575 | reverse complement strand
TGTTGCTGAACCTATGCAGCACTATTCCAATGAGATCTTTGCCAACAGCAGTTATGTCAATAGTGCTAAGAACGCACAACTGTATACTTTTTTCCATTGGGGCATCCACGCCTGGGCGATATATGGCTTGGTAGGGCTGGCACTTTCCTATTTTGCCTATAGATATAAACTTCCCCTCTCGCTGAGGAGCTGCCTCTATCCGATTCTTAAGGACAGGATACAGGGCCGCTGGGGGAACACCATCGATGTATTCGCCCTTTGCAGCACCTTTTTTGGAATAACCACCACTCTGGGTTTCGGCGTTGTGCAGATAAATTCTGGTTNNGACCGGCTTCGTCAATCAGGCTATTATTGTGTTTATCCTGGTCTCGATCGCAGTTTTTTCAGCGACCACCGGAGTGGACAAGGGCGTAAGGATCCTGAGCAACCTCAATATCGCAGTGGTTATTTTGCTGATGTTGTTCGTTCTTTTTCTTGGACCGACCGTCTATCTGATAGGTAGCTTTACAGAAGGATTGGGGAACTACATCAATAATTTCTTTAACCTGACCTTCAATACCCATGTTTATGAGGATGCATCCTTACCTTGGTTCTACAATTGGACGATCCTATACTGGGCATGGTGGATTTCATGGTCTCCTTTTGTGGGCTTCTTCATTGCGAAGATATCAAAAGGAAGGACTATTAGGGAGTTTATTGCAGCCGTACTGATCCTTCCGACCATATTCAATTTTATGTGGATGTCCGTTTTCGGCAACAGTGCCATCTGGCTGGACAGCCATGTTTCTGGAGGTGCTCTGAGCGCATTGGCAAACGATCCAGATGCCCTGATGTTCAGGTTTCTGGAATATCTACCGTTTACCAAGGTCATTAGTTTTATGGTTATAGCGATCATCATGATATTCTTTGTGACCTCAGCAGATTCGGGGATGTTCGTCATGAACAGCATTGCTACCAAGAATGCCAAGGTTTCGCCGAAATGGCAGATAGCCGGATGGGGAGTGTTATTAGCCGTTTTGGCCCTATTCTTATTGAATGCAGGAGGATTGGAAGCCCTACAGAGCATGACCCTGATCACGGCACTTCCCTTCTCGATCATCATTCTAGTCATGATAGCCTGCCTTGTAAAGGCCCTGTCGATAGACAAAAAATATTATGAGCAGGAGTTTTCGGTATCTACCGTTCCATGGTCCGGAAAATTATGGAAGGACCGGTTAAGGCAGATAGTGAAAGTTGATTCCCAGAATGATATTGATTCCTATATGAGGGATATTGCCGGAAATGCGATACATGAACTCAGTAACGAATTTATCAAGAATGGGATCGAGGCTAATATAAATCAGGGCAAAGAGCCAAATTTTATTGAAATCGAGATCCGGTATGATTTGGTGAACAATTTCATCTATGGTGTACGGAGTGAGACTAAGGATTTTCCGGAATATTTCCAGAAGGAGGAAAACCTCTCGGATATGGAAGATGGGCAAGCCTACTTTCCTCTGGCCTATTTTGGTGATGCAAGGCAGGGTTATGACGTGAGGTTATTTACCAAGGACGAACTGATCGCAGATATCCTGAAGCATTATGAACGATTCGTGGCCATAATTTCGGAGGATAAAAATAAGATGTTCATCAGTAGCAATGCAAACAGGAGGATAAGGTAGTAGATCAGAATCCCCGCTTTTCATCAGGGACCAGGCTGGAAATAAGGGTTTAGATTTGGACAGCATTACCGTTATTTATCGGTGCTGGGTAGCTCGACATAAAAATTAGCGCCCTTATCAAAATTGTTCTCGTACCATATCTTACCTCCGTGAGCCTCTACTATCCATCTGCAGATAACCAGGCCCATTCCGAAGGATTCCTCCCCGTCAGTACAGGGGTTACACTTGTTGTACAAATCAAAGATCGTCCCTGATATTTGTGAAGGGATTCCTGGCCCACTATCCTTACGCTCACTAAGACTTTCGATACCTGTTTGATAGCTGTGTCTTCCATTTGTGCTCCATGTGGAGCGAATTTTATGACATTGGTTATAAGATTGCTGAATACCCTCCACAGTTGTTCATTTTGGGCCGGGATGAAAATTATATGGTCTGCTTTTAGGATTATTCTCTGGCCTTTGGCCATCGCTTTTATTTCGAGGATCTTGGTGCAATAACCTAACAGTTCACGGATGTCAAAGGTCTCTGTCGGTAATCCCTCGCCCTTGAATTGCTGGTTAAGCAGATTCTCCATCAGATTAAAATCAAAAGTCGAGGATGATTAGGATCAATAAACCGTGCTAACATTTAAACATATATAACGCTTCCATTTTAACCTCTCGCTTATTTTATCGAGTCAAACCATTCACTATCAATCAAAATCGAAAAATTCGGATAGGAATGATTTTTTCTTTTTTGGATATCTTTGTTTTCCATAATCATCTCGATGCTGTCCCTGCCAATGATCTTCATCTTTTCTGTAATATTTATCCTCCCTTTGGTCGATGGTTTGGTTTCTGTCAACGGTCTGTTGCGACTGGGGAAAGTTATTATGGTTTGCAGCATAATCGAGTAGTTTATCCAGTTCACCTTTATCCAGCCAGATTCCTCTGCAATTGGGACAGTAATCTATTTCCACACAATTCCTTTCTGCGATTAATAAAATTTCATTACAATTTGGACATTTCATAGTACATGATTTATAATCCCAAAATAGACAACATATTACAATAAAACGCATAAATTAAATTTAATTTTGCTTTATTTAACATCTTGTGCCAGCCAGATGTTATAAACGTTTAAATTTCTGGGTAATGAGGATAAGGGTTTATTTGATTGAGTTTTTTTTGAAAAGTACCTCAACAATTACATCCTGTTTTTCCATAAGTCCACTTTTTCGTTTGAAATGGTTACCTGGTGACAAGCCGCAGACCCTATTTGAAGAGTCCAATCTTTAGTTGCAACTGACAGATTAGTCTTTTGTTTAATTGTATAGATAATAGGTTTGCATACCAGATTTAGATCATGTCAATGATCCGAGGAAATTGAGTTAACTGCAGGGGGTACTTACGGATAATTCTCAACGCTGGGGTTACTTTAAAGTTTTGGCATTGTTAAAGAAAGGTTATTCCTTGAAATAGAGGGAACTTAATTAATTTCTTAACTAGGAACGTGTTATTTCAGGGTAAACATCATTTATGCTTCCCCTTACCCTACATTCAATCTCGGAGTATGCACATGTCGCCTAAATAGCCCAATTGCTTAAGTTGGTTGATGGAAGTATCCTAATAACATGTTTTGTCCTTTCAACATCGTTGTTTATCCCATTAAAACTCTGGACACATTTTGGATAGCTATGGATGGGATCAGATGGTCCAATAAATTCGTGCATGATGGCAAGTCGACCGTTCAAGAATCTGAACTTCCAGTTTTGGTCCTTTTAATATTCAAAATGAAAAATTCAGGATTTCGATTCACTCGCTCCTTTCCGAAGAGGGTATTAATTGATCCAGATAGCAAAAGATTACTGCAGGAATGATTTTTGGAATAAATCCCAAGAAATTTTTGATTTTCTGTTTCCTATACGAACATGTTTACGGTTTCCTTGGATGTTGTGATATAGTTGAAAGAATATTCATATTGGATACTATTGTTCTTAAATATCAAAATTGGAAATTTGGGTCAAGAATCGGGAAGAGGGCAGAGATGTTCGAAAAACTTTTATTAACTATGTGTTTATAAAAGTGGAATATTCAGTCTATACCCATTATAGACTTCAATAGGACCTTCCTGGGTTCAATAAATAGTGTGATGTGATGAGGCTGTCTAAAAAGGTCTC
>DCOH01000028.1 GCA_002322865.1 Sphingobacterium sp. UBA1575 | reverse complement strand
GATTTTGGAGGAAGAAACTGGATTGTCTGGGATGCCGAATTCAAGAGAGAAAAAATTGGAGATATGCCTACAGAGATGTTCTTCCATTTCTTCAAATCATTTTCGGATGCCTCCAAATCAAATCTGAATGTACAGGCTACGGGTGAAAATGAACACCATAAAATCGAAGCGATCTTTAAAGCCTTTGCCAAAACCATAAAAAAGGCCGTGCGCAGGGATGCTGATAATATGCAGTTGCCTAGTACAAAAGGATTATTGTAAAACTATTTGAAGACCAGTTGGTTATTAAACATAAATAAATGGTTGGAATTGTAAATTATGGCGCTGGGAACATATTCTCTATAACCGCTGCTTTAGCGCGATTGGATATTTCCTATGGCATGATCAATACCCAGGAAGATTTTGACCGCTACGATCGAATCATCATTCCCGGGGTTGGACATGCGGGAGCTGCCATGGATAAATTGAAAGCTTCAGGTTTGGCAGCGGTTATCCCTAAGCTGGAAAAACCCGTATTGGGAATCTGTGTGGGGATGCAATTGCTAACCGCATATTCCGAAGAAGGCGATGCGGATCTATTGGATATTATCCCTGTGAAAACCTTGCATTTTGAAGGTAGAGTAAAAGAAAAAGTGCCTCATATGGGCTGGAATAGTATTAATTTTGACCCAGCATGTCCATTGTTTAAGGATATACCAAATAATACGTATTTTTATTTTGTACACTCTTATTTCATTGAACATGAGGATGCTTATAATNNCTTTTCAGCAGCGATAGCCAAGAATAATTTTTGGGCCGTCCAGTTTCATCCGGAGAAATCCGGTAAAGCGGGAGAACAGCTCTTACTTAACTTTAGTCATTTTTAATCGAATTTTAAATATTATGTATATTATACCTGCAATTGATGTATTGGACAAACAGGTTGTCCGTTTAAGAGAAGGCAACTACGAGGAGGTTACCACGTATCCTATCTCCTTGGAAGAACAGATCGAAAAATACCATGCCAATGGAACGGAGATCGTTCATATCATTGATCTTAATGGAGCCAAAGGTGATTTCAGCAATCAGGCTTACTTATTCGATATCATCAAACGCACCGAAATGAAGGTGCAGTATGGTGGAGGTGTCCGTAGCATTGAGAAAGTGAAGGAACTGATCGATGCAGGGGTATACCGTGTGATTGTGGGTACCCAAGCGATTACCAATCCGGCATTTTTGGAAGAACTTTCGGTGTTGAACGAAGGCCGGATCAAATATGCTGACCATATTGTCATCGCGATCGATGTTTTGGATGAAGTGATCAAATATTCGGGATGGTTAGAAAGTTCACCGATCAAATTGATGGAATACATTGATAAATGTTTGGGATTGGGATTCTATCGTTTCTTATGTACCGACATCAGTAAAGATGGTAAATTGGGTGGTGCGGGTGTAGAACTCTACAGTAAACTATTGGCACATTCCCCGATCATCAAATTGATTGGTTCTGGTGGAATCAGTTCCATGGCTGATATTGAAGCCCTGAATAATCTTGGAAAAATGGAGTCTGTCGTTGTTGGTAAAGCCATTTACGAGAATAGAATCAGCATTGAAGAAATTAAAGACTGGAATCTTAAAGCCTTAATCAGTTTCTAAAACATGTTGGCAAAGCGGATAATTCCCTGTTTAGATGTTAAGGATGGGCGTACAGTAAAAGGGGTCAATTTTGTGGACCTACGGGATGCTGGCGATCCAGTAGAATTGGCTTGGCAATATTCACAGCAAGGAGCCGACGAGCTTGTTTTCCTGGATATTACGGCTACCCATGAACGTCGAAAAACAACGGTAGATCTGGTGAAGGCGGTCGCTCGGCAAATCAATATCCCCTTTACCATCGGTGGGGGGATCAATGAATTAGCTGATGCCGATGTCCTGTTGAATGCCGGAGCCGATAAAATATCCATCAATTCCGCTGCGGTGCGCAATCCAAAACTATTGGAAGACCTGGCCCGCAATTTTGGTGTCCAATTTGTGGTGCTTGCGGTGGATACCCGCTTTGTAAATGGAAAGAACTATGTACATTTAAGAGGTGGCAGGGATATTACAGACCTGGAAACCGAGCAATGGGTCAAAGAAGCTGAAGATAGGGGAGCTGGAGAGATTTTGTTGACATCCATGGACCATGATGGTACCAAGAATGGTTTTGACAATCATTTATTGAAAAAAATAAATGACAGTATCCACATTCCATTGATCGCGTCTGGCGGTGCAGGAAACCAACAGCATTTTGTCGATGTGTTCCAAGAAGCCGGAGTCGATGCAGCGTTGGCAGCTTCCGTATTTCACTATGGGGAAATATTGATTCCAGAATTAAAAAATACACTGCAGAACCAGGGGATTCCTGTTCGGTTCTGAAATTAACTATCATCATGAATATTGATTTTAAAAAAGGGGACGGTTTGGTTCCAGTGGTTATTCAAGATGCGCAGACATTAGAAGTTTTAATGTTGGGCTATATGAATGAGGAAGCTTGGAATAAAACCAATGAAGAGCAAAAAGTTACCTTTTTTTCCAGAAGTAAAAACAGATTGTGGACAAAAGGTGAAGAGAGTGGGAATTTTTTGCAGGTGGTAAG
Source organism: Sphingobacterium sp. UBA1575 (assembly GCA_002322865.1). Taxonomy (GTDB): domain Bacteria; phylum Bacteroidota; class Bacteroidia; order Sphingobacteriales; family Sphingobacteriaceae; genus Sphingobacterium. Next base: position 9,124 of record DCOH01000028.1, on the reverse strand, counting down.
TAGTCATATCGATTGTGATGAAGATACCCTCTTGATAAAAGTAAAACCTGCTGGACCTACCTGTCATACCGGTTCCAGAAGTTGTTTCAATACACCTTTCAACCAAAATTTCCTATTGGAATTGGAGCGTATTGTCCAACATCGCATCGATTTCCCTTCTGAAGAATCCTATGTCAATAGATTACGGAGCCGAGGAATCAATAAGATTGCCCAAAAGGTTGGGGAAGAGGCTGTGGAAACGGTTATTGCCGCCCTTACGGAAACCGAAAATGATTTTATCAATGAGTCTTCGGATTTACTATTCCACTTGATCGTCCTTTTAAAGGAAAAGGGAATGAGCTTAGAAACCATTGCCAAAAACCTGGAAGGAAGACATCAATAGAAAATTATGGCATCCACTTTAGATATATCCTTAGAATCCACCCTTACTGGCCATCAAAACCCTGTATTTGCATTGGCACAACCAGTACATTCCACCGTACTCTATACGGGAGGAAATGATAAGGGAGTGGTGGAATGGGATCTGAAGGAAATGAAGTTCAAAAGGATTCTTTGTAAAGTGGGATCTTCGGTGTATAAATTATTGTCTATTCCTGATTCTGACCTCTTGGCCATCGGATTGCGTTCTGGTCAACTCTTATTGGTGGATACCCAAAAGCAATCGCTTGTTGCCAATTGGAATACGGAATCGGGTGCCATATTTGATATCAAACTTATCCCCTCTAAAAGAGAACTGATCGCTATTGGAGAGGAGGGGTTTGCCTATGTGTGGAGTTTGGATAGTTTAGAACTTTTATACCGCTTCAAGGTATCCGATACCACCGCACGGGTCATCAGTCTTTCAGAAGACGGTAAATTACTAGCCTTTGGAGATAAATTGGGGATGATCCATGTACATGATGCCTATGATTTCCATAAATATCTCAAAGAGCCAATCCATGAATTACCGGTGACTGCTTTACGATTTATGAATGGGGAGCTAATTTCGGGGGGACGGGATGCAAAGATCAATCGATTGGATCCCAAGACCTTGGAGAAAAAACAGAGCCTAGTGCCGCATATGTTCACGGTTTATGGTATAGACAGCTCGGCTGATAATAATTTTTTGGTGACGGTAAGCCGCGACAAGACCATAAAAATATGGCGAACATCCGATTGGGGGCTTTTAAAGAATATATCTCGCGACAAAGGCATAGAAAGCCATCACCTCAGCATCAATAATGTGCTTTGGCAGGATGATAGGATATTTACGGTAAGCGATGATAAATCGATCAAGATATGGAAGGTGGAAACTCCTCATTAATTCCCTCTTGGATCTTTCTTCTTACATTACATAAGTAAAAGGTATATAAAGTCGCCCCGATGCTGGCCATTAGTACCACATATAGATAGGGTTTCATATCAGGGTTGATGAAATGCGGATGTTCAATATTTTGCAGCAAAATGCCGAATATTCCCCAAGCCATGACGGCCGATACAGCAGGTAGGTAATGGGTAATGGTATAATAAATGCCATAGGCCGAAGTAATCAACAGCACAGCAACATTTAACCAAAACAACTCGGTAGAACTGCTCACTAATTCAAATTTAGCAAGTAGGATTACGCTGTTAAATGCCATTAGGATTATCATCCATCCGGTATACACTCCAAAGCCCAATCTTATAAAATAACGTATAAATGAATTAGATACCAGCTTATGAATATCTATCCGTTTATTGATCATCAAAATGGTAATCAAACAAGCGGAAGAACAGATTACGGAAAGAATAAATTGATTGTTCATTTTTAGCACCATACTGAGCCCGCAAAACAGTTGGTTCAACATCAATAGATTGCCAATTTTTTGAATCTTGAGTACGGTTCTAGGGTTTTCGGATTCGTTTCTCGATGCTATAAACATCAAGATAGCCACTAAAATCATGTTTGCCGAAAGGAATGACCATATCTTAAAGGTAATCGGTGCTGGTGTAAGGTAGGTCGGATAAGATCCAATGGCCGTATTAATCGAATTTCCAAAGAAAAAGCTGTTGTCCATCAAAATAATCCACGTGAAATTAAACGTGACCATGATAAGATTCAGCAGCGCCAAAGATTTAGTTCCCGACATGTTAGATTAATAATTATTTGTTGTGATTCAACGCAAATATACGGGAATTGTTTTACTCTTTGTTTAAATATTGGCGTTTTAACAACTATCTCTTAAAATTACTAATATTTCAGCTAAATATTTTCCATCAGTCTCATCAAATTTATCCAACTGATCGCTATCCACATCCAAAATTCCAATGCATTTTCCATCCTTAAACATGGGCACAACGATTTCTGATTTTGATAGGGAGGAGCAGGCGATATGTCCAGGGAATTCCTCCACATTTGGAACGATAATGGTTTCTTCCTTAGCCCAAGCAGTGCCACAAACACCACGATTATAGGCAATCCTTGTACAGGCTACGGGTCCTTGGAATGGACCTAAAACCAATTCTTCTTTTTCCACCAGATAGAATCCTACCCAGAAAAAATGGAACTGTTCTTTCAATGCCGCACAGATATTTGCCATATTGGCCACAAAATTGGTCTCTCCTGAAATCAATCCCTTGATCTGTGGAAGGAGGTTTTCATATTGCGTCTGTTTATCTCCTTCGATAATCTGTAAATCTTCTGCCATGGAAAATTATAGTCTTTTTAAAGCTGCTTTGATCAATTGTTCAACAGTCAATTCAGGTTCTGCGTTATGGATCGCCTGTAGCACTTTGTCGGCTTGGGGTTTTCCAAAACCCAACATCACTAAGGCTGTCAATGCTTCTTCTATAGCCGAAGATTTGGTTACCGGCAATGGAATCAAAGCATCTGGTCCTTGTTTCTTCAGTTTATCCTGTAATTCCAGAATTACACGTTGGGCAGTCTTTGGACCAATTCCTTTTATCTTTTGGATAATATTGACCTGCCCGGCAACAATGGCCTGTTGTATCTCTTCCGGAGTAATAGAGGAAAGCATCATACGACCGGTATTTGGCCCGATCCCTGATACGGAAATCAGGTGTTCGAAAAGATGTCTTTCGCCTTCTGTAGCAAAGCCATATAAAGTCTGGGAATCTTCTCTAACCTGAAAGGAGGTATAGAGCTTACAGTCTTCCAAATCTTTGATCTGGCTAAAAGTAGTTAGGGAAATATGTAAATAATAGCCAATCCCACCTACGTCGATGACAACGTGGGTGGGCGCTTTTACTACTAATTTTCCTTTGATGTATTCGTACATGCGGGAATGCTAGTTATTGTTGTTTTTTTCATGCTCAATGGCATCCACTACCGCAATAGTGACCATATTCACAATCTCACGAACGGAACTGTCTAATTGCAACACGTGGACAGGCTTGTTCATTCCTAAAAGGATTGGACCTACAGCCTCTGCATTACCAACTTCCTGTAATAGTTTATAGGCAATATTTCCTGATTCCAGATTAGGGAATACCAAGGTATTTGCCGCTTCGCCATTCAATGAAGAGAATGGGAAATTATCCGCTAGCATTTCTGGATTCAACGCGAAGTTGGCTTGGATTTCACCATCAGCAACAATTTCTGGATGCTCAGCATGCAGGATCTTCACCGCTTGGCGAACCTTATCAGAAACTGTTCCTTCATTGGATCCAAAGTTGGAGTAGGATAACATGGCAATACGTGGCTTAATATTGAATCGCTTAACTGCAGAATCCAATAATACCGTAATATCAGCCAATTCCTGTGGCGTAGGATCTTCATTAACCGTGGTATCACCAAAGAATAAAGGTCCTTTGTTCGTCATCATGATGTACATACCTGCTACACGACTACCTGGTTTGGCACCAATCACCTGCAAAGCTGGACGAATAGTAGATGCGTAATTTCTGGTCAATCCAGAGATTAAGGTATCTGCCTCGCCAAATTCCACCATACTCGCTGCAAAATAGTTTCTATTGGTCATCAATTTACGGGAATCCAATTTGTTGATGCCACGACGTTGTCTTTTCTTGTATAAATGCTCCGCGTATTTTTCGAAACGTGGAGAATCAATCTCTGCCTGCGGATCGATGATTTCCACCCCATCCAATTCAAAAGCATATTCTTTGATGATGCTTTGGATCTTTTCTTTGTTTCCTAATAAAATAGGGAATGCAATGCCTTCTTCTTTTACGATCTGAGCAGCGCGAAGGGTCTTGGTATTATCAGCCTCAGCGAAAACCACACGTTTAGGGTTGGTTTTTGCTTTTGCAGATAAGTTGCGGATGATGCGGTCTTCCTTACCTAAGCGCTTATGAAGTTCCTCACGGTAGGCATCCCAATCTTCAATGGTCTTACGGGCTACGCCAGATGCAATAGCTGCTTTAGCAACTGCAATGGATACTTCCGTGATCAAACGTGGATCGGTTGGTTTTGGGATTACATAATCTTTACCAAAACGGATATTACTTTGATTATAGGCTATGTTTACCTCTTCAGGTACATTTTGTTTCGCTAATTCAGCAATCGCACGAACAGCAGCGATTTTCATATCCTCGTTAATAGCAGTAGCACGTACATCCAATGCCCCACGGAAAATATACGGGAATCCCAATACATTGTTCACCTGGTTAGGATAATCCGAACGTCCAGTACCCATGATGATATCATCACGTGTTTCAACCGCTAGGTCGTAAGCAATTTCAGGATTTGGATTGGCCATCGCCAAAACAATCGGATTGCTGTTCATGGTCAATAACATCTCCTTGGTCAATACATCCGCTTTGGATAAACCAATGAAAACGTCTGAACCTGCCACGGCATCTTCCAAAGAATGAATATCACGGTTGGTTGCCCATTCTGCTTTTGTTGCGTCTAAGTTGTCACGGTCGCTACGGATAACCCCTTTACTATCTAACATCACGATGTTCTCTTTTCTTGCACCAACCGCTACGTACATGGCTGTACAAGAAATAGCAGCAGCACCAGCACCGTTCACTACGATTTTCACATCAGCAATATCCTTTCCTTGCAATTCGCAGGCGTTGATCAAGGCAGCACCAGAAATAATCGCTGTACCATGTTGGTCATCGTGCATTACCGGAATGTTCATCTCTGCTTTTAAGCGTCTTTCGATCTCAAAACACTCTGGCGCTTTGATATCCTCTAGGTTGATCCCTCCGAAAGTAGGCTCCAATGCTTTAACGATGGTTACAAATTCATCGACATTCTTGGTGTCCAATTCAATGTCAAACACATCGATATCAGCAAAGATCTTAAATAAAAGACCTTTACCTTCCATTACTGGTTTTCCGGCCTGCGCACCGATATCTCCTAAACCTAGCACGGCAGTACCATTACTGATAACCGCTACTAAGTTTCCTTTTGCAGTATATTTATATGCATCCTCGCTGTTTTCTGCAATCGCCAAACAAGGCTCTGCTACACCTGGAGAATAGGCTAATGTTAAATCTCTTTGGGTACTGTGTGGTTTTGTTGGTACAACGGCAATTTTACCTGGACGCCCCATAGAATGGTAGGTCAATGCGTCTTTCTTTCTGTTGATGTTACTCATTACAATTTTAGTTTATACTTATATGTGTCGATTATTGCCTGAATAATCTATTTTAATGCATCTAATAATTTAAACATAGCCTGTCTCATCGAGGAGGCTGATCCCTGGTAATTATTTACCAATAAGGAAAAGGTGTATTCTTGGCCGTCAGCTGCTTTTTGATAGCCGGTATAACCCAATACACCTCCAATGGTACCGCTTTTCATGGATGTTCCATTCACATTGGGCAAAGATTTTAGAAAATCGGCATACCAGGTTCTACCTCTTGCATATTGCATGATGTTGGCCATCGCCAGGGTTGTAACCCGGTTCTGTGGCGATAATCCCGAGCCATCAAAGGTATTGATTTCACTTGGGGAAATCTTTAATTTATTTTGCCAGAACTTAGCAACCAGATTGGCTGCTTCGCTGGTATTGGTTTTGTTGGCCGAAATGCCTCCAATAACCTTCAATAGACTTTCTCCATAAAGGTTGATACTCTTCTGGTTGAACCAATGTACAATCTCCATCAATTTCGGAGAATTGTGGGTATAGATCAGTTTTTTGGTCCCGCTGATCAGGTATTGTGGATCTCTATTTTTTAAACCTTGAAAGGTAATGATGGTATCCAACACGGCAATAGAATCTTGGGCAAGGACCTCAGAAAGATCGTAGGCAAGATATAGGGCAGGGTCAGGCACTGAAATCTCTATGGTTTTCTTCAGGTCACTTCCGTAAGTTCCTCTTAAATAGATCGTATTGGAATAGGGTGCAGAATAGGCATACACATTATCCCCCGAACCTACATTTCCTGTGCTTACCTGATTGATCATTTGGAAAAATGGAGGCGTTTTTACAGGTTGTAATGCTGCCGCTTGGCCAGGTCTAGAAGGTGTAAAATTGATGCCCAATTTGTTTTCCTTCCAATTTAGGCCAGATACTCCTGCGCCATAGTAATTGCCGATATCGGTCCACATCCAAGTGCCCGGTACATCATACCCATTATACAATTGGTCATTGGCAATAATACTTCCAGCTATCTGCTTGATTCCCAGTTTAAGGATGGCCTCTTTCCATTTGGAAAGGATAGTAGCCGCTTTGGTCTGTTCGTAGCGATCACTACCCAACGTAGGATCTCCCGAGCCTTCTATAATGATGTCTCCATTCAATACACCCAGAGAGTCGACATCCCCAGTTACATAAAGTTTTGTCGGAAAGGTATAGTCTGCGCCCAAAAGTTCAAGGGCGGTTATGGACGTAATGACCTTGAGGGTGGATGCTGTGGGCATTCCTATTTTATTGTTTCCATCAAAAACCACTTCCCCGGTTTTCGCGTTGATGACCGTTAATGAAGCCAAACCACTTTGAAGGGCAGGGTTCTTTTGGAAAGTCTGAAAGGCAGATTGGATTTTTGGTTTAATCCCTTGGCCCAACACCGGAGCTGTACCTAGCACAGTGACCAATGTCAGCATCGAAAAAAATGAAAAAAATCTTCTCATAGCTAGCAAATATCGTAATCTACTAAACAAGTAGTGCATTAAAAGTGTAAAATTTCAAATCTATGATTAAGGTAATGTATTAATTAAGAGAGTTTTTATAACTTGCGTGGAATATTAAAAATTACATAATGAATCACATCGAAAAATTAGCTTCCATCCGGGAGCAGATGAAAGAAAAAGGTGTAGATGCCTATATTATCCCATCATCTGACCCACATATCAGTGAGTATCTTCCAGACCGTTATAAATGTATTGCTTGGACATCCGGATTTACCGGTTCGGCAGGAACATTGGTGATCACGGCAGATTTTGCAGGTCTTTGGACGGATTCGCGCTATTTTGTTCAGGCTGGAGAGCAGTTGGAAGGGACAGGATTTGAATTGGTAAAACTTCAGGTACAGGGAAAACCAGAATATGCTACCTGGCTTGCCAAACAATTAAAAGAAGGGGATACCGTTGCTTTTGATGGTAACCTGGCTGCTGTGGCGGTCGCTCAGGCTGTTCAACAGGAATTACAACCCTTAGGGATCCATGTAAATGGGCATTTGGACCTGTTGGATCCGATCTGGGAAAATAGACCTGCATTGCCTTTGGAAAAAGCCTATTTATTGGATGAAAAAACAACGGGTCAATCCACTGCTTCTAAAATCGAGGCTGTAAAAGCGAAATTGAAGGATAAAAGGGTAGATAACCACTTGGTTTCTTCTTTGGATGATCTTGCGTGGTTATTGAACATCCGAGGTAATGATGTACATTGTAATCCGGTGGTATTGGGTTTCTTTCTGATCCAACCTGATAAAAATACCCTTTTCATTGCAGATGGAAAACTTTCTGATTCCGAAGTTGCTTCTTTAAAAGCATCTGGAGTACAGGTGGAGGCTTATGAAAAGGCATTTGAAGCCGTGAAGTCTATTTCCAGCGGTAGGATTTTGTTGGATACCAAGCGCACTTGTTTTGCGTTTTATGATGCTGTTGCTGATGGGGTTGAAATTGTAGAGGAGACCAATCCATCCACTAACCTGAAAACGGTTAAGAATGGGGTAGAGATCGAACATACACGCAATGCCATGGTGAAAGATGGTGTTGCTCTGACCAAATTCTTTAAGTGGTTGGAAGAGGAAGTCGGCAAAGGTGAATTGACCGAGATGTCCATTGCTGAGAAATTACAAGGTTTTCGCGCGGAAAATGATGGTTTTGTGGATATTTCCTTTGATACCATCGCCGGTTATTTGGAGCATGGTGCATTGCCACATTATAAAGCGACCGAAGAAAGCAATGCTACACTAAAACCGGAAGGTTTATTATTGGTGGATTCCGGGGGTCAGTATAAGGATGGAACAACGGATATTACGCGTGTTATTTCTCTTGGAAACATTAAACCGGAGGAGAAAACAGATTATACCTTGGTGCTAAAGGGTACTATTGAAGGTTCGCAGGCTATTTTTCCAAAAGGCACAAGGGGATATTCGATCGATGCAATTACGAGACGTCCGATTTGGGAGCAATTGCGTAATTATGGACATGGGACAGGTCATGGCGTAGGTTTCTTTTTGAACGTGCATGAAGGTCCGCAGGTGTTCAATATGGCCGCGATTGATATCTTGATCGAGGAGGGGATGATTACATCCATTGAACCAGGATTGTACCGTGAAGGTCAATATGGTATCCGTATTGAGAATTTGGTATTGTCAAAAGCGGTAGAAAGCAATTATTTTGGCGATTTTATGGATTTTGAGACCTTGACGATCTGTTATATCGCTACGGATTTAGTGGATAAATCTTTATTGGATCAAAAGCATATTGATTGGTTGAATTGGTACAATGCTTGGGTATTTGAGAAATTAAGCCCGAAATTGGATGAAGAACACGCTGCTTGGTTGAAGGAGAAAACGTTAGCTATTTAGTTTTTGAGTATTTAGTAGTGAGTATTTAGTATTTAGACACTACAAACGAACATAACAGGCTGGATCATGATAAATGATTCAGCCTGTTTTTTTTTAACCATCCCGTCATTGCGAGGAGTTCTTCCGTCATTGCGAGGAGGCACGACGAAGCAATCTTTCGATTAGTGAAAAGATTGCTTCGTTCCTCGCAATG
>DCOH01000022.1 GCA_002322865.1 Sphingobacterium sp. UBA1575 | reverse complement strand
TAAGCCATGGCGATCAAGGCAGATTCCTTCATTACCTCCCCTAAATTCCCTGTTAAAGAAAGTTTGCCTTTTCCAGGACTTAGGCTGGATTCGATAAATAAGATATCTCCCCCAACAGATGTCCAAGCTAAGCCTGTAACCACACCTGCTGTATCGTTGTTCTCATAAAGATCTTTATCAAAAATAGGCGCGCCTAAAATCTCTTCAATAAGTTCCGCAGAAATATTTTTATCGTAAGGTTTTTCCATCACGATGCGAGTCGCTATTCCGCGCACCACCGATCCGATTTTCTTTTCTAAACCACGAACACCGGATTCTCTGGTATATTCTTCGATGATTTTTTCGATCATCTTTGGCTTCAATGAAATATCCTTCGCCTGAATCCCATGCATTTCCCTTTGCTTCGGCAACAGGTGTTTCTTTGCGATCTCAATCTTTTCCTCAATGGTATATCCATTCACTTCGATGATCTCCATACGGTCCAACAGCGCCGGCTGTATACCGCTCAATGAGTTTGCCGTTGCTATGAACATCACCTTGGATAGATCATATTCCATTTCTACATAATGATCGTAAAAATGGGTGTTCTGTTCCGGATCTAAGACTTCAAGTAATGCTGAAGAAGGATCTCCTTTAAAATCAGAACCAATCTTATCGATCTCGTCCAATACAAAAACTGGATTAGATGTTCCTGCTTTCTTTAAGGATTGGATGATCCTACCTGGCATAGCGCCAATATAGGTCTTCCGGTGTCCGCGGATCTCTGCTTCATCACGGATACCACCCAATGCCATTCGGGTATATTTTCTGCCCAATGCTTTAGCTATGGATTTACCAAGGGAAGTTTTACCAACCCCCGGAGGACCCACTAAGCATAAGATTGGGGCTTTCATATCATTCTTTAGCTTTAGGACCGCCAAATATTCAATGATACGTTGTTTCACCTTTTCTAATCCATAGTGATCCTTATCCAAGATCCTTTCTCCACGGTGCAGGTCGAAATTATCCTTGCTGTATTCTCCCCAAGGAAGATCAAGCATTAACTCCAGGTAGTTCAGTTGTACCGAATAATCGGCAGCAGCAGGATTTATCCGCGCTAGTTTTTCCAATTCTTTTTGGAAATGTTTAGCAACATCCTCTGGCCATTTCTTGGATTTTGCTCTTTTCTTAAGCTCTTCCAATTCCAGGTCAGGTGTATTTCCACCCAATTCTTCCTGAATGGTTTTCAGTTGCTGACTTAGGAAATAATCACGCTGCTGTTTATCCAGATCCACACGTACCTTATTCTGGATCTGGTTTTTCAGCTCCAACATTTGGATTTCGGTGGTTAGGTGCTCCAGCAATTGCTGCGTGCGTTTTACAAAGTCGCGGGTTTCTAAAAGGTCCTGTTTCTGCTCCAGCTCCAATGAAAGGTTCGAAGAGATGAAATTGACTAGGAAAGTAGGACTTTCAATATTTTTGATCGCAATCCCCGCTTCGCTTGGAAGGTTTGGAGAAAGCTGGATGATCTGCAGTGCCAATTCTTTGACCGATGAGATCAAGGCTTTGAACTCTTTCGATTTTGTCTTTGGTTTTTCTTCAGGGAATTTCTCTACGGTCGCGATCAGATAAGGTTCTGATTGGATCAATTCCTTAAGTTTCACACGTTGTTTACCTTGGATGATAACCGTGGTGTTACCATCAGGCATCTGAAGGATCTTGATGATATGGGCAACGGTTCCTACCTTGTTCAACTGATCGAAAGTAGGATCTTCCACATTCATATCTTTTTGCGAAACCACCGCTATTGTCCGATCGCCTTTATAGGCATCCTTGATCAATTTAATGGATTTGTCCCTTCCCACGGTAATGGGGATAACCACACCTGGAAAAAGCACTGTATTTCTTAAAGGTAATATGGGTAAGGATTCTGGTATTTCAGCATTCCTCAATTCATCTTCATCTTGCTGGGTCAACAAGGGGAAGAATTCCGTTTCCTCGTTGATAATGGGCATGGATTGGGTGAAGTTGAATGGATCGTTTTTGCTCATAAGCGTTATATCATAAAGCCGACAAGTTGTCAGTAAGCCGACCTATTATTCATTTCTATTTTGATGTACCCAAGTATTGCAAGTGCAATGCCAAGGTTTTATTTTGGTACTATTTATGCTTATAAAAGGGTATTGCTGTTAAAACGTCAGTTTAGGCTTCTTTTTTTGTCATTTGCTGGATTAATTCCAGTTTTTAGGATAAGCAGGACGAAATGTGGAAATGTTTATAATTATTGATTGACTACTTAAACTATTTAACAGATTTTTACTCTATAACGGGAGAATAGAAATTAATTGGAAACATTTATATAATTGGACATGAATTTAAGATTTATTAATACAAAGATGAAAACGATGAGATTAGGATTGGCTGCTGTTGCGATTGCTTTAGCAACTATGGGTGCTCAGGCACAAACACAGAAACATACAGATGCGAATGTGGCTGCAGGAGAGAAAGCAATCAATGCAAATGATTTCAAATCTGCTGTGACGCATTTTGAGAAAGCAACAACTACGTCAGCAGATGATGCAAATGTTTTTCATTTGTTAGGTCTTTCGTATTACCAATTGGGTGATTATAAGAAAGCCAACACGAACTTTTCTAAAGCGATTGCTTTGGATGCAAAACATTCATCCGCTTATTATTACAGAGCAAAAGCTAATAATAACTTAGCGGTAAATCGTGAAGCGAAAGTATCTGCAGCAGATCGTGAAGCATTATTGAAATCTGCAGTTTCAGATTATTCAAAAGCGATTGCATTGAAACCAAGTGAGAAAAACCTGTACCAGAATAGAGCGATTGCAAACCGTGATTTAGGGGTATTGACAGGTACTGCAGGAACTGCTAATTACAACAAGAAAACAGCTACTGATGCTTACAATGCAGCTATCGCTGATTATCAAAAAGTATTGAGCTTAGATGCTTCTCGTAAGGATATCCAAACGGAAGTTAAAAAAGCAACAGTTTATAGAGATAACCTGAAATAGGTTATTTTTCTTAAAAAGCGAAGTCGAACAATCTGCATCTCCATGAGGACAGTTTGTTCGACTTTATTATTTATGGCCCAATTAGGGAAGCCATATTATACTGCTTTTTTATACTCCGATGGGGTCATCCCAGTCACTTTTTTAAATTGACTGCTTAAATGCGCCACACTGCTATAGTTCAGTTTTGCAGCAATTTCCGCTAAAGACATATCATATTGAAGGAATTCTTTTACCTTTTCGATCTTCAACTTAATTAGATATTTTTCTATACTTTCGCCAGCCAATTCTGAAAAAAGGCTGCTGATATAGGTGTATTCCAAATTAAACCGATCAGTTAAAAAAACGGAAGTTTTAAGGTGTTGGTCTTCTGATTTTCCCAAAAACTCCTGCAGAGCAATTTTAATCTCCTCCAACAAACGTTCTTTACGATCTTGCAGCACCTCAAACCCAATAGCACCTAATGCAGTATCCAATTGATCAGTTTCCTTATCACTCAACTCCCTTTGCAGATTGACCAATCCTATCTTTACATCCTGGAAAGGGATGTTCAAATTGTTTAAGATCTGTTCAACTGCCATTACACAGCGTGGACAAACCATATTTTTAATAGCCAATTGCATATCTTTCATTTAAATCAATCCTGCACGTTTCAATAAAGCATCAACCGATGGCTCTTGTCCCCTAAACTGCTTGTACAATTTCATCGGATGAGCTGTTCCACCTTTACTCAAGATATTTTCCTTGAACTTATCCGCCACTTCCTTATTGAAAATCCCTTTTTGCTTGAAATAATCAAAAGCATCCGCATCCAATACCTCCGCCCATTTATAACTGTAATATCCAGAAGAATACCCTCCATTGAAAATATGCGAGAAAGATGGGCTCATCGCATTATCCTGAACATCGGGATAAAGCGCTGTTGAGGCGAATTTTTCGACCTCAAAAGCCTTAATATCCTGAATTGCGGATGGATCCTGTCCATGCCAGCCCATATCCAACAGACCAAAACTGATCTGACGCACCGTAGCCATTCCTTCCATAAAAGCTGCACTTTCCTTGATCTTCTCCACATATTCCATTGGAATGGTTTCCCCAGTTTCAGAATGCTTTGCAAACAGTTTCAAGGCTTCTTCTTCATAACACCAGTTCTCCATGATCTGGCTTGGAAGTTCCACAAAGTCCCAAAATACGGAAGTGCCAGATAGGGTAGGATAGACCGTATTGGCCAACATCCCATGCAGGGCATGACCAAACTCGTGGAATAAAGTCAATACCTCATTAAAGGTCAATAAGGATGGTTTACTAGCTGTAGGCTTCGTAAAATTACAAACGATCGATACATGCGGACGCTCTTCCTTTCCATCTTTTTGGTATTGGGATTTAAAGGATGTCATCCAAGCGCCATTCCGCTTTCCTTTCCTTGGGAAAAAATCGGCATAGAAAATAGCAACCAATTCCCCTGCATCATCCGTCACTTCAAAGGTTTGCACATCTGGATGATATTTATCGATGTTATGGACCTCGTTAAAATTCAATCCATATAGGCGATGCGCAATCTCAAAGGCACCAGCCAATACCTTCTCCAATTGAAAATAGGGTTTCAACTTCTCATCGTCCAGATTAAAACGTTGCTGTTTTAATTTTTCGGTATAATAACTGCCATCCCATTTTTCCAGGTTTTCAAGACCATCCAACGCTTTGGCAAATTCACTCAATTCCTTAAATTCTTTTTCAGCAGCGGGTTTACCCTTTGCTAAAAGATCATTCAAAAATTTAGTGACCTGTACTGGATCCTGACCCATTCGTTCTTCTAATACAAAGTGTGCATGCGATGGATAACCCAATAATTGGGCTCTTTTATGCCGTAGATTGACAATTTTTAGGACAATCTCCTCATTATTGTTTTCATTCGGCTGGTAAGCCTTTTTACCTGCTGCCAACGTAATTTCCTTCCTACGCTCCCTGTTTTTTGCATAAGTTACAAAAGGGATATAGCTCGGATAATCTAACGTGAACAGCCAGCCTTCTAGTCCAGCTTCTGTTGCCATTTCTTTGGCAGCTTCTATGGTTCCTTCAGGCAAACCTTCCAGTTCATCCGGGTTGGTGATTAACATCTGAAACGCATTGTTATCCGCCAGCACATGTTCACCGAACTTTAATTTGAGCACAGATAATTCTGAATCAATATCTCTTAAAGTCTGTTTTTTATCATCTGGTAATAATGCCCCATTTCGGACAAAATCCTTGTAATTTTTAGTCAGTAAAGTTTTTTGTTCTTCCGTTAGGTCCAATGAATCCATTTGATCAAAGACCTTTTTAATCTTTTCGAATAATCCAAAGTTTAGCGTAATGTCATTTCCGAGTTCTGCCAATTTGGGTGCCACTTCATTGGCAATCTTGTCCAACTCATCGTTGGTTTCTGCTGAATGTAGATTGAAGAATATATTGGAGATCCGATCCAATTGCATACCAGAAAAAGAAAGCGCAGCTACTGTGTTCTCAAAGCTTGGCTCTTCCTTCGATTGCACAATAGCATCAATTTCCTGACGGGTTTCTGCTATCGCTGCATCAAAAGCAGGAACGTAATCCGTTATATTGATTTTTGAAAAAGGAGCGGTATCGTGGGGAGTATTAAAAGATTGATTTAAAATATTCATAAAAGTAAAGTTACAACAAAAATTATCCTAAATTTAACCCATAATATACAAGTTTATAGATTTTACCAAAACATTACGAAGCCGAAAAGGTTTATTTATTTAGAAGGAAACACAAGAAAATGAAAAGAATGAGCAATGCTTTGGCTATAGCATTGACAATAGCTGGTTTGAGTGCGTGTAATTCCAATTCAAATCAAAATCAGGAGTCAGTTCAGACTTCTCAAAATCAAGAACATCATCTTGCAGACTTGGAAGGTAACTATGAATACAAAGAAAATAGAGATACCATCCGTTTATCACTAAGCGTAGAAAGGGATTCCCTTGTTGGTAATCTTATGTATTCTTTCTTTGAAAAGGATAAGAATGTAGGAACATTCAAAGGTGTTCTCCAGGACTCCCTAATCGTGGGTGAATACCGATTCATGTCTGAAGGTATGGAATCTACACGGGAAACAGTATTGGGTATTGTGCCGGAAGGTTTGATAGAAGGTTTTGGAGAAATTGTTGATAAAGATGGTAAAATGAAGTTTGTCGATAAAAACAATCTTCGTTTTGACCATGGAATGCTTATCAAAAAGATAAAATAAAGAAAGGGGGATGATTTTTTCATCCCCCTTTGTTTAATTGTACTTTAAAAATCGCTTAAGACTTTTATAAAAGCCTTACATTTTTAATCAATATTTTTCCACCATTCCGAAAACTGGTTCGCTTGACCTAGATAAACCACCTGCCCAATCTGTGGCGTCCATATCGGTCTATTTTTTCGTTTAGCTTCATTCGTAACCCTGATCAACGGTTCATCCCAGGCATGGTTTGCTAATGGGAATTTCCCAGAATGTACTGGAATCAAATCTTTTGCCCGAAGATCTTCCGCTGCTTGAATCACCTCCTCCGGCATCATATGGATGTATTTCCAATATTCATTGTACTGTCCATTCTCCAGAAGCACCAGATCAAAAGGACCATGCTCCTCACCAATGGTTTTGAAATGCTTTCCATATCCACTATCTCCACCCAATAATAATTTGTAAGATGGACTTTGCAGAACAAAGGCCGACCAAAGGCTGGTGTTTCGCTTGAACCAACGGCCAGCAAAATGCCTGGCAGGAGCTGCCGTAAATGTTAGGGAGTCTACTTGGAAACTTTCACCCCAATACAGCTCATGGATTTTATCCGAGGGATAGCCCCATTTTTCAAAATGAGCGCCCACACCAATACTCGTGACAATCTCTTTGGTTCTGCCCTTGATCTCCTCAAAAGTGGAATAATCCAAGTGGTCAAAATGGTCATGGGTGATAACCAATATATCGATATCGGGCATATCAGCAGCCGTATAATTATAGGTCATCGGAAATGCCTTGATCCCAAAGGGAACAGGAGAGGCATATTTACTGAATACCGGATCCACCAAGATCCTTTTTCCATCCAATTGTAATAAATAGGAGGAATGCCCAAACCAAACCAATAGGTTTTCGTTGATATCCAAATTCTTCAAATCCGTTTTGATGGAGGGCAAAGGCGTACTAGGTACGTTTCTTTTGTCCTTGCCAAAGAAAAAGGAGCGCAACATTTCGAAAGAAGAAACACCTTCCTTTATAGCTGGCGTTACTTCCAGGTTTTCATATACCCCATTTTTAAAAGTAGGGTTCGAGGACATTTTCTCCAAGCGCTCGCCTGTAGCTAAGGTTCCGATTGGCGCCGATCTGCCTAACAGAAAGACAGCAATGACGATGATTAAGATGATGGCCAAAAGGATATACATGATTCTTTTAATTACTCTTTTCATAAATGCGAGGCGCAAGTTAAAAGATTCTTTATCATTTGATTGTAAGGAATACAGAAAATGTAGTTTTTGAGCGATAAACTTAACCTTTTTCTATTTTTTATAACAATATATTAAGAAATCCTTTACCTAATGTGAAGAAATAAATATTAATAAGTGGAAGGATTTTCTGAGCTAATATTATTGTATAATTGTATTGTTTTATTCACTAGAAACCAATATGTTAACACATTTTTCTAATAAAACCGATTCCCTACTGGAGGAATTGGAAAGCTTTGATTTAAAATATCAAGATTATTTACGGAAGGACGGTAGATGGCTCATAGGAGGATTCAAATCCATTGTTTCTATAAACCAAGATCCCAAACAAGGTAGCAAGCAAGTCATTCGAGTAAAAATGGAAGTGTTCAATATGCTTCCTGCAATGATAAGAGAAGACCTATCTCGATTATTTCGTTTGTAGACTTAGATTTTGAAATAAATAATCTTAGTTTTTTGATATAATAAAAAAAGAATTGGTCAATCCGACCGAACTTAAACCTTTTTTTGCCATAATTACCAATACTATAATAATAAATTAACATCCTGATTATAACAATAATCGAACTTTGGCGTTAAATGTAATAGTGAAACAGAATAATATGGTTAATAGTTATACATCAAATTCGAACGAAATCCTAGGCGCTTTAAAAGCCTTAAATGCTAAATACAAAGATTATTTATTAGGAGAGGGTAGATGGTTGAACGAAGGATTTGAATCAATCGTAAGCATTGAGGAAAATCCAGCTGATTCACGTCAAGAGAATCTTATCCTGAAAAAGGAAATCTTTATGATGCTACCCGTGCATATCCGCGAGGAAATCGCAAAATTCATGGTTATCGATTAAGGAAATCATAGATAATATTAAAGAATAGGGTTTTTGGGGTTTATTATATGCCATTACGAAAGCTTTGCTAAAGCAGTTTAAATTCCGATCAGTTCAAAGAACAATTGTTCATTTGAATAATTAACCTCGAATTCCCTTCATAAAAAAAGCCTTAACAATATCGGAGGGCACTGAAAAAGTCTC
>DCOH01000045.1 GCA_002322865.1 Sphingobacterium sp. UBA1575 | reverse complement strand
ATGTGCCGCATATCCAAAGATTGCTTCCTCGTACCTCCTCGCAATGACTGTGGGCGCCATAGGTCTAACTTCTAAATACTAACTACTTTATACTGTAAGGAAATCGGAGATTTCCTTACCCCTCCTCTTCTTCTTCGTAAAAATCTATCAACGAAGCAACATAAGTCTCATTCCAGCCTTCCACGATATCATCATAATCTTCATCAGGGATATTCGTATGTTTAACCTCCAAAGATGTTCCTTTTTTATGTTCATGAAGCTTAAAGGTCACGATAGATTCTTCCTCTTGTTCACCAAAGTACCATTGCTGCACAATCTTACTATATGGTTCCATTTCGAGGAACTTTCCCTGGATGGCGCCATCCCACATGGAGAATTCACCGCCAACTTGGGGGTCGATTTCAACAAGGTCTCCGGTCCATAGCCTGATCGTAATTTCGGTGGTCAATGCGCGGTATAAATCCTCCGGTTGAGCCGTGATGATATAATATTTTTTAAATTCTTTCATGTGATATAAAAAGGGATTTAGATAATTCCTGTAAATTTACGGGAATTTATTAGCAATAGCATGAGTAATTTACTTCCAAATGCCCTCGTAAGAAAATTAGGTTCCAACCCTTTGTTTGATGAAAAAGCATTCTTAGATGCCCATGAACAAGGAGAGAAGCTAACTTCCATTCGGCTCAACCCTAACAAACCAGTGTCCTTAGACTTTGAAATAGCAGGAGAGGTGCCTTGGTGCAAGGAAGGTAAATATCTAAAGGAACGCCCTAAATTCACCCTCGATCCTTTGTTTCATGCGGGATGTTATTATGTGCAGGAAGCTTCTTCCATGTTTATATCACATATCATCGAAACCTTAAAATTAGGGAATAAGGATATTAAGGCTTTGGACCTATGTGCGGCGCCTGGAGGTAAATCGACCTTATTGAATGCCTCCTTTAGTCCGGATAGTTTCTTAATCGCTAATGAAATCATTAAAACACGGGTGAACATCCTCCGCGATAACCTCATGCATTGGGGATTACCCAATACGGTGGTATCCAATAACGACCCTTCCTCTTTCCGTCGTCTACCCGGCTTCTTTGATTTCATCCTGGTCGATGCGCCATGTTCTGGTTCGGGCATGTTCCGAAAGGACGAAGATAGCATCGACGAATGGTCCGAAGCCAATGTGAAGCTCTGTAGCGAGCGTCAGAAACGTATTTTAGCGGATGTAATGCCGAGTATGTCCACCGGAGGTTTATTGGTCTATTCGACCTGCTCCTACTCCGAAGAAGAGAACGAACAGATACTCGATTGGTTGCATGATGATTATGAATTCGAAACAATCCGGATTCCGTTAGAAGAAACATGGGGTGTAGAAGAAACGCTTTCATCCAAGCATCAGGCCTATGGCTACCGTTTCTACCCACATAAGACAAAGGGAGAAGGTTTTTTTGTAGCTGTACTAAAGTTCAAGGGGATCCAACCTATGTTTTCCATGAAGAAGATAAAGATGGAGAAATCACCTCTACCAAAGGATGCATTGGTCAATTGGGTGGAAAATCCTAACGATTATGCTTCTTTTATCCATAATGAAAATGTCCATCTGTTTCCAAAATCTATAGAAGCCTATGTAAAAGCAGCTCAGCAGGTCCTATACCTGAAGAATGCGGGATCTATGGTCGGTAAATGGTTAGGAAAGGAACTTGTTCCATCCCATGATCTGGCCATGAGTGTTTTGCAGGCCAAAGCCATTCCATCAGCAGAAATTGGATTAGCCGATGCGCAGAACTTTTTGAGGAAAGAACCCTTAGATCCGGCATTGTTTCCCGCGGGAATGAAAGGCTGGTGCTTAGTGAAGTATAAGGGGATATCCTTAGGATGGGTAAAGGTATTGGGCAATCGGGTAAATAACTATTATCCCAAAGAAATCAGGATAGCTAATCTTTAATAGAAAGGGATAGGCTTACTGATTGATCAGAAGTTGATGCTCGATGATCAGCTTACAGATATCCACTGCAACTTCATCCTTGGATTTAAGCTCATAATTGGATACATGTAGATCACGATCAATAACGGTGATCTTGTTGGTATTGTGGGCAAATCCCGCACCTTTATCCTGCATGGAATTCAGCACGATAAAATCCAGGTTCTTTCTGCCTAATTTATCCTTTGCGTTTTCCAATTCGTTATTGGTTTCTAAGGCAAAGCCGACCAATGTTTGGGTGCTGGTTTTCTTAGCGCCTAGGCTCGCCAGAATATCCGTAGTTTTCTTCAAAGAGATAGCAAAGTCTTCGGCTTTCTTCTTGATTTTCTGGTCAGCTACCTCTACCGGGGTATAATCAGCCACAGCCGCACTCATCACAATGATATCTGCTTTAGAAAAGTTGGAGTCCATCGCCTCCAGCATTTGTTGCGCGGAAACTACATCCACACGGTTTACATCCGATGGTGTTTGTAAAGCGGTCGGACCACTTACCAAAGTGACTTCTGCACCCAGCTGTTGCAATTGTTTGGCAATCGCATAGCCCATCTTTCCGGACGAATGGTTTCCGATAAAACGTACAGGATCTATAGCTTCATAAGTAGGACCAGCGGATACTAAAGCTGTTTTCCCTTGTAAAGGTTTTTCTGAAGCCAGATAGTCCTTGATAAAGGAAAATATATCCTCAGGCTCAGCCAATCTTCCCTCACCAATCAAACCACTTGCTAATTCGCCAGTTCCAGGAGGTACAATAGCATGTCCGTAGCTCTTCAACAAGGAAATGTTATGTTGTACGGCAGGATGTTTCCACATGTCCAAATCCATGGCAGGAGCGAAGGCAACAGGACCTTTGGCAGATAGATAAACCGCCAATAGCAGATTATCACATAATCCCTGTGCACATTTGGCAATAGTATTTGCCGATGCTGGTGCGATAAGGATCAGATCAGCTTGCTCTGCAAGGTGCACATGGTTATTCCATTCCCCTGTTTCTTGTTGATAATAATCGACCAGAACAGGATTGTTGGAAAGGGTGGATAAAGTAAGTGGGGTAATGAACTGCGTCGCTTCTTCGGTCATGATCACCTGAACGGACGCATCAGCCTTGCGAAGTAACCTGACCAAGGTTGCAATCTTATAAGCGGCAATGCTGCCGCTTATACCAATTACAATATTTTTGTCCTTTAGAGACATGCTTCTACAGCTTATTCTTGTTCTTTAGAAGGGTTTCTAAAGTAAACTTTGTCGTGTAAGAACTCATCGATCGCTACCAACGTAGGTTTTGGCATACGCTCGTAGTGTTTGGAAATCTCGATCTGTTCGCGGTTTTCGAAAACTTCTTCCAAGTTGTCATTGCTGCTCGCAAATTCCGATAGCTTCTGATTTAACTCTTCTTTGATATCAACAGCAATCTGGTTTGCACGTTTGCTGATAATAACGATAGACTCGTAAAGGTTGTCCGTAGTGTTGTCTAATTCTCTTAAGTCACGAGTAACTGTAGAGTTAGGAACATTATTTTTATTTTGGCTCATATTAAAATGAATATATTGTACTAAATGATTTACTTAATTTGTTTCTACTGGGACAGTTCCTGGTGTAGAAACACCTAATTCCTCTTCGCGTTTTTTTCTTGCTTTTGCATCCGCTTCCATCAATTTGATGGCTGAAGCGATCTTACGTTCCGCAGAAGCGCGTAGACCCTTAACTTCATTGCTGTACTTGCTTTCCGGGAAGTTCTCAGAAAACGTTTCATAGTAATCCAACATCTGGTTAAAACGTTCTTCCTGACGGTGAGGATAGCTGTTGTCGGCAAATAAGTATTGGGATTTTACCAATAGGTATTCGATCTCTTCGGCATGTTTCGTGTCTGGATATTCCTTCAATACATTTTCCAACGCAATCACTGCTGCTCTGTAATCATCAGGTAGACCCATGTTGTAATACAGTTTAGCATTATCAAAGGCTTTTTTCTCCAATTTATCACGAAGGTTCTGGATAAGATCACCTGCTTCTTTCGCTTTTTCCGATTCCGGATAAAGGTTTACGAACAATTGTAACTGTTCGATAGCTTTGCGGGTATTGTCTTGATCGAGGTTAGAACGTGGAGATTCCAGGTAATAACAATAAGCCGACATGAAACGAGCTTCTTCGGCTCTAGCACTGTGCGGGTAGTTGTCTGCAAACTGCTTGAAGTGGTATCTAGCCGAGATATAATCCTTCAACCGGTAACTCGCATAAGAAGTGTAGTAGTAAAGATCTTCAGCTTCTGCTGTACCGCGATAACGTGCAACCAACTCCTCAAATAACGTCAAAGCTTTGGAATACTTACCTTTTTCGTAGTATTTCACCGCTTCCTGATATTTCATTTGTATGTTGTTGCTGGCACGTATTTTCTCGAATTTACTTTTACAGCTGCTGAAACCAGTTAACAAAAATACGCCGATAATTAGGCTAAATACATGATTCTTCAAAAACATCCTACAAAGATACGTCAATTAATACTAATATTCAATTATATTTAACATGCGAAAATAGTTCATTTCCATTTAGCTAACCTCGTGAACCAGTGCATTTAACAATCTTTAACTATACATTTCGTCGACTGGATTACAGGATATGCAAAAAGCTTGCAATCTCTGGAAGGACATGAACGCCTTCATGGGCAACAAGGAAGGTGTATTTCAGGGAGTTAGGAATGATCCCAAAATACTTTTTAAAAGCAGTGGTAAAATGGGTGGAATGTTTATATCCGGTCATCCTGGCCACATCTGAAACCCGATATTTACCCATTAGGATAAGTTTTTTGGCATGTTCCATCTTCGCCTCCGTAATGTAGTTCATCACCGTTTTCCCATAATGCTGCTTAAAGTATTTTTTAAGGTACTGTTCATTGGTACCAACGGCTTTTGCCAATTCGGCAATACTATGGTTTTTGGAAAGGTCCTCATCGATCATCTTTTTGACCTGTTGGATCTTTTCAAAATGGCTTTTATTTACAATAAGTTCCTTGGATTCATTTTCTGCGTAAAGTCCTTCGACCTGATGGATGATGATCTCCAGCAATAGACTTTGGATTTTTAACTGATTAAGGTAGGAATCTTCCTGATAGAGTTCAAAAATCTGCTGAAGGGATAGTTCGATTCTGGAATCAGCTTTGGTCAATAAGCCTTTTTCAAATCGATCTCTGTTCTCCAGGTATTTCGTATGGAAGGCCGGTAATTTGTCACAGGGCACCAGCATCATCAGGACCATATTATCGGGGCTGAGACTCTTGAATTCCAACTGATCGCCCTTGTTCACATGCTTCAGGATGTTCTCACCGGCTTGTAATAGGTAATTTTCAGATTGAATGGAATACGTGCAATTGGCGGATTGATCATGGACCAGTAGGTTAAGATACCCCTCGATCGGAGAAATAAAAGCGAATCGCTGCCGCCCCTTCAGCACCGTAAAATACATGAAAGTGCCTAATTCAGACAAACTTTTGTCTGAAAATGGATTTCCCTGTGCGATAATTTCCGATTGTGAAGCTTTTTTTTCCGATTGCGTCATTTTGCTATTTAGAATAATTCTACATTTGCAGCGATATTTATTTAGACTTGTTCTAAAGAGTGTTCAAATCTAAGATATTAATTGGATATAATGAAACATTTTTACATCGCTGCTCTCTTTTTAATGATTACCGGTTCCTTGATGGGACAAACATCCAATATTAAAGGTATTGTCCATCTGCTGGATGGAAAACCGGTAGCCAATGCGAGTGTAAAAGTGGATGGAACAACGATCGGGACGGTCTCTAATGAAAAAGGCGAATACCTTTTAGAGCAGGTGCCCTATGGAAACCAAACTATTTTGGTGACCTCCATCGAAGTAAAGGACAAAAGAGTTAGCCTAAAGGTAGAGAAACCAAAATATGATCTGCATATCCACATCGACCCAAAAGGGGAGATTAGTCTTGATGAAATCCGAGTGGTCAGAAACTCTGTAAAAAGGGAGATTGAAACCAAAGGTTTTGCCGTGAATGTGATCGAGACGAAGGAAGCGGCTGTCCGTAACATACAGACCAATGAATTATTGGACAAAACAGTAGGGGTAAGGGTTCGTCAGAGTGGTGGCTTGGGATCGGAGGTACAATATAACCTGAATGGGATGACCGGCCGATCGGTGGGTATCTTTATCGATGGAATTGAGATCTCTACGTATGGATCTTCCTTCAATCTGAACAATATTCCGCCATCCATGATTGAGCGGATCGAAGTTTACAAAGGGGTTCTTCCGGCACACTTAACTGGGGATCTTCTGGGGGGAGCCATCAATATCGTGCTCAAAAAAGGTACGAACAGCAATAATTTATCGGCATCTGTTTCTTATGGTTCCTTCAATACGACGCAATCGGATATCAGTGCTTTATATAGACATGCCAAAACAGGTTTTACGACACGGGTTTCTGGAAGTTTTCTGAATTCGGATAACAATTATGAAATCTGGGGCAAGTTTTCCAAATATATTCAGCCAGACGGGGTAGTGCAAAGGTATTATCGTACGAAAAGATTTTTTGATGGGTACAGATCCATTTCCGGAAGATTCGAGTTTGGATTTACCGATGTTAAATGGGCTGATACGTTCTTCTTGGGTTATAATGTTTCGGATTCCTACAAAGAGATCCAACATGGACAGACCATGGGAACACCTTATTATGGAAGGACTTCGGATGCGAACGCCAATGTGTTGAGCTTGAACTATGTTAAAAAAGATTTACTAACGCCTGGTCTTGGTCTTTCGGTAAATGCGGTATATAGCTTTAGAAATACTTCCATTCAAGATACCGTTCCTTATGAATACAATTGGGATGGTCAGATTCGTTTAGACCTGAACGGCAATCCCATCAAGCATGCTTCTGGCGCACAACAGGGTAGTCCTACCTTGAACGACATCAAACGTCAGGTGGCCAACATCCGTTCGAACCTGAGCTATGATGTTGTTTCAGGCCATAGGCTATCCGTGAACCACGTATTCTATACCGTAGACAGGAAGGATGCGGATCGTTTATATCCGGTTGCCAATGTGGGATTGAACCGCAAGAATGATTTGGCAAAAAATGTGGTATCCTTCAATTATGAAGCCCAAACGATCAAAAATAAATTGATCACTAACCTTTTCTATAAGTTATACCAGCAATCTATTGGTAGCACTTCCTATACCGCTACGGTGAACAATGGCGAAACATCCTTTCAAGAAAATACCATGAAGGATAACCGGACCAACTCGGGTTATGGGCTGGCAGGTTCCTACCGCATAAAACCGAATATCATCCTATTGGCATCTGCAGAACGCGCTGTCCGTATGCCGGTGGATTCGGAGACCTTTGGAAGCCCGGAAGATAATGTATTGTCCAATCCTAACATCCGTCCAGAAATCAGCGATAACTACAATGCAGGTTTCCGGTTGGGGACATTCGATTTCGATGACCATAAAGTTTCCTTGGCGACTAATGTTTTCTGGAGAAATGTGAAGGATAGGATCATGCCTGAGGCCAATGAGTTGATGAACAACCAGGAGATCGAAGTGACCAAATTTGTGAATTTAGGGAAATCGCAATCTGTAGGGTTTGAGGGTGAGCTGTTCTATAATTACAAGAACAACCTGACCGTAGGTTTCAATTTCTCCAAATTCAATTCCTTATACAAAGTGCAGTTTGACCCGAATACAGGCAAACAATTGCCTTATTACAATACTCAGATCCCTAATGAACCTTTCTTTACCATGAATGGAAATGTGCATTACCATCTGGATGACCTGATTCAAAAGAATTCCAAGTTGAACTTGTTCTATACGGTTGGTTATGTAGCACCATTCAGCACAGTTTGGTTTGATTCGGATTGGTTTGTGACACCGACACAGGTATCCCAGAATCTGGGTCTGAGCTATGTGTTTCCTTCCAAAAAGATCATTGCCAGTTTAGACGTGAAGAACATGTTCAATGCAGAGGTTTACGACAATTTTGGGGTGCAGAAACCAGGCAGGGGATTCTATCTAAAACTGAATTATTCCATAAATAAAATTTAAGTATTACCATATAATTATTACGATGAAAACTAATCTTATAAAATTTGCCCTATTGGGTATAGCCGCTACTTCCCTTACGTTCAGCAGTTGTCAGAAAGATAATGTTGTATTAAATCCGGATGAAAATGTTGATCGTTGGATCACGGTTTCAGGTGCCTTGATGAAGACTACATCTGGAGATGGGGATGGAGGAACTAAGGTGTTTAGTATCAGCGAAGAGGATGCCATCAATCCAAATTACAGTGTGAAGGTTTTTGATGAGGGAACAAGCGTTAAGTCATCTCGTACGGCTAGACTTCAGGCTTCGGCGGATGGAAAATACCTTTATAACATTCAATATACAGGAGATGACGGTGGTGTTTTCAATAAATACATTGTTAAAGGAAGAAATAGGTTTCAAGCTGATGGTGCTGAGGTACACACAAAAAATTATGTGAGTGATGCTCCAAGATGGTTGGTTGCTGCACCTGGTGTAGGGATTGCTGTTCGTGGAACCGCAAACCCGGTGGTTACCACCGGAACGTCTCCTAATTTTGTTTTTAAAGAAAGAACAACAAAAACGGATATCATTTCTTTGGACCTTAACAATCCAAGAATTACGAAGACAGCATCTTTTGATGTGAAATTAACGGATGCAGAAGTAGCTGAAGGTTATTTTATATTCCGTATCGATGTGCCTATTGTCAATAAAGCAGGGAACAAGGCCTATATTGGAGCAGGTATCCAAAAGAATAATCCTTCCAAATTCAGTATTAATGACAAAGGATTGCCAGAATTTGAGCTTTTGAGTTCGGAGAGAAGCTGGGCAAGAACCATTGTTGTTGACTACCCATCGTTTGAAAACCCGAAATTAATTGCTTCTACCCATACCAAAGGGCAAACTAATGGTTACCGCAGTACGATGCAGTACATCGGAACAGATGGCCATGTGTACCAAACTACTTCTGGAGAAGCAAAAGGAGAGGGTGGATCAAAGATCTTAAGGATCAATTCTGCAACCAACGATTACGATAATTCTTATGTATTCAGTTTAGACCAGGCTCTAGGAATCAAAGATAGCTATATCGAAACCTGGAAATATGTTGGCGATGGTATTGGATTCGTGGTTTACAACATTGGAGGTAAAGGTGGATACATTGCCCGCGTTGATCTGAACAGCAAGACCGCTAAAAAATATGATATTCCAAATGAGGCAACCTTAAATTTCCGTCAGATGCAGAATATTGCCTTGGTTGGAGACAATGTATACATCGTTGTAACACCGGTTAGTGAAGATGGAAATATCTATGTTTTCAACAGAAAATCTGGTGAAATGACTGTTGGAGCTAAATTGATCAATCAACCAGGTAACCGTTACATCGGTATCTATTAAGCGTAAAGCAAAAAATAAATAATCCATATCAGGTGAGCTGTTGGCTCGCCTGATTTTTGGTTTTAATCACCTAGTGGTAGTAAAGAGAAAAATGAGTAAACCAAAACAAAAAACATCTACTTGGATTAAATTCAGAAAATTCCTGAACGATATCCATCTATGGGGAGGATTGATTTCCGGAATTATTGTCTTCATTGTTTGTCTTACAGGGACAATCTATGTCTACAATACGGAGATCCGTACTTGGGCACAATCGAACTATCATCAGGTAGATCCTGTTGGGAAAAAATGGAATGCCGATGAACTGATGGCCAAGGTTAAACCGGAAGTCAAAGGGAAAGTGGTAGGGATCAAGATCCCTTTTGCAGATGATGCAACCACCAGCATCCTCTACAGTAAAAAGGAAAAAGAAGGCGAAGGAAAATCTTCCGAAGCAAAACCCGAACCAAGGGTAGGCGAAGGAAAACCGAAAGCAAGGGCAGGCGAATCAAAACCCAGCGAAGGTAAGCCTTCCGCGTCATTGCGAGGAACGAAGCAATCTTCCGAAACTGCTGAAACCGAAAAACCTCAAGGAGGGGAGAAAAAAGCTGCTGCACCTGCAGGAGGAGGTGGCGGCAGAGGGCCACGTGCCAACCAACTTGCCGTTAACCCTTACTCAGGAGAAATAATTGGCGATCCTGCAGATGAAAAAACAAAAACTGCAGCTTTCATGCAGAAGATGTTCGGCTTACACCGTTGGCTCTTACTCAATGAAATCGAAGAACCTTTGATCGAAGGTGTCGAAAACCGGAAACTAGGTTCCTGGATCACAGGGACGGCAACCTTATTATTCCTTCTGGGAGTAATTACCGGTATGGTGATCTGGTTCCCCAACAAAATACGTTCTTGGAGAAATGGTTTGAAAATCCGCTGGACAGCCAATTGGAAGCGAGTAAACCACGACCTCCATAATACCCTGGGCTTTTATAGTTGCATCATTCTGTTTTTAATGGCTGTAACCGGGCCTTTCTGGTCTTTTGACTGGTATCGTTCGGGATGGCAGAAAACATGGGGTACTTATAAATCCCCAGATGCGCCTAAAGAAGAGAAAAAACCGCTGTTATCAATTATTCCAGCGGATGGAAAAGCTCCTATGACCATCGAGGAAACGATTTTGGCAGCCAATAAGGTATTGGCCTATGATGGCGACCTTACGATCAATTTTGCCAAGGATAGTACCGGAACGGTTTCCATCAGTAAAAATAGGGTAGGATTCTTTGCGCCATCTGCAGGAGATAAATTGACCTTGGATCAGTATTCTGGTGAGGTGCTGGAAAGGGATATCTTCCGAGAAAAACCCTTTAACGAAAGAGCTTCTGCATCTATTAAAGCCTTGCATATTGGGGATATTTATGGACCATTTACCAAGCTCCTCTATTTTATCTCCTGTTTGATCGCTACTTCACTGCCGGTAACCGGCGTGATGATCTGGTTGAACAAAATGAAGAAAAAACCAAAAAGGAAATAAGCAAAAAGGGAAATAAACAAAAAGACTTGTAGGCAAACCTACAAGTCTTTTTTACATGGTTTAATAACCTGCTGTTTTAACAGCAATTTCTTTTTAATTGTTCTTTACTGAATATTAGTTCTTATCATTGGTCAATTTCCCAATGATCATCTCAATTACTGCTACTGCAATCGCAAAGAATAGGGCTGGCATAAAACCATCTACCTCAAATTTTGTTCCCATGATCTTATCCGATAGCATGATCATCAATACTGTAATGATAAATGAAACCAAACCGAACGTCAACCAATTTAATGGAAACGTGAATAATCGTAATATACCACCCACGATGGCATTTACGAAACCGATTACTAATCCCGTCAAAATCGCCCAACCAAACCCTGCAACCTGTACACCTGGGATAATCCATGACGCTATAGCAACGACTAAACCTGTAACTAAAAGACTAATAATGAACCTCATAACTTAATTGTTGTGTCTGACTGCACAAAATGTTCAAAATTGATGCCAATAAAGGTTTAATTAAGTGTAGAAATTTTTGGTAACAAAAATAATATTATGCTAACATATAAAATTATTGTATATTCACTTTACAATTTTAAACAAAAAGGTTATGAAACAGGTATTGATGACACTTTGTGCGTTATTTATAACAGTTGCATTATATGCACAGAGCGATCCAATTTTGGGGAAATGGCAAAACCCAAGTGGAGAAGGAAGGATAGAAATCTATAAAAAAGGCGAGAAATTTTATGGTAAGTTGTACTGGATAAAAGACTCGGCAAAGAAAGACGCCAAAAATCCTGATCCTAAATTGAGAACCAGGAACATCCAAGGATTGGAAATCCTGAGTGGTTTTGTAAAAGATAGCAAAACATATGTGGATGGTACGATTTATGATCCAAAATCTGGAAAGACGTACAGTTGTAAGATGACCCTTAAGGGAAACGACAAATTGGACATTCGAGGTTATATCGGGATCAGTATGCTAGGTCGCTCTGAAACCTGGACAAGAATAAAGTAAACAAGTAAACAACAGACAATAGGGGGTGGAGATTTATCTTCACCCTTTTTTATTGGTATTGAAGGCGTTGTTTTTGAAATTGAAGCAATCGTTTTCGTTCTTGCTACTAATAAAAAAGACTTATCTTAGCCTAACAAATTGAAATAATATGTATAAAACCTTAAAGCCCGCTTTAGAAAAAGAACTGGCAGCAATTAAAGAAGCTGGTTTATATAAAGAGGAACGCATTATTGTTACTCCTCAAGGTGCCGATATCAAAGTGAGTACAGGACAGGAAGTAATCAACATCTGCGCAAACAACTACCTTGGACTTTCCTCCCATCCCAAAGTGATCGAAGCTGCAAAAGCAAGTATCGATACGCATGGATACGGTATGTCTTCTGTAAGATTTATCTGTGGTACACAAGATGTTCATAAAGAACTGGAAGCAAAGTTGTCCAAGTTTTTAGGAACCGAAGACACCATTTTGTATGCAGCGGCATTTGATGCTAATGGTGGTGTTTTTGAGCCTTTGTTTTCCGCAGAGGATGCTATTATTTCTGATGAATTGAACCATGCGTCCATTATTGATGGGGTTCGTTTGTGTAAAGCTCAGCGATTCCGTTACAAAAACTGTGATATGGCTGATTTAGAAGCACAGTTACAAGCTGCTTCCGGCGCTAGGCACAAAATCATTGTTACAGATGGAGCCTTCTCCATGGATGGATCGGTTGCTCCTCTGGATAAGATCTGTGACCTTGCGGATAAATACGAAGCATTGGTGATGATAGACGAATCGCACTGTTCTGGATTTATCGGAAAAACAGGTCGTGGTACCCATGAATTGTTCAATGTAATAGATCGTGTAGATATTATTACTGGAACATTAGGCAAGGCATTAGGTGGGGCTTCTGGAGGTTTTACTTCTGGTAAAAAAGAGATCATTGATATGCTTCGCCAGCGCTCTCGTCCATATTTATTCTCCAATACTTTAGCTCCAGCGATTGCAGGTGCTTCCGTAGCGGTATTGGATATGTTGAGCGAAACGACAGAACTGCGCGATAAATTAGAGAACAACACCACCTATTTCCGCGAAAAGATGACCGAAGCTGGTTTTGATATCAAACCTGGTTTCCACCCGATCGTTCCAGTGATGTTGTATGATGCAAAACTAGCGCAAGAATTTGCTTCGAAGATGTTGGATGAAGGTATTTATGTGATTGGATTCTATTATCCAGTGGTTCCACAGGGTAAAGCACGTATCCGTGTACAGATTTCAGCAGGTCATGAAAGAGCACATTTGGATAAGGCAATTGCCGCATTTACCAAGGTTGGTAAGGAGCTTGGGGTTATTAAGTAAAATAGCGTTTAAATGAACTATATAAATGGCAGCTTTTTAAGCTGCCATTTTTTTTAAGAACCTTGTAGCAAAGTTGTTATCAAACTCGTATGTGTTTTAAGTTTTATAAAACTTTATAATCAATTATATCTTAAATTATTACCTATCAAAACTCTGATTAAACCTCTTACGTGGATTGCCTCCGTTATAATTTTAATTTTCACCTCTTGTAGTAAAGGTGAATCGCCCTTTCTAGAAGGAGAGCTTCTGTTAACAGATAGGGAATTGGTAAAAGTTAAACACGATAATAAATTTGCATTTAAAGCCTATCAAAAACTTGTTACCGAATTGAACCCAAATGATAATTTGTTCTTCTCCCCTTTAAGCATATCCAGTGTATTAGCTATGACTGCCTATGGTGCAAGAGAAACCACACAATCTGAAATGTACAAAGCCCTAGAACTGGAAGAGTTTACACCTCAAGAAATAAATAATTATAACAAAAAGCTGATCACTAATCTTCCAATTCTTGAAAAAAATACTAAGCTAAAATTAGCTAACTCTTTATGGTATAATCAAGATTTTACTTTTTTGCCGGATTTTATCGAGGCCAGTAAAGAAAATTTTTTTGCAAAAGTTTCTCCGATTGATATTACCTCTCCAAAGAGCATAGAATTAATAAATAACTGGATCAGCGACCAAACAGAAGGATTGATTCCAGAAATGGTAAAAGAGATTGATCCATATTTAGCAATGTGGCTCGTTAATGCCATTTATTTTAAAGGAATATGGCACACTCGATTCGACAAAACCAAAACTGCGAAGGAAAATTTTACTACCGCGGATAAGCAATCAGTATCGACCAGTTTTATGAATTTGGACGCGGCTTTCAAAATAAATGTAAATCAGGATTTTAACATGGTGCATGTTCCTTATAAAAACAAAAAATTTGAAATGGTGTTGCTAAAGCCTTCTCAGGGGAAAACCATGGTCGACCTTCAAAATAAACTTCAAGATGAAAATGTATTAACTGAAGCTTTCTCCAAAAGTTCTGAAGCTAATGTCTCTCTTTCTATGCCCATTATGAAAATAAAATATAAAACTAAATTGAATAAAACATTGGAGCATTTAGGAATGGTTCAAGCTTTTGTTCCTGGAATAGCTAATTTTTATGGGATTATTGATTCGAGAAAAACTTATATAAGTAAAGTGGAACATGAAGCGGTAATTGATGTAAATGAAGAGGGATCAGAGGCCGCGGCAGTAACAGTGGTAGATTTAGTGACCTTTTCAGCGAATCCAGGACCAGTGAAGATCAGATTTGATCAACCTTTTATTTTTGTTATTCGTGAGGTATCTTCTGGATTAATTCTATTCATGGGTCAATATAATAAACCATAGTTTGATTCTTTTTATCTTCTTGCAAGTAGATTTAAAGGATAAAATCGCGCAAGTGATTGAAAATTAATCAAGAATAAATACTGTCCTAATAAAATATTAACAAAAATTTCTGAAAATTGAGGTGCAAAATATATATCTTTGCACCTCTTATTTTTTATAACACATTATTGCTCAATGCAGAATATTAGAAACATTGCGATTATCGCGCACGTTGACCACGGTAAAACGACCTTGGTTGATAAGATTTTACACTATACTAACCAATTCAGAGACAACGAAGAGTCGGGTGAGTTAATCCTTGACAACAATGATTTGGAGCGTGAGCGTGGTATTACGATTGTATCCAAAAACGTATCTGTAAAATATAAAGACACTAAGATCAACATTATTGATACGCCAGGTCACGCCGATTTCGGTGGTGAGGTTGAGCGTGTATTGAAAATGGCTGATGGTGTCGTGTTATTGGTAGATGCCTTTGAAGGTCCGATGCCTCAAACCCGTTTCGTAACTGGTAAAGCATTAGGATTGGGTATCAAACCTATCGTCGTAGTAAACAAAGTAGACAAAGAAAACTGTCGTCCTGAAGAAGTATACGAAAATGTATTCGATCTATTCTTCAGCTTAGGTGCTACCGAAGATCAATTAGACTTCCCAGTATTATATGGTTCTTCTAAACAAGGATGGATGTCGACCGATTGGACTAAACCAACAACAGACTTCACTTCCCTATTAGACGCGATCATTGAACATATCCCTGCTCCTAAAGTATCTGAAGGTACTTTACAAATGCAAGTAACTTCTTTAGATTATTCCACTTTCGTAGGACGTATCGCTATTGGTCGTGTTGTTCGTGGTTCCATCAAAGAAAACCAACCGGTATCTTTGGTTAAACGCGATGGCAAGATCGTAAAGTCACGTGTTAAAGAACTTCAATTATTTGAAGGATTAGGTCGTGTGAAAGTTTCTGAAGTTCATGCAGGGGATATCGTTGCGGTAGTAGGAATCGAAGGTTTTGAGATCGGTGATACCATTGCTGATTTTGAAAATCCAGAACAATTAGAAGTAATGCACATTGATGAACCAACGATGAACATGTTGTTTACCATCAATAACTCTCCTTTCTTCGGTAAAGAGGGTAAATTTGTTACTTCTCGTCATATCTACGATCGTTTACAAAAAGAATTAGAGAAAAACTTAGCATTGCGCGTAGTTCCTACAGAATCACCTGATGCTTGGTTGGTATATGGCCGTGGTATTCTTCACTTATCGGTATTGATCGAGACGATGCGTCGTGAAGGTTATGAGTTACAGGTTGGTCAGCCTCAGGTAATCGTTAAAGAGGTTAATGGTGCTAAGCATGAGCCTATTGAAGAGCTTGTTGTTGATGTACCTGCAGATGTTTCCGGAAAGGTTATCGAATTGGTAACTCAACGTAAAGGGGAGTTATTGGTGATGGAAACCAAAGGAGATATGCAGCACTTGGAATTCTCTATCCCTTCTCGTGGTATCATCGGACTACGTAACAACGTATTAACGGCTACTGCTGGTGAGGCTGTGATGGCACACCGTCTAAAAGGATATGAGCCTTGGAAAGGTACTATCCCTGGACGTTTGGCAGGTGTATTAATCTCTTTGGATACAGGTTCTACAACAGCTTATTCCATCGATAAATTACAAGACCGTGGTCGTTTCTTCGTAGATCCAGGAGTGGATATCTATGAAGGTCAGATCTTAGGTGAGCATATCCGTGACAACGATTTAACAATCAATGTTACAAAAGGTAAGCAATTGACTAATATGCGTGCTTCAGGTTCTGATGATAATACACGTATCGCACCAGCTATTAAGTTCTCTTTGGAGGAGTGTATGGAATACATCCAAGCTGATGAATACATTGAGGTAACCCCTCAAAGCATGCGTCTTCGTAAGATCTACTTGACAGAAAACGAACGTAAAATCAACGCAAAGAAATTTGTATAGGGATTTACGGTAGTTCATGAATTATAGTTGATGAATTAAGATTTCATGAATTAAGATAGTTCATGAATTAATATAGTTCATGAATTAATATAGTACAGTATAAAAAATAAGGGGTTGAAATTTCAACCCCTTATTTTTTATACCAATATTTGTATGAGATCGGCAATGATTTCCAGGAGGAAGCTAATTTTCTATAGCTTTGTCATGCTGAGCGCAGTCGAAGCATCTGTAAGCTTATAAAAACGTACAGATGCTTCGACTACGCTCAGCATGACATAAAGAGCTTCAGAAGTCTAACTACTAAATACTTACTACTAAATACTCAAATAAATACTCAAATAAAATGGAAGACGAAATAACCTGGCATAAAGTACCTGTAAAAATAGATGATACAAGAAACTATGTAAAAGCATTACATGTCGCTGGAAAGAAACTGTGTTTGATTCGTCAGGACGGTGTATTATCGGTTACTTCGAGTAGATGCCCACATGCGGGTGCAGATCTTACCAAAGGCTGGTGTGAGGGTGAAAAGTTGATCTGTCCCTTCCATAGACATCGTTTTGATATCCGCACGGGTAAGGGTGACGAGAACCAAGGAAACTACATCCGTATGTACCCACTTAAAAAGGAAGATGGTGAATATTATGTAGGCATCAAGAAAAGCCTTTGGGATAAGATTTTTGGATAGTTAGCATTTACCCAAAAATCTTTCGGATCCACTGCACGATTTTATGCGTTCTTTCCGAATAAGGAAACCAGAACATTTTCGATAAGGGAAACCCTTTCGCATCTGCCACTGCTCTTTCGTGCGAAAAAGCCCTAAATCCATACCAACCAGTAGACTGTCCAATACCAGAGTTATTAACCCCTCCAAATGGAAGCTTAGGA
Source organism: Sphingobacterium sp. UBA1575 (assembly GCA_002322865.1). Taxonomy (GTDB): domain Bacteria; phylum Bacteroidota; class Bacteroidia; order Sphingobacteriales; family Sphingobacteriaceae; genus Sphingobacterium. The sequence goes on along the minus strand of DCOH01000045.1, from coordinate 7,788 downwards.
TGCATGATTTGTATCAACGCATCATTGATGCAAGTAGAACCTGCACTTGTATATCGAATCACATGCTTATTAAAAATACCATCATTCGAAAAAACATACAGCGCCAATGGTTTTTCTCTTTCATTGATGAATTTAATAGCCTCATCAATCTGGCTATAATACACGATAGGAAATATCGGGCCGAAGATCTCTTCCGTCATCAAGGAGTTGGTCATGGCCACCTGTCCAATCACGGTCGGTTCGATATAAAGCTCCTTTTCATCATTAGCTCCTCCGAAAACGACCTGCGCACCTAAATGCTTCGCATCCGTTAATGCTTCGACCAAGCGATCAAACTGTTTTTTATTAATGATCCTAGCATAATCAGGAGAGTTTATGGCATCTCTTCCAAAAGCTTCCCGCAGCTCCTCTCGGAACACCTGTTCGATTTCACTTTTCAATTGCCGCGGAACCAGCACATAATCCGGTGCAATACAGGTTTGACCTGCATTTACAAACTTTGCCCAAATGAGGTTCTGAACAACCCTCCGCACATTGATGTTCCTATCCAAAACTGCTGGAGATTTACCTCCTAGTTCCAGAGTGATATCCGTCAGGTTCTTGCTTGCTGCCTCCATGATGATCTTGCCCACCGCAGGGGAACCCGTAAAATGGATATGATCAAATCGGAGACTTAATAAATGAGTGGTTTCTTTCACTTCTCCCTCCAGCACAGCAACATGGTCCTCCGGAAATACTTCTTGCAGAATTTTCTTCACGATGCGGTTGGTATGCGGTGAAAATTCGGATAATTTAAGGATGGCGGTATTCCCAGCGGCGATACAGGCCGCCAGATGAACCAAGGGTAGCTGAAAGGGATAATTCCAAGGGGTGATGATCAATACATGCCCTTTGGGTTCATAATGAAGGTAAGCCTTTACATTGGTAAACATAGCCGACCAGCCCACCGATTTATCCTTCGTCCATTTTCCGATGTTCTTGATGATATGTTTGAGTTCCATTTCCACCGCCAGAATTTCGGTGATCGTAGATTCCAGGGCGGACTTATGGAAATCCTGATACAAGGCTGCTTGGATCTCATTTTCTACTTCCTTTATTTTGGCCAATAGCTTACGCAGAAGCTGCTCCCTTTTGGAGGCAGGCAATTGCTTTATGCCTGCAGTATTTTTCTGCTGAAGGGCATAAATCTTATCAATTTCGGAAAGGCTAGGATACTCCATGTTTGCTTAAATTAAATAGGAAAGAAAATATAGATAAAAAAACCCGAACAAATAGACTGTCCGGGTTTGGGATTTTTCATAGGTATGTAAAATCTTTATTTTTTAGCCATGACTTCCGCTGCACGATATACCTCATCATCTGCTGTGAAAATCTTGAACTGTACATCATATTCTTCAGGAACATAGATGACAATAGGCATTTTTCCATTATAGCTTACCAAAGTCGGTTGGCTGGAAACAAAAAGATTTCTTTTTGGTAATCCAGGACATGCCATCTGTGTACTGATGATTTCTCCTTTCGTTTGGAATACATAATAGTTATATCCCCAACCTTGAAGATCTTTAGTCGCTAATGTCCCTTGCAGACCAAAAGAGTTACATCCATCCACTTCCATCATTTTACCAATGCTGAACTCGATTTTTTTGTTCTTATCATTCGCTGAATGCGGAACTTCGATGACCATTTTCTTATAGCCTTTTTCTGCTGCAGGAAAGATGTCAGTATTTACTTTTACGATTGTTTCTTGTGCCATTGCGCTGTTACTGCTCAAACCTAGTCCGATAAAAAGGACTGCAACTAATTGAAGGAACTTAATTTTCATTTTATTTAATTTTAAATGTCGATGTGTGTTATTTTTTGCTGCTTTACAACGCATCAACTATAGCTAAGAGCCTTCTTGAACGAAAAGGTTTAATCGCTGTATGGAATTAATTTACTTTCATCTAATTCTTTGATCAGTGTTCTTGCCAAAATTCTATTTGGGTCAATCACTGGTAATCCAGAATATGATTTTTCTCGAAGAGCTAATGGAAGTTCCGTACAACCCAGGATAATTAATTGGGCGCCTTGCGTCTTAAGTTCCTTAATAGCAGCCACTAAGACATCATGTGCTCGGTTGGTCACAGGGGAGGAGTACGCTTTGATCCCATAGGTTTGATCATAGATCGCCTGATGCACCTTTTGTTGGAGTTCATCATTGGGTTCCACACAGGTTAAACCGAATTTCTCCAGAACATTTTTGTACAGGCCGGTGTTTTTTGTGCCGGTTGTGGAAAGCACACCCACCTTAATATCTGTATGATGTTCTTTTATGAATTTCGCGGTTTCCTCCACCATATGAAGGACTTTGATTCCAGATCCTTTACTGTGCAGTTCCTCTTGGATCACTTCAAATATCCTCGGCGAATGCGCGGTGTTACAAGGAATGGCCACCACTGTTGCGCCAGCCTTCTCCAGCTCAAATGCAATCTCAGCAATCGCATGGGCAGGGTTTGTAATCTCTTCGCCTACCAGATAGGCTGTACGATCAGGAATCCTGTTCGACTGTGAGGATAACAATACCGGAAGATGATCTTGGTCCCTTCTCGCGTCGGTTTCCTCTATTATTTTTTTAACGATATCGACACCTGCTAAGGGTCCGACACCTCCTACAATTCCAATCATAATAGCATCTTTTCAAAAATAACGCCAATATTTCTTTTTTATTAAGCTTATTGCTTTACTGCCTGCGGAAGTTTATCCTGATGTAGGCTGTTGTATTTTTTTAGGATCTTGACCGTTTCCTGGATAGGGATGGCTTTTACTGTCCTACCATTGATACCTTTCATGTCCTCTGCCATAAACATGGAGTTCAAAATTGCCTCTTCGGTAGCTTCCCATACCGCCATGAACAGGGGCGACATGTAATCATTCCCCACTTCGGGGGCATTTCTTTCTATTTGTTCGGATGAATGGGGAATCCGAACAGCTTGATGGGTACTGAAGGCGATGGAATAATCCCCCGATCCATTGGAGGAGAAAGACCCCACATTTCCAAAAGCAATATAGGATCGTTTAGCCAATCGTTCTAGGTTTCGTGCAGAAAGGGGCGCATCTGTAGCAATAACGATCATACAGGATCCATCTACCTTATGGGCTTCTTTGGGTTCCTGCATGTAGAAATTGTGCAATTCGCGACCAACTGGGGCACCGTTGATTTCCAAGACACCGCCAAAATTGGTTTGTACCAAAACACCGACCGTATATCCACCTCTTGATGCCGGCAGTTTTCTACTCGCAGTTCCAATTCCTCCTTTATAGCCAAGGCACTCTGTTCCGGTTCCAGCGCCTATATTTCCTTCTTGTACTGGACCAGACTGTGCAGAAGCCAAGGCTTCCTGTACATCCTTCGCTTGCACATGCCTGCCTCGGATGTCGTTCAATCCGCCATCGTTGGTCTCGCCGACCACCGAATTGACAGATCTTACCTTTTCATTCCCCGGCATGTTCAACATATAATCGATAAGCCCATCGGCTACCTTGGGTGCATTTAAGGTGCTGGTCAAAAGGATAGGCGTTTCAATATTCCCCAATTCTTCAATCTGGGAGATGCCCATCATCTTTCCAAAGCCGTTGCCAACAAAAACAGCTGCCGGAACCTTTTCCTGAAAGATGTTTTCTTGATGGGGGATAATGGCTGTTACGCCGGTTCGGATATCTTGGCCTTGGATCAAGGTCTTATGACCCACCGTAACGCCAGCAACATCGGTTATGGCATTGTGCTGTCCAGTAGGTAAAATACCTATCTGAATACCGAAATCTTGTATCCGGCCTCTTTTTTCCTGTGCTTGGCTGGAGCTTAGGATGGTTATTATTGCCAGCGCTAATAAAGAAAATCGCTTGCTCATCGTGCTTAAGTTTAGTAGATGAGCAAGTATAAGAAAAATTTTAAGATTTGTTATTCTTCAGCAAACTCTCGTTGAAGTTTATCCATCCTTCGTTTGATGGAAGCATCCACCCGATAATCATCGATCTTATCGATGGCTGTTTTCTCAACCCTCACTTCGGTATCCGATTCATAATAATCGATCTCCTTTTGGTTCTTCAAGGCATTGTCGTAGGCATCCCTTCCACTCATCAACTTCACGAATACCGGTAAACACTCAAAGAAAATGAACAACAGGGCAATAAAAATCACCGCATATTCGGTAGAGGTATTCACTGTACCATCTGGTTTTTTATGCAGGTTGCTCAGAGCGGCATTGCGGTCAGCAAAACCAGCTACATTGACCGCGCTATCCAAAGATTTGGCAGAAAGAATTTTTTGGTCCATGATACCTTCGGCAGATTTGCGCTGCAATAACATGGTTTCTTTTTGCTGTATCCTTGCACGAAGGCTATCCAGGTAAGTCTGTTGCTTATTAAGCTCCGCTTCCTTCATTTTTGCATAGGGGCCAAAACCCAACACGCCCGAAGTCTCGTCGGTCTTGGTGCCGAAGATCTCATGGTTCAATTGTTGTCTGGCTGCTTTTATATTAGATTCCATGGAGTCCGCTTGACTTTTTACGGCTGATAGCTGTCCATACTCTACCCGATATTTGTTTTCGAAGGTTTTGTTCAGGGTATCAATCTTAGCATTTTGTTGTACCAGGTATTCCGCCCGAAGGTATTCCTTAATCTCTTTGTCAAAGATCTTCAGCTCCAAAGGCCTTGAAATGACCATACCGATCAGAATGGCCAATAGGATACGTGGAAGCGCTTGAAGAAACTGCATACCTGCGGATCTGCTTTTGTCGATACTCAGAACGATGTACCGATCCAGGTTGAAAATCGCTAAGCCCCAAATAATACCAAATAGCATGGCATAAAATAATGTAAATGAGCTACCACTGAATACGAAATAAAGGGCATATCCGCCAGCCAATGCAGCGAATAATCCGGTGAAGAAAATGGTCGCACCGATACTGATATATTTGTTCAGCTCCTGTGGATATTTGTCCAGTGTCTCTCCGTGAACACCTGCACACCAACAAAAGAATTCTTTCATGTTTTAAAACTTTGTAAGTTAGACGCCTATACGTCAACTTTGTTACAGCAAAGTTGAGAAAAAATAATAAAAAACTACGTTGTTTGTAAAAATGGTTGAATTGGTATCTTTTTAAAATATCTTTACCTTTGCACAAAAATTGAAACAAACTGAAAGTAATGAATAAAAAAAGTTTTTTACCTTTCTGCGCCATCATAGCAAGTATGATCGTAGGATGTAACAACGAGACAAAAACAACAACAACAGTAGATTTGAACAATCCATTATTAGCGAAATACGATACGAACTTTGAGGTTCCTCCTTTCGATCTAATCAAAGACGAACATTTCAGACCTGCATTCGAACAAGCTTTAGCAGTCCATAATGCAGAGATCGATTCTATCCTGGAAATTTCTGATGAACCTACTTTTGCCAATACTGTGGTGGCGTTGGAGAACTCCGGTCAATTATTGAACCGTGTATCTACGGTTTTCTTTAATTTGAATTCGGCCAACACGAACGATACCATTCAGGCGATTGCAAAAGATCTGGCACCGGTTTTATCGGCTCATGGCGATGAGATCAGCTTAAATCCAACTCTTTTCAAACGTGTGAAAGCGGTTTATGATAAAAAAGAGTCTTTAGGATTAGATGCTGAGGATCAGAAATTATTGGAAGAAACCTATAAAGGTTTCATTCGTTCGGGAGCAAATCTTTCGGATGCGGATAAAGAGAAATTGAAAAAGATCAATGCGGAGCTTTCTGTATTGACTACCCAATTCGGTCAGAACCTATTGGCAGAGACCAATGCTTTCCAAATGGTAGTTGACAAGGAAGAAGATCTAGCCGGATTGCCGCAGGCATTGAAAGATGCTGCAGCAGCCGAAGCAAAAGCTAAAGGTCAANNAGAAGATTTGGGATGCGATGCAGAACCGTGGAAACAACGGGAATGAGACGGACAACAATGACATCTTGATCAAGATAGCGAACTACCGTTTGGAAAAAGCAAAATTATTGGGATATAGCTCACATGCTGCTTATGTTTTGGAAGAATCCATGGCAGAAAATCCAGCTAATGTGAACAGTTTATTGAATAAATTATGGACACCAGCGATTGCGAAGGCAAAATTAGAAGCTGCAGATATCCAAAAAGAAATTGCAGCAGCTAAAGATACCTTTAACGTAGCGCCATACGATTGGAGATATTACCAAGAGAAGATCCGTCAAAAACGTTTTGCTTTGAACGAAGAAGAGATCAAACCTTATTTCAGTTTAGCAGATGTTCGTGAAGGCGCTTTCTCTACGGCAAATAAACTATGGGGGATTTCTTTCGTAGCGTTGAATAATGTTCCTGTATACCATCCAGAGGTGGAGGTATATGAGGTTCGTGATAAAGATGGTTCTCACCTAGGATTGTTATATGCTGATTTCTTCCCACGCGAATCTAAGCGTTCAGGTGCTTGGATGACTTCTTACAGAAACCAAAGCCGTAAGGATGGCAAGCGTGTGGCTCCAGTGATCTCTATCGTTTGTAACTTTACAAAACCAGTGGGTGATCAGCCGGCATTGTTGACCTTTGATGAGGCATCTACGTTGTTCCACGAATTCGGACATGCCTTGCATGGCTTGTTCTCCAATGTTAAATACCAGAGCTTAGCAGGTACTTCTGTACCTCGTGATTTCGTGGAATTGCCTTCACAGATCATGGAAAACTGGGCAGGAGATCCAGAAGTGTTGAAAACATATGCGAAACACTACCAGACAAAAGAGGCTATCCCTGATGCGTTGATCGAGAAAATGGATAAAGCAGGAACGTTTGATCAAGGTTTTGCTACGGTGGAGNNATTTAGCGGCTTCTATCTTGGATATGAACTACCACAGCGCAACTTCCGCAATCGCTGGAAAAGCGAATGATTTTGAAAAATCGGCGATGGCGAAGATCGGGTTGATCGATGCGATTATCCCTCGTTATAAGAGTAATTATTTCCAACATATCTTCTCAGGAGGATATTCTGCAGGATATTATAGCTATATCTGGTCGGAAGTGTTGGATTCAGATGCTTTTGCAGCGTTCAAGGAAAAAGGATTGTATGACCAGGCAACAGCAGCTTCATTCAGAAGTAATATCTTGGAGCGTGGTGGAACTGGAAATCCTGCGGAGATGTACAGGAAGTTTAGGGGAGCGGATCCTAACCCAGTGCATTTAATGAAAAAAAGAGGGTTGAATTAATCCTCTTTAATATTCCCTCTTGACGAGGGCCTGCGTCATTGCGAGGAGGCNNTCCTCGCAATGACGTTTTTTTATCCCCTTTCACTTTCCCTCTGCACTTCCCCTTACACTTCCCCTTTCCCTTTCCCCAGCCTAAATCCCAGCCGAGTTAAACTGAAGCTCATAAAGCTTCCTATAATGCCCATCCATCTCCAACAATTCATGATGAGATCCCATCTCCATAATCTCCCCTTTATCCAGCACAATAATCTTATCCGCTTTCTGTATAGTCGATAACCTATGCGCAATCACAATGGAAGTCCTTCCTTCCATCAGATTCTCTATCGCCTGTTGAATCAACAATTCCGTTTCCGTATCAATAGAAGATGTCGCCTCATCCAAGATCAATATCTTCGGATCATGCACCAAAGCCCTAATAAAAGAGATCAATTGGGCCTGACCTGCCGATAACGTAGAACCCCTTTCCTGTACATGGTAATCAAAATTGCCAGGCAATCTCATGATAAAATCATAAGCACCCACTTTTTTTGCCGCATCCACAATAGATTCATAA
>DCOH01000060.1:11551-87896 GCA_002322865.1 Sphingobacterium sp. UBA1575 | reverse complement strand
CGAAAATAGGGAGGGTTACATGTCCTAATCAAACTGTCGCCATCAAATTGGAAACCATAGGAATTTGAAGATATCAAAATGTAATAAATAAGGCTTTTTTGCAATAATGAATCACATATCTTAATTGCCTCATGGTCTTTGAATTTACTGAAATGACTTAGGACCTCTTGATGGTAACTGTTTTTGTGATTGACCATATTGGAGTCCTTAAGTCCATGATCTGTAATCGCCATCATGATTAAAGTCAACTCCTGTATCTCAGGTATCTCTATATTTACCTTATTATCGTTGAGTTTAATGTAAGCTTCGTTAAACCAGACAGCATTTTCTTGTCCATACAAACAAACAAAATTAAAAGTGGATAGGACGATTATTAAAAATATTCTCATGTGTAGACAGAATTATAAAATTAGTTAGTGTTTTTTCTTAAATGAGATATTTCATAAGCTATCAAATAATGAAATACCTTATTCAAATATAACATGCTCATTAAAATAAACAAGCCAACCTTTGTAATTATATTATTAAATAGAGGTTTTCAATAATTTAAACTAGATACCGCATTATTGTAGCAGAAATAATCAATAACTCGTTAGCTAAATATTAACGAATTAAACTACCATTTTATTTAGAAGGCCCAATTATGAATACCATCCTGTTTAAAAACAAATTCAACCCATTATTTAAGTTCAGTATTCTGCTCTTACTCGCTATTAGCTCTACCCTTTTCCCTAGCTGTAAAAATTCCTTATTCGACACAGATGGAAATGATGGTGAACTAAATTACGATTTACAATTCGGAAGTTCCATTCAAGTAATAAATGGGAACATCCTAATCAGTGGCGTAAAAGCAAAAAACAAAGAAATAAGTTCCAAATTTTGGGTGGATGGAAAATCTACAGAAAAATCCGCTTTCATGAACCAGATTAAAAATCAAAGCGGTTTCCGGGAGGCAATTAATAACCAAAGCAGAATTGTTTATAATTACAAAGATAACCAAGGAAGCATACAAGAATTTCAATTTTTCCAATCCGCTTTCAGAGAGAAAGAACTTATGCCCTATTTCCTTAATGGCAAGGAGATAAAACTATCTTCTGATAGTACGGGAACCATTTCAGCAGTAAATTTTTACCATAATAAGCCGATTTTTGCTGGAACCTATGGTAAATTTATCGGAACAGAAATTGGATCTGCCTTTGCTCCCAAATCGGCTTTCTTTTGGGAAGAAAACAGCGGCTTTACTGAATTGATCATTCCAAAAGAATCCCAAGTTTTTAATGGAATCACATCGATTTATAGGCATTCTCCAGAAGAGACCTATGTGGCAGGATTATGTGGTATCCCTATGTACTGGAAAAATACAGAGGCAATTGTATTGAATAAAAACCTACATGGCGAAGTCCATCAGATCATCAAAATCGGCAATGACCTTTATGCGGTGGGACTGATCAATAAAAGGAATTCAAATAGTACCGGCCATACAGCCTGCTACTGGAAGAACGGAGAAATCCATGAGCTGGAAGATAATGCTCAGGCCTATGGAATTTTCGTCGATGGAACAGATGTCTATATTACAGGTGCAACTGGAGTAGTACCAAGTACCTACAAACCATGCTATTGGAAGAATGGAAAACGAATAGACCTGGAAATGTAATCCCAGGTCTATCCAAAATATCTAAATAAATTCTTAATGAATATTTATAAAATTATTTCTTCTTTAATTTCTGTAAACGGTCGGTAGCTGTCGGAATAATATCGTCATCACCTTCATAATTTTCAATCACACTTTCCAAAGTACTTCTAGCCTGAACATTATCCCCTTTACGGGCATAAGTATCTGCAAGAAGGATAAAGCTCTTCGCCACCCAATAATCATGCGAATCCATATTCTCGATCACATCAAATGCAGATTTTTGGGCTTTGTCGTATTCCTTGTTATCATATTGCATCAATCCCACACGATACCTAGCCTCAGCACTCGCAGCTCCTTGGCTTTTCAATGCCGCCAGATTATATTCCTTCAAAGCAGACTCTTTGTTTCCTTGCTTTAAACTGGCCTTAGCCGCATACAAATGCGCCGTAGCAATTTCCTCTTCCGTAGCCTTTTCATATCCCTGAACCAACTTCGCATACTTATTCATCTGCTCGTAATCGCCTAATTCAAAATAACAGATCATCAGATTCGTCACCGCATAACCATAATTTTCCTTATAGTCATTATTCAACTCCAACTTTTTAAGATGCACAATCGCCTCATTGTATTCCTTTAGGCTCAGATATAGTGCCGCGGCAGTCATTAAGGTCTTCTCGGTATACGGGCTGGTCCAATCGTTCAGAATGATATTCAGATCATGCAGCGCCTCCTGAGGCTTATTGGTGTGGTATAAACTCACACCACGGATATAACGCGCATGCTTTTCTTGTCTAGGTTTTGGAAACTTATCAAAATAAGCATTGATCGCCTCAACGGCTGGTCCATACTGTCCTCTCGCAAACAAGGTTCTACCCGCCTGAAAAGCCATATTATCTTGCTCTGCCTCACTCAGGTTACTGATATTGTTATTGATGGCATATTCAATATAACTCGGCGCATCGCCTTGATCCAGATAAATACTTTCTATGGAAGCCATGGCCTGTGCGGCCTCAGACGTTGTACTGAAATCCTTCACCACTTTTTGGAAGGTAGCCATAGCTGCTTCCGTTTCATCCTTATTGTATTGAACAAGTCCAATGGTTACTAATGCTCGAGGCACATAACTGCTTCGAGGATATTGCTTGACCATCTTCTGAAGCCCTTCTATAGCGGCATCATAATCCCCCATCGTAAAATACATGTAGGGGATCTCAAAGGCCACATCATCTGCATAGTTCGATCCCGGATATTTTTCTACAACGGATAGTAAGGTTTGTAATTTTCCTTCATTATTGCCCTGCAACCCTTGGATAATTCCCTGTTGGAACAAGGCATAATCCTGGTTCGGTGCCTTTTCACTGATCAATTGATCATAAAAACCCTTAGCTTTTTCATAATTACGCATGGTGAGGTAGGAATCTCCCAAGCGAGCCATCACATCGTATTTGATCTTTTTATCCAAGGAGCTTCCCTCCGATGCTAAAAACCGCTCGAAATAATCGGCAGCCACGCTGTACCTATTGATGCGGAATGCCGCATAGGCCAAAGCGTAATTTGCATAATTGTAAACGGAGGTATTTTTTGCAGCTGGAAGTCGAAGGAATCTGCTGAAGTTGTCTACTGCTTCGCTGAATTTGCGGACTTCATACATGGCTTCTGCTTTCCAATAGGTTGCTAAAGCTGCCATTTCGGGATTTAAGGTAGATTTTTCGGCCCGCATGAACATGGAAATACTGTTTTCAAAGGCACGTTCGTTATAGAACTCCAATCCTCGATAGTAGGTGATCTTCTGGTAGACCTCTTCGGCTTTCTGATCTCGATTGCTAAAGGATTCCAACAGATAAACGGCAGTCTCAAAATTACTGCTTCCGGAGAGGATCTCAGCCATTCGCGATTCCGTGGTCTCCTTTTGGTTGGCGCTTAAATCTACGCCCTCAAATCGCAGCGCAAGGTAATCCTTTAAAGGTTGTAAGGATACCTGCACCGAATCCAATTCATTTAGCATCTTGGCATAGTTGTACAAGGCATCGGCTTTTAGCTCCTTATCGAAACTCATTTGGGATGCTTTGTAGAATGCATTCCTGGCATTTACTTTATCGCCATTTTCCTGAGCAATCTTTCCCAAGGCAATAATGGAACTCTGATAAAAAGCATCTCCCGGCTCCACCTTCTTCAGAATGGAAGTGGCGCGTTCATATTCTTTACCCCGATAGGCCATGATACCTATCCGGTTGTTGTCAATATTATTTCTGTTCGCATTGGGGTATCTTTCCGGCAATGGGCTATGGAAGGGTTCGCGGAAATCGTAGCGGGAATAGAACATACCGGCAGCGATCTGTCGCAATTCGACTTCCAATGCTTTCCGATCGATGTTCATATCGGGTGTACGCCTGATCTTGACCACATCGGCAAGCATCGGACGGTAATCCCTTACAATTTCTATGGAATCCAAAGTAGCAGGTTGCTGCTTTTCCTTTTCTTGCGCCTGTCCAGCTAATAATAGTATGGAAAAGAAACCCGTAAGGATATGTTTCTGGTATCCGGTAAATATATTTTTCTGATAATTCGTATTGAAACCTAGTTTAAGTGTCATCTCTTCTTTTTCTGAGCTTTTCAAATAAAGAATTATCCCTACAATTTATAAGCCAAGACATGAATTGACCCAGTAAAAATGACAATAGTTAAGGTTTATTAGGATTTTTATGGGTGTTTCTTATTAAAATTTCAGGTTTATATTGATCATTTTTCCAGTTTCATCGACGATGATGCTTCTAGGTATGGATTCAATGTTATAGACGCTCTGCACAATCGGCCCCTTCCATCCCTGAAGTTCTGAAACATGAACGGCCCAATCAAATTGATGATTTTTTATAGCTTTTAACCAATTATTACGATCGTGGTCCAATGAAATGGCCAATACAGTAAGATTCTCCCCTTCAGCATATGCCTTTAGTTTAGGAAGGTTTTCGATACAAGGAACACACCAACTTGCCCAAAAATCTAAAAGCACTTTTTTACCCCTAAAATCACTTAATTTTATGGTCTTACCATGCATATCTTTCATGGAAAAATCTGGAGCCATCATACCTACGTTGATATTCTTTTTGGCATGGATAATCTTTTGAAGGCGCTTCCCTTCTTCGCTTTGCCTCAAGCTTTCATTCAGCCCATTGAAGACTTGTTCAAATTTTCCAACATCTTTGTTCAATAGGTTTGGCCGATAATAACTTAATAGATATAGGGAAGTATAATTGGATGGGTTCTCTTCTATCAATGTGATTAGGTAAGGATTTTTTTTGTCCAGATAATGAAAGGAAGAATCCATTAATTGATCCTGCTTTGTTTCTTCCTTGCTGGCTATGGAAAGTTCCCTAAATTTATCGATCTCCTCCACATACAGATCATATAACTTATCCGTGATCTCCATTAATCGAAATCTTTCATCTCCTGGGATAGTGAATGAACTGCTTATCCCCAATGGTTTACCATTTTTAGGATTGAATTTTGGTTTGGATAAAACAGCATGACTGGTACCAGAACTTAACATAAACCATTTTTCAGAGCCATCCTTTTTACTGATCAAACGGGTATATACCGCTGGCGTATTCAATTTTCCTTGAAAAACGAATTGATTATTCTTAACCTGTACCGAATCATGGACCATGGGGTTTAATTCACCGTTGTTGATATGTTTTAAATAAAAAGTTTCATTTTCGAGCAGTAGGGTACTATCGACTTTACAGATTAAGGTATATGCTGACTGAGCATATAACTTAGAAATGCTGAATAAAAAAACAATAAGGATGAATTGTTTAAACATTTGAATAAATATAAGTATTTATTTAATTATGGTTTAAAAATTTCAATCAACTATCCTGTTTTTTGATTGTTCTTAGGGAATGAAACGACCTAAATTTTTTGATTCTTGGACCGATAGGCAATATGCTGCTTTTAAATGGTTTTTCTTATATCCAATGGGAATCATCTTACTGGGAAGATTGATTATTTATTTGCTGCTTATTTTGGATTAAAATCAATAGGTTTTTACTAAATTTATAAAGACCCTTTATTAATCAATTTAATGAACAAATATTTTTACATTTTCCTATTAATCTTACTGATTGTCTTAATCTTTATTTTAGACACAACCCTATTACAACAATATAGTCCGGCATTCGCCAAGAAACCGATCATTATCCCCATGAGTATTATCGGATATTTCTTATTGGGTATTTTAATAAATTCTCGACTGGGTATTAAATTCAGTTATAATAAAACCGCTAAAACTGCCATTTATTTTGTACTGCTGGTCAATACCGTGACCTATGTTACTAATTATTTTCAATTGAGCTAGGTAGAGCAAATCTTTGCCTAGAAAAAAATCACCCCGACTGCTCGGGCGAGCAGATCGGGGATCCTGTTTAACAACAAAACATGATTTTTTGCATTAGGGATTATTGTTTTGTGCCTTCAAAATAAAACTCTACATCTGTAGCAGCTTCCTTATTAGTTGAAATCTGAACTTCCTTGGAATCCATCGTATAAGTAAAAGATCCAGATGAAATTCCACTGGATGAAATATGGATATTGGAAATATTTTGAACCTTGAATACTTTAGGGGTAACTGCACTATAGTTCTCCCCTGTTTTGGCGGCTACTTTTAATTTATCATTTCCTTCTTTGCTTACGATTACAATAGCATTGAAATAATCTTGTTCAGCTACGCGAATTTTCCCCTTAAAAGTACCTACAGCAGCTTGTATATCACTGCTCGGCTTCGGAGAACCATCATTATCCTTTGAACAGGATACAACCATTCCCAATAAAGCTAAGACCATCAATTTACTCTTTAATCCAGTTTGAATACTTCTTTTCATTTTAAAGTTTTTAAGTTTTAAATCATATAAATTTCCCTGCAGCTTTACAGATGTATCCATAGATTTAACTTAAGGGTAAAATTAGCGTCCATTACCCGGAAATTAGTTTTATATTATAAGTTTGAACTCCAATAATTAATTTTCTATTTTGCTGATAATAAGATAAATAGGAGTATCAACTTATAAATTGGAACCTATCCTTGTGAAATAAGACTGAATTTCATCGTTTATTTGTTCATAAATTATTCCGAACCCCTATGCTTTATCTTGCAGGAATTATAATTTCACTCTTCCTATTATTGCTGATCTTTACAAAAAAAGGATTGATAAAAACGGATATTCTCCTTGGAATATGGATCATAATAGCATTCCTAAATTTGAGTGCGCATTATATGTTTATTCATAAACTATATTTAAATTATCCAAAGCTGCTGATCTTCAGTTTTACTCTCCCTATTCTTCATCCCCTTCTACTTTATAGGTATATCAAGGAAAATTTTGGAATAAAGGCAGTTCTTTGGCAAAACCTCGCCTATTTACTACCCTTTATTATTGTCAATTTCATTTTCATCGGTGCTTACCGGGTAAATCATCAGGAAGCTGTTCGTATTTTAGAGCAAGAAGGCAAAGGTTATGAATGGCAAATTAAGGTGAATTATATCCTGATTATCCTCTCTGGGGCCTTCTTTATCACCAAATCTTTTCTATTGATCGCGAGGTCTAAAAAAATTGCCGGTTTATACGAAGCACCGAAATTGGACTTTGTACAAAAAATTAGTTGGTGCAGAAATCTTTGCATCTGGATCAGCGTAATTTGGATATTGGCCATCACCCCTCTCCCTGAAGAATATATTTATATCACATTTGTGCTGTTTTTGATCTGGCTGGGATTCACAGGAATTAGGAACTTTCTGTTCACCAATCCAAAAGTTTTGGATCAAAAAATTAATTTGGTAAACGAGGGTACTGAGGCATTGGAAATGCCTGAGAAAAATGAAACAAGGTATAAAAAATCATCTCTCCAACCTGAACAAGCTTCCGATATTCATGAGCGAATGACGACCTTCCTTCAAAATGAAAAACCGTTTAAAGATAGTGCACTCAACCTGGATTCCTTGTCGGAACTGTTGGATGTTCATCCGAATTACCTTTCTGAAGTGATCAATAGCATGGAAAATAAAAACTTCAATGAATACATCAATGAAATGCGCATTGAAGAATTCATCAGATTGGCCACAGACCCTAAAAACCAACGGTTCACTTACCTATCCATCGCCTACGATTGTGGCTTCAATTCGAAAGCATCTTTTCATAGAAACTTCAAAAAAATAAAAGGTGCCACACCAAAGGAATTCTTGGATAATATGTATCAAAAGAATTCAATACCTCAACAATAGGTCTCAAATGATTCCATGAGACCCTAAAAATTAATACGAAGCTTAGTTTCGTGGCATCAATCAAAAAATGATGTTTATGAAATTAGTACGTTTCGGATTATTGATTTTAATCCCAATCCTTTTAAATGCTTGCGATGAAAAAATGGAGATCGCCAAATCTGGAGTTCTTGTTCCTAAAACAGTAGATGAGGATGCTAATCTCCCCTCATTTCGTTCAAATGATGTTCTACTTCTTGCCGAATCTTTTGGCCCCAAGACAGGTCCAATGCTGGTGATGATCCATGGTGGACCGGGTGGAGATTACAGATACTTATTAAATGCCAAAGATTTGGTAAACAATGGTTATCAAGTTGTTTTCTTTGATCAGCGAGGTTCTGGATTATCCCAAAGGATCGATAAAAAAGATTATCCTAAAGAAAAAGGAGCTATTATTAATCTGCTTTATGAAGATCTGAAGAAAGTAATTGAACATTTCAGGCGTGATCCCCAACAAGAGATCTTTCTCTTCGGACATTCTTGGGGCGCCATGCTCGCTATTGGATTTGCTGGTAGATATCCTGCCCTTATCAAAGGAATGGTATTATGCGAACCTGGTGGATTAAAATGGGCGGATGTAGAAACTTATGTTAAAAATTCGAGGTCTCTTAATGTTTGGTCGGAAGCCTTGAACAATGCGACCTACCTGGATCAATTCATAACCGGCGCTGAAAACGACCATGCCATTTTAGACTATAAAATGAGCATGTTCTCTTCCCGTAATCCCATTACAGGAGAAGGAGATTTTGACAAAAGCAGTTCTTGGCGAGATGGGGCGATCATTTCTTCGGTTATGTTCGAAGAAGCAGATCGTGATCAACTGGATTTCTCTGCAGGTATGGAAAACTTCCAAAAGCCAATCCTATTCTTCTATTCATCCAAAAACAAAGCTTATCCCGATCAATGGGCCGATAAGATTACCAGTGTATTTAAAACGGTGAAGAAAGTGAAAATACAGGATGTTGGCCATGACGGAATCATTACCAATGCTGATGCCTGGTCTCAGCAGACCAAACCTAATGTATTATCATTTTTGAATAACCTGAAGTAATCATGAAAAATCAATATTTATATCTTGGATTTAGGTTTGTATTTACCCTAATGGTTAGTCTACAACTCATCCTAACAGCATCTATGGCTCATGGACAGACTATCAACCTTGAAAATGATCACGATCAGAAACATTTCCTACAAGCCCAAATCGGTGCTGAATACGGCATCATTTACGGATTAGGTTATGGATACCAACTAAATAAAAAAGTTATTCCATTGTGGTTGACAAGCGATATCTCTTTACCTATAGGGGAAGAAATGTTGGATGACCTTAAATCGCGTGTAGGAATTAAAATCCAGTGGGTAAAGATCGGAAGGCTCCACCTATCCAGTGATGTCAGAGGAATTTATCGACGATTTGAAAATGACCAAGTGGGCATATCCAATTTTGGAATGGATATCAATGCGGTTGCCGGGTATTACAAGTCCTCATGGTTTATAGCTGCAGAAGCTGGCTTTGATAAAGCTATAGCTAGCCATTACAAGCATTCAGCAGCCTATAAGGAATCTTTTCCTTCGGTTAAAAATGGTTGGATAGAGCCGGCTATGGGTGGAAATTATCATTATGGATTTCAGACAGGATGGACCTTTAAAAACAACGACCTAACTTTAAGTGGAGGAAAATTGTTGAATCAGGATTTTAAAACCGTACCACTATTACCCTTCTATGGAAGTTTAGCTTTCACGTATAAATTTTAAGTATTTCTACTATTGAAAAACATAATTTCCAATTTCCCTTGTATATCAACAAGGGAAATTTTATATTTCTACTGATTTTCAAATACAAAAAACTTATTTTTTATAAAAACCAAACTTACCTCAATTTTCCAAACCATGAAAAAAACGGAGCTCTATATTTTTGCGATAAAAATCATTGGGATCATCCTCTTCTTATGGAGTATCAATTCCCTCAAGGAATTAAGCATGTTCTTTTTTACCCTACAAATGGCAAAAGAAAAAATAGTCATATTGCCTTCATTAATTCTATTCTTGCTTATACAATGGATCATGGCTTATTTTCTACTTTTCAGAACGGAATTAATTATCAATCTATTAAAATTAAAGGATGATGAGCAATTGCCGATCTTACAAATAAGCCAATTGAATTATGAAAAGATCTTTCAGATCGCATTGCTTATCCTTGGACTTGCCATCATTATCCTAAATATTCCAGACTTTATTTTGTCCGTTATAAAAAACATGATGCTCCTTCGTGAGGATCAACCTTATCAAAAATTCTTATGGAATAATTTCGATATATATGGGCTTAAAATAATTCTGGGCGTCCTTTTAATCTTTAATAGTAAGAGAATTAGTAATTATTCAAAGCTTAACACATAGTTTAAATAAAAGAGAAAGTAATTTTAAAAGTTTATTTTAATTTTAAATCGATATCAAATTTACCTGATCAAATGAAAAAACTTAAAATTAGCGCTATTCTACTATTTACCATTCTTTTGAATAGCCAAATCGCCTCTGCGCAATTTGGGGATCTATTGAATAAGGCAGGAAAAGCTGTTACTTCCAAAGGAGCCCAGGCATTAGGGCTTGATAAAATTTTAAAGGAACCTGAAGCCATTAGTACCAGTTTTGAAGATGTAAATCAAGAAGGCAAAGAAATGCCTGAATTTGAAAGTAATGCCAAATATCTTCCATTTTCGACATTGGCAAAAAATGGAGAAGATGGCTATGTTCTGCAATCGGGACATTTTGAAATGATCAATAAAAGTTACTGCCTTAAAGCAGGAACCTATGCCCCTTCTGCTGGTGATGGATATATGTATGCACCTGTACTTGGCAAGAAAAAGGATATTGTTATAGCCATCCTGAAAAGCGCAGAGAAACATCCTGAAGTGCAACAGACGGATATCCAAATGCTGCTTTGGACCATCATTGCAAAAACAAAATTCATTGATTACAGTGGACCTGTAAAAGAGACTGCATTACGTCTTTTGACTGCAAAACAGATCCTGCAATTGGAAGGTGGTGCATTGGGCATCCTTCCATTTGACGTCATGGCGAAAGCCAAATCAAGCATGCCACCCGCCATCCAAAAGATTTTCGAAGCTGAGAACAACATCCGCCAATTGGTTTCCTCCGGAAATTACACCTATGCCGAATTTGAAAAATATGCGATCATGGCAGGAATGGCACCAGTAAGAGCCGATATTCCTAGCGGAATCTGGACCTTACATCCCGATGGATATTATATCCGCTATTACCCTTCCGGATATTCTCAAACCAAAGTACAAATCTATGTGCCGGAAAGTTTGATAAAAGATAGAGAATCAAAAAAATTAATCTATGATGCCACTGATGATATTGCTTGCCCAGCAAATACCGGCTCCCAAAGATTAGCCCAAACAAATGAACCGATTAAATAATCGGTTCATTTGTTACATTTTCATACCGAAGATCTTAAAAATAAGATAATTAAACCCATAAACACTTCCTTAATCATTTGTTAATCTTATTTTAAAGCTGTTTCTTTACTTTTGAAAGAAATAAAAATATAATATAAGATAAATGAAAAATTTATATTGGTCATTAATCGCCTGTATGATGACCGGATCGGTCTTCGCACAAGACCTAGCCAAAGGAACCGTATTTAACGACTTAAATGGAAATGGAAAACAAGACCGTAAAGAAAACGGGATTGAAGGTGTTGCCATCAGTAATGGAAAAGACGTTGTACTAACCAACAACAAAGGGAAATACGAAATCCCTGTCCAAAACGACAACATCATTTTTGTCATCAAACCTAGCGGTTATGAGTTGCCTGTTGATCAGGACAACCACCCTAAATTCTATTACATCCACAAGCCTAATGGATCACCACAATTGAAATATCAAGGTGTTGCTCCTACTGGCCCATTACCCAAATCAATCGACTTCGCCTTAAAAGCTAAACCAGAATCCAATCAATTTTCAGCATTTGTATTCGGAGATCCACAAGCGTATACTGAAGAGGAGATCCAATATTTCAGCAAAGGTTTGATTGATGAGGCTAAAGAAAGAAAAGGCCCCTTGTTTGGTATCAGTTTAGGGGATTTAGTGGGTGACAACCTGTCTTTACACCCTTCCTATAAAACAGCAGTTGGTAAAATGGGGCTTCCATGGTTCAACGTGATGGGAAACCATGACATGAATTATGATGTTACTCAAGATTCCTTAGCAGATGAAGGTTTCGAACGTACTTTCGGACCGAACAACTATTCTTTCAATGTTGGAAATGCTCACTTCATCGTTTTGGATAATATCATTTATCCACATCCTGAAACAGGCAAGAGCTACCAAGGTGGTTTGAGAGCAGATCAGTTGAAATTCATCGAGAACGATTTGAAATTTGTTCCGAAGGATAAGTTGGTGGTACTAGCATTCCATATCCCTTTGAACCCTGAAAACAACAAGTCATTCCGTAAGGAAGATAGAAAAAGATTGTTTGAGCTATTGAAAGATTATCCAAACACCCTTTCGTTATCAGCTCATACCCATTATCAGCAACAGAATTTCTACACCCAAGAACACGATTGGTTGGGTGCAAAACCTCACCATGAGTATAATGTGGGAACTACCTCGGGCGACTGGTACTCTGGTCAGTTGAATGAAAAAGGCGTTCCGGCTTCTACCATGCGCGATGGTACCCCTAAAGGTTATGCCATCTTAAATATTGATGGAAATCAATATAACTTCGATTATAAAGTAGCTGGAAAAGCAGATGATTATACTATTGGCGTTTTTGGTCCATCAGTAGTTAAAGAAAAATACGCTGGTCGCTATCCAATCTATGCCAACTTCTTCTTAGGATCAGCAACTGATAAAGTTACTTTCCGTATCGATCAAGGAGCATGGAAAAACATGGAAAAAGCAGAGGGTTTCGACCCTGCTTACATGAAAGAAATATTGGCTTTTGATGGTGCCGAGAAATTGATCCAAGGTCGCAGACCAAGTGACCCGTCCAATTCTGCCCATATCTGGAAATTGAACCTTCCTAAATTGAAAGCCGGCAAACATACTGTTGAAATCCAGGCAATAGATATGTTCGGAAGGACGCATAACGCAACAAAAGAAATTGATGTAATCAACTAACAACCGAACCTCAAGGTAAAGCCCGACAACGCTCTGTCGGGCTTTACCTTTTTTAATATATGGGTATTTCATTATAAAAACTTAATTTCGTCTGCATATAATTTTCAAAAAGAATGAAAAAACTCTTGTTATTGCTCCTATTAAGTTCTAGCTACGCCTATGGACAAAGGAATTTAACTATTGACGAAACAGTATTTGGCCCTGGAAAATACGCTGCAAAAAGTCTTCCTGCCGCAAAATGGATCAAAAATACGGATGCTTTCTCCAGCTTGGACAGCACCTACCAGAACTTGGTTTCTTTCGATGTCAAGAACAATTGGAAACCGCAGCAGATTGCCAGCTTATCCGATCTACAATCGGCCATTAAAACCGTACTCCCGAATGAAAAGATAAGTCTTCGCAATTTCCCGACCAGTTACCAATGGGAAGACAACAAAAGAATTTCCTTTCAAGTTGCGGGGGAAAACAATACCTATGGTTTGGTTTATGATTTAGCCTCCAAAACAGCGCAGATCAAAAACACCTTGCCTAAGGAGCGTGAAGGAGAAGAAATCGGATCATTGAATACACAATCAGCATATTTGGTTGGTAATAACATTGAAATCATCCAAGCTGATGGGCATAAGTTGCAAGTAACCCAAGATACCATCAATGGTATTGTCAATGGAACCTCAGTGATCCATAGAAATGAATTTGGGATCGAAAAAGGCATGTGGTGGTCTGCAGATAACAAAAAATTATTGTATTATCACAAAGACGAAACCATGGTCAGCAATTATCCTTTGCCGCAATGGGATACCCGTGTAACTAGCATCAAAGATATCCGTTATCCGATGGCAGGCATGAAGAGTGAGGAAGTTGTCTTAAAANNCCGATAAGAAACAGACCATCACTTTACAGACTGGCGAACCGAAGGAACAATACCTGACGATAGTGACCTGGGATCCTACCGGGGAATTCGTGTATGTTGGTGTCCTTAACCGCGGTCAAGATCATTTAAAACTGAACAAATACAAAGCCTCAACTGGCGAATTCGTTCAAACGTTGTTTGAAGAAAAATCAGACTCTTGGGTGGAACCACAACATGCCTTGGCATTCCTTCCGAATAACCCTAAGCAATTCATCTATCAAACCGACAAAGATGGCTACAACCAACTTTACCTGTACGATACGAATGGAAAATTGATCCGTCACTTAGGTTTTAAGGACGTTTTGGTGACCGATTTCCAAGGATTTAATGAGAAAGGTTCGAAAGCCTATTATATTGGAACTACCAATAATGGTATGGAACGTCACCTTTTTGAAGTTGAATTAAAGAATGGAAAAACTACCCAATTGACCAAAACCAATGGGGTACATATTGCCAGCGTTAGTAACAGTGGTAAATATGTATTGGATCAATTCAGCAATTTGAACACCCCAAACATCGTTCAGGTCATTACAACGAAAGACGGCAAAGCAACGCCTATTTTGAATGCTGCGAATCCTTTAACGGGCAAAATCAATCTTCCTAAAATCGAATTTAAATCATTCGTATCGGCAGATGGTAAAACTCCATTGAATGCGCGCATAACCTATCCAACCAATTTTGATCCGAACAAAAAATACCCAGTGATGGTATACCTGTATGGTGGATCACATGCCCAGATGGTAACAGATAGATGGTTAGGCGGATTAGGTTATTTTGATATGTACATGGCCCAAAATGGCTATATCGTATTCACCCTAGACAATCGGGGTTCAGATGCTCGCGGAAGGGATTTTACACGAGTAACCCACCGCAAGCTGGGTGAAGCAGAAATGGCTGATCAATTGGTGGGCATTGACTACCTGAAATCGCAACCTTATGTAGATGCAGAAAACATGGGCATCTTTGGTTGGAGCTTTGGCGGGTTCATGTCGAGCTCCTTAATGACCAAACATAATGATATCTTCAAAGCTGCAGTTGCTGGCGGTCCGGTAATGGACTGGAAATACTACGAAGTGATGTACGGCGAACGCTACATGGATACTCCAGAAGAAAATCCGGAAGGCTATGAAAAGACCTCCCTATTGAACAAAGCTGATAAATTGAAAGGGAACTTATTGATCATCCACGGAGCGCAAGATCCAGTAGTGGTACAACAGCACAGTATGGAGTTTATTCAAAAATGTATTGAAGCCGGTAAACAGGTAGATTATTTCTTATACCCGACCCATGAACACAATGTTATGGGCAAGGACAGGATTCACATGTATGATAAAATCGCCAAATACTTCGATAACTATCTGAAAAAATAAGGGATACCTAGTCCACAACGGATGCAAAAGGAATTAACGCATAGCCAAATGGTTATGCGTTATTTTTTTACCATGATTGAAGAACAATATCAAGTATAAACTGTTCATTCTATAGGTTAAGGCCGATCTTTATTGGCGAAAGTTAACAGATGACTTTTTAAACAAAATATTATGATACAGACAAAATACCAAGAATGCATTGAGGCATGTAATGAATGTGTGGTGATGTGTAATCAATGTGCGATGGCATGTTTGAATGAGGAAAATGTGGCGCATTTAAGAAAATGTATTCAATTGAATTTGGAATGTGTTGCAATTTGTGAGGCATCCGTTAAAAGCATGAGTTTGGATGGCAAATTCAGCAAAGATATTTGTACACTATGTGCTGAAATATGTGATGCATGTGCAGAAGAATGTGAGAAACATGCTTCCATGGGAATGGAACATTGTAAGGAATGTGCGGAAGCGTGTAGGAAATGTGCAGATGCATGTAGAAAAATGATGAATGCAGCCTAATCAGGCTGCATTTCTTTATGAAATTTCTGGTGCTTTTGGATCCTTCAATTTATCGATGGATTCGAAAGCACCACTTTTTTTGAGCAACCACATGCCCAACTTTTCTTCCGCAATACCTGGAACGATCTTGTAGGTGAAAATAGGCAAGCCTTCTGGGTCACTTTCGATATTCATTTTGAAAAAATCCACCGTATCGATTTTCTTCAGTTCTTCCGACAGTTCAGTGATGTGGGAAGATACAATCACAAATGGCCCATCCACCTCGGCTAGGTTCTTCATGACCTTGAGAATGGCATTGGAAGCATCACTGTGATTGGTACCTTTGAATAGCTCATCCAATATCATCAATGCATTGGAATGCGGCTCCAGTTGGTCAACAATATCCTTTAAGCGCATGGCTTCTACATAAAAATGGCTATAGCCCATTTCCAGGTTATCCTGCAGATTGATGCTGGTGAATAAACCGTCAATAAGATCGGTCTTTATCTGATCTGCTGGAACAGGAAAACCAATATGGGTGAGGTACAAAGCAGAGGAAATGGTTTTGATGATAGAAGATTTTCCGGCCATATTAGCCCCTGTCAGGAACCACAGTTTTTTATCCTTCGAAATTTTTAGATCGTTTTTTACTGGCGATTTATGAAAGATGTGATAAACCCCTTCCATTCGAATCTCTCCCGTTTGGTTTTTCGGATAAACTTCCGGATAGCAAAATGATCGTGCTTCCGAAACTTTCGCGACAGCGAAATAGGCATCGATTTCATAGAAGAAACTAATGGCCATCTTTATTCTGCTGGAAAGGTCGAAACGGATCAATCGATCAAATTTATCGATGTTGAAAATATTGATTTTGATCTTTTCGGGATCTCTGGGTTTACCATCAAAAATCCTAACCAAACAGGAATCAATGGTTTCGATCATTTCTTTTAGATCCTCATCAGGGGTGTGGTCATAGATCTTTTGATAGAACTTCTGGGAGTCCATCAGAAAATCACAGACCTCAAAAATATTCCGTTTTTTATAATAATATGCCGGAGTTCGGATACCAAAGATATCCATGATACCGTTGGAGGTGCTTCCGCCGGAATGCCTGGTTTTAATAAACTTTTCAATGTCCTTGAGGATTACGCGATAGAATGGGAAAACCTCATGAGCGACCGCCTCCAAACGGCGGATTTTAGATTGTCTATGTTTGATGATATTGATATCCAATACAGGATCATAGAAAATGGAATGGAAGAATTCCTGGCCACCTTCGGTTATGACGGCCTCTTCGTAAAAACTAAAAATGGTACGATTGCTAAAATCACGTAGTTGGAGATCCCGGAGGGTCTGTTCGTCTATTAAAAACTTCTCGGCCATAGTGTTAAATATACTAATTTGTATGTTGGATATATGGATTTAATCTTAGGTATATGAAATAAGATTATTTTTTGAGAAATTTCCATAAAAAAATGTCATCCTGAGCGCAGTCGAAGGATCTGTACGGTAGGGTTATATACGAACAGATGCTTCGACGATGCTCAGCATGACATTTTTGAAGATTGCTTCGTGCCTCGAAATGACGTTTTTGAAGATTGCTTCGTGCCTCGAAATGACATCAATCCTCGCAATGACGTTTTCCCGTCATTGCGAGGAGATACGACGAAGCAATCTTATCCTCCATCCTTGCAAGGAAATCTATCCTTCTAAGGACATCAATCCTCGCAATGACGCATCCTTGCAAGGATGAAAATATATTAACCTAAAAAGTTAACCCAATCGGCGTTATCGGCATAATCCACCAAAGGATCAGCTTCATTTTTAGCATTTAATTGGCCTAAGAACATGGTAAGATCCATAAGCATATGCTGTCTGCTGATTTCCACCAAAGCAGGGTTAAATCCTTGCATTTTCAATACAAATTGGAAACTGATCACCCTTGCAATCATTCTACCAATCGTCACCAGGTCTCTTTGTTTCAAATTACCATCTACCGAAAAATCCAATTGCGATTTAAAATAATCCGCACTGATATCCGAGGACTTATAAGTCTTTAAGAAATTATAAAGATTAGTCTCCTTGCTCTTACGCATCAATTTCAAAATACCTTCCGCGATCTGGCTATACAGCATCTCATTCGATCCTTCAAAGATCATAAATGGTCTACTATCTACCACTGACCTACCGGCAATATGATCCAAACGGTACCCATTTGCTCCTGCCAATTGCAAACTGATCTGAGCAGATTCCTGCATCAAATCGGTAACCAGTGCTTTCAAAGTATTAGCTTCTACACTTAAAGTTGCCAAATCATGCTCAATCCCACTCTGTCCAACACTATAGGCACACATTCCAGAACAGATCGTATATGCCGCTTGAATTCTTGCCACCTGATACTTAACCGCATCAATCTGCAATAATGGCGAACCACCTACGATCCTTTCCTGACAATGCTGTAAGGTCTCGTCCAATAGACGCTTAATGAAACCCATTCCCATTCCTGGAAATTGCAACCTACTGCGATGCAACATATCTAGCATCAATTTGATACCAGTACTTTCAGGGGTCAATTTCTGCTCCTCAGGAACCACCACATCAATTTCATTGATTCCATAAGGAATCGCATATAAACCCAGGTTATTATAACGGTGAACCATTGGAATATGCTCTTCCGCTTTATTGTTATCTGTTACAAAGAAATCAATATCCCTTGCCAACTCACCATTAGCGCCAAATTTACGCGCTGTAACCAACCAAAAATCAGCTGCACCACTCAATCCCTGCCAATGTTTCTGCCCTTTGATATGGTATGATCCATCTACCTGTTGGTAAGCTGTCTTCATATTCAAGGCATCACTACCATACGCTTTCTCAGTAATCATCAATCCACCCATCGCATTCTTCTCCAAAAACTGGCTAAAAATGCGTTCCTGGACTGGAAACTGTCCATATTTCGCTAAAGGCTCCAAGAATAAAGCAATATTGATCCCGAACATCAAGGATAATGGAAGAGATTCATAAGAAGCAGCAGCAAGGACGCTCAAGCATTCCTTCACCGAAACTCCTCTACCTCCATAAATTTTTGGAATGGCCACCGCCAAAGGTTTATGCGCCATAATTTTGTTCAAAAACTCCTTCGGTAGATCCCGATTCAAACTAAGTTGATTGATATCGTTATCCTCACGGAATAATTGTTTCAGCTCTTTGCTGAAGGTATTGATATATGTATTAAAATCTATTTGTGCTACTACTTCGCTCATTTCCTTTTTCTTTCTTGGTTATTTTCAATGTTGTTAATGCCTGTTTACTAAAAATCTGACAGAAACAAGCAATACAAAATTAAATATTACCGAAAGGTTAGACTATGAGAAATAGGATAATAATTAGGACAAATCGTGCATACCCCAAATTTACTTTACGCCTTTACGATATTCACTCGGAGAAATACCTACTATCTTTTTAAAGAGTCGAGTAAAATAAGATGGATCCGCAAAATCAAGTTCATAGGCTATGCTAGCCACACTTTTGTTGGTTTCCAACAGCAATAATTGACTATGGATAATGGACACTTCCAAGATCAATTCTTTGGATGATTTATTAAATACAGAAGATACGCACCTGTTCAAATAATTAATGGAAACCGCCAGTTTATCCGCATAAAAATCCACGGTCTTGTGCTTATTAAAATGAAGGTGGACCAATTGTTTAAATGCCAGCGCTATTTCCTGCTTCCTTTCCAAGGACTTATTGGCATTGGAAAGTTTAATGATCTTTAAAGCTACGGTTTTAAATATACTCTCATACAGTTCCTTGTACGGCTTGTCCGTATAGATCTCTCGGTATAACAAATCGAGCATACTGTTCAATTCCTGACTATCTTCCTTACTCAGGTTTAATAAGGGGGCAATATTAAAGATATGGAGGATCTCCTGTTCCCTGAACATCGATGTCATCGCTTGTTCTTTTATAAGCACACAATAACCCTGCGCCGATTTATCCACCGAATGGATGGCTGAAATATGCCCATAATTACAGATCACCACGGCCGGCGCATTCACCATAAAGGTGGTAGATTNNAGATTCAATCTGTTGGTTAAAATAGCCTTCTGTAATATGGATCAACAGGTTATAGCCAAAGAATATAGGGGGTACAGGTGTTTTAAGATATGGTGCAATATCCCGCAAAGGAAATATTTTTATAGGGGTTTGGATGTAGGTCAGATGCTTCAAACTCCCATCCATAAATTTGGACACAAACTCATCTGCATTGATCTGATTTTTTTCCATGGCTTACTGTTTATCCCAAAGATAATAATTGTGGGAATAAAGAGGAGCCTATTGAAAGCAAACCTATTTTTTACCTCCATTAACCATATTTGAAATAACACCAGGAAATCCGCCCAATTCAGCTTTTAATACGTAAAACAAATGGATGATAATAAATCCAACCAAAAAATACATGCAGGTACCATGAATTTTTAAGATCAAACTTAACATGGGGATATTGCCTTCCAGGCCAGGTATATAATGCTGTAAGGGCATCGAAAGGCCGGTTATTACCAATATAAGGATCAAAAGGTAAAACAAGACCAAGAATAAAGCACCGAACAGTTGGTTCTTAACGGTTTTGAACCGAAGAAGCTGCGACAGCCTGAAAAATAAGCGATCATTTTTTGGTAATCGGAAATCAATTAAAATCCTAAAAAGATATAGAATTGCAATTCCAAAACCTATATAAGCATGGATTACCCAAAGTCGATCACTGAATAATTCGGTGATCTGCTTAAGCGAATCAGTATTTACAGAAATTCCTAAGTCTTTCAATTTAGTTAATAAAGCCTTTTGGGTATTTAAAGGATTCAGAACCGTGAAATTGATCAGAACAATACTTAAGGTACTGAAAATCAATAGTGCATTTAGCCAATGCCATAATCTTAAAAGTCCATTTTTCTTTACAGGTATTTGTACTGTATTCGCTAATTTTATATTTCTGACAGTTCCCATACTATTTAAACATTTAACACAAAATTACCATTATTAAAATGTATTAAGTAGTAAAAACATGATGTTTTTAAGTAAATATTCGAATTACTGGGATACGTATAAATGTATATTCACCAGAATAAAAAATTAATATTCTTTCTTTTACAATTAAATATCTTACCTTCGTAATGTTACTTGACAAGTCTATAAGCAATAGGTATGTTCATTTGACCTATTGAAGTTATCACAATATTTTCGGCATAGTTTTTTCTATTCAATACATTGTAAAGCTTTAATTGAAAGCAAGGCATTTTTTGGCCTTAAAAAAACAAAATAATTTATCAATAAAATAATAATACAATGCAAGAAGGAACTATTAAATTCTTTAACGAGACTAAAGGATTCGGATTTATTACTCCATCAAATGGTGGCGCTGATGTTTTTGTTCACACTACAGGCCTTAAAGGTCCAGTTCGTGAAAACGACAGAGTATCTTATGAAGTAGAAAATGGAAAAAAAGGATTAAACGCAGTTAACGTTCGCGTTATCGGTTAATTCCTCACTTTATTAAAAAAGAAAAGCAGCAATCATTCGATTGCTGCTTTTTCATTATTAAAAAAGAGTAGTATTTATAGGACTTCGACCTCCGTAATCTGATTCCCTTGTTTCGTACGTGTATACTTATATTTCACAGCTTGGTTCAATGAAAGTAGTTTTCCTGCCAATTTATCATTGAAATAAACCGTCTCACGGCTTTCATTATCACGGATAAATCCATAATTACCGGTTTCATTGTAATAAGACACTTTCCCGAACAAGAATTCATCTTCCTGATCCTGCGGACGCAATAGATCCTCTTCCTTGAATTTATACTGTTGGGTTGGTGGCGTGCTGGAAATATTTCCAAATTCATCTACATAAGCAAACATCTCTTCCAATGACTTTCCTTTGTCATTGTTCATTTTGTTCTGCTCACGTCTTTCTTGTTTTTCTAATTTCTTTAATTGTTTCTTTTTTGCAGTTTCTTTTTTCTTGAATGTAAGTTGAGTTTTTGACATTAAATACCTTTATGATTAAATAATAATGAGAGATTTGATTTTCTTTTGCAGAATGCAGAATGGAAAAAAATGGAGGTCTCTTTTGAATGTGTACAAATATACAAAAAATAAACCATATTTCCGAGTACTCTTTCACGAGTAGTAAAATGGTTCATTTGAAAATAAAATGGTATAAAACAATGCATATTCCTTAAACTATCCAAGCTTTGTTATTTTTACGCAAAATCTAAACAACGTGAAAAAATATTACCTCCTATTCTGCCTGTTCTTTACCCTTATTAATCTTCAAGCACAGCAAAGTATCCTTACTGGTCGAATTATCGATTCCATTAGTAAACAGGGAATTCCTTATGTCTCCATTTCCATTTTGGATGCACAACATAAGGTATTGGACGGAATGATTTCGGATAGTATAGGAAAATTTGAATTTAAAAGGCTAAAGCAAGGCAATTATCAACTACAGATAAAGTCCATCGGCTATAAACAATATGCCAGCAAAATCAATATTACGCAAAATGGTCGGATGGATTTGGGCGAAATCCTATTGACTCCAGCAGTCAACCAGATCGGACAGATCAGTGTTACTGCCGGACAAACGCCACAAAAACACAGTGCAGATAGGCAAACTTACCAAGCCAGCCAATATAAGAATGCAGTCGGTGGTACTGCTTTAGACATCGTAAAAAATCTTCCTGCGGTTGCTTTAGATGGCCAAGGAAATTTAAGTGTTCGTGGAAATGCGGGGTTGATGGTGTTGATCAATGGAAAACCGAGCCTAGTAGATCCTACGAGTATATTGAACCAGATAGCAGCCAATGATGTTTCGGAAGTGGAATTCATCAGCAGCCCATCTGCACAATTCGACCCAGATGGTAAAGCCGGAATCATTAATATCAAAACGAAAAAGAACATCGCAAGTGGTTTTTCATGGATCATGAACCTTCAAGGCGGTTTACCCAGCATTGACGATTATGACAACCTTAAGAAACAACAACGATATGGAGCCGATATCGCTTTCCAATACAAAAAGGAGAAACTGGAATTCAACGGCTCTGCTAATTACCTGCGAAACGATAATGCAGGATTCAGGGATGGCGACGTCAATACCATCATTGGCGATAGACAGACCTTTTTCCCTTCCAAAGGCGAAAGAAGCTTCGATAAATACAATTATGGATTACGGTTGAATGGTTCCTATGAATTTAATGACCAAAACAACATCAGCATCGGATTGTTGGCCTCTAAAAAATACCAAGACCGAATAGCCGACATTCATTATACCAATAGAACCGTAAAACCTTCTACTGGAGAGTTATTGGGCACCTCTAACTATTTCAATCCCAACCTGCAGAATAAACAGGGTGAATTCTATTTGATCGATCTAACCTATCAGTTCAAAGTCAATCCACAACACGCATTTACTTTAGGTGCTATTTATGAACATGCCAACATTCATGGTTCTACGAAAAATAGCAATATCGAAAAAGGAACAGACACGGTCCAATATACCGATAACCGATATACCAATCCGTTGAATGGACTACGACTGCAATTGAACCATCAATGGAAAATAAAAGCTGGAGAACTGTTATCAGGTTATCAGTTACGATCAGACAAGCAGCAAGGAAATTTTGAATATTGGGAATCGATCAATGGCAACAACAATTTGCAGTTGATCCCTGAATTTACCGGAAAATTAAAAGCGAACAACCTCGTACATGCTGTCTACTCCCAATTCGACAGAAAACAGGAAAAGACACAATATTCCATTGGACTACGCTACGAATATTACCAAAGAGATGTGCTTTTGCTGGATAAAAA
Organism: Sphingobacterium sp. UBA1575; assembly: GCA_002322865.1. Taxonomy (GTDB): domain Bacteria; phylum Bacteroidota; class Bacteroidia; order Sphingobacteriales; family Sphingobacteriaceae; genus Sphingobacterium. The sequence continues at coordinate 64,171 of DCOH01000060.1, read as the reverse complement.
TGAGGAATACCCCTACTCCATCCATCAATTGTATCCATCCTTTAATCTGATGCATGACCTAGGCAACAACCTAGCCTGGAAAATTGCCGCAGCCAGAAGGGTACAACGAAATAACAATTTCGAATTGAACCCTATTCCAGAAAGGGAACATTCCGAAACGTTGGAGCAGGGAGATCCCGAACTTCTTCCCGAATTCATTAGCAATGCAGAAACCGGTTTGGTCAAAAAACTCAAAAACGGAACCGTATTCTTGAATGCTTATTTCCAACATAGTAAAAACCCGATTCAACGGGTCAATTCCGTCTATGCGGATACCATCCTACACCGGGTATTTACCAATGCAGACTATTCAAAACGTTTTGGTGCCGAACTTGGCGCCAATGGAAAGATTTTTCCTTGGCTGACCCTGAACTTGGGTTTCAATGCATACCACTATTCCATTTCCGGAAAAGTATTGGATTACGAGGATACGAAAACGAATAGGGATTGGGTCTACAACATCAATTCTGGCCTACAGGCTTCTTTAGGTAAAAACTGGAGTACAGGCCTACAGGTAAATTATCTTTCCGAAAGACCAACCGTTCAAGGCGTAGATTCCCGCTTTTTGACACCGCATTTTAATTTGAGCAAATCTTTCCTAAAAGGTGCAATGACGGCACAATTGCAATGGCAAAATATAGAATTGGGAGATTGGGGCGTCAATGAGCAACGGATTAGTACTTGGGACAAGGATTTCTATACCACCACCAATTACATCTATGAGAAGAATATCCTCCTGTTGAATCTCAACATCAATCTTCAGCGGTTGAATCAACTGATAAAACTTCCAAAAAGTGAATTTGGAGAAAAAGAATTCTAAGCTTGCTGCAAGCGGAAATCCTTTGCACGGATGCCTAGGTTCCGCTTAAAGTATTTGGAAAAATGAGACTTGTCGGAAAACCCCAATGCGTAAGCAATTTCCGAAATGCTCTTTCCGGTATATAATAATAGCCTTTGCGCTTCCTTAAGAATATGTTCCGAAAGCACTTGCGAAGCTGTTTTCCCAGACCTTTTCTTACAGGAAGCATTGAGATTCTGAGGGCTGGTATTCAGTATTTCCGCATAATGGGCAACATGGTTCACTATAGGTCGACTTTGGCCAATGAGTTCTACAAATCGATCAAATAGATTATTATTTCTCGGAAGGTTTAATTCAGGTTTGGGTAGATTTTCCAGTGTTTTTAGCAGAACCGCTTTAAAAAGTGCTTCTTGGATCATCGGATTTTCTTCTTTGGCGAGAATGGTCAAAAGCTCATAGATGGATGTATCGTCCTTTAAAAGAATCTGATCAAAGCCACTGATCTGCTCGAGCAATTTTAGAAATCCCTGATCCAAGCTTCTTTCCACAAACTCCCTTTTTAATAGAACCACATAACCTTCCACTGGGCGTTCCAATTCCCAGAAATGCACATTGTCCTGTCGGATTACTAATAAACAAGGTGCCTTGACCACGATTTCACGAGTATCGATGGTATGTTTGCCAGAAGTATGGGATAAATATACCAATTCGAGGTACCCATTATGTTTATGCGGTTTAGTGCTGGTTTTTCGTTGATCAAATAAAGCGACTTTAAGGAGTCGTTTAGGCTCCAGCTTATCCTTGATCATGATTTCATTTTTATCCATTAGCTAATATAACAAAAAGAAAACCCCCAGCAATCGCCAGAGGTTTAACTATTCACTTAACTATTAAAAATTAAATTGGTTTGATGGTCATTAATATTAAAATCTGAAAGATAAAAACACTCTAGGTCCAGAAATTTTGAATTTGTGTTCTACTTTCTCCTCCTGTTCTTCTTCCAGATTTTCTACATCTAAACTAAAGCTATGTTTAGTATTTCCCCAACGTTGCTCTACCCCGATTCCAAATGCTGAATAATTTATACTTATCCCGGCAACATTCAATCCTGCATAGCCGCCAGAAAATTCCGAATCCGCAAACATCATCGAATAACTTGGCGCATAACGATAATAGGTCGAGAAAGTCAATCCATCTACTGGTGCAAAATGAATAGAAGGGCCAACCTGCATTCCAGCTTCAGCTTTATGCGTTACTAAAGAGCCTTCTTCCTCTTCCATCATATCTTCCTCCACATCTTGCTTATACTGCACATAATTTAGATCGATATAGGTCCAATCAATACCGAAATAGATCATCTTTGCCACAGGTCTTTTCAGGATGTAGAACGTTCTTCCGCTGTTGAATGCTCCTCCAATCTTACTTTTCAGTTCAAAGTTGTCATTAGCTTCAACCGAGCTTAGGGTCTGCGACGAATAGCCCACATTGATGTACCTTCCTCCAGGTCTATTCTGTGCCATCAAGGATAGAGAAAAGAACATTGGAACTAGAATAAATAGAATCTTTTTCATTTTGATTAATTATGTTGGTTTTTTATTACAAGCAAAATTATCATCTACATCAATAGAAATAAATCCCCCATATGGGGTAATTTTATTATTATTGCTAATAAATTTCTAAAGTATTATGCAAAAGCCAATCAATTACCTTCTTACTATCATAAGCTTACTTTTTTTATTCCAAATCGCATATGGGCAGGAAGAAATTGATATCCATATACTCCCAAAATGGGAAAAGGGCGATTCATTAAACTATATCATTCATAAAGAAAAGTCTGAAACGGTTAATGGAGAATTAGTCAAGTCCAATAAAGGTAGCCTAATGGCAAAATTTAAAGTTTTGGATGTTGCAGCTAATGGTTATAAAATTCAGTGGCTATATCAAACTGATTTTGAATCTTTAGGAATTCCTGAAAAATACCATGATGCATTAAAGGATTTTTCGCAGATCAATGTGGTTTATCGTACCGATCAAAATGGAGTCTTTCAGGAAGTCCTAAATACAGCGGAATTGATGACTAACATGGAACAATCTCTTAAAAAATTCTTTTCCATACTTAAAATAGAAGAACCTGAAATGGCAGACGATATGGATTTCGCCATGAGCCAAACAATCGAGTTGTTCAAGGACAAGCAATTAATAGAATCCATTGCATTCAAAGAAATCAAACTATTGCATAGCGCTTACGGGAACTATTTTACCTCTAAGGAGAAGGAAACTTACCAAGAAGATGCACCGAATATTCTTGGCGGTATTCCATTATCTATTAAGAGCAGCTTTTGGTTAGACACTATTCAAGCCGATCAGGTAGCCATCATCAAAAAAGAATCGGAAATAGATGAAGCAGAACTCAAGCAATTATTACAAAAAATGCAAAGTCAATTTGACTTGAAGGACAAGGAAGATTTGAATTCCGTTAAGATAGCATTGAAGGATCGGTATGAATTGCATTTTGATCTAAAAACAGGAAACATATTAAAAGCGGCCTCAGAAAGGATTGTTGATGGTCAAGATTTAAAAGGCAAAAATATTGTAAAAGATTCGGTAAAGATGGAGCTGCTTAAATAGATAAACTTTAAGTTCTGTCCTAAATAAATTTTTAGGCACAATAAATCCATCCTCATTATTGTGTAGCAGAAGAATTAGGTAAATTTCGGGAAATGTATCCTATCTATTTTATTAAAAGAGTTTAACCTGCCTTTTTTTGTAGTACCTTGCACATTAACCTTTGCAACTCCATTCTTTTATGAGGAGTTTTTTCCCATAAAAGATCCAAAAGGTTGTAATATAAATCTTTGAATAGACCATGATTCCAATGAGTATTCATATAAGATAAATTGGATTTACTGGGCGTTCTGGAGATACCCATATGGCTCATATTTTCCGTGGAACTGCGAAGACCGTTGGATATTTCTCGAAGCGAATCTGCCGAAGAAAGATGGCAGAACAGCTTGCTCACCAGATGCGTCCAGCTGATGATACTCTTGTGATGTTTGTTGGATTGATACTCCCGAACCAATGCGTTGAAAATGTTCCGATGTACGAGAACCAAAATCTAGGAAAATACATTTATTTTTACCATGGCGGTAGAATTTTTTAGCGAAATAAATATAACAATCCCTGTTATATAAATCCACCGCTATTTTTTTTCCTTATTTAGGACGCAACTGTTTAAGTACAAAAAAATTATTCTATAAATTATTGTTTTCCTTTAAAATCAAAAAAATATTCCTTTCCCTCTTTTGTCGCCATTATTTTATTATTATCACTAATCCGAATAGAATCATAAATCGCTGGGATTATTATTTTACCCTTTAAATCAATCATTCCAAACTTGCCATTATGTTTAGGCATCTTAATGAGATTTTCAATTGATTGCATAAACATCCGTTTCGGACATCCTAAACAAAATCTGGCTACTCCTTTGTGGAATGGATCAACAAAAGAAAATTTAGGCTTTATGATTATCTTACCTTTTTCGTTAGCAAATCCGATGTTATCATGTTTGTCAAGTATACGATACAGGCCGTCACATAAATTATCAGGACCATTATCAAATGGTACAATTTTAAATAATTCTTTCCCTTTTTGATTGATTGCCCAAAAACCATTTTTTGCTTTACTTACAAAACCTATTGTTTTAATAGTATCTGTAAATAAATAGGGGTATTTTCCAAAAGGCACAACTATATCTCCTTTTGAATTAGCATAAGCAAATATTTCCAAGCCTTGTATACTATCTTTTGAGACTTTATAAAGATATTTGACACTTTTTGCTTCTTGTGCTAAAGATATCGACAATAATGTATTTGAAAATAGTATTATATATATTAATAATTTCATGATTAAAACATATTAATTTAACCTAATAAATCTCATTAAAGATTTATTGTCAATTGTAAAGAAAATTAATAGAATAATGTATGGTCAAAAGTTATATTAATATTAATTTTTTTATTAAAAAAAAACATATTTGAAATTTTATATAAAAAGTCAGTAATGTCCTAAATAAATTTAAAGGCACAATAAATGCATCCTCATTATTGTATAGAAGAAAAATTAGGTCAATTTCGGGAAATATATCCTCTCTATTTTACTAAAAGAGTTTAAACTGCTCTTTTTTATAATTAGGTTTTCCTGAAATGAACGGGTCGTCTAACCCATTTCCATAGATCAATTTTCACGAAAATATTCAGTCTGATAAAGTTGACCAGATTCGATAGGTTCCACAACATGCTCACTAGATGCGTCCAGCTGTTGATGCCCTTTTGATGTTTGTCGAATTGATACTCCCGAACCAATGTGTTGAAAATGGTCCGAAATAAATCCAGCTACATTTTCCTTAATAAGGATGCTACTTGTAAACTTTATTAATTTTTTTCTAAAATATAGGATTTTTAGAAATTAATTAACTAATTTTAGGCTAAGCGATAAGGATATTACCAACCGTATCACACGTATCATTAACCTTTTTTATGAATACCTTTAGCATCATTACTATACTTGTTGTATTGTTTGTGATCTTCATGCTATTAAAAAACGTAAATAGCAAGGGGGATGTTTCTCCTGTTAAACTATTCAATGAGGAAGATTATATCAAAAAAAACAATGATAAAGTTATTCGTGTTAAAGGACCGATTTTCAATGATGTGAAAACCCATTGTAAAGTATTCTGTGACCAATTCAATGATCAGACCTTCCAGGTCATCATCAACCTGACCCGCTTGGATGCACAAACGAATTTATTGACATTCCCCTATGATATTGATATGAAGCATTTCTGCTACTTGATCAATTACCTGCATCATGTAACGGAATGGAAGTCAAATGTCCAGGTCACCGGTTGGCATACCTATAAGGAAAAAGATGCTTGGGCAATTGCTCCCCTATACCATAAACAAATCATGCTTTCCTTGCCACAAAAAGAAACACATACAGACTATGTGTATGCAGTAAGTGAAGATAAATTAGGTTACAAACTCCTTTTTAACTTTGATAAAGAGATTATCCCTTTGGACAGGCCGCCATTTGAATTTGAAAAATGTTGTGAAAACCTGGAAGATTATAGCTTTGGAAAAGGAATTATTGTCAGTTAATGGTGATTAGTTAATCATTCTAACTGACAGACAGACAGTTTTGTCAGGTTTTCTAACATAAAAGTGTCCTTTATATCCATCCTATCCCCTATCAAAATCGACCAGTTAAGCCTAAACCATTTGGGTTACTCCTTGTTAACTAGTTACCTAGAAGTAAGTCCAACCCGTTTTTTGGCCTTATGGACTACTGTTTGATGGTATCTAGGAAAACAAAAAAAAAGGAAATATCATGAAAGTAAAAAACATAAGCAAAGTAGAAGGAAGATTACCATTACGCGATCCGTTTATTATGGGGGCTTACCATTATGAACTTTATCCAGAAGGCAATGGAAAATTAGGTCCGAAGGCATCATTGGCAGGAAGAAACATCGGTAACGACTTTGATCGTAGCAATCCTTGGCGGATGTATCATGGACAGCAAATTCCGGGTTTCCCTCATCACCCACACCGTGGCTTTGAGATCATCACCATCGTTTCTGAAGGTTATGCAGACCACTTTGATTCAAAAGGGTCTAAAGGAAGGTACGGAGATGGCTATGTGCAGTTGATGAGTGCCGGCGAAGGTGTTCTTCACGCTGAGATGTTTCCATTGATCCATGAAGATAAACCCAATCCATTACGTTTATTCCAAATCTGGGTAAATATGGCTGGAAAGGATAAATTGACGGAACCTGATTATAAGATGTTATGGAAAGAGATCATTCCAGAGGCTATACTTGATCAAGAAGGAAATAAAGTAAGCATTAAGGTGATCCATGGCGAATATTACGGGGTTAAAAGCTTAGGCGCATTAAAACATTCCTGGGCTCGTGATCCTGAGCATCATGTGGGTGCGGCGCTAGTAGAAATGGACCCAGGAACAGCCATCAAATTAGATGCTGTTTCCAAGACCATGAACCGTTTTGTGCTATATTATGATGGGCAGGATCCTGTGGAAATGGCGGAATATAAAGTTCAACCAAACCATATGGCTGATTTAGGAGGTGATGAAGAAATCTGGATCAAAAATACAGGTTCGGGTATTGCGAAGTTGTTGATTTTAGAAGGCGAACCTATTGGTGAGCCGGTTGCAGCCTATGGGCCATTTGTGATGAATACCGAAAAGGAATTGCAAGAAGCTTTTAATCAATACCGCAGAACAGAGTTTGGTGGTTGGCCTTGGGGCGGTGAAGAGCAAGATTTAGTACATGCGAAAGATACAGGCCGCTTTGCAAGTTATGATTTTGTNNTTTTGACAAGGTGATTGACAAGCCTGAAGCTATTAAATAAAGCTTTTTAAGGATGGATTGCCATAAAATTGTCAGTAAAGATGGTTTTTTATTTAAAATTTAGTTAAAAAACATATTTCGGCATAGTACTTGAAATATACTTATCAAATTTCATAATTTAGGTTAATAATTGGTTAGTTAAGACTCCTGGAGCTCCCCGCTTCAGGAGTTTTTTTATGGTATGCTTCGTGGTAAAAGCATAGTGAAAGTATACTTAAAGTATGTAAAATGTATGGTTCATATAGTTTCTTGTTACTTTCCCCTTGCTTTAAACATACTTAAAGGGCGATTCTAACCTTAATTCAAACTTATTTTGAAGTGACATGTGGGAAACCACCCGGCGGAAATAGTTAATAAATGTTAAGATTAGAAAATTAGTCCCTTGATTTAGAAACGAATATATAATTAAAAATACTTTGGCACGAAGATTGAAATATGTTTTGCTCATAATTTAGGTTAATAATTGGTTAGTTAAAAACTCCTGGAGCTCCCCGCTTCAGGAGTTTTTTTTATATTCATGGCCAGAATCAATTACCATATCTAAAAAAATGAATATATACGATCCAGCATTTGTCAAAAAGCTTTTCAATCAAATGTCTTCTTCCTATGAAAGAATGAATTATATTACTTCATTCGGATTTAGTATTCGATGGAGAAAACAATTTATAAATGTGTTAGCTGAAAACAATGACCCTATCCAAGTAATTGATATCTTATCCGGTTTAGGTGAAAACTGGAACCTATTGTTGAAAAAATATCCTAACGCCACTTTTTATGCATTGGATTTTTCAGAGGAAATGCAAACCAAAGCAAAAGCTAAGGGAGATAAACTTTTCTCCGGAAAATTAAAGACATTTACGGAAGACGTCCTTAACAATTCGCTTCCCGCAAACAGTTTTGATATTCTTACCTGTGCATATGGCCTAAAAACATTCAATAAAGATCAACTCAACCAATTGGCCTTAGAGGTCTCCCGAATCTTAAAGCCAGGAGGAAAATTTAGTTTTGTGGAAGTATCCAAACCATCTAACCCTGTTTTGAACTTTTTCTATGGATTCTATTTGGGAAAATTAATTCCAATCCTTGGAAAATTATTCCTCGGGAATCCCAGTGATTACCGTATGCTGTGGATTTACAGTAAGAATTTCGGCGATTGTAAATTTGTTCAAGAAATATTCCTAAAGCATGGATTAGCGGTAAACCTCAACAACTATTTTTACGGTTGTGCTTCAGGCATCTCAGGTATTAAAAAAATTCCCAATTCTTTCCAGAATTAAGCGCTTAACTTGCCAAACTATTCACCTAGTTTTAAATACGAATAATGTAACTTTAAAAGATGAAGATCCTGATCATAGAAGATGAAATAGACCTGCTGCAGAACAGCAAAGAGTTTTTGGAAGCAGAAAATTTCTTGGTAGAAACGGCCATGGATTATCCATCGGGGCTTGAAAAGGTAATGAACTACCAATACGATTGTATTCTTTTAGACATCATGCTCCCAGGCGGATCAGGATTGGATATCCTTCGGCAAATGAAGGCGGCAAATCGGAAACAGGCCGTACTCATTCTATCTGCAAAAGACTCTGTAGCTGATAAAGTGCTGGGATTAGAGATCGGGGCGGACGATTACCTGGCAAAACCCTTCCATTTTGCAGAGCTCCTAGCAAGGATCAAATCCATTATCCGCAGAAATGCACAGGATGGATCCTCCCTACTTACCTTCAAGAACATTACGGTGGATCCTGAAAACCGGATTGTTCGTATTGCTGACAAGACCTTAACATTCAACAGGAAAGAATTTGATATGTTATATTATTTTCTGTTGAGGCCAAATAAATTATTAGAAAAAACAACCTTGGCAGAAGCCGTCTGGGGTGATCATGCAGATCAGGCCGATAATTTGGATTTCATCTATTCGCAGATAAAAAATATTCGAAAAAAATTAAAGGATGCCGACGCCGAAGCTGATATCCAAGCGGTCTACGGCGTAGGTTATAAACTTGTATAATGGCAATATCCGTTAAAAATTACACCAATCGATACCTGGTCCTAGCCATTTTGGTCATTATGGCCATTTGGGCTTTATTGTTCTATGCCCTCCTCATGGATGAGGTATACGATAATGTGGATGATGGACTGAAGAACCAGAAGATCGAAATTATCCGGGAAGCTTTTAAAGATTCCACGGTGATTACGGATAATAAAACCTATGGCATCAATCAATTTATCATCCGGGAGGTAGCGCCAAGGGAAGATTTGGACAAAAATCATTTTTCCAGAAAATTGATCTATATGCCCTATGATGAAGAAGATGAACCTTATCGCATCCTAAGTACCGGATTTTTCAGTAAAGAAGGGAAAGCCTATGAGCTGGAAATACGCACATCTACCGTAGAAGAAGATGATTTCTTGATCAATTTAGCGATTTCTTTATCCGTATTATATATAGTGATTGTCTTGAGCATCCTAATTATCAACCATTTTGTGCTGCGGAATGCTTGGAAACCTTTTAAAGAAACGCTCAGAAACTTGAGCCAGTACCGTTTTGGGGAATCCAAAAGTTTTAAACCGGTAAAAAGCCAGGTTAAGGAATTCGAAGAGCTTAATCTGCAGATCGCCAAAATGATCGATCGGAATGAAATGGTCTTTGAAGGTCAGAAAAGGTTTTTGGAGAATGCCTCGCATGAGCTACAGACACCCTTGGCGGTGAGTATTGGTAAAATTGAGCTGTTATTGCAGGATGAAGGATTCAATGAATCCCAATTAAAAAAATTAGCAGAAGCAAAGCAATCACTGCATCGGATGGTAGGTTTGAACAAATCCTTATTAATGCTATCCAGAATTGAAAACCATCAATATAATCAAACCGAAAAAATAGATTTCAATATCTTAACGAAGAATTTGTTGGAAGAATTGGAAGATATTTACACCTTTAAGGAAGTACAGGTGGCTGTGGAAGAACAAGGTGTTTTTATTGCGGATTGTAATACGGAATTAGCACAAATATTGATCGGCAACCTGCTCAGGAATGCAATCAAATACAATAAACCTCAGGGACATATTCAGGTGGTTTTTTCAGAAAGGACTATCCGAATTGCTAATGATAGCCTGGGAGAAGCGCTAAATCCGAAATACATTTTCGAGAGGTTCCATAAAGGCACACAAGATAGTACCTCCAATGGACTTGGATTATCCATCGTGCAATCCATATTGGAAAAATATCCACATTTATCCCTTCAATACCAGTTTATTCACAATCAACATGTCTTTGAATTAATAAAAAATTAAAATTTATTCATTTTACCCCCATATTCCCAATTCTTTCCCAAATTGATATAGACCTTTGATTCAAATCATAAGAACAAAGACATGAAATCAATTACAAAAATTAGTATGATCGCAGCAATGCTAGTTGCATCCTTCAGTGCATCGGCACAGAAAAAAGTGTTGGAATTTAATCAACTTCCTAAAACTGCTCAATCATTTGTGAATACGCATTATAATAAAGGTCAAATTTCCTTGGTGAGCTCTGAAAAAGAAATGCTTTCAGGTTTGGAGTACAAAGTTGTGCTTCAAAATGGGACAGAGATTGAATTTGACCAAAAAGGAAACTGGACAGAAGTGGATGCAAAACAAAAATCAGTTCCACAGGCTATTATTCCAGCTTCAATAATGAACTATGTGCGCAAAAGTTTTCCAAATAATGAGGTTGTTCAATTGAAAAAGGAAAGAAATGGATTTGAGGTGGAATTGACGAGTGGATTGGACCTGGAGTTCAATAAAAAAGGAGAGTTTGTAAGAATCGATGATTAATAATTCCTCGTTAGAAATTAAAATATTGAAAATAAAAAATTAAACATAACATGAAAAAATTACTATTTATATTAACCGCTATTTTGAGTTTTGGGATCTTGTTTATTTCCTGTGATAAAGAAGAAGTTATTCAGGCGGATCAATTACCGAAAGAGGCTAATACTTTTTTAAACACGCATTTTAATGGGGTGAAGATTCTTCAGGTGGAGAAAGAGAAGGAAGGGTTATCAGGAACAGAATATAAAGCCATTTTGGCATCTGGTGTTCAGGTGAAGTTTGATAAGAATGGGGATTGGACAGAAGTAGAATCCAATAATAATACGGCAATTAGTACAGGTTTTATCCTTGCGCCGATTGTAAATTATATTAATGAGAATTATGCGAATTCTGGAATCAAGAGCATTGAAAAAGAAAAGCATGGATTTGATGTGGAATTGGTGAATGATATCGATTTGGTATTCGATAAAGAAGGAAAGTTTTTAAGAGTAGATTTGTAAGAGGTTTTTGCGTCATTGCGAGGAACGAAGCAATCTTTACACTAATCGAAAGATTGCTTCGTTCCTCGCAATGACGCAGAAAGAATCGCAATGACGATGGATTGCTTCGTTCCTCGCAATGACGAATAAAGGCCTCGCAATGACGCTCTCCTTAGCCTCCTCCCTTATCCCTTTGCAATAGGTATCTGGAAATAAAAAGTACTTCCAACCCCCAATTCGCTCTTCAACCCAATCCTACCCCCTTGATTTTCTATAAAATCCTTACTTATCGACAATCCCAAACCTGTACCCGTCCTTAAACTACCAGGAATCTGGAAATAGCGATCAAAAACCTTTTCCTGATAATGCTTATCAATACCCCTACCATGATCCCTAACCGCAAATTCCAATAGATTTCCAACCTGCTTTACGCAAATCCATATCTCCGCATTCAATGGGGAATACCGAATGGCATTCGTTATAAAATTGGTCAATACCCACGCGGTCTTCTCCTCATCCACATAAATTTTAGGTAAATCTTTCTCCATCTCCGAGTTAATCTCGATATGCTTCTGATCGGCCTGCATGCGCGTAGTATTGATCGCATAGTCCACTATCGGATAAGGATCCACCAATTGGCTATAGAGTTTAATATTCCCTGTTTCCACCTGCGACATTTGCAGCAGTTCACTGGTAATTTTCAATAAACGTTGGCTATCCTCTTCAATACCCTTGACCAAATCTTCTTGCTCTTCAGAAAGGAGTCCGGTGCGTGGATGTCTCAATACATCCGTACTCATCTTTATAGAGGCAATCGGCGTCTTCAATTCATGCGAAACGGTAGCAATAAAATTCGTTTTCGCGACATCCAGTTCCTTGAAACTGGTAATGTTCTTTAAAACGATTACCTCCCCAACCCGTTGCGCTTCCTCTTCACCCGTTGGAACAATATCAATCGGAATGCTTTCCTTCTCAAAATAACTTTCCTTATTATCACTGAAAATCTTTAAAGTATCTTGCGATTGTTCCGAATTGGACAATAACCTCCGAATCAGATCATTCTTTATCCCTAATTCATCAATCTGTTTATTTAAAAGCTCTTCCCTATGCATTCCTGTCACCAATAACGCTTCATCGTTTATGAAAATAATCTTCCGATCCTGGTCCAGGCCTATTACCGGATCATGCATGCTATTGATAAGCGTTTCTATCCTCTTTTTCTCTTCCAGAATCTGGTCCAATTTACTGTTCGAGTATTCCGTGAGTTTTTCGGCCATGCGATTAAAGGATTGCGCCAGTTCTGAAAACTCACTTGTTCCATCAAAATGTAGCCGCTGTGCATAATTCTGATCCGCGATTTGACGGATGCTATTGCTCAATTGCCGAATTGGATTGGCAATATTCCCAGGCATATTCACAAAAAGCACAAAGCCAATCAGAAAACACAATGCACCTGTAGCAGAAATCCACACGAAGGCATCGGCCGCGATCTCTTGTGCATGATCACTTTTAACAACAATCGCATTCATATTGACGGTCATCAAATCCAATAGATCACTTCTCAAGATGCTTTTAAGTTGAAGATCTGTGGGATTTGTCCTCAATTTCTCCATATTCCTCAAAAGAGCTGCTGTTAATTCCTTTTCACCAGGTTCAGTCACATTTCTCGATTGTTTCTGCAGATTTTCCTCGATCTGCTCAAAAGCTTTGGGGTCTTGCGGGAGCAATTCGGTAGCTGCCAGAATATTTCGGCAATATTCCACCGAGTTGTAATTGGCCGATAAAACATTGGCGGTATCCTTTTTCAACGCACTTACAAAATAGGTACCTAACACTGCCAAAAGCAAGATCAAGAGGAATAACAGACCAATTCCACTATATAATTTGGTTTTAATTTTCATGATAATATGATTAAATCCACTTTAACGGAGCTGAGCTTCTTCACTAAATTCCGAAACAAACCCATCGTCCAGAGTATCCTAAAAAATGGCAGATAAGGTGTCCCGATACAAAGCGTTGTAATTTCCATTTTCACCACTTGCTCAATAATGGAACTAGGGATATCATTCCCTTGAACCTGCAGCACCTGACCGCCCAATTCCGTTGCCAATTTAAAGTTATTTATTAAAAAACGTTGTTTATCCAAAGGAATTCGATGTACAGCTTCCTTTGCTGTCTGCACATACAGCACATACCAATCGGCACTATAATAACTCGATAGCCTTGCCGTTTTCCGAATCAGGTTCTTTGCTTTCTTTTCATTTGTTCCGATGCAGACCATAAAACGCTCTAACCTCTTTTTATGCTCTCTCTTATTTTCCTTTTCATGCTTTAAGATAGCGTGGCTCGCCAATTCCTTAAGGGCCAATTCCCTGAGCAATAACAACTGCTCAGACTGGAAAAAATGGTTTAGAGCTGTCGCGATTTTGTCTTCCTGATAGATCTTTCCTTCCTTAAGCCGTTGCAGAAGATCAGCAACCGAGATATCGACAAATAATAATTCATCTGCAGTCTTCAACACATGGTCTGGTATCCGTTCTTGCACAGGTACGGACAATAAATCTTCCATTTCGGTTTGCAGACCCTCCACATGCTGGATGTTGACTGCTGAAATCACATTGATACCGGCCTCCAGGATTTCCATCACATCCTGCCATCGCTTGGCATTTTTACTCCCGGGAATGTTACTATGGGCCAATTCATCAATCAAAACCACCTCCGGATGGNNGTCCTCCAATTCATTGCCCTTGTAGTACATCTTCTTTCGTGGGAGAATCGGTAAGCCCTGCAATTGGTCCATGGTTTCCTTTCGGTTATGGGTCTCTATATAGGCCACACGGACATCTATCTCATTCCGCAACAAATTATGCGCTTCTTGAAGCATTCGATAGGTTTTTCCAACACCTGCACACATACCCAAATAGATCTTGAATTTCCCTTTTCGGGATTTCTTGATCATATCCAGAAAATGGTCTGCCGATTTACGTGCTGTTTCCATCTTTCCCTTTTAAAATCGCCAAGCCAAACTACTACTTAATCCATGGCTTTCCAAATACCGGTATTCCAAGCGCCAGATCATATTTTTATAGGGGATGAAATCTGTCCCAATAGATGTTCCCCAAACCGCATCCTTTTCTGCTGCTAAACCTAGGAGAAAATACCGCGATTTATCTGCAAAATACTCCGCTCTGAAATTCATAGACCAGTTTTTGTGAAATCCATATCGGACTTGCATGCCCGTGTTCCACCAATTGGAACTCTTCCCACTACTTGGGTTTTCTTGGCTTCCAAAGTCAACATTCGCCAGTAATTGTAGCTTATTGCCAGGTGAATATTGCACATAAAAATTATGGAAGAACCTTAAACTGTCCTTCCCCTCTTCCGCTAAATAGGAACTACTATTCAAGATGACGGAATTGTTGGGCTTATATTGAAGCTGATGGCCATATGCCAACCCTTTTTGGGTAGCACTTTTCTGTATCCGCTGCCAACCATTCAACGCCAATACAGCAGCATACCAGTTTCCTTTCGAGCTGGAATAAGATAACTTCGCCCCCGTTTCAAAATAAGGCGAATTCTCCGCAGAAAGACTTCGTGACAAACTGATATTATCCATCCCTATGGCACTTTCTGCACCGATATGGGATGGAAGAACTCCCAGATCGATCCAACAATATTTTCCCAATTTTAATCCCACATTCGCTTCATACACCTGCTTCCAAACACCTTCTTCTGCCGAATAGTTTGCCTGCATATAACTACCAACCCCCAATCCAATTGTACTCCTTACAGATTCGTCCTGGTAGGCCAATTTGACCAAGGCCAAATTGACGGAAAATTCATGCAACCGGTTATGGCTAAACAGATACGCAGGTTTTTCGGAAGTGGGTTTACTATTCCAGGCATAATAACCTTCTACATATGCCTGTATGGTCAATGGTTTGATCGTATCTTGCTTTTCCTGCGCTTCGGCAGGAAAACAGTAAGCCAGAACCCCTAAACTACAAGTCCACCATTTATTCATGATCATTCCCTCCTTTTTTCTCCGTCAATTTATCCAATGCAAGGTTCAGTTTTAACACATGCACTTTCTCTGGTCCGAATAATCCCCATAGTGCGGACTCTTTCTGTTCATCGACCAACTTTTCCAGTGCGAGGATACTTATCCCTCTTGTTGCTGCAAGTCGAGGAATCTGAACTCTTGCAGCTGCCAAACTGATATGCGGATCCAAACCACTCCCACTTGCCGTGATCAGATCGACAGGTACTTGATCTCTAGACACGGCGGGATTTCTTTCCAAAAAATGGTTCAATCGTTCTTCAACCGTTTTGAGGTAGGTCGGATTGGAGGTTGCCAAATTACTGGCACCTGAGCCGGCAGCATTATAATTAACCTGGGAAGGTCTGGACCAGAAATAGGCATCACTTGAAAAAGCTTGACCAACCTGTTCATAATATACATGGGAGTCCGTTTCCAAGGTTTTCCCTTCACCTTTTCCAGGCGCTAATTGGGAAATAGCCCATAGCATACCGGGGTAGATCAATATAAATAGCACTAAGCAGACAAGACTAAGCTTAATGGCAGGTAAAATATGTTTTTTCATTTTCTTAAAATTATAGGAATAAAGAAAGGCCTAGATCGATCAGTTTTATACCGATAAATGGTACGATCAATCCACCCAATCCATACATTAATAAATTTCTGCGTAATAGGGCCGATGCACCTAAGGGTTTATAGGCCACTCCTTTTAAGGCCAGCGGAATCAGTATAGGTATCAGGATGGCATTGAATATAACAGCTGCTAAAATGGCTGATGCCGGACTGTGTAACTGCATGATGTTCAAGGGAGCTAAAGCAGGAATGGATAGCATAAATAATGCAGGTATTATCGCAAAGTATTTCGCTACATCATTGGCAATACTAAAGGTAGTCAGTGTGCCTCGGGTCATTAACAATTGCTTGCCGATCTCTACAATCTCAATCAGTTTGGTTGGATCATTATCCAGATCCACCATATTCCCCGCTTCTTTAGCAGCTTGTGTCCCACTGTTCATCGCAACACCTACNNTCCGCCTGTGCCAATGCCGGAGCATCATTTGTACCATCTCCCATCATGGCTACCAACTTCCCTTCTTCCTGTTCCTTACGGATGTAATTCATCTTATCCTCCGGTTTTGCTTCTGCGATAAAATCATCCACCCCAGCTTTCGTCGCAATAAACGCTGCCGTTAATGGATTATCTCCAGTTACCATGACAGTCTTAATTCCCATTTTTCGCAACCGTTCGAACCGTTCTTGGATACCGGGTTTAATGATATCCTGTAGTTCCACCACACCCAGTACCTCTTCATTTTCGGAAACAAGTAAAGGCGTTCCTCCATTACTGGAAATATTTTCCACGGTAGCCATGATCGATTCCGGGAAGGGATGACCAGCATCCTGCACCAGTTTCCGTATGGCATCTGTGGCACCTTTTCGAATGCGTAAAGTCGCTAGATCAATTCCGGAACAGCGGGTTTCGGCGGTAAATTTGATAAATTTTCCTTGATCCAGGTCGGCTGGTGAAAAGGACAGTCCTGCAAGTTCGACGATGGATTTTCCTTCAGGGGTCTCATCATGTATGGAACTTAAGGAAGCTGCTCGGATCAACCTTTCTGCCGGAATTCCTTCCACTGGATGGAATTTTGTTGCTTTCCTATTTCCAATGGTGATCGTTCCGGTTTTATCCAATAACAGTACATCAATATCCCCTGCAGTTTCCACCGCTTTTCCTGATTTGCACATTACATTTGCACGAAGAGCACGGTCCATGCCTGCAATGCCTATCGCAGAAAGTAAACCGCCAATTGTTGTCGGAATCAGGCAGACAAATAAGGAGAGCAAAGCAGCAATGCTGATCTGTACCTCCGCATAATCGGAAAAGAATTTTAGGCAAATGGTGACCAAAATAAATACCAGGGAGAATCCGGCTAAGAGAATGGTCAATGCAATCTCATTCGGGGTCTTTTGCCTTTTGGCACCTTCTACCAAACCGATCATCTTATCCAAAAAGCTTTCTCCAGGACTTAAGGTTACTGTAACCACTATTTCATCCGTCAACACTTTTGTACCGCCTGTGACGGAACTTTTATCCCCGCCAGCTTCCCGAATTACCGGGGCTGATTCGCCGGTTATGGCACTCTCATCTATCGTTGCCAAGCCTTTGATGATCTCGCCATCCGTAGGAATGATTTCGCCTGCAGTACAGACGAACACATCCCCTTTCTGCAATTGGGAGGAAGAAATGGTTCGTCCATCCAGCAGTCGTGCAGGCGTATCTTCCCGTGTTTTCCGTAAGCTATCTGCTTGCGCCTTTCCCCGAGCTTCAGCAAGTGATTCTGCAAAGTTAGCGAACAAGAGGGTCAGCAAAAGGATCAGGAATACCGATAGATTATAGGTCAATGATCCTTGGGATTGATCTCCCAGAAGGATACCAACACATACCAAAGCCATTATGGCAGTGGATATTTCAACCAAAAACATGATGGGATTACGGAGCATGATCTTGGGATTCAATTTCAAAATAGATTCTTTGATGGCAGTTTTCATCATTGCCGAATCAAAAAAAGTAAGCTTAGTATTCATGAAAAAGATTATTTAATGGAAAAATATTCGGCAACCGGTCCTAAGGTGAGTGCCGGAAAGAAGGAAAGAGCGGCAATAATAAGGATGACAGCCATAACCATCATGCCGAAGGTTGCATTGTCGGTTCTTAAGGTTCCAGCCCCTGCTGGAATATACCGTTTGCCTGCCATGATCCCTGCGATAGCAATAGGACCGATTATCGGGATAAAACGGCCAAATAATAAGATGATACCAGTGCTGATATTCCACCATGCCGTATTATCTCCCAAACCTTCAAAGCCCGACCCGTTATTTGCCGAAGCGGAGGTGTACTCATAGAGTAGTTCTGAAAATCCATGGAAACCTGGATCGTTGGTCGTGGCAGCACCATAGTTTGGAAATGCCGCAGCCAATGCGGTTCCGGTTAAGATCAAGAAAGGATGGATCAAAGCCACCAGCATGGCTATCTTCATTTCCCTTGCTTCCACTTTTTTACCTAAGAATTCCGGTGTCCTTCCTACCATCAAACCGGAGATAAACACCGCTAAGATGATAAAAATGAAAAAATTGAGCATACCCACACCACATCCGCCGTAAAAGGCATTAATCATCATGGCTAGCAGCTGGTTCATACCAGATAACGGCATGCTGCTGTCATGCATGGCATTTACTGATCCAGTTGAAATAACCGTAGTAGCTATTGACCAATAGCCGGAGGCAGCAGCCCCTATTCGTATTTCCTTACCTTCCATGGCACCTAAGTCTTGATTAACGCCCATTTTGGCAATGGTAGGGCTTCCAGCGGATTCCATCAGGATATTTGGAATGGCTAAGGCTAGAAATCCTATGGTCATCACTGAGAATATCATCCAAGCAAGTTTACGTCGCTGGATAAAATACCCGAAGGCAAACACCAGAGCCATAGGTATCAACATCTGGGCAATCATTTCCAGCATATTGCTCAGGTAGGTTGGATTTTCTAGGGGATGGGCAGAATTGGTTCCAAAAAATCCACCTCCATTGGTACCCAAATGTTTGATGGCCACAAAAGCTGCTGCCGGACCTCTTGAAACTTCTACGGTATCTCCTTCCAAACTGACCATTTGCCCTTTGCCTTCAAAGGTCATCGGTACCCCTTCAAATAGTAAAAGGGAGCCTAGGAGCAAACTGATAGGCAATAGCACACGCGTACAGGTTTTTACAAAATAATCATAGAAATTGCCTAAATGCACCGTACTTTTTTCCCGGAATGCTTTGAATAAAACCACTGCTGAAGCGATACCAACCGCTGCTGATACAAATTGCAGAAACATCAAAAGCATCTGCGAAAGGTAGCTGACCCCAGTTTCCCCGGAATAATGCTGTAAATTACAGTTCACCACAAATGAAATAGCCGTATTAAAAGCGAGGTCAGGGCTCATGTTTGGATTGCCGTCTGGATTTAAGGACAGAAAACCTTGGCACATCAGTACCAACATGACCAGTAGGAACCAAAACATATTGATGGTCAATAAAGCTTTCATATGCTCTTTCCAGTTCATTTCGGATTGGGCATCAATGCCGGTAATTTTGAATATTACATGTTCTATGGGGCGAAAGAACTTGCTTAAAAATGCCTCTTCGCCTGCGTATACTTTTGCCATATATTTCCCAAGGGGAATGGCTAGCAAAACGGTTGTTAGAAACATAAAAATTATCCCCGCTATTTCTGTATTTATCATGTTCGAATAGTTTTAAAATTTCTCTGGGAATAAAAGGACATAAACCATGTAGGCGAACAATAAAATCCCTACGATAAATATGGCTAGCATCATCATCTTAATTCTCTAAAATGGTTTTTAAATAAATCGGTCTTAAATCCTTAATAATGGTCATGGCCTCTTTTGCCATTTGATCTTCGCCATCTTCAAAATTCTTCAGACAATAGTTGGCCACCTGGCCCAAAACTGAATATTCTGATTCTATGACGTTAGCATCCAAGCTTTGGGGAAGCCAAGTCTTAATGGTTGATATGATTTTATTTTCCATTTCGCGAAGGGTTAAATGTGATCGAAAAAATCAATGGATTTGAAAAAGATGCCGAAGCAGATGAGTCCGACAATCAATAAAATAAATGTTAAATATTCCATGTTTTNNAACCCTAAATGCCAAAGGACATTCCATAAACAGAAAAAACAGTTCAATAGGCTAAAAATCAGTTATTTAATACTTTTGTTGAATGTTTAGCCAATAAAAAACCCTATCAAAATGAGAAGGTTTATTCTCATTTTGATAGGGTGAACCTTTTTGGAAATTGGGAAGGTTAAGGAATTTCTTTATCTAATTTATATTCGTCTAATTTCCTATATAATGTTGCTATGCCGATCCCCAATATTCTAGCGGTTTCTGCTTTATTTCCTTTTACTTGGGCAAGCACTTTCTGAATATGATTCTTCTCCATGGCATTCAATGTTTGTAGTTCGTTTGTCCGCTCGACTTGAATACCTTGCTGAATATCATAAGGTAATGCATCCAACGATAAATGTTGGTTTTCATTCAAAATCAAACTTCTTTCAATCATGTTCTTTAATTCACGGATATTTCCTTTCCAATGCCAATTTTGTAAGGCATTTATATAATTTTCGGAAACCTCTGGTTTTGGAATATTAAGTTTGCTTGCATGAATACCTACAAAATGATTTACCAATAAAGGAATATCTTCCTTTCGTTCCTTTAGGCTTGGTAAGAGGATGGTAAATACGGAAAGCCTGTAGAACAGGTCTGCTCTGAAGTTTCCCTCAGCTACTTCTTGTTCCAAATCCCTATTGGTCGCAGCGATTACACGAATGTCAACCTTAATTGGCTTAGTTTCCCCAACCCTTAAGAATTCGCCCGTTTCCAATACCCGAAGCAATTTTGCCTGGAGATCCAGCGGCATCTCCCCAATTTCATCTAAAAATACAGTTCCCTGGTTGGCTTCTTCAAATAAGCCCTTTTTATCTTTCAATGCACCTGTAAATGCCCCTACAACATGTCCAAATAATTCCGATTCCAATAATTCTTTGCTGATGGCGGCACAATTCACAGCCACGAAATTTTTCCCTTTCCGTTGACTCGCATAATGGATGGACTGGGCAAAAACTTCTTTTCCGGTACCCGTCTCCCCTAATAATAATACGGTAGCATCTGTGGTTGCCACCTTTTTTCCCAATTTGATAGCCTCTTGGATAACCTTGGATTTGCCAATGATCTGATCAAATGCATATTTTTTACCGACCTGGGCTTCCAAACGAAGCACTTTTTTAGCGAGATCAACCTTTTCGAAAGCCTTGTATAAAAGTGGAATAATTCTATTGTTCTCATCCCCTTTACTGATATAATCAAATGCTCCATTTTTCATGGCCTGTACCCCGTCTGCAATCTGCACAAAAGCTGTCATCAATAATATTTCCAATAAGGGTTGTTGTTTTTTAGCTTCCAGCACAAAATCAACACCATTTCCATCCGGCAATTTTACATCACACAAAAGCACATCAAATTCACTTTGTTTTAACAAGTGCAGTCCGGTCTTTAGGTTCGAAGCCTGTACAATTTCATAATCCTCCCATTCCAGCTGGATGATTCTGGCGAGTAACTTGCGTAACTTCTCCTCATCATCAATGATCAACAATCTTTTTAACATCTGATTATAATTTTATGGAACAAATGATATCATAATTTATCCCTTGAATCCTTCGTTATTTAAGAATTTACCCTACTGTACAAAACTAAACAAAAATTCATGTAACATTTTTCCAAGTTTCGTATCAAAAGGGAAACAACGTAAATTTAAGAACATGAAAAGAGCACTAACAATCATCCTTATCTTCCTTATTTTAGGTTTCCACGCAAAAGCCCAACAACAGGAATATCCATTTACTGTACAAAAATCCGGCAGCAAGGGTAAAAACATCATCCTCATTCCAGGTTTTATGTCATCTTCATCAGTTTGGAACGAAACAGTTACTCAATTAAATAAATCAAATACCTGCCATGTGCTTCAAATGGCTGGTTTTGCAGGTAGCAAACCTGTCGGCCAAGCTAAAATGAGTTCTTGGCGAGAGAGCATCTCGAACTATATTAAAGATCAAAAAATAGAAAAACCAATTATCATTGGTCATAGCTTAGGAGGTGTATTGGCCATGGATATTGCAGCCCATCATTCCAATTTAATCCAATCCATTGTAGTTGTAGATGCTTTACCAAGCTTAACGGCTTTGATGAATCCAACATTTAAAGCATCGGAGAACCCAGATTGCCAACAGATTGTGGATTATTTTACAGGAATGAGTCCTGAACAATTTAAAGCCATGCAAACGCAAACTGCAAACGGGATGAGCGCTATCCCTGAAAAGCAAAAGGAAATAATTGATTGGTCCTTACAATCCGATCGACTATTCTCTGCACAAATGTATTGTGATTTCAATAATACGGATCTTCGCGGTACACTTCAGCACATTCAAGTTCCTTCTTTAATCCTTTTGAATGCACAATTTTCGCAGATAAAAGATACGATGGAAACCCAATTTGCCGGCTTAAAGAAAAAGAACATCCAATTTGCCAATACACCCATGCATTTTTTAATGTATGATGCTAAAGATTGGTTTATGGAGAAAATATCTGCTTTTATCCAATAATCGACTATCTGGTGATCGCATTCGAAGAACTCTATAATAGCTATTGGGAAAAGATTTATCGCTTATGTCTTGGGTATAGTCATGATCAGGATCAAGCAAAAGACCTGACGCAGGAAACCTTTATTGCGGCATGGAAAAATCTCGATAAATTTCGAAATGAATCCCAAATTGGAACTTGGTTATACAGAATTGCCAGTAATACTTGCTTAAGACAGATAGAGGAAGATAAACGAATGCCCTTGGAAGAATTACCTCTTCAATTGGAACAACAGGAAAGCAAATCATTGGATCTGGAGATCAACCTATTATATAAATTTATAGGAGAGCTGCCCGAGGTTGACCGTATTATCATTTCTTTGGAACTGGAAGGTATAAAACAAGCAGAAATTGCGGATATCGTAGGTTTATCAGCTGCCAATATCCGCACAAAAATCCATCGTATTAAAGAAAAATTAACAGAAAAGTTTAGAAAAAATGGAAAATAAAGAATTTAGTTTCGAAACCCTCTGGCAGGAGCAAAAGATTCAGAAACCAGATTTTCAGGCTTTACAGGAAAAAATAAAGCACTATAAGAAGGAAAATCTGAAAAAACAGCTTTTCGCCAATATCAGTCTGATCTCTACCTTGCTGTTTTTGATTTTTCTTTGGGTATTATTAGATGAATTAGACCTTACCACAAAAGTTGGATTATGCTTGGTTATTCTTGCTGTATCCTTGTCCTTGCTAAAATTCAACAGGTTTTATAGCCTATTTGGTAAATTCAATGAAAATAAATGTGGTAATAGTGAGATTGATACAAACCAGCAATATTTAAAAAAGCTAATGGAAATCAACCAGCAGCAGAAGAGGTTGCAAAGTGATTTTATGAAAGTTTATTTCCTTTTATTGGGATTGGGATTTGCATTTTATATGTATGAATTCGCTCAGAAAATGAGCTTATGGATGGCTTGTTTGGTTTATGGATTAACATTTTTATGGTTTGGTTTTGTTTGGTTCTATCTCAAGCCAAGGATTATCAAAAAACAACAGCAAAAGCTGGATGATTTAATTCGGGCGATTGAAAATAAAGCGCAACATTTTTCTGAATGATGAAACCAAATCCTATTTCTTAAAAATCATAAATAGTGAACCCCAAAAGTTTTTGTCTAACTTTTGGGGTTCACTTCATATGTTGATACAGACTTTTAACTTACTTAATATGTTTTATTTAAAGATATTTACAATCCAGCAGCCTCTGCAGCCGTAGCATCAGCATCTTTTGTTTCTGGCGCTTGGTCGATCAGCTCCATAAATTGATCTAATTTAGGCGTAATAATGATCTGCGTTCTACGGTTTCTCGCTTTACCATCGGCAGAACCATTACTTGCAATCGGGTTATATTCTCCACGACCACCAGCTGTTAGACGCTTCGGATCCACACCATAGGTATTCTGTAAGGCTTGCACCACAGAAGATGCACGTAAAGTACTTAAATCCCAGTTATTGCGGATATTGGCTTTCGAAATAGGATCCGTATCGGTATTACCCTCGATCAACACATCATACTCTCTGTAATCCTGGATAATCTTGGCAATTTTAGACAAGGTCTCCCCTGCACGATCAGAAATTTCATAACTTCCTGATTTATACAACATATTATCCGACAAGGAAATATAAACAACGCCTTTTAATACCTTCACATCCACATCGCGTAATTCTTCGCGGCTTAATGAACGGGTCAAATTATTTGTCAACACCAGATTAAGGGAATCACTTTTGTTTTTGGTGTTCACCAAATGCTGGATATATTTATTGGAAGCGTTTATTTCATCCACCAATTTAGATATATTGACATTACCTTGGGTATTTTGGTTGATACTGTTGTCCAAGGTGGATTGCAGTTTTGCCAATGCCTCACGTAGTCCTGCATTGGTTTTACGCTCCTGTTCCAACTGTTCTTCTAAACTCTTTACACGGGCTCTACTTTCGGCAAGCTCCACTTGACTTTTTTGATATTGCGCACTTAGGTCATTATACTGGGCATCCAATGCCTGGTAGGTCTTTTTACTCACTCCACAAGAGGAAATAAAAATAAGCGACATGAGGAATAAGGGGATACTGATTCTTTTTATCATCTTCTGTTATTTTAGTTATAAAATTCAATAGCTCCTACAAGATAAGCAAAAGGGATGCCTTTATCTGTTAAGATAATTTTAAAAATAAAAATTAAGGCTATTATTTATAATAAAAAAAACTCCTGAAGCGGGGAACTCCAGGAGTTTTAACTAACCAATTATTAACCTAAATTATGAGCTAAGTAATATTCAATCTCCGTGCCGAAAATAAAATGACACCGCCCTTGTTAACATTATTTAACGAATATCCCCCGGCTATCCAATAAATTATGATAATTTTGCAGCATGCAACAGGAAAAATCATATATCGATAGATTAGGAATAGAGGCGCTGAACCCCATGCAGGAGGCTGTAGTGAGTCAATTTGACGACACTCGGGATTTTATTCTGCTATCTCCTACAGGTTCGGGAAAAACATTGGCCTTCTCCTTAATCCTGATGCAATTGCTGAAGAAATATCCTATACAAGCTTCTTCGGCGCTGATTGTTGTGCCTACCAGAGAATTGGCGCTTCAGATCGAATCGGTTATCCGAAAGATGGATAATACCCTGTCCTTGGTTTGTTTGTACGGTGGAAATGATAACCGAATGGAAAAAAACAAGTTGAAGGAAGGTCCTTCCTTGATCATTGCTACTCCTGGTCGATTGATCTACCACTTGGAAAGAAGACCAGATTTGTTAGAAAACTGCCATACCTTGATCCTGGATGAATTTGATAAATCTTTGGAATTAGGATTTTCTGAGCAGATTTCCTATATCATCAACAGCTGTAGGAACATCAAGCACCAAGTGATGACCTCGGCGACCGATGTAACCGACAAACCAAATTTCATCCAGCTCAATGATCCTATTAAATTAGATTTCTTGAACAAGGAGGCCTTAATCCCGAGTTTGGATTACCATAAGGTAGAGGTGTCCAGCAAGATGAAATTGGAAGGTCTCTTTAAATTGATCTGTAAGATTTGCGCTGAGCGGATCTTGGTTTTCTGTAACCATCGCGAAGCCGCAGAACATATTTCCGAATTATTGGAAAGCAAAGGAATTGATAGCATCCCTTATCACGGTGGATTGGATCAATTTTTTCGTGAACTAGCTATATTAAAAATTAAGAATGGTAGCCAATTGATTCTGGTAACCACCGATCTCGCCTCCAGAGGTCTTGATATTCCGGATATGAACCATGTGGTCCACTATCAGTTCCCACCTAAGGAAGAAGATTTTATCCATAGAAATGGTCGCGCTGGGAGAAATCAACAGGAGGGACATGTTTATGGGGTATTAACGACGGAAGAAAGAGTGCCGGTTTATTTTCAGGACGTACCGGTGATGGAATTGAATGAGTTCTACCCTATCCCAGAACCTCCGAAATACCAAACCATTCGTATAACGGCTGGTAAACGCCAAAAAGTAAATAAGATAGATATCGTTGGTTTTATTCTGAACCTGGGTGATTTTAAAAAGGAAGACCTTGGAATGATCGATGTAAAACCCAATGAATCTTATGTAGCTATAAGTAGATCTATTGCACGAGAAGTGATTAAGCTGGGATCTAATGGTAGGATCAAAGGCCAGAAAGTAAGATTGAATTTAATTTAAGGGGTATATTACCGCGTCATTGCGAGGTCTCCGTCATTGCGAGGAACGNNTTTCGATTAGTGTAAAGTTTGCTTCGTCTTCCCTCCTCGAAATGACGCGAGAAGTCTATCATCTATAATCTAAAATCTACCCCTCAATAAACGCATAAACCTCCTCCGGAACCAATCCCCTAATATCCCCTTTATTCTTCCAGATATCCCTAACAATCGTAGACGATATATGCGCTTTCCCTGACCTACTCACCAAAAAATAAGTTTCCACCTCAGGAGCCAAAATCAAATTATTTTGCGCAATGATATTCTCATAATCCAAATCCGTATTATTACGAACTCCCCTTAAAATCACCGTTGCACCAACCTCCCTACAAAAATCAACGGTCAATCCCTGATAAAATCCCACCACAATTTTCTCATTCCCAGCATAAAGCTTAGAAATAGCTGCTTTGCGGGTTTCCACATCCATCATCCCCACTTTGGAACTATTGATCCCAATAGCCACATAGATCTTATCAAATAAAGGTAATGCACGTTCGATCAGATCGTGGTGTGCAATGGTATAAGGATCAAAAGATCCTGGAAAAACTGCGATTCTCATTATGCTAGGCTATTTATAATAAGTTTTTTATACTAGGCTATAAAAACTAAATGACGAGTTTCCGTATTGCCGTTGCTCCACAAAGTTGGGATGGGCGGCCATTTTTCTACTCGTTGGGTGTTCAACAATCAATAATCCCCCTGAATTTAACAAATTGTTTTCAAAAACATAGGTCGGGAGCATAGGCAACTGACCAATATCATAGGGCGGATCCGCAAAAATAAGATCATAAGTACCCTTCGCCGATTTGATGAATTTAAACACATCAGCTTTCCGAGCTTTGATCTGTGATAGGTCCAATTTCTTCGCCGTATCCGTTATGTACATCACACATTTACCATGCAGATCAATCGCATCAACGGACTTTACCCCTCTCGACGCTAATTCAAAAGAAATATTTCCGGTTCCAGCAAAAAGATCGAGACAATCTAAATCATCAAAATCCAATTTATTGTTCAGAATATTGAATAAGGCTTCCTTGGCCAGATCCGTTGTCGGACGAACCGGTAAATTCTGTGGTGGATTTAAACGCAATCCTGCGGCCTTTCCTCCTATAATGCGCATTTTGGTAATTCTAAAAGGTAACTATCTGCCAATGCGGAAGGTAATTCATCCAATAAAGATAATGCCCGCTGGGATCTAATACCCATTACCTGATGGCCATAATCTGCCAGTTTTCCAATATACGGGCTTTCCGCATTCATACTGCTGTATAGAACTTTGCTTACCTTTCCATCAATGCCAAATACTTGGAATAAATGTAGTACATAGTAGCTTAGATCTTCCTCAGAATACACTTCAAAACTATTATATAGCTTGAACTGCCCATTGATGAACAAAAACAAATCCACCACCTGTTCATGGAAAACAACACCCAATACCTCGCCTTGAAGCGGAATATGAGGTCTTGCTTGCATCAGGTTCAATTTAAATTCTGGGATAAATTGGGCCTGCGGGAACAAGGATCTCCAACGTTGCTCCAACAATACATCATATTGATAGAAAGCCTGGGCTTGAAGAAAATCCAAGGATACCGATTCTGCTTTTCTTCCTGGATGTTCCATAAAATCCTGGTACTTCTCCACATCCTCCATATCGTAAAGATCATTCGGAATGAAAGTCAGGTTATTATGCGGGATACTCACGTAGACCTTTTGAAAAGGAAGACTCAGAATCTTTAAAGCTTCTTCGCTAGGATTATTGCTTTCATACTTCATGTAAACCAACAAATGTCCTTCGGAATCAACCACATATAAAATGTCATGGTTAAAATTCGCCTGAACGATCAATTGGTATTTGGCAATATATTGTAAGTGAAATTGTGACGACGTATAAATCATGCTTTTGCAGATGCTTTAATCACAAAAATAGTTTTTAAAATTGGTTTGACCAACCTTTTGAATAACTTTGGATGTGCAAGTGAAAAATTACCTATTACAGCAATTCCATCATCAACCGACAAAACAACAGGAAGAAGTTTTCGGAATGTTAGCTGAATTTTTGCATACCTTTTCCTCCGATGCCTGTTTTATCTTGAAAGGATATGCCGGTACGGGAAAAACTTCCATCATCTCGGCATTGGTCAAAATATTGCCAAAAATACAGAAGCGATCAGTATTGCTGGCACCTACAGGTCGGGCGGCGAAAGTGATGAGTGCTTATTCCGGCAGAACAGCCTTGACCATCCATAAAAAAATCTACCGAAAGAAAAATGCGTCGAGTATTGATCTTAATTTCGGTTTAGGTGATAATCCACATGAAAACACCTTATTCATTGTAGACGAAGCATCTATGATCAGCAATGAAGGAGCGAGCATGTTCTCTTCCGGACTGCTTCATGACCTCATTCAATATGTGCAATCGGGGGAAAACTGCAGTTTGATGTTGGTTGGAGATACCGCTCAGCTCCCTCCCGTTGGATTGGAAGAAAGCCCTGCGCTAAACCCCGAATACATGAATGGGGAATTTGGATTGGACATTTTCACCTACGAATTAACGGATGTGGTTAGGCAGGATAAAAACTCAGGAATCCTTTTCAACGCTACTCGGATCCGGAATGAAATCCGATTGGACGAGGAGTTTGTGGAGTATAACTACCCTCAATTTGTGACCAAATCTTTTAAAGACATTTACAGGATGAATGGCGAAAGGCTGATCGAAGGCCTACATTATGCCTATGATAAATATGGCATTGAGCAATGCATGGTCATCTGCCGCTCCAACAAATCCGCCAATCTTTATAATCAACATATTCGCAACCAGATCCTTTTTCGGGACGAGGAGATCACCGGTGGAGATCAGATCATGGTGGTCCGAAACAATTATTATTGGCTGCAGGATAATGATGAAAAGAGCCAAGGATTTATCGCCAATGGCGATATGGCGATCATCAAAAAAGTAAGTAATGTACATGAAATGCATGGTTTTAGGTTTGCTGACCTCTACTTGGAGTTCATGGACAACAACGAAGGTGATGCCATTCGATGCAGGGTGCTATTGGACAGTCTCTATGTAGATTCTCCCAACCTTCCCTACGATAAGCAGCAAAAACTTTACGAAAGCATTTCCAAAGATTACGAGGACATACCAGTTAAAAAATACCGGATGGAGGCGATCAAAAAAGATCCCTACTACAATGCTTTACAGATTAAATTTGCCTATGCCATTACCTGTCATAAAGCCCAAGGAGGGCAATGGCCTTTGGTATTCGTGGACCAAGGCTATATGACCGATGAAATGTTGACGACCGAGTTTATGCGCTGGCTGTATACAGCTTTGACCCGTGCAACCAAGGAACTGTTCCTTGTCAATTTCAACGAAAAATTCTATGAAGGATAGCAAAAATAATACAGAATAAACTTCTTAATCCATTAATAAAGCGATATTTTCGCTGAAACCAAATAATTTCCATTACAATAAAATGAAAAAATCATTATTAGGCTTTTTGATGCTCTGTTCCGTATGGACTTTCGCGCAGGAAAAAAGCACATTAGCCAAACCAAATTACCAATTGGCGGCAAAATACTCGCCTTCCCGTTTAAGTACCATGATCTACTCCACAGAAGTGAATCCAAACTGGATTAATTTCGGTGATAAATTCTGGTATGAATACCGTACTTCCGCTGGAAAAAAATGGTACTTGGTCGAACCTGCTTCACGACGCAAACAGGAACTATTTGATGGATCTGAAATGGCCGCTAAGATCACTTCTATCGTAAGAAACCCTTTCGATGCACAGCATTTAGATATTAGAAATCTGCGCTTTATGGAAAAGGATGAGAACCTGATCCGTTTTGAAGTGCAAAGCACGAAGGATACTGTAAAATCCAAAGAAGAAATCAAGAAATTGACCAATAAAAGCGATACCATCAAGAAAAAGCTTTTCTACTTTGAATATAATATCAATAGCAAAAATCTAAAGGAAATCAGCGATACTACCAAAGAAAAAAATCGTGTTTTCTGGGCGAATTTCAATCCGGATACCACCAAGGTTTTCTACGCCAAGAACTTCAACCTGTACTGGATGGATTATGCGAACTACCTAAAAGCCCAAAAGGATGAAAAGGATAGTACCATTGTCGAGCATCAGATCACTACAGATGGTGTACAGTACTACGCTTGGGGAGGTGATGAATACTCCGTAACCAGCGGCGATAAGAAATCCGAAGATGAGGAAAAGAAAAAAAGAAAACCGGTTTGGATCAATTGGTCTCCTGATGGCCGTTATTTTGCCTTAACCCGTAAGGATAACAGAGAATACAATGCACTTTGGGTTATCAATAATGTGGGCGGTCAGCGTCCAACATTGGAAACCTATAAATACCTGATGCCAGGGGAAACGGATTCTACCGAGGTGGAACTTTACCTTTTTGATGCTGCCAGCTTGAAACCTAGACAGATCAATGTGGCGAAATTCAAGAACCAGACCATCAGTACCTGGAGTAAGGACCGCACCAAAGAAAACTATAAAGGCAAACATTACATCAACTATTGGTTGGGAACCAATGATGAATTCTATATTGCACGTTCTAGCCGCGACCTGAAACGTATTGACCTGGTTGCTGTTAATGTAAATGGTTCGACAAGAACTTTGGTGGAAGAACGCTCCAATGTATATTTGGATATCAAAAAACCACAATTCCTTAATAATTACAGCCAATTTATCCATTGGTCTCAACGCGATGGATGGGGTCACTTCTACCTTTATGACATTCAGGGAAAATTGATCAATCAGATCACCAAAGGAGATTTCCATTGTGATGAATTGACCAGCTATAATGAAAAAACAGGTACGCTGTTCTTTAAAGCGAATGGCGTGGATAAGAAATTAGATCCATATTACACCCAATTCTATTCGGTGAATAAAAACGGTTCTGCCTTCAAACTTTTGACTCCTGGGAATTTTGATCATCAAATCTTAGCTTCTGAAAGCGGAAACTACTTTGTAGACAACTTTTCTAGGGTTAATACGGCTCCTGTTTCCAACCTGTACAGTTCAACAGGTCAATTGATCATGAAATTAGAGGAAGCTGACCTTTCCCAATTGATGGCATCGGGATATAAATTCCCGGAACCTTTCAAGGTTAAGGCTGGTGATGGCATTACGGACCTGTATGGGGTGATGTACAAGCCATTTGATTTCGATTCGACCAAGACCTACCCGATCATTGAATATGTGTACCCAGGGCCTCAAACAGAGGCTGTGAACAAAAGTTTCGGCAGAAGCATGGACCGTGTAGACCGTTTGGCGCAGATGGGATTCATCGTAATCTCGGTTGGAAACCGCGGAGGACACCCCTCCCGTTCCAAATGGTACCATACTTATGGCTACGGAAACCTTCGTGATTATGGATTGGAAGATAAAAAAGTAGTTGCAGAGCAATTGGCCAATAAATATTCCTTCATCGATATTGACCGCGTAGGGATTACCGGGCACTCTGGTGGTGGGTTTATGTCTACGGCAGCCATGTTGGTTTACCCTGATTTCTTCAAGGTAGCTGTATCTGGAGCCGGAAACCATGAAAACAACATCTACAACCGTTGGTGGAGCGAAAGACACCATGGTATTACCGAGAAAGTGAACAGTAAAGGCGATACGTCCTTCAATTACCAGATCGACCGTAACTCGGATCTTGCGAAAAACCTAAAAGGTAAATTATTGATCGTTACGGGTGATATCGATAACAACGTGCATCCAGCAAACTCTATCCGCATGGTCGATGCCTTGATCAAAGCCAATAAGCGTTTCGATTTCTTATTGTTACCAGGTCAGCGTCATGGTTTTGGGGATATGACGGAATACTTCTTCTGGAGAATGGCAGATTATTTCAGCCAACACCTATTGGGTGAGTCCAAAATGAATGAAGTGGATATGACCGAAATGAATCGGGATAAACCGATCAAAAGATAATTGATGTCTACCCAAAAACATCAACAGCAATCAGAGGCACTATTACAGTATGGTGCCTCTGATTTTACTTTAGACCTGCTCAAAGAGATTCCCTTTCTGGATCTTGCCGAGCTCAGTGTAAATTTGGATCATCCTAGAGTAGCCTTTCGGGCGGCTTGGGCACTGGAACATATCGTGTTGAAGAACACATTCCTGATCAAGGAGCATCAGGACCTGCTTATTCAAAATTATTGCTTTTCTGAAAACTGGAGTGTATTGAGAAGTTATTCCAAGATCATGATGTGGATGTGCTCCAAGGCAAACCTATCGTTTGAAATAACAGAGCTCGAAGAAGAAAACATCATTGAAAAGACCTTTCAGATCATCGAAGACAGTACCTGCCCAGTGGCTGTTCTGGTGAACGCCTTTGATATCCTGTTCCAATGCATCCCCAATCATCCCTGGCTAGCGCAGGAACTTAAGCTTCAAATAGAACTGCAATTGGAAAAAGAGCCATCAGCTGCCTTGAAAAGCCGTGGAAATAGGCTTTTGAAAGCATTGAGCAAAATAAAGTTTTAGTTTTCTAGTCGATTAAAAAAGCGTATTCCCTTTTGGGTAATTGGTTTTTCCCAAATGACGGAAAGCCAGCTCCGTACATTCCCTACCCCGCGAAGTACGCATCAGATAGCCTTCTTGGATCAAGAAAGGTTCATAAACCTCTTCAATAGTACCTTCATCTTCCCCAACGGCGGTTGCAATGGTTTTCAATCCTACTGGACCACCTTTGAATTTGTCGATGATGGTCATCAGGATCCGATTATCCATTTCATCCAAACCATGCTCATCCACATTCAACGCATTAAGGGCAAACTGGGCAATGGCTTTATCAATGGAACCATTTCCTTTGATCTGGGCGAAATCACGGGTCCTTCGCAGCAGGGCATTGGCAATACGAGGGGTACCTCTACTCCGACGTGCTATTTCATAAGCTCCTTCTTCGGAGATTGGAACTTTTAGGATAATGGCTGAACGCATCACGATATCCGTTAATAATTTGGAATCATAGTATTGTAGGCGGGAATTGATACCAAAACGCGCGCGTAATGGCGCTGTAAGCAAGCCCGAACGGGTGGTGGCACCCACCAAAGTAAATGGATTTAAGGAAATCTGCACAGAACGCGCATTAGGCCCTGTTTCCAGCATGATATCGATTTTGAAGTCCTCCATGGCAGAATACAAATATTCTTCCACCAAGGGGCTCAAACGGTGGATCTCATCGATAAAAAGAATATCACCCTCATCTAAACCGGTCAAGAGACCAGCAAGATCCCCGGGTTTATCCAATACCGGACCGGAAGTGATCTTAATACCCACACCCATTTCATTGGCGATGATATGGGATAAGGTGGTTTTTCCAAGTCCTGGAGGGCCATGTAGCAATACATGGTCCAATGCCTCCCCCCGAAGCTTGGCTGCCTTCACAAAGATCGAAAGGTTTTCCAATATCTTAGCCTGACCTGTGAAATCATCAAAGGTTTGGGGGCGCAGTACGCGCTCCAGATCTTTGTCGGTCGTTGATAGACGCTCCGGATTTGGGTCAAGATTCTCGTTCATACTATTGTTTATATTCTTTAAAAAATGAATTGATCTTCATTTGAATCACGCCGAAGAATGCTTCTTTAAAGATCTTGGTACTCATTTTTGAGGTGCCTAAGGTACGGTCCGTAAAGATGATCGGGATTTCGACCACATTAAAACCATATTTGATCGCTGTAAATTTCATCTCGATCTGGAAGGCATAACCTACAAACTTCACTTTATCCAGCGGGATAGTCTCCAACACTTTCCTGCGGAAACAAACGAATCCTGCAGTCGCATCCTGAATGTTGATGCGGGTAATGAGACGGACATAGGCTGATGCAAAATAGGACATCAAAACCCTGTTCATGGGCCAGTTGACCACATTTACGCCTTTTATATAACGCGAACCTATCGCCATGTCGGCACCCCCATGCATGCAGGCTTCCCGCAAACGGATCAGATCATCCGGATTATGGCTGAAGTCGGCATCCATCTCAAAAATGAATTCATAGCTTCGTTGCAGTGACCATTTGAAACCATGTATATAGGCTGTACCTAATCCTAATTTACCTTTCCGTTCTTCCATGAAGAGCTTACCGGCAAATTCGGATTCTTGTAGTTTCCTGACGATGTCGGCCGTTCCATCCGGAGAACCGTCATCTACGATCAATACATGGAAGTCTACCTCTAGCGAGAATACTTTTCGAATAATACGTTCAATATTTTCCTTCTCGTTATAGGTAGGAATGATTACTATGCTATCTGACACAAGCTAATTTTTGATGGTGTAAAGTTAAGCAAAATATTAATTAACGCCGTGCATCAATTTCTTGATCATAGGCGACAATAAGATCAATATGACCCCTGCAATTAACGCATACAATCCCAATTGCTTATATCCATCGGTATATGTAATCAATTTATCCATTAAGGATGCTCCTTCCCTAGCTTCTGCCATGTTTGCTCCGATCAATCCGGCCACATACTGTCCATAGGCACTCGCCAGGAACCACATACCCATCATGATTCCCTGTAATTTCGCAGGCGATAATTTGGTCATGATGGATAGTCCGATTGGCGATAGACACAATTCACCTACGGTAATCACCAATAAGGCTAGAGTAAAGATATCCAAAGATGTCATTCCTTCTACCGCAAAGAACCTGGTTGCATAGAGCACATAGAAGCCTAAACCCAGGAATACAAATCCCAATCCGAATTTGATGATGGTATTGGGTTCAATCTTGCGGGCAGCCAAATAAAGCCATAGCATCCCGAATAAAGGTGCCAGGAAGATGATAAACAGTGCTCCTCCGGAGTTATTCACCCCATTAGGGTCTAAGGTAATGGTTCCACCAAGGATGGTATCGTTTAGGTTATGTGCCGCAAAAATACTTAAGGATCCCCCACTCTGCTCATAGATCCCCCAGAAAATAACCGAGAACAGGATAAAGATCAAGGCAGCGATCAATTTATGGCGCTCGATCTTATCCACTTTCGACATTTCATAGAACAGGTAGATCAAGGTCAGTGGTCCTATGATGTACATGAAATAGTCCGTGTATTCCGTTTTGGAAACCATGATCTGGATCAATGGCACAAAGATCAAGGTACTTGCATAGACCGCATATTCCACCCATTTTGGTAATGGTTTGGTTTTCACGATCGCATCGGGATGTCCAGGTTGAAGTCCAATAGGTCCTAATTGTCTTTTGGTGAAGTGGAAATTGATCAAACTGATCAACATTCCTACCGCTGCCAATCCGAAAGCGACATTCCAACGGTGGGCCTCATCGATTACCGAGCTTAGCATATACCCTTTCCCGATCGCGACACAGATATAGCCACCCAAAAAAGCGCCTAAGTTGATTCCCGCATAGAATAGCGAAAAACCACCATCACGCCTATTATCGCCGTCTTTATATAGTTCACCTACCATGGTAGAGATATTCGGTTTGAAGAATCCGGTTCCGATGATGATGAATGCCAATCCGAAAAAGAAGAACTGATGGGTATCGATTGATAAAAGAACGGATCCGATGATCATCAGAATTCCGCCAAAAACCAGAGATTTACGGAACCCTAGGATCTTATCGGCAAACAAACCACCGATAAAAGTAAACGCATAAACGAAAGCCTGGGTAGCCCCATATTGTAGATTGGCCTCTTTTTCCGCAAAATTCAGTTGGGTGATCATAAAGAAAACCAACATACCGCGCATCCCATAAAAACAAAATCTTTCCCACATCTCGGAAAAGAATAAGCTCCAGATCTGTTTTGGATACTTGCCTTCGAAGTTCTGGATTTCCTCCAGTGTTTTTTGTCCTTCTGTATTCATTGTATGATATTAAAATGGGGCTTATTGCTAAGCCCCTTATTATTTTTATTTCACGCCGTGCATCAGTTTTTTCATGACTGGATTCAGTGAGATCACGATTAATCCGGCCACGATAGGCACAATGGTAAAGATCAAGAAAAATGTACTCAAGGAGTATTGTTTGGTAATCACCTCAATTTGTCCACCCAGGATCGCTGCCAATTTATTACCGATGGCAATGGCCAGGTACCACATACCGAACATAAATCCGATCATGCGTGCTGGAGCTAATTTGGATACATAGGATAAGCCAACCGGCGATAAACAAAGCTCGCCCAGGGTGTGGAACATATAGGCCAATACCAACCAGATCATGGAAACTTTAACACCTTCTTGGATTCCATTGGCACCGAAAGCCAATAGACCGAAACCGATCGCCATGATGATCAATCCCAAACCATATTTCACCGCTGCCGGTGGATTGTATTTGGAATCCCAAACTTTAGAAACAAAGTTGGCAAAGGTGATGATGAAGAATGAGTTCAGAATAGAGAACCAAGAAACGGTAATTTCTGAAGCTTCCGCTGTATATTCACGGTACAACATCCAGATCGCAATACCCCAAACTCCTGCGAAACAGATAAACTGAACCACATTGGATAGCGGTGCTTTTCCGAAGGTTTGTTTAGTCAATTTAGCGACCACATAAGTGATCAGGATTAACGGAACGACGGTCAGTAAGGTATTTACGGTATTGAAGATGGTCAATGAATTTCCAGATAATGCCCTATCGACGTTATCTCTGGCGAAGATCACCAAAGAGGAAGCTCCTTGTTCAAAGGACATCCAAAAGAAGATAACGAAGAAAGCAAAGATGATCACGGCTATCAAGCGATCGCGAACAACTTTGGTATAGCGTGATAAACGGGAAATCACCACAAATAAGAATAACACCAACGCAGAGATGATGGCTACGTTCTGTCCGGCAAAATCTCCGACCTGAAGGCTGGAAAAGATATCAAATCCGGCGATTTTGGAAAGCGGGTCATTGATGGCATATCCTAAACCTAGGATGGTCATAACAACGATCAGAATGGTATCCAGTTTGGTAAATGGATTAGGTTTATCGTCAGGATTGGTACTTTCTGCTGTTAATTTTTTAGCGGCTTCTTTTTGTTCTGCTGTCGGAGGATCTCCTACTTTACCAAAGATGGGCTTGGCGAACCAGAACTGTAAGGTTCCTAGGAACATAAAGATCCCTGCAAGACCAAATCCCCAGTGCCAACCAATTTTTTCTGCTAAATAACCACATAACATCATTCCGAAAAATGCTCCTGAGTTCACTCCCATGTAGAAAATGGTATAGGCACCATCTTTCTTCTGTGGGAATTTCTTGTACATTTCCGAGAGAATGGAGGTCATGTTCGGTTTAAAGAAGCCTGTACCCAAAACCAAGGCACCAAGACCTAAATAAAGGAATAAAGGGGTATCAAAAGCCATGAACAAGTGTCCAAGGGTCATGATGGCGGCTCCAATAACCACGGCCATCCGATAGCCTAAATATTTATCGGCCAAAATACCTCCAAAGATTGGAGAGATATACAATAACATGGCGTAGGTACCATAAAGTGCACCCGCTTGAACTGGATCCCAACCCCATCCTGAGAATGGACTTCCGGATATTATGGCACTCGTTAAGAAGTTGATCAATAAGACGCGCATTCCATAAAAGGAAAAACGCTCCCACATCTCCGTGAAGAATAGAACAAATAATCCTGATGGATGGCCTAAAACCAGGCTCCCATCAATGCCTTCTTTTTCTAACTCTTCCGAAAATGAAGCTTCTGAAATATTACTCATATTTGGTTATTATTTTTTTAAGACCCGTAAAATTAAAATAAAAAGCCGAATAGTAAAACTATTCGGCTTTGTATAATTGTTTATACAATTAAATATATTTAATTGATGCCATGCATCATTTTCTTCAGTTTACCATTGAAAATCAATAATAATAAGGCTACTGCAACTGGAAGAGCCGCAATAATCAGGAAGAAGGTAGACATGGAATATTTTTCTACGATATGGTCGATGTACGATCCGGTTTTACCAGCGATAAAGTTGGCAATCGCCGAGGCGGTGAACCAAAGACCGAATAATAGTCCTGCAAATTTCTTAGGGGAAAGCTTACTTACATAAGATAAACCTACTGGAGAAACACATAATTCACCGGTAGTATGGAAGAAATACGCTAAGATTAACCAGATCATGCTTACAGAAGCTGTTTTTGCTCCTTGTGGGATGGACATGGATCCGTATGCCAAAGCCACGAAACCAACGGCTACCAAGATCAATCCGAAGGCGAATTTAACCGGTCCGGATGGATTCCATACCTTTTCCCAAAGTTTTGAGAAAGAAGATGCTAAGGTGATAATGAAGAAGGAATTCAGGATCTGGAACCAGGAAACGGTTACTTCTGTTTGAGCCAGATTGAATTCCCTATATACTTTCCAGAAACCTAAAGCCCAGATGATGGCAAAGGAAATCGCTGTAGCAATAACGGTCATCGGATAGCGATCATAGATCTTTTGGGAAAGCTTGAACAATACCCAAGTAACGATCAGGATGGGGAAAATAGTTAATGCCGCATCTACCCATTTGAATATTTCGCCTGCATTACCATCCAATAAACGTTGGGTATAGTCTTTCGCGAAGATGGTCATGGAACCACCGGCTTGTTCAAAAGCAAAGAAAAAGAATACTGAAGCAAGCATCAATACCGCAACAACCACCAAGCGGTCACGAACGATGTTCTTAGGCGTCTCTTCCTCTTCTTCTACTGCAGCTAATTTCTCTTCCACATGAACTGTACCCGGTTTTTCACCAATCTTACCGAAAATCTTCTGTGCAAAATAGAATTGAACCATACCAAAGAACATGAAAACACCCGCTAATCCAAAACCATAGTGCCAACCTACTTTTTCACCGATATAACCACATAGTAACATCCCCAAGAAGGCTCCACAGTTGATACCCATGTAGAAAATCGTATAACCAGCATCTTTTTTCATGCTGTTATCAGGGTATAATTGTCCAACCATAGAGGAAATGTTAGGTTTGAACATACCGTTACCAAGGATCATCAATACCAGACCCAAGTAAAAGAAATTGGCAGAAATATGTTCAAAAGCCATTGCGGCATGACCCATGGTCATGATCAATGCGCCAATAAGGATCGCTTTGCGGTATCCTGTTAATTTATCGGCAATCATACCACCAACTAACGGTGTAAGATAAACAAGACCTGTGTACCATCCGTAAAGCTCCATGGCTTCTTGGTTAGTCCATCCCCATCCTTGTTTGGCGACTTCGGTAATTAAAAAGACAGTTAATAATGCCCGCATTCCATAATAACTGAAACGCTCCCACATTTCGGTGAAGAAAAGGACAAATAAACTGGCTGGGTGTCCCATAACCATCTTATCGTCAACCCCTTGCTTGGAAAGGTGCTGGACCAATGCTACATCGTTCTCTTGATTCATTTGTTCAAACTAATTTGTGTAAATATTAGATTATTAAAAGATTATTATTTGTAAATTCTTGATTATGTTTTTGATTGTATTCTTGAATATGTTTTTGATTGTATTCTTGAATATTAAAACAAAATAATTTGTTAGTAATAGCTTATTAATAGAATATAATCGGAATATTATTTTATTCAATAAGCAAATAAACAAATTTTTATTCAAAATTTGAAGACTAGCTAAAAAAGAAAAGGTCCTATTTTAGCATTGGTAATCGCATTTTTACGTAGGACGTTGGAGGATTAGGAAAGTTTAAACGGGACGGATAAAAAGGTGGTAATTTGCTAAGGGAATGAGGGTTAAAATAGGAATTTGGAAATTCGTCATTGCGAGTAGGCACGACGAAGCAATCTTTGGGCGGTGCATCCTGAGCATCGTCGAAGGATCTGTACAGGTACCACATGTAGATGCTTCGACTTCGCTCAGCATGACATGGTTAAAGATTGCTTCGTTCCTCGCAATGACGTGGTCTTCGCAATGACGGGGGGTTGCTTCGTTCCTCGCAATGACGCACAGTTCCTCGCAATGACGAGAGATTGCTTCGTTCCTCGCAATGACGAAAGGCCTTACTTAAACCTTTCTAATAAAGCTTTAGTCTTCTTAATTCCTTCATCCTCCGAAATCTTATCTCCTTCAAACTCAATACCTACCCAGCCCTTAAATCCAGATTTCTTCACGATATCCATCATTCTTTTATAATCAATACCTGTATCATTACCCTGCTCGTGAAAGAAATGCGATTTCGCACTTACCCCTTTAGCATAAGGCATCAAATCAGCCACACCCTGATAACGATCATACTCATAGAAATTCCCAAAATCAGGTAAACTTCCACAGTTCTTCTTACCCACAGTCTTCAACACATCCGATAACCAATCACCGTGCGATGAAATCCCGCCATGATTTTCAACAATTACGGAAATCTTTCCTTTTTTACCATAATCCGCCAAAGAAGACAAACTTTTAACCACCTGCGCTTTCACCTCTTCTTTTGTACCCTGACCAGCCGCATTAACACGAACCGCATGGCAACCCAAGAAGTGCGCAGCATCGATCCATTTATGGTGATTCTCAACAGCCGCTAAACGTTTCGTTTCATCACGATCACCCAAGCTTCCTTCACCATCGATCATGATCAATACATTCTTTACACCATTATCTTTTGCACGATTATTCAAATCCTTTAAGTAAGTCATATCCTTTGCTTTATCCTTAAAGAACTGATTTACATATTCAACTCCGTAGATACCAAAATTCTTTGCTGCATACTCCGGAAAATCAATATTTTTCAAATCACCTTTATTGATCTTACGGTGAAGTGACCACTCTGCTAATGAAATGTTGAACCAATCTTTTTTGGCTGCAAATAAATCCAAACTTGGCGCCATGGTAATACCTGCTGCTGCCAGTCCTAGATTTCTTAAAAACTCTCTTCTTGAATTCATAGTCATAATATAATAATGTTTCTTTTAAATATTTGCCCAGCCTGATGTGAGCACATCCACCAAATGCATGGTCTTTATGGGCAAATTATGTTTTTCGATATAGGCTTGAAGTTGTAATAAACAAGATGAATCTGTAGATATGATATACTCGGCTTTCACGGCCATCGCATTCTGCACCTTCTGTTCCGCCATCGCAGAGGAAATTCCATCAAACTTCACGGCAAAAGTTCCACCAAACCCACAGCAGGTTTCCTGATCGCGCATTTCCACGATCTCCAAACCGCCAACATGGCTTAACAATCGCCTAGGCTCCTCCTTAATCTTACATTCCCGCAAGGCTGAACAAGAATCATGGTAAACCGCTGTCCCGATCAGTTCAGCACCGAAATACTCCTTCTTCAACACATTGACCAAGAAATCCGAGATCTCAAAGATATTACGTTGGATGGACCGACAACGATTATGTTCCATGGAATTGGTAAATAGATCATCATATCCTCCCCTAACCATCCCAGTACAGGAGGCAGATGGTGATACAATGGGATATTCGTCCTGGAAATCCTTCAGAAACTTCTGACCGATAATTTTCGCATCGTCCCAAAAACCTGCATTATAAGCAGGTTGACCACAACAGGTCTGTTCAGCGTTGTACATCACCTCGCAGCCTGCTTTTTCCAATAATTTAACGGTATTAAATGCTGTTTCTGGGTATAGTTGATCGATGAAACAGGGTATAAACAATTCTACCTTATTCAT
This sequence comes from Sphingobacterium sp. UBA1575, assembly GCA_002322865.1. Taxonomy (GTDB): domain Bacteria; phylum Bacteroidota; class Bacteroidia; order Sphingobacteriales; family Sphingobacteriaceae; genus Sphingobacterium. The sequence continues at coordinate 21,988 of DCOH01000060.1, read as the reverse complement.
TTATTTTTTTATAATCTGTAATTTATTAAATTTTAGAACAGGAAACAACAAGAAAAACCCGATTAAGAAGAAAACCCCTAAAGAAAGGGCAGAATAACGGATATTATTGGTGATCTGTTCGATAATGCCAAAGCTCAATAGGCCAATAACGATAGCAAATTTTTCCGCCACATCATAAAAACTAAAGAAAGAAGTGGTATCCTCAATGTCAGTAGGAATCAATTTCGAATAAGTGGACCTGGAAAGCGACTGTATACCTCCCATTAGCAAACCGACCATAAAGGCCATCATATAGAAATGGTATTCATTGGCCATAAAATAGGAAGCCCCACAGATCAGGATCCATAAGAATACGACCACCATCAACACCTTGATGTTTCCGAATTTCTTCGCAAAAACCGACATGATATAGGCGCCACCTATGGCAACGATCTGGATCAAGAGAATGGAGGCGATCAATTTATCAGCTCCCAGGTTCAGTTCCTTTTGGCCAAAGGCTGCCGCCACAATAACCAAGGTCTGTATCCCCATGGCATAGAAAAAATAAGCCGGCAAAAACTTCTTGATGGCGGGGATTCGTTTGATCTGCGCCAGAACACCCGTAAATTCTGTTTTTACCTTTTGGAAAAACGGCATTCTCTCCTTTCCGATCGAAGGCCGGTTTCTTGGTAAGAAACGGAATGGAATCTGCGAGAACAGCACCCACCACAATCCTACCAACAGGAAGGATAATCGTGCAGGAAGCGATGGATCGGTTATTCCGAACCATTCAGGTTTAAAAATAAAGACAAAACAGATGATCTGCAGGGTTACACAGCCAACATAGCCATAAGCAAAACCTTGTGCGCTGACCCTATCTTGTTGGTCGGGCGTAGCAATGATCGGTAAATAAGAGTTGTTGAAAGCTACTCCGCCAATATAGCCCATTGCAGCCAGGGAAAAACAGATGATCCCCCATTCCAGGGTATCGATCTTGAAAAAGAATAGCCCCATACAGGCAAATGCGCCCAGATAGGTAAACATCTTCATGAAGAACTTACGTTTCCCGGCAGCATCCGAATAAGCTGAAATAAAGGGTAAACTCAAGGCCATAATCAGATAGGAAACCGATAAGGCAAAATTGGATAAAGCGGTATTGACGAATTCAAATCCAAAAAAAGAAACGGTTGTACTACCCGTTTCTGCATTTTTGGTTATCGTGGTGTAATAGACTGGAAAGATGGTGGAATTGATCACCAAATTGTATGCTGAGTTTGCCCAATCGAACATGGACCAGGAGCGGATCAGCCTTTTGTCGTTCTTTTTAAAGATCTTCATATTTTTTCCATCGCTAATATACCAAATAGATTTTTAGGGATTAATAATTTTCATAGATATAGCTGATCACCCGCACCATCTCCTTACGAACCGGAGAAGCCGAACCCATATAATTATTGTTCAGAAAAGAATAAGCCAAACGCTTACCTTTCTTGGTTTTTATAAATCCACTCTGGCAATGTACGCTGTTGATGGTTCCGGTTTTTGCCCATACAAAAGGTACTCCTCCGGGAGTTGGATAAACACCTTTTAATGTACCTTCCAGACCACCGGCCGGAAACAGGAACAATTTGGCGGCATCGTCCTTTACCGCATCGGTTATCAACAAAAGTAGCTCCACCATACTTCTCGGTGTTACTTTATTATAGGTTGAAAGCCCGCTCCCATCCCTTAGTTCAATCTGGTCCTGAAATAAGGAGTAATAGGTCGTCTGCATATAATTCCGAAGTTCCTCCGTTTGGAATTTGCGATATTTTACGAAAGAAGCCACCATGTTCAGTTGTTCTGCCAGGAAATTATCACTTGGCAGCATCATTTCCCGCAACACTTCTCTCGTTCCAATGGAATAAATGATTTTTGCATCAGTAGGAATCGGCAGATTGACATAGCCTACCTCTCTTTTCAGCGTATCCTGCAATAGGCTAAGGAAAAGGGAATCGCTGGTCTTAAATGGTTTTTCGTTTACATATTTGGCAGGCAGCGGAAAATTGTTGACCTCGAATTTATTGTTTTCCAAGGGACGATGTATCCTATACCTTGTCACGGTATCCGAAAGATGCTGCACATGCTGTTGAAAATAGCTCGGAAACAATCTCAATTGCTTGCCCACTTCCCGAAACTGCACTACATTTCCATAGATCGGAAACACCGTAAGTTCTGGTTGATAATAAAATTCGTAATCTTCTATGCTCCAACCATTTCTATAAGTTGGTTCTTGTACTGGAGATTGACTATAAACTAATTTCTTAGTACTGTTTTTTAGGAATTCGAGAACCTTTCCCCTATCCAATTTGCTATGCAAGAAAGTAGGATCTCCGGTACCCCAGAAAATCAAGGAATCTCCACGCTCCACATAGGCCAATCCAGGGATGGAATCTCCAATCAGTTTCAGCGAAGTGAACAAGGTAAATACCTTGGTATTACTGGCAGGTGTAAAATGACGATCCTCCTGATGGCCAAAGACAAATTTATGTTCATCCAGATCATACAAGGATACGCCATAATAATGTTTGTTGAGGACAGGTGATAATTGCAATTGGGTGCTAATCGGGGAATAATCTTGGGCTTTGAGGCCAAAACTGATCAGTAGACCAAAAAGGAACAGCAGCTTTCTCATAATCGATTCTTTTGGGTTTTCTATTTACCCATCACATATTTCAACCCACCAATGAGTTGCTTTTGGAAGTTCAGGTCGTCAAAAGATTCCTCGGTATGCCCCAATCCAGTATAGAACATGCGATAGCCTTTGAATTCCTGAAACCAGGCAATGGGATGGAATTTCCCCATTTTACCACCCTTATAGGAGGTTTCATCCAGCATCATCAAGATATTAATGCCAGGCTTTACATCCTTAAAATCATACCATTCATCCTTATGCATCCAGATCTTCTGTAAATGTCTGGTGGCTAAATGTTTTCTATTGACCACATCAATCTTTGCTTCCTGCACTGCGGGATGACTGGCAAAGTAGGCCCCTACCAGATTTGCATACCAGGGCCATTCGTATTCCGTATCGGCGGCCGCATGTATACCCATGAACCCTCTGCCCGATTCAATAAACTTTTGAAAGGCCTTTTTTTGTTCGGCATTCAGGATCGTACCGGTCGTGCTGAAAAAAATCACGGCCTGAAAAGATTGCAGGGAATCTGCCAGGAAAACATTCGCATCCTCGGTATGGGATACCGCAATACCTTCCTTTGAAAATATGTTTTTTAATACGGTTACTCCTTTTTCAATATTGGCATGCCTAAAACCGGTAGTTTTGGTAAACACCAGCACCTTCTTTGGCGCTAAAACTGCCCAAGCTTGACTACATGACAACAGCATTGCCATGAATAAAAGTAGAATAACCGAATTTTTCATGTTCTTGGTTTATTTGATTACCTGATTGTAATAATCCAAACTTTCCACGATCATATCCTCTTCTGCGTATTTGTTGAAATCACAATCGCCAATGCTACGTAAAAGCGCAAATCCCAATTGATTGCTTTCGTTCTTTTTATCGTTGCGCATCAATTCGATCAGCGTTGGATAGATCGCTTGGTCGATCGGATAAGCCGGATAGATTTCTTTTAGATAATTTACAATAGTTTCCAGCTCGGATTCAGGTAGGTTGTTTTCTCGGTAAGAGATAAANNAAGCCTCACAGATCATCCCAATCGCGATGGCTTCCCCATGCAATAAAGGCTCCTGATCATGATAAAGGCTATAGCCTTCGATGGCATGCCCAATCGTATGACCAAAATTCAGGATTTTACGCAATCCCTTTTCGGTAGGATCTTCCAAAACCACTTCATTCTTGATCATCACCGAATCATAGACCATTTCTTCCGGTAAACCAGGCAATTTAACATTCATACAACGTTCAAAAAGCTGTTTATCTTTGATAAGGCCATGTTTGATCACTTCCGCAAATCCAGAACGGATCTGTCTATCATCCAACGTTTCCAAAAACTTATTGGAGATAAAGACCGCTTTGGGCTGCGTAAATGTACCGATGATGTTTTTGATATTATCCAGGTCGATTCCGGTCTTGCCGCCTACCGAGGCATCCACTTGGGATAACAAGGTGGTAGGTACATGGATAAAATCGATCCCTCTCTTATAGGTTGAAGCTGCAAAACCGCCCATATCCGTCACCACACCTCCACCAAGGTTCAGCATCAGGGATTTACGATCCGCGCCAAAATCCAACATGGTCTTCCAAACCCCAATACAGAAATCAATGTTCTTATTTTCTTCGCCAGGATCTACTTCGATAATGTCATAATCTACGATATCAGGAATAAAGGCCTGAAGTTGTGGTAAACAATGATCGTTGGTATTTCTATCGACTAGTATTAATAGTTGTGAATAGTCATGATCAATAAGAAAGGATTGCAATTCATCCAGTTCATTATCGAATACGACTTCGTATCCTAAGCTGTTGATCTTTTTCATAATATAATTCAGGTTAAAGATAGACAATTTCTGAATCTACAAGAACAACAAATTTGTAATAACTCTGTTTTATATTATCTTAACCTTGTTCCCGTCAAATTCCACCAAATCTCCTACCCTAACCTTCAATCTTTTACGGTAATCCACTTCCCCATTGTACTTCACCAATCCTTCTTCTACGACCCATTGGGCCATCGCGCCGTGCTCTACCCAGTTCATCACTTTCAATAATTGGATGAGCTGGATGTATTCCCCATTTAATGTAAACGTTTGCATAAACAAAAATAAATTTAATATGAACTATTACAATTGAATGTTTGAATTTATTTACAATTAATCCCTAATTTTGTGAATCAAAAAAAATAGAATATGGATACAATTTCCCCCATAAAGCTAGACTTTAATAATACGGAAATCGCCTTCAGAGGCAAAAGTGATAAAGATCTGAATAAAGCATACTGGTTATTTAAAATGGTAGCAAGTAATGCACTGATCAAAATAGGTACTCCCATTACAAATTTCTCCTTAAATATAGGCTTACCCATCCAGGGAATCATCAAGAATACCATCTACAGACAGTTCTGTGGTGGCGAGAGTATTGCCGACTGTAACCGTGCGATCCAGGAATTGGGTCAAGGTAATGTAACGACCATTTTGGATTATTCGGTAGAAGGTGAAGATTCGGAAGAGAGCTTTGACGAATGTTGCGCAGAGATCCTACGTACGGTAGAAACTGCTAAACAGAATCCGTTGATTTCTTTCTGTGTATTCAAGCCTACAGGTTTAGGAAGATTTGATCTATTGGCGAAAATCGATGCAAAAGAAACATTGACGGAAGCTGAAAAAGCAGAATACCAACGTTTATGGGATAGATGTGATCGTATCTGCCGTGCTTGTCACGAAGCTGGTATTCGTGTATTGGTGGATGCTGAACATTCTTGGATCCAAGATACCATTGATGATATCGCACGTGAAATGATGGAAAAATACAACCGTGAAAAACCGATTGTATACAATACTTATCAATTGTACCGTGCTGATAAATTGGCTTCATTAAAAGCTGATTATGCTTATGCTAAAACTGCTGGCTTCCATCTAGGGGCGAAAATCGTTCGTGGTGCTTATATGGAGATCGAAAGGGAAAGAGCAAAGGAAAAAGGTTATCCTTCGCCTATCCAACCGAATAAACCAGCATCGGATACAGATTATAACCAGGCGATCCACTTCTGTTTGGATCATATCGACCAGATCGGATTGATGGCCGGAACACATAACGAACAGAGTTGCCGCATCCTAGCGGAGGAAATGGAGAACCGTAACATCCCACATAACTTGCCTAATGTTTTCTTTGCGCAGTTATTAGGTATGTCGGATAACCTTTCTTTCAACCTTGCAGCAGCAGGTTATAACGTGGCTAAATACATGCCTTATGGTCCAGTGAAAGCAGTTATGCCATATTTGTTCCGTCGTGCACAGGAAAATACTTCTGTAGGTGGACAAACTGGCCGCGAGCTTTCTTTGATTATGAAAGAATTGAAAAGAAGAAAATCCGTAAGGAAATAAGTTTTGAGATTTTGGAATTCCTCTTTAAGGAATTAAGAAACTTCAAAATAATTTAACAAAGATAAAACCATGGAATTCTCCTCATCGAGGAGAATTTCGTATTTTTGCGGCATGACAGATGCAGCCTACCAAAAGTATTTAAAGTTAAATTCCCTAGCCTCTTCTTATAAAGCGTTATTGTTCGATGTAGACGGCACCCTTGCTGATAATATTGATGCACATAAAGCTGCTTATGTTGCCGTTTCGGCAGAACATGGGGTTGATTTGGATCCTGATCTCATTGATGAGACTGCAGGATGGCCGACCATCGCTGTCGCCAAGGAAATTTCTATTCGCTATAATGTGGAACTGGATATCGAATCCTTCTCCAAAAGAAAGTCTGCTATATTTATCGAGCGCTTTATCCAAGCCACCCAACCTGTAGATTATGTGAGGCAGGTATTGTTCGACCATGTGGATACCCATAAAATCGGAATAGTATCCGGAGGAACAAGATCTACTTTGGCCATTACCCTTTCGGTAATCGATGTTGCAGGGAAATATGAGTCTTTAGTCTGTGCAGGTGATACCCCAAAAGGAAAACCTTCCCCACAACCTTTTTTATTGGCTGCAGAGCAATTACAGGTCGATCCTGCTGATTGCTTGGTATTCGAAGATGGAGATCCCGGCGTTCAAGGCGCTATCGCGGCGGGGATGGGCTGGGTGAGAGTGGACCAGGTGTAGGTTTTAGATTATAGATGTTAGATATTAGATTATAGACATTAGACATTAGATGATAGACCTTGCCGTGATTGCAAACTATGCGTCATTGCGAGGAGGCACAACGAAGCAATCTTTCTTTTAGTGTCATCCTGAGCAGCGTCGAAGGATCTGTACGGGTACCACATGTGTAGATGCTTCGACTTCGCTACCAATGACATGCGTAAAGATTGCTTCGTACCTCGCAATGACGGTAAAGTCTAACATCTATAATCTCTCATCTATAATCTAAAAATTCGTTATAATCCTCAAACCGCCATTCGTATAATTCATATCTGCGGATTTAAAATTCCCAACTGGTAATTTCATATAAGGTTCAACAGAGATCGAGAAACCTTTGTTCATTTTCATCTCCTTACCAATAGATAGGTTTACAAAACCACCAAATCCATTAGCCTTAACATTCTGATCTTCCGTTTTTATAGCTTTGGAAACCTGCTTAAATCCAGCTTCCAAATCCTTTTGGTTTTTAGGAAGGCCATCAGGAAATACTTCCGCCCCACTGTTTTCGATGTAATGGGTAAAACGTTCCTGTTCAGTCACTTTAGCATAAGTCAACCCCGAAGATGCATAGAAACCACTTTTCGATTTATATTTCACATCCAACGGAACTTCTAATGCCTGTACAGATCCTGAAACCGCATTAACATTAGGCAGAATCACAGCATTGCTCATTGTATAAGCAGTCAAGCTATTGGTATTATTCTTTTCGAGCATTTCCCGACTTGCAGAAACTGCGACATCCTGATTGGCAACCGGATTACGCATGGCTCCTACTTCATAGCGGTTATAAGCAAGTCCGGTACGTACAGACAGATTTTTGGTCACATTATACGCAACTAGCACTCCACCACCAAAATTGAACTTCTCACTCGTGGAATTTGGAGACACAAACAATCCAAGGTCAAAACGCTCATTAAAATTGAACTTCTTGGATTTTAGATCTGGCTCACGACCTGCGTTCGCCTTATTAGCCATATCTTGATTCGCCAAGACAACTGCAGACCCCAAATCAGAAGTAGTTTTTATTTGCGGCTCATCAGCAGCCAACTGTAGGCTTTTTGTTCTTAAATCCATTGAAGATCCCGACAATTGCTGCGGAGCATGGATATTTTTGGGGGCATAACGAATCCCATTATTCCAATCACTATAAGCAAGCATATTGTTCGATCTATCCGCTTCCTGCAAATTCAAGGGATTTCCTTGATAGGAAGCAACAATTTCATTCCTGCCGGAAATTCGTTGACCTGCTCCACCTGTGGAGATTCCTCCAGTAACGGAAGCTCCTCCAGCGATCGAACCAATTCCATCGGTTGAAACCCTTCCATCAGTAGGCTCCGAACCTTCTTGTTGAAACTGTTCTTGTATTGGAGATCCTCCTTGGTGCTGGGCAATAGCATTTTCCTCCAAGTTTTTTGGATCCTGGGAAACAAATTGTTTCACTGCAAATGCGCCTACCAAAAGAATGGCGGCGGCACTGGCTGCCCAGTAATAGCTTCTGTTTTTGCGTACCGGCATGGAACCATGTTGTTGCTGAAACCGTTCCCAAGCCCCCTCTTTATAAGGAAGCTCGTCGGAAGCTTTCAGCTTATCAACGATATGATCAATGAGGTCTTTTTTGTTATGCTCTTCCATCTTTATAAAAATCAGGATTGTATATTTTCTAAATTGTGGAGCTCGCCATACAGCTTTCTAAGCTTCTGTTTTGCTCTTGTTAAATATGTTCTGGAGGTACTTTCAGGGATCTCCAACTTTTTGCCGATTTCTTCGTGCGAGAAACCTTCGATTTCATAGAGGTTGAAAATGGATCGTTGGATATCGGGCAACTGTTGGATCAGGGCAATAATATCCTGATATTCCAATCGGCTGTCATTCTGTACGGAGTAATGCATACTGTCAGAACCGTTGAGGTCATCCAGCATCAGCACCTGTTTTCTCACCCTAAGTGCGTCAATGGCGGTATTCACAGCGATCTTTCCCATCCAGGATCGGAAAGTTTTCTCGAGTACGGCATCTTCCTCATGGATGGAGAAGCTGCTCACCTTATTGAAAACCTTCACAAAACATTCATTGGTAATTTCTTCGGACTCCATTTCATGCTTCATGTAGCGGATCACAATGGCCATGATATAGCCGTAATATTTCTTATAGATAAAAGCTTTGCTCTTTTCCGAACCGGACATAGCACAGGACTCCAACGCAGTTCTTAAACTCCATGGTTTTGCAGTCCCTAGGTATTTCTGAATGATTCCCACCCTATGTCTTTACGTTATCTAGTTAATTATACAAATTTAATAACTAGATTAAAGTTTTGACGCATGTAAACTTTCCTCCTATATTTTTTGTATACTATATACGGTCTATGTTATTAAAATGCTACAGGTTTTTAAATAATTTTCTTCCATAAGCTAAAACGTAGCAAGCAAAAAAACCTTGCAGTAGCTTGACAAAAACTACCTAAAATAATGACCAATATCATGGACTAATTGGACATTTAATTGTTAAATTTAAGGAAACACTTAATGAAAGATTATGAGAGCCATATTATTTCCCACCGATTTTTCAGAAACTGCTACTAATGCCTTTCTGTACGCCCTAAATATAGCCAAATCTATTGACGCTAAAATTTATGTGCTTTACACCTACCTGGAACCCGTTTTATCGGCTACCCATGGCGGACAACCGGAGCTTTTGGGTGAGGTTTACCAAACGATTGAACTGAATCAGTTTGAGATATACAAAAAGAAGACGCAGGTGCTGCACGATATGGCCGAAGAGCAAGGTATAAGTGATGTGGAATTGGTTTTCCTATTTGAAGAGGGACCTGTTGCTTCGGTGGTGAAAAAAATCGTCGAACGCGAAAAGATCCATTTGGTGGTGATGGGTACCCATGGAGAATCCGGATTCCTGTCGAAGGTAATCGGCACGAATACGGTCAATGTCATTAGAACCATCCAAAATCCTGTTTTGGCGATTCCTCCGCACGCCAAATACAAGGAAATAAAACGTACGGTATTCACTTCTCTTTTCCGGGATAAGGATAAATCTGCCTTGAAAAAAATGCTGATCATGGCGAAGGCCATTGGCGCGAAAATCGACATTCTGCATATTTTACATAACCAGAATGTTTCCGATGTGTTGATTCAGACTGAAAATTGGCGACATGAATTTCCTCAGGAGGAAATCGAATATATTTTATTGGATGAGGTGGAAAGTATTGAAACCACGATATTGAACTATATCATTGAGAATAATGTGGATATATTGGGAATAGTGAAAAGGAACAGGAGCTTCTTCGATAGGTTGTTCAGTAGCAGTGTGAGCAATAACTTAGCTTTTCACTCAAAAGTACCTATCTTAGTGTTCCATGAAGAAAAGTAGGCTATTCTTCAATTAAAAAAGATCATCATGCAACAGGTCATCAAGAAACTGGAGTCTTTAGGAAAGATCAACCAAATGGCGGAAAAATACACCCAAATCACCGATGAAAATCTGGAGGAGCATGGAGTGTTATTTTTTATTCCTTTGGAAAAATATGAGGTGAAGGTGCTGATTCCAGCGCCATACCATAAGGAGCTATTGGCAAAGGGAAATCCGACCTACAAGCAGATCTTGAACCATAAAGAAGCGATGTTGCTT
>DCOH01000060.1:0-11530 GCA_002322865.1 Sphingobacterium sp. UBA1575 | reverse complement strand
AGATTGCTTCGTCGTGCCTCCTCGCAATGACGAAATAACTTCTCGCAATGACGAAAAAAACTCCTCGCAATGACGCAAAAAAAACCTCGCAATGACGCAGAAAAAAAAGGGCTGCATTCGCAGCCCTTTCCTCAATAGTTTATTATCTAATGTCTATTATCTAATATCTATTATCTAACATCTCTTCTAAGACGCCTGCCCAGCTCTGATAATATTCAAAGCACCACCGGCCTTAAACCACTCGATCTGTTGTTGGTTATAGGTATGGTTAGCTAAGATTTCCTCAGAACTACCATCTTCATGGTGAAGAACAAGAGTCAAAGGTTTATTTGGAGCGAACTCGGTCAATCCAATGATATCGATTGTATCGTTTTCTTGGATTTTGTCATAGTCCTCTTTGTTATCAAATGTAAGACCCAACATACCTTGTTTCTTAAGGTTTGTTTCATGGATACGAGCAAAAGATTTCACCAATACCGCACGTACGCCTAAGTGGCGAGGCTCCATGGCTGCATGCTCACGAGAAGATCCTTCACCGTAGTTTTCATCACCAACCACGATAGAACCGATTCCTTGCGCTTTGTAAGCACGTTGTGTTGCAGGAACAGCACCGTATTCACCAGTCAATTGGTTTTTCACGTTATCTGTTTTCTCGTTGAAGTAGTTCACCGCACCGATCAACATGTTGTTGGAGATATTATCCAAGTGACCACGGTATTTCAACCAAGGACCAGCCATCGAAATATGGTCAGTTGTACATTTACCTTTCGCTTTGATCAATAATTTCAAACCTTTCAAGTCTGTACCTTCCCAAGGAGCAAATGGCTCTAACAATTGCAGACGATCAGAAGTTGGGGAAACCTCCACAACCACATTTGATCCATCTTCTGCAGGAGCTTGGTATCCTGGATCATCTACTGCGAAACCTTTAGTAGGTAATTCATCACCAGTAGGCGGATCCAATTTCACTTGCTCACCATCTTTGTTGGTCAAGGTATCCGTAAGCGGGTTGAAGCCCAAATCACCAGAGATAGCGATTGCTGCTACCATTTCAGGTGAAGTTACGAATGCATACGTATTCGGGTTACCATCCGCACGTTTCGCGAAGTTACGGTTGAACGAGTGAACGATGGTATTTTTTTCTTGCTTGTCGGCACCTGCACGATCCCACATACCGATACATGGACCACATGCATTGGTAAAGATTGTTGCGTTCAAGTCCTCGAAGTTTTTCAACAAACCATCACGGTCAGCTGTAAAACGAACTTGTTCAGAACCTGGGTTGATACCAAATTCCGCTTTGGTTACCAAACCTTTTTCGATGGCTTGGCGAGCGATGGAAGCAGCGCGAGACAAATCCTCGTAAGAAGAGTTTGTACAAGAACCGATCAATCCCCACTCTACTTTCGTAGGCCATCCGTTTTTACCAGCCTCTTCGCGCATGCGAGAAATTGGCGTGTATAAATCTGGCGTAAAAGGACCGTTCAACGAAGGCTCCAATTCCGACAGGTTGATTTCGATCAATTGATCAAAGTATTGCTCAGGGTTTGCATAAACCTCTGCATCTGCAGTTAGGTGTTGTTTGATCGCATTAGCTGCATCTGCAACATCCGCACGGTCCGTAGCACGTAAATAACGCTCCATAGACTCATCATAACCGAATGTTGATGTAGTAGCACCAATTTCAGCACCCATGTTACAGATCGTACCTTTACCTGTACAAGATAAAGATTCTGCACCTTCACCGAAGTATTCCACGATAGCACCGGTACCACCTTTTACAGTAAGGATACCCGCTACTTTCAAAATCACATCTTTTGGCGCTGCCCAACCAGAAAGTTTTCCAGTCAATTTCACACCGATCAATTTCGGGAATTTCAGCTCCCAAGGTAATCCAGCCATCACGTCACAGGCATCAGCACCACCAACACCGATAGCAACCATACCCAATCCACCCGCATTCACGGTGTGGGAGTCTGTACCGATCATCATACCACCTGGGAAAGCATAGTTCTCCAATACCACTTGGTGAATAATACCTGCACCAGGTTTCCAGAAACCGATACCATATTTATTAGAAACAGAACTTAAGAAGTTGAACACTTCTGAGCTTTCTTGTTTAGCACGCGTTAAATCTTGCTCCGCGCCATCACGAGCTTGGATCAAGTGGTCACAGTGAACGGTTGAAGGCACTGCAGCTTTCGCACGACCCGCTTGCATAAATTGCAATAAGGCCATCTGTGCAGTAGCATCTTGCATTGCTACACGATCCGGTGCAAAATCCACGTAAGATTTTCCACGTTCGTATGCTTCAGTCGCGTTTCCGTCCCAAAGGTGAGCATACAGAATTTTCTCAGATAAAGTCAATGGTTTATTAACAATCTGACGAGCTGCATTGATGCGCTCATCATATTGTGCATAAACCTTCTTAATCATGTCTATATCAAAAGCCATTTATTTTTATTTTAATTAGATTTTAACTCTACTACTAATCATTTCCTCAATTTGTTTGAGTACATTAGCAAAAATACCAAAAAAAACCATGTTTATTTGCAATTCTGCCATTCCAAGCTAATTTGGAAATATTCTAAACAAAAGCCTAAACGTATTTCAAACTTGGGTCAACCGCCTTCAGGGTTTTTACGGTTTCGATCGGATTTTCCGAGCTGAACACAAAACTTCCTGCTACCAATACATCCGCTCCAGCCGCCAATAATTGTCCGGCATTGCTGGTACCCACTCCCCCATCAATCTCGATCAAAAGATCGGTATCATTTTCCACGGCCAAGGCACGCAATTCCTTGATCTTATCATAGGTACGTTCAATAAATTTCTGTCCTCCAAATCCTGGGTTCACCGACATCAAACAAACCAGGTCGATATCCTGGATAATATCCTTCAATAAACTTACCGGTGTATGCGGATTTAACGCTACTCCAGCTTTACAACCTAATTCTTTAATAGCCGCGATGGTACGGTGTAGATGCGAACAAGCTTCATAATGCACGGTGATGATTTCCGCGCCGGAATCTTTACACACTTTCAGGTAGCGATCCGGATCAACGAACATCAAATGCACGTCCAACGGTTTTTGGGCATGCTTTGCGATGGCCTGCATCACGGGGAAACCAAAGGAGATGTTTGGAACGAAAACCCCATCCATAATATCAATATGAAACCAATCTGCTTCACTTTCATTGACCATTTGGATATCTTTTTTCAAATCAGCAAAATCCGCAGCTAAGATGGAAGGTGCTATTAAATGTTTTTGTGAGGACATGTTGTTATTTTTTTGCAAAGATAACAAGTAATCAGCGTTATTCCGAATATTTAGCCAGCTAGTCCGTTGCTTCTTTTTTAAAAATTTCGATCTCTTTATAAAATTCCAACGCTTTGCGGACAGATTTTCCTCCTGAGCCAGCGATCAGCGAGCGATACCACTTTTTGTCCAGGTTCTCGACGTTCTGGTTCTTGTACAACCAATAGGCACAAAAGGTCATAGTGCCGGTCAACAGTCCTTGAAATATCATATATTTCCAACTCACCATGGAAGGAAACCATTCCTCACTCAAATATAATGTGGTCCAAAAAGGCAATTGAAGCACCATGATCTTGGTATGTTCTACAATGGATATTTGCAAGCGGGATAATTCCTGCTGAATTTCCAGGATATTGCCTTCATAATTGATATTATTGGTCCAGATCAAGTGCTTGACGTAATCCACCAATCCCCTGAGGTTGATCAAAAATATGGCCGACAAAGAGACCATAAAATAAATCGAAACTTCCGTATAATTTTCGAAACAGGAGTATAAAATGTATCCTAAAAAATAGAGGTAAAATACAAAAGCAATGATGCCTAAGGTTTTCAGCCTGACCAATGAACTCATACTATGCTTCGCTTTTTGTTGAATAGTATCCAAAAGAAGGGTGCGATTGATGTTCAATGACTGTTCAATTTTTTCATTCTGCATTCTCCAGAGTGATAAGAGCTGTTTATCTTCCATGACTATATTTTTTTTGATTGATCTGTTCAAATTTCTGTTTGAGAACCAATTTGATCCGGCTGATCTTGGTCGCCACATTCGTTTCCGAAATCCCTATTATTTCTGCAATTTCCCGATAACTTTTCTCGTCCAGGTACAGCAGCATCAATGCCCTATCCAACTCCTTCAATTCCAGAACAAATTTTTGCAATAGGGCTAAATCTTCATTTTTATCTTCCAGATCGCGCAAGTCTTCCTGGGGATCCGCGATTTGAAAAATACTTTCCGATAAAGGTCCCCATCTGGCATTTTTCCGAGACTCCTTCCGATAAAAAGATATGGCCACATTCAGGGCTATCTTATAGATCCAGGTGCTGAATTTAAAGCGAGGATCAAAATGATCAAAGGAACGCCAAAGCTGCACGATGATCTCCTGTACCAGATCCTTTCTCTCCTCCAAATCCAAACAATAGGAATTCGCTACCTTATAGATAATCCCTTTATGGGATTCAACCATGGCAAGAAATCGTTCCGATTTAATGGTGGGATTCATGTTTCATGTGGATAAAATGGTTCTGTTAATTTTCAATACACTTGTTTATGGTATTATTCGCATGGTTTGGAGAAAAATCACAGCTAAACAAAAATAAAAAATCCTGGGACTGGGAGTCTCAGGATTTTACCAAACCAATTATTAACCTAAATTATGAAATTTTTACTCTATTACTCTTTATTTGTTTAACACTATGATAAACGCAAGAGCTGTGCCGATATTTTAATCAAAACTTCCTTTAACGTTTTTTAACATTAATAAAAGGGCTTTTCATTAGGTACCAGAAACTTTGTTTCCTATCGCCTTCAAATTCTTCCAGGCCATATTTCATTTGGGATACAGGCATGGTCTTAAAGGTGCCGAAAATCCGATCCCAAAGGATAAAGATATCCGCGAAGTTACTATCTGTATAAAATTGCTCTTGTTGATGGTGTACACGATGGTGATCGGGCATGACAAAGATCTTCCCCAGGGTCTTATTGATCCAGTTCGGATAATGTAGATTGGCATGTTCCAGAAAGAGAAAGATGTTGAGAATAAAATAATAGAGCGCCATGGAGAAGACGTCGGTTCCGAAGATTCCGGCAGTGATCACATTTCCGACCTGATAGACCAGGATCATTTCCAAAGGATGGAAACGGAAGGTGGTGGTAGAGTCCATGCTGGTATCACTATGATGAACACGATGCAATCTCCACATGATAGGCACCTTGTGGGCTGCTTGGTGGATCCAATAGGTCGTGAGATCATACAGCATTACACTAACGATCAATTTGAGCCATAAAGGTAGTTCCAACCAGAATAACATCCCGATTTTTTGGGAATTCAACCAGTCGATTGCTTTCACCTGTAAGACGATGACAAAAATATTCAACAAGGTTAGGGTGATCTGGAAGAGGATATTTTGGAAGAGGTGCTTCCCTCGCTTTCGAAAAGCAAAAGGGTTGGCAAATAACTGTTCCATCAAAAAGAAGATGGTTAATAATCCGATTATGATGTAATTCGAATTGATGTTCAGGAGTTTTTCTAGAAAGTCCATGACAATTTATTTAGGTAAAGAAATTAACAATTGGAAAAAGTCGTCGGCAGTTGAGAAAGGGAAAGGCAGATATGCTTGATTCAGATCAGCAATTCAATTAAAATATTAAATTATAAAGATTATTTTAAATTTCAAAGGAATTATTTGAATCTAAATGTTTAATAATAAAATCTAGACAAGAAAAAGATTAGGAAATCTTCGAAGTTCAAGTGAGTTGTAAGTGACATGTAAGTGAGTTGTAAGTGTTAAAAGGTACTTACAATGCACTTACGCCCTGCCTACATTTTGCTTCCTCCAAGAAGTCAATGTAGACAGTTTCTTTGTAACATTCCCAGTTGGATTTTTTGTGAATCAAAATTTATTCCCGTAAAAGAATAATAATACAAAATCAATATCGTAATATTGCGATGTTAAATCAATTCATCAAATGGGAATCACCAAGAGCGAAATTTTCAGTGTAGAACAGAATACCTTAGCCAATCTTTTCAAGGTTTTGGGCCATCCGGCTCGACTTGCTATCCTGCAATATATCATCGATCAGCCAAATTGCATCTGTAATGATTTGGTTGATGAACTTGGATTGGCACAAGCTACCATTTCCCAACATTTGAAAGAATTGAAGAAATCTGGAATCATTAAGGGTTCCATTGAAGGAAAGTCCATCTGTTATTGTATCGATGAAAAGATATGGAATAGTATTAAAAATGATGTTTCGGATTTCCTTCATCAGGATATCCATACGAAAACCTGTTGTTAGGTTTTTTTTGAACAATAACATCGCAATATTACGATACTTATTTGTCTTTAAATAATTAAAACTTATTTGTCATTAAATAAATTAAAAATGAAATTATCAGCAATCAAAGAAATCCTCCCTACCCTTTCGGAAGTTTCTTTCCAATTGGAGGATGGCAGTTTTGTTCCAACCCATTTCCATGTAACAGAAGTTGGACAGGTTAATAAAAATTATATTGATTGTGGCGGAACGATCCGTCATGATAAAACTGTCAGTTTCCAATTATGGCACTCACATGATGTTGACCATCGGCTCTATCCAGATAAATTATTGAATATTATTGCTCTGTCGGAAAAGCAATTAGGAATCGAGGATGCGGAAGTTGAAGTAGAATTCCAACAGCAGACCATTGGAAAATTTGACCTGGATTTCAATGGCAAGCATTTCATATTGAAGAATAAACAAACGGCATGTTTGGCAGAAGATGCATGCGGTATTCCAACGGAAAAACCAAAGATCAAATTTATTGAATTAAATCAGCATTCGAACAATTCTTGTACTCCTGGTTCTGGTTGTTGCTAACAAGCATAATGAAAAGCACCTTCAAACAAAACATCGGAAATATCCTTCGTGATATGGATATTTCCGATGATAGAAAAATTTTGCTTGCCCCTTTGGTTGCCTATATACAAGAGCAGGTGAATCACTCCAATCCTGTAAACCTTCAATTTATATGCACCCATAATTCGCGGCGCAGTATTTTGGCACAGGTCTGGGCATCGGTTGCAGCGGATTATTTTAAAATACCATTGGTACATTGTTTTTCAGGTGGAACCGAAGAAACAGCCGTTTATCCCAAAATTGTAGAAACGCTAAGTAATCAAGGCCTTTTGTTGAAAAAAACTTCAGGTGAGAGCAATCCGATTTATGAATTGGATATACCGGAAAAAGAGATACGTATCAAACTTTTTTCAAAAGTTTATAACCATCCTTTAAACCCAAAGGCAGATTTCGCCGCTATCATGACCTGCTCTCAGGCCGATGCCGGCTGTCCATTTATTCCAGGTGCTAATACTCGAATTCCCATTACTTATGCTGATCCAAAATCATCAGATGGTACGGAAATTCAGGAGATCGTTTATTGGGAAAAAAGCTTAGAAATTGCGCAGGAAATGTTTTATGTTTTTTCTAAGGTTATAGATCGCTATGAATTGATGCATCAAAAGACCTAGAATCATGAATATATTTTAACCGGACAATTTTATTGCAATGGACCTGAATAACAAAAGAAAAATGATGGCTATTAAAACTTAATGTGCCATTTCCATCATCAAATCCTTCAAAATAACCTGGAAGTTGGGCTTTTAGGTGCTCCAAACTATCTCCTACATTGAATTTTGGTATTGTTTCGGCGACAATTCTTTCTCTAATTTCTGAAGGCATAAATCGATAAGCAGTTTGAGGAGCATATTTAGGAAATAAATAAAAAATTAACAGGCTTATCATAATGGGATATAGAAATGCTAAGATTTTAAGACCTGGTTTTTTATCCAGAAGATAAATAAGTTTATTTGATCGAATGAGCAGACTATAGGACAATCCAAAAAAGAAACCCGTTAAAGAACCTAATGGTAGCAAAAATGACATGGATTCTGTAGATTGAAATAGCAGTAAATTCAGAAGAACAATAACCAATGTTCCATACAAAGTTGAAATAAATGTAAAAACCAATGGAGAAAATAGTTTGCCATTGGGATCAAGCTTTTTCAAAGGAATAAGTAGGAAGATCAGCCATGCAAAAACGATATAAATAAAGGACCAAAAAAATAAAACTGATGGATCTGAGGTCTTACCATTTTTTAAAACCTCAAATAGCATATAAAAAATATTCATCAATGACCAGGCAACCATCATGGATAAAAATCCAAGAAAAGTCTTAACTCTTTTTAGCTCTGGTACAATCATTTATGATTTTGATATTTTCTTAATACTACAATTATCAACCATAATACTGAATAACAATAGGACAAACATGGATCCCATATCGACATTCAACAAGTTAAAAATAAATCAAACTATTTGATATATCAAGGTTTCGATTTATGAGAGCTGATTCTAGACAAAGCCTCTTTAAATTCCCTGCATTGCAGCAAGGAAAGAAATAAAGAAACGTTATGAAAAGAAACAATTTAGGCAGAGGAAAATCAAGGCATTCTTCTTCTTCGACCCAACAACATTCCATGGAGGATATCTATCAGTTAGGCTATAGCCATGGATTTCGTGATGCATCCAACGATGAGGATTACGATGATGATTTTGACGAAGAGGATTATTATGACAATGAGGACGATTATGATGAGGATTACGACTCGGATTACGATAATGACCAAGATGAAGAGGATTATGATGATGGAAGATCGGATAGAAGAAGGGACAGTGAAGGAAGATTTACTTCTGATCGTTCCAGTTCATCCGGTCGTAGAAGATCATCCCAAAGCGGTAATAATTCAGGATCTAGATCAACCAGTTCCAATAGAGGCAGTCAGGGACGAACTTCCAGTTCATCTAGCACACGTAGTTCCAGAAGTTCGGGCACCCATTCAGGTAAACGAGGTTTTGCAGCCATGAGTCAAGAAGAACGCACAAGAATTGCTCGAATGGGTGGACAGGCATCGCATGGAGGCAGTAGAAGTTCAGGTCGGTCAGGTTACGGTGGCAGAAGATCTTCTTAAGATTTCCCCACTTATTATTACCCATAATAAATTAAATGTCTCCTTTCATTAGGAGGCATTTAATCTTTAAAACAAATTTTATGGCAAAGCAAGATAAAGAAGCAATGGAGGAAAAATCCAACGCTAAAAATACAAACGGAAAAGAGGCTATCAGCAAGAAAAACGGCAATGATTCGGAGAATAAGGGTCATACCTCCATGAAAAACCAAGACGAGGAAGAATACGAAGGTAGTGATCAGAAGGATAGTCCTTTGTATAAATTTTTCCTTTCCGGTTTAAAGGATATGCTCTATGCAGAAAATAAACTCGTGGATGCCTTGGTGGAAATGGAAGAGGTGGCCACCACAGAGGAATTGAAGGATGCTTTTGAAGACCATCACTTGGTGACCAAAAAACATGTGAGTCGATTGAAAAAGGTTTTTGGTCTTTTGAATGAAAAGGAAGAGGAAAAAGAATGCAAAGCGATTTTGGGATTATTGGAAGAAGCCAAGGAAATCATCAAATCAACCGATGAAGGAACAGTAACTCGGGATGTTGCCTTGATCATTGCTGCCCAGAAGTTGGAGCATTATGAAATTGCTTCCTATGGTGGCTTAGCGCAACTGGCCATTACCATGGATATGGATAAAGTGGCAGATCTTTTGGAAAGGACCTTGGAAGAAGAGGAAGCAACGGATGTTTATCTTACGGAAATCGCTGAAGCAAGTATTAATATGGATGCGGACGAAGAGGTTGAATAATAGTATAATTGATGCGTAAAACCACATGATTATTAAGGGAAGAGGATCTTTATGATCCTCTTTTTTAATGAACGTATAGCAACTGATTTTTCCTTAATTTTGAAGGATATAAATATGATGGGGAATGTTGAAGCGATTAAAAGAGGCTGCAAAAAAACTTAAAAGGGAAATCGTTCCTATTTATTATGCTTTGTTTGATAAACGGACTCCCCTATTGGCTAAGATTTTGGCCTTGATTACCGTTGGCTATTTGCTGAGCCCCATTGATCTGATCCCTGATTTTATTCCGGTGCTGGGTATTTTGGATGATCTATTATTGGTTCCTTTGTTGATTACGATTACGTTGAAGCTGATTCCAAAGGAGGTAATTGAGGAGATTAGGAAAAGGAAAGATTTGGATATTTCTTTGAAGAAAAGGTGGTATTTGGCTATTCCAATTGTTTTGTTGTATGGGGTATTGGTTTATTGGATTATTATATATTTCCATAAAAAAGGTGTAGTTAATTAAAACTACACCTAAACATTACTATTTACATTTTACACTTAGCTCGAATTTGGAATTTTTCTTTTTGGACTTAATTTAAATAATCTGATAAATCTGTTATTTTAATATAGGCTAACTGATGTTTTTTAGGTAAACTAGAAGTTCTAGTAGCATCAGTAATAGATAACAACTTGCTTTTTCCAGGCGTTACAATTATTCCAGAACCGAAACGGCCTTGATTTGCTCCAACTGGGCCATAAATTGAAAGTGAATTTGTTCCTAATATATATGGAATATTATTAGTTCCTTTTTCAAGAATATCAAATGAATATTCTAATGTTTGATCCTCTAGGGGAGGAAGTTCAAAATTCACAAAAGTTCCATTTGTTGGAATAGTTAACCTAATTTCAGGTTCTACTCTAATTTCAGGAGTTCCTCTAGAGGTATTTTCCTTACCTTTTTTACGGGTAAATGCAATTAAATCAATTTCACTTTTATTTTGAAAAAATAAATCGGCAGAGTTTGGATTATTGAAAGTAGATTTAAATTGAACAGATATGGCCATATTATTTGGATTTTTTGGAGGATCCATTTTAATATCCTTAACCATTTCCTTACCATCAAAGAAAAAGCTTATTGACTGATTTTTTTCTTTTGGATTTATATTTTCAGTAAGAAGAATTTCTGTTTCACCTTTCTTCCTAATTTCCAATTTTCTGGAGTTTTCTCCATCAATTAAAATTGTTTTCGATAATTCAATTTTAGAAGTGCCCTCATATATCAATTTTCCATCTAAAAGAAATTCTAGATCTCCTGACAGAACAAATCCATTTATTTTATAATATATTCTATCGCTATAAATTTTTCCATCTTCATAGAAAACTAATAATTCTTGATAATACTTTGAAGTATCAATCTTCCTCGCACCTACAATTTTTTGGGAAATTTTTTCCCTAATAATAATCTCAGGATTTTCTAATCCGAATGTATTTAAATATATAGTACCTGCAATACCCCCTTGATTTAATGAAGTGGCAACAACCTTATCTCGAAATAATAATTCCAATTCAGTATTTGTGTTTCCACTCAAAAATATTCGATATACTTGAGGGGTTTCTTTTTCTAGAATACTTTGTTTCTGACACGAAGAAAAAAACAGGATGAAAACATATATCAGTATAATATTTATCTTTTTCATAATTATCATTTTAAATTTCCTTTTAAAAATTATAGGTTAATGTGTAACCCTCCCGAAAATTC
>DCOH01000054.1:10536-11220 GCA_002322865.1 Sphingobacterium sp. UBA1575 | reverse complement strand
CCTTTTTAGACAGCCTCTTTTCCTATACAAAATTGACCTTAGTCTTTTTTCTTATTATCCTTAGATTCAGAGGCTAATGAAGAATCATCCTTCTGGTTTTTTCCGGCAGAAGAAACCACAATTTCTTGTTTTTCTTCATTGTAATCCACCAAAATGGTGTCCCCATTTTTCAGATCTCCTTTAAGGATCTCCTCTGCGATCGGGTCTTCCAAATATTTCTGGATCGCGCGTTTTAACGGGCGGGCTCCAAAATTACTGTCATAACCTTTCTCCGCAATATGGTTCTTCGCTTTCTCTGTCAAGTTGATCGGATGTCCCAATGCTTCGATACGGGCGAATAAAGATTTCAATTCAATATCAATGATTTTGAAGATATGATCTTTGTTCAACGAGTTGAAGACAATAACATCATCAATACGGTTCAAGAACTCCGGTGCAAAAGCACGTTTCAATGCCGTTTCAATCACCCCTCTGGAGTGTGTATCTGCCTGAATTTCCTTCGCTGCGGTACTGAATCCAACACCTTGACCAAACTCCTTCAATTGGCGTGCGCCAATGTTCGAGGTCATAATGATGATGGTATTTCTAAAGTCAACCTTACGACCAAGACTGTCCGTCAATTGTCCTTCATCCAATACCTGTAACAACAGGTTGAATACATCCGGGTGAGCTTTTTCAATCTCA
>DCOH01000054.1:0-10520 GCA_002322865.1 Sphingobacterium sp. UBA1575 | reverse complement strand
CTCCATGTATTCACTCATGTCGATCTGGATCAAAGCATCTTCCGAATCAAACATAAAGCGAGCAAGTTCTTTTGCCAATTCCGTTTTACCAACACCGGTCGGGCCTAAGAATATGAAGGAACCGATTGGTTTCTTCGGATCTTTTAATCCTGCTCTGGTACGTTGGATCGCTTTTACCAATTTTTGAACGGCTTCATCCTGACCAATGATTCGGCCTTTCATGGATTCACCCATGTTCAATAATTTCTGACTGTCTGTTTGGTTCACACGTTGAACAGGGATACCTGTCATCATGGATACCACCTCGGCCACATTATCCTCCGTTACAGTATAACGTTTGGTTTTGGTTTCCGCTTCCCAAGCTGTTTTTTCCTTCTCTAATTCCTCAATCAATTTTTTCTCGGTATCACGAAGTTTAGCAGCTTCTTCATATTTCTGCGAACGAACGACCTTATTCTTCTCAACTTTCACATCCTCGATCTTCTCTTCGATGTCGATGATACTCTGAGGGACATGAATGTTGTTCAAGTGAACACGAGAACCTGACTCATCCAAGGCATCGATAGCCTTGTCTGGTAAGAAACGATCCGTAATATAGCGTGTAGTCAAAGACACACAGGCCTCAATCGCTTCTGGAGTATAGGTCACATTGTGGTGCTCCTCATACTTGTCCTTGATACGGTTCAAAATCTCGATGGTATCATCATAGGTAGTCGGCTCAACCGTTACCTTTTGGAAACGACGATCCAAGGCGCCATCTTTCTCTATATACTGGCGGTATTCATCCAAGGTAGTCGCACCGATACATTGAATCTCTCCACGAGCCAATGCCGGTTTGAACATATTCGATGCATCCAATGAACCTGATGCACCACCAGCACCAACAATGGTGTGGATCTCATCAATGAACAGGATCACATCTGGTGATTTCTCCAATTCGTTCATTACCGCTTTCATCCGCTCCTCAAACTGACCGCGGTATTTGGTACCAGCAACCAAGGATGCCAAATCAAGGGTAACTACACGTTTATTGAATAGCACACGAGAAACTTTCCGTTGGATAATCCGTAAAGCCAATCCCTCAGCAATGGCTGATTTACCAACTCCCGGTTCTCCAATCAAAATCGGATTGTTCTTCTTCCTTCTGGAAAGAATCTGAGATACCCTTTCAATTTCTTTTTCACGACCAACGATCGGATCCAATTTGCCTTCTTCAGCTGCTTTCGTCAAATCACGACCGAAATTATCCAAAACTGGAGTTTTCGATTTGATATCAGAAACCTTCTTAGGGGTTGTAAATTGCGATTCTTCCTCGTTATAATCCTCGTCACCTCCTGATGGCGAATTCGATGCCTCATCGGTGATGCTGGTCGCATTCTGTTCTACTTCTGTTTTGAAAACATTGTAGGAAACATTGAACTGTGATAAAATCTGCGAAGCAATATTATCCTCATCTCGTAGGATGGCCAATAACAAATGTTCGGTTCCAATAATATCACTCTTGAATATCTTAGCTTCCAAATAGGTAATCTTCAATACTTTTTCTGCCTGTTTAGTCAGTGGCATGTTACTGATCGATGTACGGGAAACAGAAGGCCCCATAACGGCCTCCTCTATGGCTTGCCTTACAGCGGCCATGTCAACGCCGATATTCTTCAATATCTTGATCGCTACTCCATCGCCCTCACGGATAAGACCAAGTAATAAATGCTCGGTGCCTATATACTCGTGTCTTAAGCGAAGTGCTTCTTCTCGAGAGTACGAGATCACGTCTTTGACCCGGGGTGAAAATTTTGCTTCCATTAAATTCCTTTCTCTATTAAATCGGGTGATAATTGTATAAATGTAATAAAAATACACTTTACACCCTTTTGTTACTTTATATTTTTATCAACAATTAGACCATAGCGCGAAAACTATCAAATTGTCAGTAATTACATTATCTTTGTGGAAAAAGTTTCATCATCCTTATGTCAGACGAGAAAATTATCTTTTCCATGGCAGGCGTGAATAAAATTCACCCGCCATCCAAGCAAGTACTCAAGAATATCTATCTATCCTTTTTCTATGGAGCTAAAATAGGGGTCATTGGTTTAAATGGTTCCGGAAAATCTTCCTTATTGAAAATCATCGCCGGTATCGATAAATCCTATCAGGGCGAAGTGGTGTTCTCACCCGGTTATTCTGTAGGTTATTTAGCACAGGAACCCGAATTGGATAAAACAAAGACGGTATTGGAGATTGTGGAAGAAGGTGTTGCTGAAACAAAAGCCATCCTTCAGGAATATGAAGATATCAATGAAAAGTTTGGTCTGCCGGAAGTCTATGAGAATCCAGATGAAATGGATAAATTATTGGCTAGGCAAGGGGAACTGCAAGATATGATCGATGCGAGCAATGCCTGGGAATTGGATTCGAAATTGGAACGCGCCATGGATGCTTTACGTTGTCCAGAGCCGGAGACCTTGATTGCCAATTTGTCAGGGGGTGAGCGCAGAAGGGTGGCGTTATGTCGCCTTTTATTGNNACGACCGTTATTTCTTGGATAATGTGGCCGGTTGGATCCTGGAATTAGACCGTGGCGAAGGTATTCCTTGGAAAGGAAATTACTCTTCCTGGTTAGATCAGAAAGCAAAACGTTTGGCTCAGGAAGAAAAGCAGGAAACAAAACGTCAGAAAACATTAGAGCGCGAATTGGAATGGGTGAAAATGGCTCCAAAGGCCAGACATGCCAAATCCAAAGCTCGTTTACATAATTATGAAAAATTAGCTTCTGAGGAGACCAAAGAACGCGAAGAAAAATTGGAACTGTTCATTCCTCCTGGTCCTCGATTAGGAAATGTGGTGATCGAAGCAAGCAATGTTTCCAAAGCCTATGGCGATCGGATCTTATTTGAAAATTTAAGCTTCTCCCTTCCTCCAGCAGGTATTGTGGGTATTATCGGTCCAAATGGTGCGGGTAAAACGACCCTTTTCCGTTTGATCACAGGCCAGGAAGAACCAGATTCGGGAACATTCCGGGTAGGAGAGACCGTAGCTTTGGGCTATGTAGACCAGATGCATGATGACCTGGATGCCAACAAATCCGTTTGGGAAAATATTACCGATGGCAATGAGAACATTCAATTAGGAAATCGTCCGGTGAATTCCCGTGCTTATGTTTCCAAATTCAATTTCAATGGCGCCGACCAACAGAAGAAAATCGCGGTGTTATCCGGTGGTGAACGAAATAGGGTGCATTTGGCCATTACCTTGAAAAAAGGATCCAATGTGCTATTACTCGATGAGCCGACGAATGACATCGATGTGAATACCTTGCGTGCCTTGGAAGAAGGTTTGGAGAATTTCGGTGGATGTGCGGTGATCATCTCCCACGACCGTTGGTTCCTGAACCGGATCTGTACCCATATTCTTGCCTTTGAAGGGGATTCGCAAGTCTACTTCTTCGAAGGAAATTATACAGAATACGAAGAGAACAGAAAGAAACGTTTAGGTGATGTAGGTCCGAAAAGAATTAAGTATAAAAAACTTGTAAAATAAAGATTATTGGAAACCGCCAAGTTACTCGAAGCGATCATTGAAAATGCCATCGATGGGATCATTACTATTGATAACCATGGCAATGTGGAAAGCATCAACCCTGCCGCATTAGAACTCTTCGGATATGATGCCGAAGAGGTGATCGGTAATAATATTTCTATGTTGATGCCTGAGCCAGACCGTTCCAATCATGACCGTTATATTTCAAACTATGAAGAAACAGGTCACAAGAGGATTATTGGTATTGGTAGGGAGGTGCGGGGACTGAAAAAAGATGGGACAACCTTCCCTTTCCGTTTGGCGGTAAGCGAAGTGTTCTACAAATATCGTAAAATCTTTACCGGATTCGTGCATGACCTCACCAAAGAGAAGAAAGCCGAGATCGAACTGAAAAAACATACCCAAGAATTGGAATGGAAGGTGCGTGAAAGAACAAAAGATTTGATCAAATTGGTTTCTGAACTGGAAAAGGCGAAAGCTGATGTCAGCGTATCCCTGGAAAAGGAAAAGGAATTGAACCAATTGAAATCAAGATTTGTTTCCATGGCATCCCATGAATTCCGAACTCCACTCAGTTCAGTTCAATTGTCGGCCTCCTTGATTGATCGCTATGTAGAAAAATCGGAATATGCCCCCATTGAAAAGCATACCAATCGGATCAAAAATTCTGTTCAATTGTTGAATACGATCCTCAATGATTTTCTGAATTTAGAAAAACTGGAAGCAGGCGTGGTCGTGGTTAATAAAAGCGATGTGAATATGGTCCAGCTGGGTGAAGAGATCGCAGAAGAAATGCAGATGATCTGTAAAAAGAACCAACATATCATCTACCAACATACGGGCGAAGAGGCGAACTTCTTTATCGATCCTAATCTGTTGAAAAACAGTATCATTAACTTGATTTCCAATGCGATAAAATATTCCGGTGAAGATACCTTCATTGAGTTCAATACGGAAATCGGCAAGGATACGCTGGTGGTAACCGTAAAGGACAATGGTATTGGTATTCCATTGGAAGATCAGGTCAACCTGTTCGAACCTTTCTTCCGTGCAAATAATACGGGGAATATCCCCGGTACCGGTCTGGGGCTGAACATCGTGAAACGCTATGTTGAACTTATGGGCGGGAAAATGGAATATTGGTCCGCCGTGAATGAAGGCGCAATTTTTAAAATGAATTTCATCCAATAAGAATGGAAAAAAGAAGAATCTTAATTATTGAAGATAATAGTGATATCAGGGAAAGTACAGCAGAAATCCTGGAATTGACCGGCGAGTATTCGGTCATGGTTGCTCCTGAAGGAAAAACAGGTGTAGACCTGGCGATCAAACATCGCCCTGATATGATTCTTTGCGATATCATGATGCCTGAACTGGATGGCTATGGGGTATTGTATATGTTGAGCAAACACGAAAATACCCAAGATATCCCTTTTATTTTCCTGACGGCCAAGTCGGAAAAAGCCGATGTGAGAAAAGCCATGGAAATGGGGGCAGATGATTACCTGACCAAACCATTTGATGACCTGGAATTGCTGAACGCTATTGAGAGTAGGTTCAAAAAACGTTCGCAGATCCAAGCCAAAGCTGTTCCATCGGCAGATAGTTTCCGTTTGGATGAACAGGAACAAGCCTACCTGCTTCAGGACCTGGCTAGCCATGGCCGAATGAAGACCATTAAAAAGAAACAGACCATCTATGAAGCTGGTGACACCCCTCTTTATGTGTATTATATTAAAAAGGGAAAAGTTCGCAGTTTTCTGAATTATAAAGATGGTAGGGAATTATCCACCAATATCTACATTGAGGATCAATTCTTTGGCCTGGAATCCGTGTTGTTGAATACCAAATATGGCGACAATACTTCCACGCTGGAAGATGCAGAAATCGCCCTGATCCATAAGGACAATTTCTTCGAATTGCTCTATAAAAAACCAGCGATTGCCTCTAAATTGATTAAGGTATTGTCCCAGAATATTTTAGAGAAAGAGGAGCAGATGCTTGGCTTTGCCTATGATTCTGTTCGTAAGCGTGTGGCCAATGCCTTGGTCAATGTCGCTGAAAAATCAGGGTCTGCAAATGATGAAGTCACCATCAAAATTTCCCGGGACGACCTCGCTGCCTTAGCAGGTACCGCCAATGAAACCATTAGCCGCATGTTGGCTGATTTTAAAGATGAAAAACTTTTGACCAAAGAAGGGAATGCGATCCGCATATTCTCTGTCGTACGATTAAAGAATATCAAACAGTAAGCGGAATCCTTAAACCGTGATATATATCACTTTCT
Organism: Sphingobacterium sp. UBA1575; assembly: GCA_002322865.1. Taxonomy (GTDB): domain Bacteria; phylum Bacteroidota; class Bacteroidia; order Sphingobacteriales; family Sphingobacteriaceae; genus Sphingobacterium. The sequence continues at coordinate 4,693 of DCOH01000054.1, read as the reverse complement.
GGGCTGATGCAGTTCACTGAATATAGTGAATGTATACAGTACCTTTGAATGGTTTATATATCTAACTTAAGGATGAGAGTGATTGCATATAACATTTTAGGTCCCGAAAAGGAATACTTGGCCATTGCGAATGCGAAGGTTCATGATCTGACTTTGGTGACCAATGAATTGAATTTCAGTACAATGCATTATGCTTTGGGAAAGGAAGCTGTTATCATATCTGAACGTGATATATTAGATCGGGTTATGTTGGCGGAATTGAGCCGAATCGGCGTGAAAAGTATTGTCACACGATCTTCCACCACCGAACATATCGATCTGGATTTCGCTGGTGAGTTGAAAATGCATGTAGCCAACGTTCCTTTTGAAACATCCTTAGAAGATATTGCCAAAAGAACTATCCAAAACCTTACCCAATGGATGGTCGGCGGTTGTGCAGGAGATGCCTGCCAATGCAAGATGGACTGCGCAAACAAAATGAAATTCGGTTAATATGGAAACAGATAGATTCAATGCCCTCATTCATAAATACAATGTGGCAGCACCTCGATATACCAGTTACCCAACTGTTCCTTTCTGGGAAAATCACCACTTCAACGAGCAAGACTGGAGATTAAGGGTCTCCGAAAATTTTAAGGATTCCAAAGAACAGGGGATCAGTATCTATGTACACTTGCCTTTTTGCGAAAGCCTGTGTACCTATTGTGGATGCAACACGCGAATTACCAAAAACCATCAGGTAGAAGATCCTTATATCACATCCCTCTTGAAGGAATGGAAAATGTATAAGGAGATTCTGGGCAATGAATCGTTAAAAATTGCGGAAATCCACTTGGGTGGTGGTACCCCAACCTTTTTCCAGGCCGAAAACCTGCATCGATTGATTGCTGGGTTGATGGAGGGAAATCAACGTGCGGAAGGCGCTTCTTTTTCTTTCGAAGCCCATCCTGCGAATACGACTTACGAACATTTAAAAACATTATACGATTTAGGTTTCAAACGCCTCAGTTTAGGAATTCAGGATTTTGACGAAAAAGTCCAGTTCATCATCAATAGGCATCAGACCGTTGAGGATGTTGCACGGGTGATGAAGGACGCCAGAGCCATAGGATATGACTCCATCAATTTTGACCTGATCTATGGCCTACCGCTGCAAACAGCAGAATCGGTGAGAATGACCATCGAACATTCCTTGATTCTTAATCCGGATCGGATCTCTTTTTATAGCTATGCCCATGTGCCTTGGATCAAACCTGGACAACGAAGATTTACCGAACATGATTTGCCAGTTGGCGAAGAAAAGTTAAATTTATGTAAACTTGGAAAACAGATGATACAGGAAGCTGGTTTTGAAGATGTGGGTATGGACCACTTTGCAAAACCGGCCGATGAACTCTATAAAGCATCCAAAAATGGAACCTTGCACCGCAATTTCATGGGCTATGCCGATAGGTATACGCCATTGTTGATCGGTTTAGGGGTTTCTTCGATCTCGGATGCTTGGACCGCTTTCGCGCAGAATGTGAAAACGGTAGAAGAATACCATAAATTGATTGCCGAGAATAAATTACCGGTTTTTAAAGGTCATTTGTTGAATGAAGAGGATGTACTGGTAAGACAATATATTTTGGATATGATGTGTAGGGGAAAAGTATCCCTTAAACCTCATGAAGAGATAAATATCGGTATCTTAGAAAGGCTTCAACCTTTACAGTTGGATGGGCTTGCCGAAATCAATGGCCTGGAAGTTCAGATCACTGAAGTAGGAAAGTCCTTCTTGAGAAATGTTTGTATGGCCTTTGATGTGCGTTTGCAACGTACGAAGGAAAGAGAGAATCTATTCAGCCAAGCGATATAAGCGACTTCAAAAAAACGAATCTTTAAAACAATTTATCAGGAGATTGGAATGGCGATCAACAGTAAATTAAAATTGAATACCAGCTGTTACCACTGTGGTGATCAGGTGGAAGAAACAGCCTATGTGCTGGATGATCATGATTTCTGCTGTTTGGGCTGTCAAACGGTCTACCAGATCCTCAATGAAAACAACCTAGCCAGTTATTATAAATACAATACCCATCCCGGTAAATCCCAAAAGAACCAAAAGGAAGACCTTTCCTATTTGGACGAACCCAATATTGTAGCCAAATTGGTGGATTACCAGGATGAGGAAATGGCCATTATCACCTTTTACGTACCTGCCATCCATTGCAGTTCCTGTATCTGGTTATTGGAAAACCTGTATAAACTGAATCCTGGCGTGAAGACCTCCCAAGTGGATTTCATGAAAAAACAGGCCAGTATTACGTTCCATAAAAAGGAAATTTCCCTTCGGGAATTGGTGGGGCTGCTCCATAATATTGGTTATGACCCGAAGATCACCCTTCAGGATGTGGTTAAAGAAGGCAAGAAATTCAATCAGAACAAACTCATCGCCAAAATCGTCGTGGCAGGGTTCTGTTTCGGAAATTCCATGATGATCTCCTTTCCGGAATATTTCGGAATGGCGGCCTTCGAAAAACAATACGCCAATTTCTTTGGCTATATGAACTTGGCCTTTGGCCTACCGGTATTGTTGTACAGTGCGTCTGATTATTTTAAATCTGCCTGGATCAGTTTAAAACAAAAGCGCTTAAACCTGGATGTTCCTTTGGCATTAGGGATTTTCGTACTCTTTTTCCGTTCGGCATACGAAATTATTTCCCAAACTGGGGCAGGGTTTATGGATACCTTATGCAGTTTGGTGTTCTTTATCCTGATCGGTAAGTGGGTGCAGCAACGTACCTATTACCATATTTCTTTTGAAAGGGATTACCGTTCTTATTTTCCGGTTGCCGTGACCGTGATCAAGGAGCAGACCGAAAAACCAACACAGATCGGAGATTTGAAGGTGGGCGATCGGATCTTGGTACGCAACAATGAAATCATTCCGGCTGATGCGATTTTATTGAATGGACATGCTTCCGTGGATTTCAGTTTTGTAACCGGAGAAAGTAAACCCGTTGAAAAGGTCTTGGGAGAGGTTGTATATGCGGGCGGAAGGCAAATGGGAGAAGCCATTGAGCTGGAAGTGGTGAAAGCGGTTTCCCAAAGTTACCTGACCAAGCTGTGGAACAACGACAGTTTTAAGCAGTACGAAAAGAAATTCGATACCTTCATTGGGTATATCAGTAAATATTTTACCATTGGCTTATTGGCGGTGGCCTTTATTTCCTGTGCCTATTGGTTGTTGGGTGGAAATGCGGATAAAGCTTGGGCAGCCTTTACGGCGGTATTGATTATTGCCTGCCCTTGTGCCTTGGCATTAAGTTCGCCATTTACCCTTTCCGCAGCATTGAGCATCTTTGATAAGAATAAACTGTATATCAAGAATACAGCCGCTATCGAACAGATGGCAGCCATTGATACCATGGTCTTTGATAAAACAGGAACCATATCCTCTCCAAATGCCTCCAGTATGTATTTTGAAGGATCCTTATCCAGTTTGGATAAGAACCTGATCTATTCCATCTGTCGAAATTCCAACCACCCTTTGAGCCGAGAGATTATCAAATGGTTAGGGGAGGGGCAATTGTTGCCGATTTCTGATTATGAAGAGCTGGCAGGTAGAGGGCAATCCGCAAAATACCAGGATTATAGCATCCGATTGGGAAGTGCAAGTTATGTGGGATCCCAAAAGGTAGATTTGGAAGGATCGGTGGTATATGTACGGATCAACGATGCCATCAAGGGCTTCTTTACCTTGGAACAATCTTGGCGACCAGGATTGGCAGACGTCATCAACCAATTTAAAGGTGCAAGCTATGGTCTTCATCTGATTTCGGGTGATAATGAACGTCGGGCAGATGCATTGAAAATGATTTTCCCGCAAGGTTCGAAACTGTTGTTCAACCAGACCCCGGCCGAAAAGTTGGAACGGATCCATGATTGGCAAAACCAAGGACATAAAGTGAGTATGTTGGGCGATGGCTTGAACGATGCCGGTGCTTTGCGAAAAGCGGATATTGGAATTGCCGTATCGGATGATATCAATAACTTTTCTCCGGGCTGTGATGCCATCTTGGATGGGGATTCTTTTGAAAAATTGCCTAAATTCTTTGCTTTTAGTAAGGATGCGGTGAAGGTGATCAAGATGAGTTTCATCATTTCCCTGATGTATAATAGCATAGGTTTGAGTTTTGCGGTGCAAGGGACCATGTCGCCTTTATTTGCGGCTATTTTGATGCCGATCAGTACGGTTACGATCATTTCATTCACCAGTTTGATGACACGGTGGTATGCAAAACGAAGAAATTTAATTTAAATTTGTAGGTATGAACATCATATTTATGTTAATCGGTTGTAGTGTGCTTATTGCGCTGTTCTTTCTTGCTGCTTTCTTTTGGGCGAGCAAAAACGGACAGCATGAGGATACCTATACACCATCGGTTCGAATCCTCTTTGATGATGAACCTCAGGAAGAGGTGAAAGAACCTCCTAAAAAATAGGCTGAGACATTCCCGCTGGGTTTGGGTAGCTCCTCGTCATTGCGAGGAGGTACGAGGAAGCAATCTTTGGACTTTGTCATCCTGAGCAGTCTTTGTACATTCGGGAAGATTGCTTCGTTCCTCGCAATGACGCAGAGTCCTCGCAATGACGCGGGATCCCCAAATTGCCTTCGATGCAAAAGCAGGGTGAAAGTAATGCTAAAGTA
>DCOH01000050.1:3067-103776 GCA_002322865.1 Sphingobacterium sp. UBA1575 | reverse complement strand
ACCTCCTCGCAATGACGGGGACAGCCTCCGCAAGAACGGCAAAGTCCAACATCTATAATCTAACATCTATCATCTAAAGTCTATATGATGCCCTCCTTAAGAATATCCTGGATATGCACAATCCCCGCATATTTCCCTTGATCCACCACAACCAATTGCGATATACTATTCTGCCTCATAGTATGCAACGCATTGACCGCCAACTCTGATTTCTCAATGGTTTTAGGTCCTTTGGACATAATATCCATCGCTTTCAAACCAGAAACATCCTCATGTTTCTCCAACATCCGACGAATATCCCCATCGGTAATAATTCCAAGGATTTCATCAGCTTCCTCAACCACAGTAGCACCAAGACGGTATTTGGTAATGGAAATCAGAACAGTACGGATGTCGGTATCAGGCTCCACATGCGGAAGTCCGTTATTATCGGATAGATCGCCCACCTTAAGGTACAATTGTTTTCCTAATGCACCTCCAGGATGGTACTTCGCAAAATCCTGATCAGAGAACTGACGCATGGTCTGCAAGCAAACAGCTAAGGCATCGCCCATCGCCAATTGCACAGTAGTGCTGGTAGTAGGCGCAAGGTTATTCGGGCAAGCCTCACGGGTAATGGTCGTATCTAAAATATAATCCGCCTGTTCGGCCAAATAAGATTGACGGTTTCCTACAATGGCTACCAACTTATTTCCAGTTTGTTTAAGAAAAGGAATCAAGACTTTGATCTCTGGGGTATTCCCACTTTTGGAGATGGCAATGATCAGGTCATTTGCTTGGATGATACCCAGATCACCATGAATGGCATCTGCCGCATGCATAAAAATAGAAGGCGTACCTGTTGAGTTTAAGGTCGCTACGATTTTTTGCGCAATGATGGCACTCTTCCCAATACCCGTAATAATCACCCTGCCGTTTAAGCCCAAAATGGNNATCGTCGATTTTTTCGGATAATGCCAAAACATTGGAAGCTTCCAATTCAAAAGTTTCCTTTGCAAGCATTTTAATATCTATGTTGTTTTTCACGTATTATTTGCGTAATTTTATTTAATATAATTAGAACAGTTCGTTGCAAAAATACAATAATTGTAACGTTTTCTTAATCGCTTAACACATCTATTTATTTGCCTTGTCAATGGAAATAGAAAAATCATTATTCGATAATCTTCAAGATTTTTTTGGGTTCGATACTTTTAAGGGTGACCAAGAGGCTATTATCACCAATGTCCTCAACAAAAAAGACACCTTTGTCATCATGCCAACCGGTGGTGGAAAATCCATCTGTTACCAGCTTCCTGCCATGATGAGCAATGGTACTGCAANNATTGTCATCTCGCCGTTGATCGCTTTGATGAAAAATCAAGTGGATCAATTACGTGCTTTCGGCGGAAGGGAAAGTATTGCCCATTTTCTAAATTCTTCCCTCACCAAGAGTGAGATCCAACGTGTGAAACAGGATGTTACCGACGGGAAAACAAAATTGTTATATGTTGCTCCTGAATCCTTGGCAAAAGAAGAAAATGTGAATTTTCTGAAAACCATTACGGTTTCTTTTGTTGCTGTGGATGAGGCCCACTGTATATCGGAATGGGGACATGATTTCAGGCCAGAATACCGAAAGATCCGTCAAGTGATCAATGAGATCGGTACGGGCATCCCAATTATTGCCCTAACAGCTACAGCAACTCCAAAGGTGCAATCCGACATCCGTAAGAACTTACAGATGACCAATGCAACGCTCTTTAAATCATCCTTCAACCGGACCAATCTTTACTATGAGGTGCGGCCTAAACAGGATGTGATCAAGGAGATTGTGCGTTTCATCAAAAACAATACAGGTAAAGCGGGGATCGTATATTGCTTGAGTCGCAAAAAGGTAGAAGAGATCGCCGAGGTATTGAACATCAATGGCATCAAAGCTTTACCATACCATGCAGGGTTGGATGCAAAGACCCGTGCAGAAACACAAGATAAGTTTCTGATGGAAGAAATTGAAGTCATTGTTGCTACAATTGCCTTCGGTATGGGTATCGATAAACCGGATGTACGTTATGTAATCCACCACGATATCCCGAAATCCATGGAAGGCTATTACCAGGAAACCGGAAGGGCTGGCCGTGATGGAGGTGAAGGTTTTTGCTTGGCGTTCTACTCGGAAAAAGATGTAGAGAAGCTGACCAAATTCATGAAAGATAAACCGGTATCTGAAAAGGAGATCGGCACACAAATTCTTAAGGAAGTAATCGATTATTCAGAATCTGCCGTTTGTCGCAGAAAACAGATCCTTCATTATTTTGGGGAAAAGTTTGATGAAACCGGCTGTAACAATATGTGTGATAACTGCCGTTCTCAGAAAACCTATTTTGATGCGGAAGAACATTTACTGAAGGTCCTTAATTTCATAAAAGAGGAAGGGGATAAATTTGACGATCAGCATGTGATCAACGTGATGATCGGCCAAAATAACCAACCGATTTCTTCGTATAAGCACGACACCCATCCTTTATTCGGATCGGGTAAGGAGCTTGGTGTAAATTATTGGAATTCCTTGATCCGCCAGACAGAATTGGCAGACTTTATTAAAAAAGATATTGGTCATTATGGCCTGCTTCAATTGACCGAAGGGGGGAAGCGTTATATTTCCAATCCTTATGGCATCAAATTTATCTTGAACAGACCAATGGAGGCTGCTAAAAAGGATAGTTCTGATGAACCTTCTGGTCATTCCGGTGCATTGGATGCCGAATTGCTAAAAATGCTGAAGGAACTTCGCAAGAAATTGGCAAAACAACGTTCATTGCCTCCTTTTGTGATCTTCCAAGATCCTTCTTTGGATGAAATGTGTACTCATTATCCGATTACGCAGGAAGAACTTAAAAAGATCCAAGGTGTTGGATCGGGTAAGGCCATGAAATTTGGAGGCCCTTTCTTAGAGTTGATCAAGAAATATGTGGAAGATAATGATATTGATCGTCCACAGGATCTGGTGATCAAGAGCACCGCTAATAAATCAGCGCTTAAAGTATCCATCATCCAGAATATCGATAGAAAAATCAGTTTGGAAGATATCGCTTCTTCCAAAGGCATTTCCTATGAGGATATGCTGAAAGAAGTGGAATCCATCGTTAATTCGGGCACTAAACTGAATATCGGCTATTTTGTCGATGAAATGATCGACCAAGATCGTCAGGATGAAGTCTACGATTATTTTAAAGCGGCAGAGAATGATAGCATCGATGCTGCATTGGATGAATTGGGCGAAGCAGATTATTCCTTTGAGGATATACAACTGATGCGCATTAAATTTATGTCTGAACTCGGAAATTAATAATATAATATGATCAATACCTATTTACCATCCATTAAGAATGGTAATTCTACTGCCTTTTTTCTGATGGCAGGACCATGTGCGATCGAAGGGGAAGAAATTGCCCTACGCATTGCTGAACGAATCGTTACGATTACGGATAAATTGAATATTCCTTACATTTTTAAGGGTTCCTACCGTAAAGCGAACCGCTCTAGAGTGGATTCCTTTACTGGGATTGGCGATGAGAAGGCCTTGAAGATTTTGGAAAAGGTTGGGAAGACTTTTGGTGTTCCTACCGTTACTGACATTCATGAAAGTCACGAAGCAGCAATGGCTGCTGCTTATGTGGATGTATTGCAGATCCCGGCTTTCCTATGCCGTCAAACAGAGTTATTGGTGGCAGCAGCAGAGACCGGAAAGGTGGTGAACATTAAAAAAGGACAATTCCTTTCGGCGGAATCCATGAAGTTTGCTGTTGATAAGGTAAAGGATTCTGGAAATGATAAGGTTTTCTTGACAGATCGGGGAAATACTTTTGGTTACCAAGACCTGATCGTGGATTACCGTGGATTGCCAGTGATGCAATCTTTTGGGGTTCCGACGGTAATGGACTGTACGCACTCCTTGCAACAGCCTAACCAGACTTCTGGTGTAACTGGAGGGAAGCCTGAACTGATCGGTACAATTGCGAAAGCAGCGATTGCGGTTGGTGCTGATGGGCTTTTTATTGAAACTCATCCTGATCCAGCCAATGCGAAATCTGATGGAGCGAATATGTTGCACTTGGATAGGTTAGAGGAGTTGTTGACACAGTTAATTAGGATTAGGGAAGCGATTTTGTAAATTGAGAGACTGAAACTGAGAAAAAAGGCTGGTTTGGTCTGTCATCCTGAGCGCAGTCGAAGGATCTGTTCGAATACAGGTTTACAGATCCTTCGACTTCGCTCAGGATGACAAGGAGATTTTGCTCAGGAAGACAAGTGAGAAGATTGCTTCCTCGTACCTCCTCGCAATGACGGAAGATGGCTTCTCGAATTGACGAAAAGCAACTCCACGCAAAAACGAGGAAGTACTTAAAAATAAAAAAAGGTGATAAATAATTTATCACCTTTCTTATTTGTTGGCCAAGACCAACATTGATAAAATAAACAAAATGTTATTCGAAATATTCCTTGATTCGCTCAAAGAATGATTTTTCGCTTTTTCCTGGTTGAGGTTTGAAATTCGCAGAATTCTTCAATTTCTCCAATAATTCCTTTTCCTCTTTATTCACGGTTTTTGGTGTCCATACATTCACATACACCAATTGATCTCCTTTATGATAAGAATTTACTTCAGGAAGACCTTTTCCTTTTAATCGTAATATTTTACCACCCTGTGTTCCAGCATCGATCTTGATCTTGGCTTTACCATCGATCGTTGGGATCTCCACACTTGTTCCTAAAGCCGCATCTGCGAAATTGATATACAGATCATAGATCACATTGATACCATCTCTTTTCAAGGTCTCATGCGGAACTTCTTCGATCAGAATAATTAAATCTCCAGGAATACCACCTCTAGGGGCAGCATTTCCTTTCCCACTCATCGACAATTGCATTCCCTCACTAACACCTGCAGGAATATTTATAGCAATGGTCTCTTCACCACGCTCTAGTCCTTCACCCTTACAGGTGGTACATTTTGCAGTGATTTCTACCCCTTCGCCATTACAGGTCGGACAGGTACTTGTTGTCTGCATTTGTCCCAGGATCGTATTGGTTACTCTTCTTACAGAACCGCTACCACCACAGGTATTACAGGTGTGGTAAGAACTTTTGTCCTTTGCACCAGTTCCTGTACAGGTATGACAAACCACCTGTTTATTAACTTTTACTTTTTTCTCAACCCCTTTGGCAATCTCTTCTAAGGTCAACTTTACTTTGATACGTAAATTTGTTCCCCGTTGAACCCGACGGCCGCCACGCGTGCCTCCGCCGCCACCAAAGAAACTTTCAAATGGATTTCCTCCACCAAATATATCACCGAATTGGCTGAAAATATCATCCATATTCATGCCGCCAGCACCATAACCAGAAGCAGAGTTTCCGGCATGACCAAATNNAATTGATCATAACGTCTGCGTTTTTCTGCATTACTCAAAACCTCATAGGCTTCGGCAGCTTCCTTGAATTTATCTTCAGCTTCTTGATCTCCCGGGTTTTTATCCGGGTGATATTTGATGGCAAGCTTACGATATGCCGTTTTTATTTCTGTTACTTCAGCAGTCCGTTGGACACCAAGCACATCATAATAATCTCTTTTTGACATTGTTTTATTCTTATTGTCCTATTACTACCTTTGCAAAACGAATAACACTATCGTTCAATAGATAACCTTTTTCGGTTACATCGATTACTTTATCCTTCAAATCAGGAGTAGGTGCAGGGATCATGGTGATCGCTTCTTGATATTCAGGATCAAATGGTTTTCCGATAACATCCATTTCCTTAACACCCAATTGTTCCATGGTCTTACGGAATTTCGTATTCACCAATTCGACACCTTGTTTGATAGGATCTTCGTCGGAAACATTTTTCATATGGTTTAGCGCTCTGTCAAAATCATCCATCACAGGAAGCAATTTGATGATTACATCCTTTCCTGCAGATTGCATGAGCTCTATTTTCTCTTTGGAAGTACGTTTTTTGTAGTTGTCAAATTCAGCCACCAATCGTGCATAACGATCATTGGACTCGGCTAATTTTTGGTTCAGGTCTTCAGCTTCAGCTCCTGTATTCTCCACGTTCTCCTCGAATTGATTCAATTCTTGGTCTTGAATATTTTCATTTTCGTTCATCATCAGCTTATTTTAACGTATTAGTAGGCGTGTCAACAATTATGTTGCCAACGCAAAAAATCCGACATGCTGTCAGTAAAAACTGGTTTTTACTGGCAATAATGTCGGATTTGAAATGGCCTGTCAGCCTTTATATCGATACATTGTCATGCAATGAACCATCCGCAGTGCGCAGGATTCTTGCAGGCATATTTCTTATAATCTGGTAATCATGGGTAGCCATCAAAACCGCAGTTCCTGAAGAGGCGATGTCTCTTAACAATAGAACGATCTCTTCGGAGGTTGAGGGGTCTAAGTTACCTGTCGGCTCATCGGCTAAGATGATTTCTGGGTTGTTAAGAAGTGCGCGTGCAATCACCACACGTTGCTGCTCACCACCGGAAAGCTCATGTGGCATCTTCTTTAGTTTTGAACGCAATCCTACCTTTTCCAACACATCCAAAATCCTGTTCTCAATAAGACCTTTTTCTTTCCAACCTGTTGCTCTTAAAGCAAATTCAAGGTTTTTTTCAACGGTTCTATCATTCAATAGGTGGAAGTCCTGGAATACAATCCCTAATTTTCGACGTAAATATGGAACATCATTTTCATGAAGTTTCCTTAAATCAAAACCTGCGACCATACCTTCACCGCTAGCGATGTAGAGGTCGCCATAGATTATCTTCAACAAACTACTCTTTCCTGATCCCGATTGACCGATCAGATACAGAAATTCACCTTGAGCAATATCCAAATTCACATTGGACAAAACCAGGTGTTTCTGCTGATAGATCTCGACATTCTTTAATTTGATAACCGTATTTGTTTCTTTCATATTGCTTATACGTCTATTTTCTTTATTTGGCCAAACGGCAGTTCCCGAACGATCTCCATGATGTATTCTGCTTTATCACCAAGGCCTATTTTATCTAATGATTTATCAGGTCGATCCACGCGGAAATAGGCAAGAAGGTTAAATGCATCATCTCGTAACTGAACATAATCCGGAATCTTTGCTACTCCTTTTACCTTAATAACATACATAATCGAACAAAAATATAATTTTTTATGAATTCATAACCATATAACGCCACAAAAACCAAATTATTGGTTTGCTTTCAAAAAAGCTAAGGTATCCACGCCATCAGCATAATCATCCAAGGCAGGGTGCTGGCTTGCTCCAAATGGGAATACCGCAGCATCAATATGTAGGTCCGTTTCTGCGGTCACACACTGAATTTCTTCTAAGTGATTTTGGATAAAGGATTCCACTTCCTTCAACTCTTTATAGCGTTCATAATGGATAACGGCCAGGGGAGAGGCCATAGCCTCATCTTCCTTGATCAATAAAAACCCGTTATCAAAATGTTCGTTACGATTGATCAGGTAAATGGATTTATTGAAATCATAGTTATTGTTGTACTTAAAATGATCCTTAATCGGGGAGAAGCTCTCCAGCGCTTCGTATAATCGAGCAATATCATAATCCTCGGGAATAAAGATCTTGGAAACCGATCGACATCCCAAACCAAAATAATCGAAGATATCATTTCCTAGCTGCTGTAATTGCTCTTCAGTTTCTTTACCTGTAATCACTGCAACAGAATTTCTGTTCTTACGGATGATATGTGGTTTTTTACCAAAATAATGTTCAAAATATCGAGAAGAATTGTTACTTCCAGTAGCAATGATCAGGTCATAGTTTTCCAAACGCTCTACCAATTGAAAACGATTGGAGAAATCCGATTCGATAGCAACCAAAATGTCCAAAACCGCTTTCGTAATGCCTGCATCTTCCGAAGAAGTTTTGATTTCCGCTTTAAAACCTGTTATCAAAACTGATAAGATATCATGGAAACCCACTAGCGGTAAATTTCCTGCCAAAACCAAGCCCACTACCTTATCGGTTTCTTGATCCGGAAATCCTTGCAGCCAAGCTGTCAGTTTTTCCTCGGTCAAATTCTGTCCGATAGCCTTAGCTTGTTTCAATACATTTTCTTTGCTATACCAAGGGTTCCTGTTCGCTACAGAAAAGAGGAAAGGGGAGTTTTCAAAATCACTGGAAAGAAGATAATCACCGAGTTGTACAAATGCTTGGATTCTTTGTTTTAATGTCAAAATCTTATTATTTAGAATTATTCTGTTATTATTTTGCCGTATATTTGCCATCAGTTTGTAAATAACTACCAATGTTATATACTTTTTGTTCAAAGTAAGTAGCTGAAGTAGTACCTTTGAAGACACAAAATTAGTTTATTATTTTATTGTAAGGACATAAATGGCAATTAAAATTACAGATGAATGTATAAATTGTGGAGCATGCGAACCAGAATGCCCGAACAACGCAATTTATGATGCAGGGGTTTCATGGAAGTTTTCTGATGGAACAGCTTTAGACGGAGTTATTGATTTTGGAGATGGTGTTACAATCGATGCTAACGAGTCGCAAGATGCTATTTCTAATGAAGTATATTATATTGTTTCAGATAAGTGTACAGAGTGTAAAGGTTTTCACGATGAACCTCAATGTGCAGCAGTATGTCCGGTAGATTGTTGTGTAGAAGACGAAGAAGTGGTAGAAACAGAAGAAGAATTATTAGCGAAGAAAGCCTGGTTACACGCTGAATAAGCTAGCTTATAATATTAAAAAAGAGCTGTTACAAAATAACAGCTCTTTTTTTATTTCAGATAAGGAAGAACATCTACTTCATGATATTTCGGAGATCGCTCCAACCATTGTCGGAAAAATGCAGAATGGGTACCACCCATCAACATAAATACGCGATCATCAGCTGACAAGGGAATCTTATTGAAATTAGAAAACATGATCAGGTTCCGTTCATAAAATTTAGCCGCTTCAAAAGCCCCTTCATTTCCTTCTGGGCTTGATGCATACAATAGCATATCAGCATTCACATTCATTAAAAAATCAAGATAAACCTTCGAATTGTTCATTTGAAAATGATCCATAACCGTAGGTTCCCTATTCAATTTCTCCATATAATTCTTGGTGTTCTTTTCCACCAATTTCCAATAGGCATTATATGTGATAGAATCCGATTTCTTTTCTAATTCCCCATATATCCTGTAATTATATCCCTTTTTATAATCTATACCATAGACTTTTTTTACACCGGCCAACCTTCCGACCTCAAACGCTAACAATTCAATTTCACTAGGATGCTCGAATGTCATTTGGGGGTTTTTCAAGTATTCCTCATACATGGCCTGCAAAGCTTCTGTTCGCGATGGAACATTTTCTAACACCAAAACGGTTGGTTTAAAGGCAGCGAAGCGTTTAGCCAAACCATGTACTTCCTTCACGCGTTCAGGATCCTTCGGATTGAACGCTGTCCGAGTAGCATCACTGGTAAATCCCATATGAAAAGTAGCGACATTTAAAACCGGAATGGTTTTCTCAAATTTTGTTTGGAATGGAACCAATTGGGCATGAACCAATTGTTGGACAGTTAAAAGCAAGATAATTAATAAGTATTTTTTCATTTTTAATGGATTAATGATCCAATTTTAATACAAACCTCCAGCTTATACAATTTATATCGACTAACCCCCTAGAAAAATCGACCAAGCAGATATTTTATGAAATATTGAATAGCTATCTTTATGAACTCAAAAGCCATCCATAAAGAAAGAGAAAAACAACTTGATAAATCAAAAGAATAAATACCAACCAAGCATTACTTTAAGAAAGGAAATAATAATCAACATCCTTTTTTGGTTGATCTGGGCATATTTCAGTCTTTTGAAATGGACTGGAGACGGAATTGAACTCACGTCGGTTGGGTTATTCCTAACTACCTACTTTTTGGTGTTTTCCTCTACATTTTATCTACACTACCTCATCGGCCTTCCGTGGGCTTTCCGAGCGTTGAAAGCATGGAAAATCATAGCGGCCATATTTGTGGGCATCCTCTACTTCATGAGCAGTAGATATCTACTTGAAGAAATCCTTATGCCCATTTTTGCTGGTATGAGGAATTATCACCCAAACACTACCTTTGGTTTTTATGTTATAGACAACCTCTATTATGCATTCCAGCCCATCATTTTAAGTACAGCGCTTTGGTTGATTCTTTATACGATCCGATTGATTTCCAAACAATCCAATTTGATTGAAGAGAATAAGAATACGGAGATAAAATTCCTGCGGTCACAGTTAAATCCCCATTTTATCTTCAACAGTCTCAACAACATCTACTCCTTAGTTTATTTCAAATCCGAAAAATCCCTGCCTGCCATTGAAGAACTCGGGAAACTAATGCGATATAACACCTACAACAGCGATAAGGAATGGATGGACATCGAGGAGGAGCTCCATTATATACAGTCCTTTATCAGCCTGGAGACCTTAAGAATCTCCTCTGAAGATTGCATAGACCTGCAAATTAAATTGAACAATAAGCAAATTAAACTCCCAACCTTCACTTTGATCACGTTTATTGAAAACGCCTTCAAACATGGAGAAATAAGCAACAACAATCCACTGGTAATAAGCTTATTTACTGATGATAAAAGCCTACTATATAAAGTGAAAAATAAAATAAAAGATGGGGGAAAGGATCAACAAAAAGGAATTGGCATTCAAAATTTAAAGAAGCGATTAGACCATTACTATCCTAATCAATACCATTTGACTGAAACTATCACAAATGGAGAGTATGAAGCTACATTAACAATAACAATCAGATGATCAAACCTATTCCATGTATCATTTTAGATGATGAACCAATGGCTTATAAACTGCTTGCCGATTACGCTGGAAAACGACAAGAATTAAACCTTTTATACGCTGGTGATGATATTACCCATGCACTTACCCTAATAAAGCAAAATCCCGATCATCAACATGGACAATTCCAACCCTTAATTATACTGGATATTCAGATGCCTGCCATGAATGGCTTGGAAATCATGAAATTATTGGGCAAGGATTATGATTTCATCATCAGTTCCGCTTATGCAGAATTTGCACTTCAGAGCTATGCATTTACGGTGATAGACTACCTATTAAAACCCATATCCGAACAACGGTTTAATCAAGCGATTGATAAGTACCTCGCTTGGAAAACGCCTAAAACAATTCAAACCAAAGCATATCTCCAAGTTAGAGCCGACAGAAAGGACCATCGGATTGAACTATCCAAAATTGATTATATAGAAGGATTAAAAGATTACTTGATTATCCATTTTGAAGGCCAAAAGTTAATGACCTTAGAAACGATGAAAGAGATGATGAACCGCTTACCGGCAGAAGAATTCATCCGAATCCAACGTTCCATTATTCTGCCAAAGAAAAAAATCAAGGCAATTGATACCCATCAGGTCCAACATCACAATGGGAATTTTTTTCCTGTAGGAGAGACTTTCAAGGATGAACTTTTCCGCTGGTTTAAATCCCTATAAGCGGTAATAAAAGGCGCTGAAATTTGGTTTGCCCACCAATTTTTTTATTTTTGTTCGTCTTTAAAACAAAATTTTAACAAAAGTAACCCCCATAAACCGCATGTCAAAAAAAGCAACGGGATATTTAATGCTAGTTACCATAGCATTAGCTTCAATTATTACCTTATTATACGAATTTAACATCGTAGCCATTCCTGCAAGTGTTATGATGCTCGTTAGATGGATTACAGCTGCTGTATTGATTCTAAACGCAATTGTCCGTAAAGGATTAACCACTTGGATCTTAACCTGTATGATGCTAGGTATATTTGTCGGATTAGATTTCCCGAATATTGCTAAAGCGCTTCAACCCTTAAGCCAAGGCTTTATCAAACTGGTAAAGACCATTGTAGGTCCAATCTTGTTCGCTACGTTGGTTTTTGGTATTGCGGGTCATTCCGATTTAAAACAAGTTGGTCGTATGGCTTGGAAGTCCATGCTATATTTCTTCTGTGCCACAACCTGTGCTATTTTTATTGGTTTGGCAGCGATAAATCTTACCCAAGCAGGTGTCGGTATCGACATTGAACATATGCCACATGAAGAACTACCTCAGACCTCCGGTATCTCCGAAGGTGATAAATTAGCCTTAAGCCATATCGACGAAAGTGCACATGGTCTTTATAAATTTACATCCTTCTTTAGGGATACATTTCCTGAAAACATCGTAAAGTCGGTTTATGAGAATAAAGTCCTTCAGATTGTTGTGTTCGCTGTTATTTTCGGTATCGGTTTGGCGATGGTGGAGGAGAAGAAACGAAAACCATTTGTCGACTTTGCAGAAAGTCTCTCCGAAGCGATGTTCAAGTTCACCAATCTGGTCATGCTTTTTGCACCAATTGGGGTTGGTGCGGCAATGGCCTATACCGTTGGACATCTCGGGGTGGATATCCTCAAAAACCTATTCATGCTCCTGGCAACCCTTTATTTAGCTTTAATATTTTTCCTGCTTATCATTTTGTTACCTGTGGCCTTGTATCTCAAGGTTCCGGTCAAGCAATTTGTAAATGCTATCAAAGAGCCGGTTTCCATTGCTTTTGCGACCACTAGTTCGGATGCTGCCTTACCAAAGGCGATGAGCGCAATGGAGAAATTCGGAGTTCCAAGAAAGATCGTTTCCTTCGTAATTCCTACGGGCTATAGCTTTAACCTGGATGGAACATCCTTATACCTTTCCTTAGCTTCTATCTTTGTGGCTCAAGCCGCTGGAATCGATTTATCATTTGGACAACAATTGATGATCGCTTTCACCTTGATGATCACTTCCAAAGGTGTTGCAGCAGTTCCTAGAGCGTCCTTGATCATCTTAATCGCTACGGCAGATCAATTCGGTTTACCGGTATTTGTTATTGCAGCGATTTTGGGTATTGATGAATTAATGGATATGGCAAGAACTTCGGTCAATGTAATTGGTAACTGTTTGGCAACTGTAGTTGTAGCCAAATGGGAAGGGGAATTTGACGAAGCTGCTCCATTCCGGATGGACACTGACCCAGATGGTGTTGCAGAGATCGCAGAAACCATCGAGGAAGGTCCTGAAGGCGAAACTAGGACTTAATGAAAACATACTCATGAAATAAATCCTTTCACATACTGTTTGGTGATTTCATGCTTAGGATGGAGAAGTAATTCTTCGGTTTTACCAAACTCAATTACTTCTCCTTGATATAAAAACAGGATATAATCCGAAACCCTTCGGGCTTGCCGAAGGATATGGGTCACCAGAACAATCGTATACCGCTGTTTAAGGTCTATCAGCAGGTTTTCAATGATCTGGGTAGAAATAGGATCCAGTGCCGAAGTAGATTCATCGCCAAGGATGATCTCAGGCTCAACCGCTAATCCTCTAGCCAAACACAGCCTTTGCTGCTGCCCAATAGAAAGCCTAGTCGCCGATGAATCCAAACGGTCTTTCACCTCTTCCCAAAGTCCTACATTCCGTAATTGCTGTTCTACGATAGCTTTAAGCTTCCCTTTATCCCTTTCGCCATGGATCTTTGGACCATAGGCAATATTATCAAATATCGACATCGGAAGCGGAAAAGGTTTCTGCGATAGCAAACCCATCTTTTTCCGGATATGTGTCACTTCCGCATTCTTGGCATAGATATCCTCCCCATTCACCAAAACGGAACCACTGATCTCCACATCCTTACTATCATCCAGTAGCCTGTTCAAGGTCTTCAATAAGGTGGTCTTGCCACATCCAGAAGGCCCTATGATCGAAGTCACCGAATTATTGGGGATGCTCAGGTTGATGTTTTTCAGTATTTCTTGCCCTTCCACCACAACATGCAGATCCTTGATCTGTATATGGGGTTGTTTCAGGCTGATTATGTTTTGTGTTTCTTCTGCTTGGAGGATAGGAAATGAGTACATAGCACANNTAATTAAAATTAAAAATGTAAGGATCAAAGCGGAGGCATAAGCCCGACCTTGCACCTCTGGAATAGGGCTGCTGAGTTGGAAGAATATGGCCAGGGGCAGGGTAGCCGTCGGTTCATCCAAATATTTGGGGATATTATCGGAATAGCCTGTGGTCAACATCACGCCGGCCACATCGCCAATAGCGCGACCAAATGCCAACAATAAAGCCGTGAACAAACCAGGTCGGATATATTTGAGCATCACTTTGGCCGATTCCCAGCGCGTAGCACCCAAGGATGCTGTTACATGTTTCAGGTCCGGTGGAATGGTACGCATAAGCTCATCCAATGTTCTTACCACAATTGGAATGGTCAATAAGGTTATGGTGATCACTCCACCAAGAAGGGAAACCCTGATCCCAAAGAAAACCATCATGCTGAATGCTATGGCACCATATACGATAGAGGGGATACCAAATAACACATCAAAGAGTAATTTGGAAAACCTAGAAATTACAGTGCCTTGTCGCACATACACATGCAGGTATATCGCTATGGGTATACCGACCAATGTGGCCAATAGCGTAGATAACCCAGCCAAATATAAGGAACCGATAATCGCATTCAATACACCTCCAGATTTTCCCAGGTAAAATCCTCCCTTCGGTGTTTGTGAAATCATTTCCCAGGTCAAATGGGGCAAGCCCTTATACAGGATGGTCCCTAAGATCAGAAATAAGGATCCTGTGATCACTATGCCCGAAAGCTGCATGAGCAATTTGGCAATCCTTTCTTTTTGAAGTCTTTTCGAAATGTCGGCCATGATTAATGTGGAGCTTCTAATTTATTTAATATCAACCTGGAAACGAGGTTGAACCCAAAAATGATGATGAAAAGCAACAGCGCTGCAAACATCAATGCAGCATCGTAAAGCGGGATTGACATCATCTCCCCAAAATTATTGGCAATAAGTGCAGGAATCGGATAACCAGCATCGAATAAACTGTTCGGAACTTTAGGAATGTTCCCACAAACCATCAATACCGCAATTGTTTCTCCAAAAGCACGAGAAATTGCCAATACAACGGCGGCAGTGATACCTGGCCTTGCTTTCTTCAGGATGACGTGTTGGATGGTTTCCCATTTTGTAGCGCCTAAGGAGAGCGAAACGGCCTTCAATTCTTGTGGGATAGTCTGTATCACTTCCACCATGATGCTCACCATAATGGGGAATATCATCACCGCTAATACCATTCCACCAGCAAAAACAGAATAACCAGAAACCTGCAGGCCAAAAAGTGGGGCAATTGCATCCCTAATCACCGGCACGACAAAAAGTACTCCCCAAACCCCATACAGAACAGGCGGAATGGCGGCCAGCACATTGACCAAGGGTAGGACTATATTCCTTAATCGGTCTTCAGCATACTCCACCAAATAAACAGCAGCCATAATACATAAAGGAACAGCGATCAATAAGGCGATAAGTGTTACCCAAACCGTTCCTAATATAAAGGGCAAAAAACCAAATTCTCCTTTCATAGGCGCCCAAACACTCTTGGATAGGATGTCGCTTAGGGGATAAGATTCCAATAAAGGTTGCGATTTGAGGATAAGTCC
Organism: Sphingobacterium sp. UBA1575; assembly: GCA_002322865.1. Classification (GTDB taxonomy): domain Bacteria; phylum Bacteroidota; class Bacteroidia; order Sphingobacteriales; family Sphingobacteriaceae; genus Sphingobacterium. The sequence continues at coordinate 88,199 of DCOH01000050.1, read as the reverse complement.
AATAAAAATCAACAATACCAGCAGGAGGGTAAAACCCAATAATACGGCCGAACTGTTTTTTACTAATTTATCCTTAACTATTCTTATGTCCATGAATACCTACGCTTTTAAGCTTATAATTTATTCAGTTTTTCTATTTGCCGACTTAATGTAGCATTGTCCAATGGCACATAACCTTGTGCTAATAAGTATCCTTGTTCTTTTGCTTGAAGAATAAATCCAAAAAATTCTTTCAGCAGTTTTGATCGATTTCCTTCTAGTACAACAAACATCAGGTCTCGTGCAGGAGGCGATGGATAAGAACCATTACCAATGGCTTTGGTTAGCGAATCCAGATGCCCATAAAAATCTTCCTGCTCATCTATTCTTCCGTTGGCATTAATATCTATAGGTAAGGCGCTTATCCTTTCTGATGTATGCTTTGTATTTAGATCAAAAACATAATTGATATTATTGAATCCAACAGCCAATTTGTTTTCCTTCACCACTTGCGCTAGACCAGGATCACCAAATATCCCAATGCCTTTCAGATCTTCTTGTGATGACTTGAAAAACTTGGCCCAAGTTTCCGCTGCTCCTGCAGCGTCCGATCGGCTATAGACCAAGATCGGCGCATCAACCATCCTGGAATCAATATCCTTCCAGCGTTTATAAGTACCATGTATAAATATGTTTTCCAATTCTTTGACCGTTAAACCCCTTTCTTTTAAGAGCGCCATATTGGGATGTTGGCTATTGATGGTTGCTATGACAGCATCTTTCGCCACGGTAATGGGAAAGGCTCCTCGCTCTGTTTCCTGTGGATGTAGGTCACGGGAAACAAATCCAATATCCACCATATCGGTCAACACATCCGCTATACCTTTTCCCGCTCCACCCGCCGAGATATTAAACCGTACATTGGGATGAATCTTCTTAAAATCCTCCGACCATAATACCGCCAAGGGATATAAAGCAAATGCTCCAGAAATGGATATGGAACCCGTATAACTACCGTCTGCTATATAGCTTTCTGATTCTTTTGGCGCACAACCATGCCCCAAAACAATCGCTAATAATATGAAATACAAGGCTTTAAATCTATTCATTCGTTTGAATTATACCATCAAAAAACCAATAACGCTACAAATATATACTAATTTGGTAGATTTAATATACTATCTAAAAAAATAATTTATACATTTGTCCACGGAGATTACAAATTCCATAATGAAAGGGTAATAATGTTATACAATTAATAAACATCAAAGGAACATCATGCAGAGTTTTCGAACAGAATTAGAGAATCCTATTGTCGAACAGGAAATCATAGAGTTGGAAAAAAAGATTCGGGCATATCAGAAAGGAGAGGTACCGGAGGAAAAATTCAGATCGCTAAGACTGGCGCGAGGAGTATACGGGCAAAGGCAGGCGGGGGTTCAGATGGTACGGATCAAATTACCATTCGGAAAGGTCACTTTTAAACAATTGTTGAAGATTGCAGATATTTCGGATGAATATGCAAGTAGCAACCTGCATCTTACTACCCGCCAGGATATACAGATTCACTATGTAAGTCTGGATAGAACGCCGGAGCTATGGGCTAAGCTGGCCGAAGATGACATGACCCTACGCGAAGCCTGCGGAAATACGGTCAGAAATGTAACGGCCTCTGCAACTGCAGGAATCGATCCGCTTGAACCATTTGATGTCTCTCCGTATGCACATAAGACCTTCAGCTATTTCCTACGAAATCCCATTTGTGCCGAGATGGGGCGTAAATTCAAGATTTCCTTTTCTGCTAGTGAAAAAGATACCGCCTTTTCCTATATCCATGATTTCGGATTCATCCCCAAAATCAAAATCATTAATGGCCAAGAACGTAGAGGCTTCAAAGTCCTTTTGGCAGGCGGATTGGGGGCTCAGCCGATATTAGGCCAAATCGTCTCCGAATTTCTGCCTCAAGATGAAATCATCCCCTATATGGAAGCCACACTCCGTGTCTTCGATCGTTATGGCGAAAGGAATAACCGCAATAAGGCTAGGTTTAAATACCTCGTTCAAAAGCTTGGTTTTGAAGAAGTTTTAGCACTTATCGAACAGGAAAAAATAGCCATAAAAAACCAAAAGGTTGCCATCGATCCGTGGGTAGAGGAGTCTTTGGAATTACCAAATCCTCCGATAACAGTAGTTAAACCTGTGGATGAACCAGCTTTCTTCCTATGGAAAAGCACAAATACCTTCGAACAGAAACAACCTGGATTTTTCGGCGTGTATGTCCAAGTGCAAACAGGCGATCTTTCCACCGATAAGGCCCGAAAGCTGATCGATGCTGTGAAAGACCATATTGCCGATGACATTCGAATCACACAAGACCAAAATTTATTGTTCAAATATGTACGACCAAGCTCCTTGCCGCATATATTCAATGTGTTACATAGCTTGGGATTGGCAAAAGCCGGCTATAACAGCACGGCGGATATCACTACCTGCCCAGGCACGGACACCTGTAACCTGGGTATTTCCAACTCTACGGAAATGGCAAGGGTTTTGGAAAACTATATACAGGAGTTCCATCCTGATTTCATCCGGGAACAGGAATTGAAGATCAAGATCTCTGGCTGCATGAACAGCTGTGGACAGCATGGATTGGCGCACATAGGCTTTCATGGCAGTTCAGTGAAGGCTGGGGGCGCTGTTGTTCCTGCTGCGCAGGTGATGCTTGCTGGCGGAACGGTAGGCGATGGCATTGGCAGAGTAGCCGAAAGGGTGATCAAAGTTCCTACCAAACGCGTGCTACAAGTAGTAGATCTCCTTTTGAATGATTTTAAAAGCAATAAGAGAGTTGACCAGAATTTCCACAGCTATTACGATGCACATGGAAAGGATCATTTCTACCGATTGTTGAAACCTTTGGCAGACCTGAGCAATCTTACAGCTGATGAAATGCTCGATTGGGGCCATGAAGAGACTTTTGCCACCGCAATTGGCGTAGGTGAATGCGCCGGGGTGATGATCGACTTGGTGGCCACGCTATTATTAGAAGCTGAGGAAAAGCTGGATCTAGCCACTTTGGCCGCAAACCAGGAGCAATTCGCCGATGCGATCTACCATGCCTATTCGACATTTGTTTGGACTGCCAAAGCCCTGTTGCTGGATCGAGGGATCAATGTATCTACCCAATCGGCCGTTATCCAGGAGTTTGATCAACAATACATCAATGATGGTAGCTTCAAACTGCCAGGTACATTTGAAGAGCGGGTGTTACAGATCAACAAATATGCACCCTCCAAAGAATTTGCAGCGACGTATATCCTCCAAGCGCAAGCTTTCTATCTGGAAGCCGCATCCCGTAGAGAAGAATTAAAATCATTAGTAAATCCTTAATATACAGCACACAACATGACACAAGTTAAAGCAAAAGTTACTTTAGTTGGAGCAGGACCAGGCGACCCTGATCTGATTACATTAAAGGGAATGAAAGCCATATCGTCTGCTGATGTTATTCTTTACGATGCCTTAGTCAATGAATGCTTATTAGCAGAAGCGCCAGCGCACTGTACGAAAATATATGTAGGAAAAAGGGCAGAAAGACTTTCAACTTCCCAGGACTATATCAATCAATTGATGGTCGATTATGCCTTGACCCATGGGCATGTAGTTCGTTTAAAAGGGGGCGACCCTTTTGTATTCGGTAGAGGTGGTGAAGAACTCGATTTTGTGAGAACCTTTGGTATTGAAACCGCTGTTGTTCCAGGCATATCTTCTTCTGTAGGTTTAACAGCACTACAGGAAATCCCCTTGACCTATCGAGGAATAGCCGAATCTTTTTGGGTGATTACCGGATCCACATCTGACGGGAGGATCTCCGAAGATCTATTTGCTGCCGTAAAAACCAATGCAACCGTGGTGGTATTGATGGGGTTTGCAAAGCTTAAGGAAATCGTCAAGCTTTATCAGGATGCCGGAAAAGGAGAATTGCCGATCGCACTCATCCAAAATGGTTCCTTGGAAAACGAAAAAGTGGTTTTAGGACGAATAGACTCTATTATCGAAGCTGTTGCAGAAAATAGGATTGGCGTTCCTGCCATTATCGTGCTTGGTGAAGTGGTGGTTAAACATCAGCAGTTTGAACAGGTGAAAAAAGAACTTTTAAGCACGATCGCATCATGAACCAGTTATTCCCCATATACCTGAAATTGGATCAGTTACAGACTCTGCTGGTAGGGGCAGGACCTGTCGGATTGGAGAAATTACAGGCTTTATTAAGCAATTCGCCACATGCTCCAGTCATGGTTGTAGCAAAGGAAATCTCTCCAGCATTTTGGGATTTCGCAAATGGGAAACCAAATTTGGATATCCATGAAAGAGCATTTCAGGATGCTGATGTGGAAAATAAAGATATTATCATGCTGGCCAGCAATAACCCTACTTTCAATGAGCAGGTCAGGAAATTGGCCAAGAGTAGGCATATTCTATTGAATGTGGCAGACAAACCGGCTTTATGTGATTTTTATCTCGGTTCGGTTGTTCAAAAAGGTAACCTAAAGATCGGCATATCCAGCAATGGGAAGTCACCAACCATCAGCAAAAGATTAAAGGAATTCTTGCAGGAGATCTTACCGGAGGAAATTGATGAAAGTCTGGAGTTATTGTCCAGATACCGCAATCAGCTTCGAGGTAATCTAAAAGAAAAGATAAAGGTGTTGAACGATCATACCAAGGGATTAATAGCAGATTATGAACAGGGTAGCAGAAATTAAACAGGAGATTCAGGGTCTTGATGCGACCGGAATCCTAACCTATGTGGATAGTAAGTTCGGTAGTAAAGCTGTATTTACAACTTCCTTTGGTATAGAGGATCAAGTGATCACCCATTTAATGGCATCCATCAGAAGCCAAGCCCAATTGATCACCTTAGATACTGGTCGGCTTTTTCCAGAGACCTATTATGTATGGAACCGGACCTTGGAAACCTATCGAATGCCCATTCGGGCATTTTATCCGAATACATCAGCTGTTGAGGAACTTGTTAACACGAAAGGTCCGTCCAGTTTTTATCAATCCATAGAAGATCGAAAGGAATGTTGTTATATCCGAAAGATTGACCCCTTAAAAAGGGCCATTCAGGGATATGAGGTGTGGATTACGGGAATCCGAAGAGAACAATCCGACAACCGCGATCAAATGGAGCCAGTAGAATGGGATGCATCCAATCAGATCATCAAAATACATCCACTATTTGATTGGACTTTGACAGAAGTTGAACTTCAACTAAAGAGTAACTTCATACCTTATAATCCATTACATGACAGGGGATTTCCAAGTATTGGATGTCAACCTTGTACACGAGCTATCCAACCAGGCGATGACTTTAGAGCAGGCCGTTGGTGGTGGGAAGATAAAAGCAAAAAGGAGTGTGGATTACATCAGATTACGAAATAAGAACATAAGCATGGATTATTTAGATCATTTAGAGGCGGAAGCCATTTATATATTAAGAGAAGTTGCTGGGCAATTTGAAAAGCCAGCCTTATTATTCTCGGGGGGAAAAGACTCCATCACCTTGGTGCACTTGGCCAAAAAAGCCTTTCGACCTGGAAAATTTCCTTTTCCATTGGTGCATATCGACACAGGGCACAATTTCCAGGAAACATTAGATTTTAGGGATCAATTGGTTAAAGAAATTGGTGAGCAACTGATCGTTTCCTATGTACAGGATAGCATAGATCAAGGAAAGGCGATAGAACAGAAAGGTAAAAACGCCAGCCGAAACGCGCTGCAGACCATTACGCTGTTGGATACCATCGAAGAATATGGATTTGATGCCTGTATAGGTGGCGCAAGAAGGGATGAGGAAAAAGCTAGGGCTAAAGAAAGGATATTTTCGGTGAGGGATGATTTTGGACAATGGGATCCTAAAAGGCAAAGACCCGAACTGTGGAACATCTTCAATGGAAAGATTCAGAAAGGGGAAAATGTCCGTGTATTTCCCATCTCCAATTGGACCGAATTGGATGTTTGGAACTATATTCAACGGGAAAAGATAGCCATCCCATCCATCTATTTCAGTCATGAGAGAGAGGTGGTTTTTAGGAATGGGCAATGGATGGCAGCCCATGCTGTTCTACAACTCGATCAGGAAGATACCATTAAAAATAAATCGGTAAGGTTCAGAACAATAGGCGATATCACCTGTACAGCTGCAGTAGATTCAGAAGCCAATACTTTGAAAGATATTATCGCAGAAATAAAAGCGTCTACCGTAAGCGAAAGAGGAGCAAGAATGGACGATAAGGTATCCGAAGCCGCGATGGAAGAGCGCAAGAAACAAGGTTATTTTTAAAATACTTTAGCATCATCATGAACATTATAAAATTTATTACAGCAGGATCTGTAGACGATGGAAAAAGCACCTTAATCGGGAGATTGCTCTACGATACGAATTCCATATTGGATGATCAATTGGAAGCCATAAAACGGGCTAATAGAAAAAATGACGATGGGACTGTTGATCTTGCCATATTGACCGATGGGCTCAAGGCAGAACGCGAACAGGGAATTACCATTGATGTGGCGTATAAATATTTCCAAACCGAAAACAGGAAGTTTATTATAGCCGATGCGCCTGGACATATACAGTATACTCGAAATATGGTAACCGGTGCATCCAATTCCGATCTGATCATTATTTTGATCGATGCGAGGAAAGGGGTTATCGAACAAACCAAAAGACATTCATTTTTAGCCAAATTATTAGGTCTCAAAAAGGTATTGGTTTGTATCAATAAAATGGATATGATGGATTATGAACTGGCCGTATATGAGAATATTAAAACGGATTACCTTCGTTTAGCTGAAAATCTCAAGTTAAAAGATGTAGACTTTATTCCGGTATCAGCCTTAAAAGGTGATAATATCGTTGAAAAATCGAATCAGATGAGTTGGTATTCAGGCCCTTCCTTATTGGAATACCTGGAAAATGTGGAAATTAATAATTCGGAAAATAAAGGCTGGCGATTGCCTGTACAATGGGTCATCAGACCGCAAAGCGCTGATTTACATGATTATAGGGGATATGCAGGAAAAGTGCTAGGAGAGGGGCTAAAGGTAGGAGAAGAGGTTGTAATCCTTCCCAGCGGACAACGATCTACGGTTTCAGCCATAGAATTTGATCAGAAACCATTAGATGCCGCTGAAAACGGCGCATCTGTAATTGTTCATTTGGAGGATGACCTGGATATTTCAAGAGGTGATTTTATAGTTAGTGCAGCATACCCAACGAAATCCGAAAAAATAGTAGAGGCAAATTTGGCTTGGTTTGAAAATCAACCCTTGGAAATTGGTCAAATCTATCTTTTACAAAATCACAGTAAACTGACGAAAATTAAGGTAGCTGAAATTGAGTATAAATACGATGTGCACAATCAGGAAAAAATTGTTGGAGAAAGTATTGGGTTGAATGATATTGCCAAAGTAAAAATTAAAGCAGCGGAGAATATCATTTTTGATGACCAACTGGATTTTCCTGAAAATTCAAGAGGTATATTAATAGATCCTAGAAACAACTTAACGGTAGCAGCAGTGATATTACAATCAGCCTAATCGGATACATTATATTTTAAAACAGCGCAAGGATTCTCTATAAGGAGAGTCTTTGTAATATTCTATTTAACATAATATAAATTATAAGATATATATTATAGGTGGTTTTATAAACATGTTGTTCATAGATAATAGCATACAAAACAAGTCTTAATTGNNTTTATATTTCTATTTTACGCTATTTATCTTAATTTAGCAATATTAAGGTTTTAACGATTAGAGATTTCAAAACCAAACAAGTTTATGCAAAACTTTAAAAATATGAAGGCTATCAGACAATTTATTGAAGTGAAAGACCATTCTTTTAATGTTTCGCTTCCTAAAGATTTTAATGCTAAAAGAGTAGAGATTATCATTATTCCCAATGATAATAATGATGATTTTATTGAAGTTTCCCAAGAGCAAAAAGTGATATTAGATAAAGCCTTGGAGCAGGATAAAATAACGTATACTTCTAGAGATGATATCAAAAGAAAGTACAAACTATAAGTTACGATTCTCTGATATTGCAGACAGAGATATAGACCAAGCAATAGATTACCACAGTCAACGGTCTGAAGCTGGAGAATATAATTTTAAAAACGAGCTCAACCAAGCGTTAGATGCTTTAGAGATAAACCCTTTTTTTCAGTTTAGATATAAAAATATAAGAGCTCTGCCTTTTAAATCTTTACCCTATTTGATATTTTTTGAGGTTGAAGAACAAGAAAAAGTAGTTTATATTTACGCTATATTCAACACCCACCAAAATTCAAATAAATATCCTAATCTATAATAAAAAAGCTTTACTCATCATCTTAACATTTATTATACATTTTCTAAGCTTGCCTTCTAACCTAACACTTCAAAATATGTTTATTTTAGGGTTAAAATCGCTGTTTAAGCATGTTTAAACCAAGGTTAAAGTATTAGAAAAGTATATAAAGCATACATTTTACATACTTTCAGTATACTTTCAGTATGTTATTACTACGAAGCAAACCCTAACAGTTAATCCGAGAATATGATTATATCTATTATTTTTACCTAAAGATAATTGTTCAAAGGATTTAATTGAACTATTTAAAAAACTATTTACGCTCATGGAAACCTTTTACAAAAACATAACTCTAAGACCAACAGAATCCTCAGATCTAGAAACCTTATTTCAATTCCAACTGGATCAAGATGCTCGTCATTTAGCGGCATTTATGTCAAAAGATTCTACGGACAAATCCGCATACCTCAAGAAATACACTAAAATATTGGCCGATCCTTCCACAAACAACCAAACGATCTTGATCGACAAGGAAATCGTAGGAAGCATTTCCAAATTTATCCTCGATTCAGATGCAGAAATCACCTATTGGATAGACAGAAAATTCTGGAATCATGGAATTGCTTCAAAAGCATTGGTAAAGTTCCTTGAAATTGAAAAAACAAGGCCATTATATGGACGTGTTGCATTTGATAACCTAGGCTCACAAAAGGTCTTGGAAAACTCCGGATTTAAAAAAATCGGATCAGATAAAGGATTTTCAACGATCAGACAAGCCGAAATTGAAGAATACATCTTTATAAAATCAGCATAAATCGCCAAAAAAAAATCAACCAACAATTTCCTGTTGGTTGAATATATAAATTTTAATATTTCGTTAGGAAAGTATATCCCCTCCTAATCATCATCATCCTTTTTCTCACTGATCTTTAAGAAAGCGGCTCTTTTGGGTGCCGGAGCACTCTCCCCTTTTAAACCCTGCCAAAGCATCTCATTGAATACCAAATCCGGAACTGCATCCTCCTTGGACCAATCAAATTTTTCGCTCATAGCCGCTAATTTCCCTTTGGTTGGATTTCGTTCATTCAGATCTACATTTGCTGGCACAAAATCAAATGGTGTAAAATCGGGCGTACTGGTAAAGGATCGCCACATTGGTGTTGCCGCCGCATCGTACTGCGTCATCGGTTTCATCCCCAAGATCAATTCGATGGTCCTGATCATTCCTGTAGTGGAATACATGGTATGATCTACCGATTTCCGTTTGATATACGGGCTAATCAGGTATGCCGGACTGCGATGGGCATCCACATGGTCTGGTCCGTTCTGTGCGTCATCCTCCAAAATAAAAATGGCAGTTTCCTTCCAAATCGGACTTTTACTGATATAATCTACGAACATCCCTACCGCCAGATCATTATCTGCCACATGCGCATAAGGCGTTTTCTTACCTGCGCGCATACCTTCGGTATGGTCATTGCTGATACGAATAGTCGTTAGTTGGGGAACATTTCCATCTTTTATTAATTGGTCAAAATCGGCTTTCCATTGACGAATCCTTGTGGTATCCGAAATGGAAAGATCATAACTGCTATATCCGGTTGCTACATGACCGATCAACGATTTTACTTTAGGTTTTCCCTTGTCCGCAAATTCGCCATACGTACGGTAGGAAACCCCATGCCTTAAGGCATTATCCCAGATAAACCCACCTTTATTATTTGCTATTTCGCGCTCCCCTTCGCCACCATAGGTTCCTCCTCTCCCACCATAACTTGATGGCCAGGTCTTCTCCAAGTAATCATTCGCATATGCGCCCATACTCCAGTTATGTCCATCAGCACTTACCTCCGCATCCACATAAAAATTGTCCAACAACACAAATTCCTGCACAATCTTATGCTGGTTCGGGGTGATACGTTCGCCAAATAAGCATAAACTAGGATCACCATTTCCTTGCGGTAAATCACCCAATACTTGGTCATAGGTACGGTTCTCCTTGATCACGTAAAAAACATGTTTAATCGGCGAAGGATCACCAACCTTCATCGGAATAGGATTTCCGGGCTCGCCTTCCGCATTTAACTCCTTGTCTTTTGAATAAGGGGTATTCTGATAAACTGCTGTAGAATAGCTAGCTAGCGTGTTGGCATTGGGTGTTTCGATAAAACTTAAGGTTCCCTTAAATAAACCTGCGATATATTCCGTAGGCTTTTGCTTGGAGTTATCTCCAGAATGCCGATCCACCTTTTCTTTCACATCTGTTGGATTAGGACCTCCAGGGTTTGCCTTCGAGGATAACCCCTTGCCATTGGTCACCATGATCGTTTTTCCGAGAACCTTTACATTGGTAGGATACCAACCCACCGGAATAAAACCCTTGGAGATGGACTTCCCTGGTTCATGAATATCAAATACGGCTAAACAATTGTTATCCGCATTGGCAATATATAAGGTTTTTTCGTCTTCGGACAAGGCTACGCCATTACTCGTCGATCCACTTGGCGCATTTGGAAATAAGGCTGCATTCAAAGTTTCTATAACTTTTCCTTCTGCGATATTGATGATGGATACAGAGTTATCATCTGCATTTGCCACGAAGGCCATTGTGCCTTTTTTGTTTAGAACAATCTCATTCGGATGGCTTCCTACGGCGATTTCCTTGATCATCGCATTCATCCTGGTATCATAGATCAATACTTTTTTTCCACCCCATACACTGATAAGAAGTTGCTTTTTATCAGGCGTTAATTTACAGGTATAGCCTTCATCCACTAAATCGATCTTATTTTTGATGGAATTATTCTTCAGATCAATGATATAGAGCTGTTTATCCTCTCTTGTAACCACATACAATTGATGGTACAGTTTATCATCTACATCCAATCCAGCCGTACCGATCCGATTAGGCCATGGTTTCCCTAAAATAATGGAGTCTTGGATCTGGAGTTTTCCTTGGCCGATGCCATAGATATTAATTTTATTGTCATGCCCTCCGGAAGCATACAATTTACGGCTATCTGAAGAAAATGCTAATCCATACCATGATTTGGCAATTTCAACACTGTGTAATTTTTTCTGGTTTTTTAAATCTAGGAGCTCGATTGTCTGGGTACTTTGCCCGTTGTTGGTCACAGCTCCTAATTTCTTATTAGGGCTTATCACGAGGTTCAAGGGTAAATCCCCCAATTCCAGTTGATTACCTACAGGCGACAAAAACCATCCATTCGGTAATTTTANNATGCGGTTATTATTTAATTCGGTATCAATCGGAGTTTGCCCCAAAGCGAGCAGCGAAGAGAACATCAAACAACTGCTCAAAAATATTTTCGTTTTCATAGGCCATATTTACATAAACCTATGATAAATTTAAATAGAAATAATAGAATTAAAGAAAGCTTAATAAAAAATAAACCTGAATTTAACCTAATGAAATCAATTGCTGCTATAAACTTACAACTTTAAATCAACCCTAGCTGGAAATAACCTTTCAGGATCTGCAAAAATCGCACAACTCGCTATAATATTCCCTTTTGAAAGCTTCAATTTTTTATTTTGGACAAGTTTTCCCTGATAATATACCTTAATCTTTTTTGACAAATCAAGCATATCCTCTGCTAAATAAATACTGATTTCTCCCGAATCGACCGGTTTACTTTTGCTACTCATTTTATCCTGCAACTTGGTTTCTAAATAGATGGCATTATCCTTTTTATCTATCTTAAACTTAAATGAAGCTCGATCAAATTTATCCTCCTCCGAAATATTCAAGGGCTTCCGAACAAACACGTTATAAAAACTTCTACGATATCGGCCATCCATAGTAAACAAAATCCATTCAAAATCGATTGGTCGAGGTTTCCTGGAATATTTTACCAACCAAGGCGTGGTTACCCGATAATCAATACTATGACCTTTCCCTTCTTGTAGATTAATTTTATGGATGAAATCACCAGGATACACCTTACTTAAGCTATCAAATTGATTTTTTGCCGCTAATGTCAGTTTATTCCGTCCAAAACCCGTATCCTTTTCCCCTGTTTCCAACGAAAAAGCCATATGCCTAAAATTTAAAGGCGGCGCATTTTCTAAAGGCTCCCCTCCTGCCATTGGCCCTGCTCCTGCTAAATAATCCGCATAAAATGCAGCCAATCGCTGACTTCCATATCCTCCTTCGGAAATGCCCATTACATAAAGTTTATTCGGGTTAAAAGTATCATCTATCATTGCCAATCGGAATAACTTTTCCCAGGCATATTGTTTGGATTTAAACCACCAGCGGTATCTTTTCTCATTGGGAATCTGGGGAATAAAATAAACAGAGGGACCGTCCTGATAAACTAAACTCCATTTTAACGTAGCAAGGAACTCGGAAGATTTTGGCCCAGAACCATGGGTATTAAGAAACAAGGGATAACCTCCTGCAGGTTTTTCCTGTTTCTTGAAATAATAGAAAGGCATGGGATCTTCATCCATCAGTTTCCAAGAATAAATCGGATAATCATATTTTTCTATAGGTGCTTCCGTCGTAACTATCGGTAACTGTTCAAAAGTGGTATTTGCTTTTTTCCAAAGTTCCCAAATCCGTTCCTTGGTTGAAGTCAACTGATTTATCGGAAGGTTTTTTCGATGCTGGAAATCATAATCTCCAGATTTTTCATAATCCTTGATCCTATCCCTGAAAAAATCTACTATACTGCTATCTCCTTTTGCGGCGAAAGACGGGATGGGAAATAAGGTAATTGGAAAAAGAAATAATATATATTGAAAAAATAATCGAGAAACTGATTTCATGCAGCTTTAAGTTAATGTGGCTTTGAATTAATGTAACTTTAATAGGTTTAAAGTTAAACAAAAATAGCTTGTCAAAAAACAAGCTATTTTTATATGTTAAAACTTATCGCTTAAGGTACTGATATCTAAGCTTGGTTTCTTTAGATTCATGGCCTTGATGGCTTTTTTACATTCATCAACCATTTCTTGCGTCATATTATAATTATATTTTCCATAATCATCATATTCCATCGTTCCTACATAGAAGAAACCATATTTATCAAAGAATTCGGTTAGGTCGGTTTTGGAAACTTCACAGGCTGTCTTCACGAAATTCAATTGATGTACAGCAGGGTTGCGTTCCATTGGTGCTCCTGCCCTGCCCCAGTTTGCCTGGATACGCTGCCTGTTCGGCGTATTGTTTTTGTTCTGGTTGCGGAATGCCTCAAAAAGATCAGGATAAAAATCAGGATTATTACCAGCCCCTTCAAAATACAATTGCAACTGCCAGAATGGAACCAGCCTGTTGAATACATCGGGATCCTGAAGGAAGGAAATCTTTTTATCGATGATATTGGTCTTTGCCAAATTGAAGTTGTTCTGTTCCAATATCCGGGATTTGTTTCCGAAGGAACGCATCACATATAAGGAAAATAGGTTATTACTCACTTCACCCAATCCACCCCAATTGAACATGGGCCTGGTTTGGTGCACATGCCCTACCTCATGGCTGAATCCCCAACATGGATCCCCTTTGATCACCGATGCTGGATTAACCACCATCCCCATGGCATAACCTTTCTTATCACCCATATAAGCTACCCCATCTCCATCACGGAACATGTAATAGTTATAATTTACCCTCGCCAGGATTTTATTTTCCGGCACTCGGTTGTGTTTGATTAGGCCCATGATCCGGTGTTGACGATATACCAGGGAATCATAATTACTGATTAGTTCTACCCCTTTTCCAGACGCGTATTTTTTAAGGGATTCTACTGGATAAGCGATCTGTATATGCTTTCCTTTGGCATCCAGGATAGGAAATATCGCCTGGGATAACATGCGATCCCAATCGGCATCCTTATGTTTATTGATATCAAAATAACCATTTACCTGTCCAGTAAGAAAGTTGACAGTAATTGGTTTTTCTTTTTCGGGTTCATAAGAGAAATAGCTGATGTAGGCCAAACTTCCAAAATCCTTTAATTCGATGATATTGACCCCATTCTTCAACTCGAATTCCTTCTTCTCGATTCCCCACCCTTTCGGATCTTTGGTCGGTTCTTCCGGGTTGGGTGCTTTTCGCATCCAATTAGGAACCAATAATTTCACGTCTTTACCTTCCTCAATGCCATCTACGATGACGATATGTTTACCCGTTGGTAGATAAACACCTGTAACATTCTCATATTTACTATACCCATCACCAATGCTCAACATATTGCCCAATACATTTGGAGATAGGTAGGCCTTATAACTTGCCAGTTTGTATTGGTTATCGTTTTTACCATTCAATAGGTTCAAAGCATGTTGCTTTAACGCTGGATCTTTTANNAATGCCTGGCTTAAGTTTTGTCGCCATGGCATCCTGGAAAATCGACAGGTTCTCATAGGCATCCTTAAAATCTTGGGCACTTTGCCCAAAGGCTGAGCTAGTTAATAAACAGGAAATGGCTAAGGTTAAAAAGGTTTTATTCATAATAAAATTCATATTGTTTGAACCTAATATAAGTATTAGATTTCGATAAAAACCCGTTTTTAAGGGGTTGAAAGGGATGTTTAGGGAATATTACACTAATCAATCGATTGCTTAGATTGTAATATTTATGTGATTAGGCTATCCCATTAAAATTTGATAAAAAATTTGGAATTCTAATTTTAATATCTACATTTGTAGAGTAACATAAACAATTGTAGACATGAGCCTTTCAAAATCTGAAGAACAAGTAATGGAAATCATCTGGAATCTAGAAAAAGCCTTTATGAAAGAAATTATGGATCAGTTCGAACCTCCTCTCCCGTCCAATTCTACGGTATTGACCTTATTGAAAAGGATGCAGGAGAAAGGATTTGTAGGTTATCATATGTTGGGGAATTCCCGGCAGTATTATCCATTGATCGACAAGGACACGTATTTTGGGAAACAGGTAAACATTATGATCAAGGATTTTTTCGGTAATTCTCCTTTGCAGTTTGCCTCCTTTTTTACCAAATCAAGTGATCTGAATGAAGAACAGTTGCAAGAACTTAGACGAATGATCGATTCGGAAATAGAAAAGAAAAAATCATGACGGCTTATATTATAAATTATCTGCTTTGCTCTGCCTGTTTATATATTCCATATAAACTATGGTTTGAAAACATGAATTATCATGTGGCGAAGAGAATATACCTCATTGCTTGTATTTTATTTCCCCTTGTAATTCCTTTCCTAAGTTTTTCCGTGATGGATGCTCCGGAATTGCTTCAACAGATTCCAAATATGCAGCATATTGTTATTACTCAAGGGGCAGTTGGACCTAGCATTCTTACCGCTCCGAATTTGGTTGAGCAGGAAAAGTTTGATTGGGTATTAGTGTTTGTCATCCTAGGGATAGGTATTTCGGTTTTGTTATTGATTAGGTTTCTTAAGAATCTTCTTCAATTATTTGGGTTGATTAGAAGAAATCCAGGTATTCTGCATGTGGATTTTACCTTAATCGTATTAAACAGGAAAAACGATCCTTTCAGTTTTTTCAACTATGTATTTGTTTCTAAGGAAGATTATGAAAAGGATATTCCTAAAATGGTCTGGGACCATGAATTAGCGCATGTCAGACAGCTTCATAGCTTGGATGTGCTATTGGCTGAAATCATTTTGATCTTTGCTTATTGGAATCCCTTTAATTGGTTGATCAAAA
Organism: Sphingobacterium sp. UBA1575; assembly: GCA_002322865.1. Lineage (GTDB taxonomy): Bacteria > Bacteroidota > Bacteroidia > Sphingobacteriales > Sphingobacteriaceae > Sphingobacterium. Next base: position 72,182 of record DCOH01000050.1, on the reverse strand, counting down.
ATTCAATACAATTAAATCATGAATATTTAGCGGATGAAGCGGTATTAGATAAAAGCAATTCATTAAAAGCCTATCAATACCTATTGATCGGATTGGAATATCAGGAGAAAAATCCTGTTCTGAGTAGTCAATTAAATTTTAAACAATTAAAAACCCGATTAAACATGATGAACAAAAAAGAAAAATGGAGGAACAAAGCAGGTATGCTTGTTTTCTCTGGCTTGTTGCTGGCTGGGTCTGCCCTATTATTCAGTAACAAAACTGCTGAAAGCCATCCAATGGAAACAATTTCTGAAATGGAGGATGTGGTTTCTGTCAATAAAGTTATTCAATCTGCTGATACCGTTCCGCAAAATGGTGCGAGTAAAGCCATGTTGGATGAGTATGATAAAGTAATTAGAGAATTGTCTGTTGGTAAAAATGGTAATAATGTGGATTTTGGTTCCATTGATCAAAAACGGATGGCTTATATTGCTTCCAAAATGTCGAAGGAACAGCGAGCTGCGAGATCTGGGAAAGGAAATATGTTTTTGAGCCCGGGTGTATTTATTACATTGGAAACAAAGCCGACAAAGAGATCACCAGATAGGTCTACATTTTCTGCCTGGAAAAATCCTTCGGTTTATGGAGTTTGGATTGATGGTAAAAAATCAAGTAATAAGGATTTGGATAATTTTTCGAATGATGATATTGTGTATTATTCAGTGAGTAAATTGCACGGAAAGGCCAAGGAAGGAAGGAATTATACGCATCAGCTTGATGTTTATACCTTGTCTTATTATAATAAGGTTTTTGGAAATAGGTTATTCGAAGGTAATTAGTTTTTGCGAGGGCTCTACGTCATTGCGAGGAACGAAGCAATCTTTCCGCGTCATTGCGAGNNAAAGCTCCTCGCAATGACGCATACCTCCTCTCAAGGACGTTTACTTCCCGAACTTCCTTGGCATATAGCTCAAAGAAACCATATAATACTGCGTTAAAAGATTCCTCGTACCAGTTGTAAATTCCGTTACACTATCATAAAAATAAAAGCCTTTATTCTGCTTCAATAAATCCAGCGCTGCTACTTTCACTTCTAAATTATTTCCTTTCAACATCCTATACGTCATATTCACATTCCAGATCAAAGCCTTATTATCTTGGAACTTTGAAAAGTTGGTCCTGTTATCCAAACTGGTATTGATCGTCCATCTTTTCGTCAACATATAAGCCGAAGCAAGACCCAAGGTCCAATTCTTTGACGTATAATCATTATTACTGTTCTCCGCTTTTTTATCCGTTCTCGAATAAATACCAAAATTATTCTTCATGGCCACCTGCAGCTTATTCAGGAACGTATAATTCATATTCATTTGAAAAGAAAGGTTCCTATTGATCATTTCCTGCATAAAGTCATCCACATATTGATATTTATTACCCCAACTTCCATTATTGGAAACATTAAGGGTTAAGGTATGATCTTTCTTTAACAAAAATGGCTTAGAAAAACTTAGATAATATGAAACAAGATGTTGAGATTGTGGAACCTGGCTCGTAAAAACCTGTTGTTCTGGCCCTTCATAAATCAAACTGTCCGTAAGACCATCCTTATAAATTCTATAATTAACATTATAATTATACCTAGCAGAATATTGCTTCATTTCATTATAATTTCCATTCAAACTAAAGGCATGCACTCCAGTAACTTTTAATGGATATTTTGCACCATAATACCGTATTCCTGGATTGATATCATCATATATCGGCCTCAGCCTATCCAAAGAAGGATATTCTTCATTATAATTATAACTAAAGCCATTGCTGAGGTAATATTTACCCATACGGCTAAAGCTTTGGTTTAAGGAAATATTTGGCTTAAATGTGGTGAAATTTTGAAGTAAATTCCGGTAATCCAATGTAGAGGTCTGATCATCCCTAAAAAATCTTGCCCCCATACTTAAGTTAAGATTGATATTTTTACTATACCTACCATTTAGATATTTATTTTGTAAGCTGGTATTATAGGTTAATGCTGGTTCATATTCCAGTTTATTAGATTTAGAAATATGAGTCAATGCGCCATTTTCAATCATAGTGCCATCCTTCAATTCATTTACTTGTTGGTCTACATCAGATGTAATATAAATTAACCGCTGTTTCAAACTAATTTTATCATAAGATAAATTCATATCTCCAGATAAATTTTTCGTATTATTCGAATTCTCATATTTCCTATGACTCTCTTTATCCAATTCAGGATTGGTAATATTCTCATAAAAACCAATAACAAAGTTTTCATCTTTTGAAGAACTTACTGCTCCCCATAATCCAAAATCAAAACCTATTAAATCTAATGTTTTATTCAACCTTTTCCCATTCCCATCCATTACTTTCCATTTCTGATTTAAATTATACCGTAAATTGAAATCCATATCTGAACTTAATCTGGTATTTGAATTTTCTAGGCTATTGGAAGATTGGTTTTCCAAGTAATCATAAAGATTCAAATTATTTGAAATACTCTCAACGTGGCTATTTCTTAAATTAATATTTCCATTGTAACTATAACTTCGCTTTTCTGCTTCTGTTGAATAATTCGTCCGGAAATAACTAAAATTTCCGTTTTGGTGTCTAGAATCATATTCACTGCTTGATTTGGATGCCCGACTATTATGATCTGTACTTTCCGAAGTCAGTAGAATGGTTTTCGACTCGTTTTCCTGTAAATTATTTTCCCATCTCGCATTTACATTTCCTTGAAAAGTGTTTTGGTTATTGGTTTGGTTCTTTCCACTAAGGTCGTACTGATAACGAGCGCCAACCACATGCTGATTCAGAATCCCCGATCGCTGAAAATCGGATTCAAAATCCGCATTTACCCCTATCCCTTTGAATGTAGTATTCCTTAGTAGTTGGTCCACACTGCTCAGGTTTTTATTGATATTATTGACAGAATACGCTACTGTTGCTTGGGATTTGCCGAAACTTTTATTCAGGTTCATATTTCCTTGGTACCTATCGTCTGTACCATATCCAGCACCAACACTTCCAAACAACATGTTCTCCTTCCCCTCTTTAAGCACCACATTCATTTCCATCTGTTTGTTTTCAGGATCTTTTTGTTTATCCTCTCTGGTTCGNNAGCTTATCCACCGCTTTTTTATCAATATTCTGAAGCGCAATAGCCATATCCGAACCAAAGAAAGGCTTCCCATTCACTAGAATAGTGGGTACCGTTCTTCCATTATAGGTCACTTCACCATCGCCCCAAACAACCATTCCAGGTAACTTGTGTAACAGATCTTCAACAACCGCATTGGAATCCAATTGGAATGCATCAGCATTGAATTCGATGGTATCCCCATTCATGCGAACAGGAGGAATCAGATCCACCACTTCAATTTCATTTTCCACTTGGACCATGTTGATCTTGCCAAAATCCTTACTTTCATTGGCAGCCAAATGATAATCGATTTTTACTTTTTTATAGCCTTGTAGACTGAACTCAATATACATCGGTTTTCCGACAGTAGGCTTCTCGATCAGGAATTTTCCATATCGATCTGTAAGGGAAACTTGGTCTACCGATTTCTTGCCTTGTTCATAAATGGAAACCGTAGCGGCATCCAACACCTTATTGTAAGCAGAATCAATAAGAATACCCTGAACTTTTGTTTGGGCATGTGTTGTTCCTATCATGCCCAAAAGGAACATGAGGAATAGCATAGTTTTTTGACGCATGTTATTTAAGCTTAAAACGGACAAGAATTGGGTTAAGGGACTTTTCCAACTGGAGATACTCTTTTCGAATGCTATGCCCTTCAATTTTAGACTTCTCTTTGGCCTTGGCTACATCATTTGGATAAATAATGGTATAAATATATTCGCCATCCGTTTCCATATCATTATACCCTAAAAACTCCATAAAATCGTTGGATTTATCCGGAAGAATTTTATTAAGGCTGATAATTTCATTATTTGTTAAATTTAAGGCTATACGAGTCGGGTTTGATCCAATAACCTGAAATAAAAGATATTGTTTATAGCGTTTTGCATCAGTAATACTGGTTATTTTATCCCTATTATTTTCCATAAATTTAAAATAGGATTGTACAGTTTTATACATATCATAATTGCTGGTATCCACCGTATTCTTATATGGGAATACGAATTGGATAATTTTACTCACTCCTTTAGGATTGAGCTGGGCAACTCGATAAGTATTTGGGAATACAGCAAAACCAATTTCTTCGGAAATCTTAATGATTTCATCGCCATTAGCAAACATGAATCCTATGGTATCTCTTGGGTCATAACGAACTAAAATGCTATCATTCATTTTTAGACCATATTCCGGCAAGGAATCTTTTTTTCCAGTAACAGGAGACCCATAATAAAATTTGGTATCCTGTAAGGAAACAAAAGTCTTTGTCCCCATATGCTTATAATCTAGGTTTTTTTCCAGGATTTCTCCTTTTTCGTTAAAAACAACTTTCAATTTATTGCCGTATGCAACGATTTTTCCTTTTTCCTGTTGGATGTTATAAAATAAGACTTTATTTTTTGGTTTAAATCCTTCGATTTCTGAAATACGATTTATTAAGTTCCCTTTCCGGTCGTATATGTATAGTTTTTGATTACTGTTGCTAATGATGCCTATATTGTTAGGGGTAATTATGATATTTGATATGTAATCAATAATGTCGTTTTTACCTCCTCCTAAAGGGATATATTCCAGGTCTGTTAGATTCTCGGAAACTGTTCCACCACGCAATTGTTCCAGGATGATACGGATTTTTTCAACTGGATAATTGGAAGAATAAATCAGCCGCTGGGAATAGGCAGAAAGAAAGGTGGAAAGGAATAGGAGTAATAATAGGATTTTTCTCATAAATAATGGTGTTGATAATTGGTATTGTTAATTGGTGTTGATCCATCGTCATTGCGAGGAACGAAGCAATCTTTGAACTAGTAGAAAGATTGCTTCGTCGTACCTCCTCGCAATGACGCATGGCTTATCCAAGTATTAAAATCTCATCAAACTGCTGAGATAATTTTCTCAAATGATTTCGATCCCCATGACCTACTTCCAACGTCATCCATTCCCCCTTATAATTACTCTTCCGGATCGTATTCATTACATTCTTCCAGTTCACATCTCCCTTCCCTAATTCCACCCCAAAGCCCTTTCCCAAACCTTGATTATTCATAATATCCTTGCTAAACTCCTTCACATGCAATTTCACAATCTGCGAATCCAAGCTTTCCAGCCAATGCTCCGGCCAACCATAACGTAAAATATTTCCTAAATCAAAATACCATCCCACCAATGGATGATTGATTTCCTTCAGATACATTCTGGCCTCTATAGGACTCAAAATAAAGTTATTCCACACATTCTCAATCCCAATCTTCACCCCGTATTGTTCCACCTGTGGTAATATCCTCCTGATCGAATCAATTGAATGCTTCCAGGCGGTTTCATAAGATACCTTCTCATTAACAACCCCAGGCACGACCAGTACAGTATCTCCACCCAAAGCCTTGGTTTCCTTAATAGTTTTCACCACCGAATCAATCGTAAATTTCCTTACCGAAGCATCCGGATCCGATAATGGTTTCGACCAATGATCCCTATTCACCAAACTCGGAATTTCTATCCCCGATTTTTCTTTTGCATCCAACAACTCATCAACAGAAAACTCGAGCGGCCCATTAAATTCTACCCCATCAAAGCCCAGATCCTTGACCAACTTCAATTTATCAACCAAGCTCAGGTTCTCTTGGATCATACTAAATCCCAATCCCTTTTTTATCTTTTTAGCAAATAAATACGATTCGGTTTTTGAAAATACAGGCGATGCAAGGCTAGCCCCCGCAAGAATGGATAAGCTTTTAATGAAATCTTTTCTTAACATGATTAATTAAATTGGGTTCAGGAATCTTAAAAAAGTATAGTATTCATAATTCAACGGGAAAATACAAAAAAAGAATACCTATTGCAAAACAATAGGTATTTTATATTAGACCGCCTTTTTTTCCTTCCTGATTTTGGGCTCACCCAATATCCAACTTGGCTTAGGTTCTTTCAATTTGATGATCTTATTGGTATCGGCATATTTCCGGATATGCTCTACCGCCTCCTGTACATCATCCGTAAACAATAACAGATCCTGATCTTCCGGACTAATGGTCTTCTCCTGAATCATCAGTTCCACATGGTCCTTGATAAATCGGTGATAATCAAGCCCCATAATAACAATTGGAAATTGGGAAATCTTCTTGGTTTGGATCAAGGTCAGGGTTTCAAAGAATTCATCCAAAGTTCCAAAACCTCCCGGCATGATCACAAAGGCAAAGGAGTATTTCCTTAAGAGTTCTTTGCGAACGAAAAAATAATCGATGTTCACAAACTTATCCATATAGGGATTATGCATCTGCTCGTGGGGAAGTACAATATTGCAACCCACCGAAGCACCACCTACATCCTTAGCTCCACGATTTGCTGCCTCCATAATCCCCGGCCCTCCGCCAGTCATGATCGTAAATCCGATATTGGCCAATTCAGCCGAAACTGCCCTTGCCTGTTTATAATACCGATGATCTTCACCAAAACGGGCAGATCCAAATACCGTAACACAAGGACCCACAAAATGTAAGGTCCTAAATCCTTTCATGAACTGAAAGAAAACCCCTAAAACATATTTCAGCTCGATTAATCTATTTCTAGCGCCTTTAAAAAAGCTGATCTCTTCTCTTACAAATTTATTACTCATGTTCCAATGGGCTTGCTAACAATTCTTGGGCTTCCTGTAAAATCTGCTGCTTTTTAGGTTGAGGAATCTGAATACGATCCAATATGGCAGCATCTCTTATCAAGTCTTTTACCAGGATACATTGATTCTTCAATAACATAGCTTTATCCTGTGAGGTCAGGGTTGTTAAACAGGTTACCGGATATTCCCCGTTATTATCCACCCTCGCTTTGATGGAACTTCCGCGCGGATAATCCCATGAGAGCAGGTTCATCTTATAATATTCGCCAAAGGCAATGGAATCGGTAGTGAGGTAGGCATTGGTCACCAACCAGCCATCCGTAAATTCCTTCTTCTGGTCGAAGAAAGTATACGGAATACCCGATACATCCTCTACCCTGGACTTGAAATACATAGGTGTGGTAACCGAAATCTTCGCATCGGCATCGTTTCTGAATTTACACTCAATAGCCAATAAAGTCTCCCCATGCAGCGCAACCACATCAATTTCATGCGATACGGCATGCCCTTGAACGGTTTGTCCGGTTACAGCTTGATAGCCGTCTTCTTGGAACATCCTGGCTACCCACTTTTCAAAATAGAATCCCTCTGGTCCCAATTCACGTAAAGCCTTCTTCAGGCTATAGCGAGCAGCGTAGGAACTTTTCTTTGCTTTTAAGGCTTTAAATGCCGCATCATAAAGCTCTCTTGTACTGATTCCATCATAAAGACAATCCTTGATATCTTCGTAAACCTGATCGACCTCCTGATCAGTAGCGCCGGAACGCGTCAGTGATGTTCTTAAAGCCGATTCATCAAAAGGCACCAATTCGCCAGAATACTTCTTTACTAGCATAGATAAATTTATTTTAAATGTGAAAGTACAAATTTTGCAGGTTATCTTGAAAATTCTAATTTCTCTCAAAACAAAAGCCTCGCCAAAACGTTTATAACATAACGATTAATAGAGACAATTATGAGCGGAATATTAAATTTAGCATTCGACAAGTTAAAATCTACCATGGACGATTCTTGTACAGATGGAAATATCGGCAAATCGGAACGCGTATTATCTGTTGTTGCAGGTGGATTCATTTTAGCGATGGGTATCAAATCCGTTTTGAAAAGCCCGTTGACATCCGTATCTGGAATCACACTGGGTGGAGCATTGATCTACCGAGGAGTAACTGGTTATTGTGCTGTTAAAGATACCTTCGACAGCAAAAAAGCAGAAGCTACAGTAGTTGAACACAGGTATTTTGTAAAATAACAAAATAGCCCATAAGAAGATCCGATTCCTATTCGTAGGAATCGGATTTTTTTATCTTTGAAAATGAAAAAAGTTGTCGTATTTACCGGAGCTGGGATCTCCGTAGAGAGTGGATTACCTACTTTTCGTGGAACAGATGGTCTATGGGAAGGCCATCGCGTAGAAGATGTGGCCACTCCGGAGGCTTGGCAACGAAATCCGGCATTGGTGCAGGATTTTTATAACAAGCGTCGCCAGAATTGTATCGAAGCTGCCCCTAATGAAGCACATTTAAAACTGGCAGAATTGGAGCAGGATTTTGATGTACACATTATTACCCAGAATATCGACGATCTACATGAACGAGCCGGCAGCAGCAAGGTGCTGCATCTCCATGGTGAAATCCGAAAATCCCAATCTTCCGTCAATCCCAATTTGGTCTATGATATCGAAGGCGATGAAATAATTGCAGGAAGTGTGTGTGAGTTGGGTTCTCCATTAAGACCACATGTGGTCTGGTTTGGGGAAGCTGTCCCGAATATGGTCCCTGCATCCAAGCTCGCCTCCCAAGCTGATGTATTTGTAGTCATCGGCACATCCCTTCAGGTTTATCCTGCAGCAAACCTATTATATGAAACTTCCCCCTTATGTAAACTCATATTGATTGACCCTAATGCGGAAGAATATCGGGTTCCACCGAATGTGATCAAGATTTCCGAAAAAGCTTCAAAAGGTGTTAGATATTTGGCTGATTTAATAGCCAAATAATATTTTTTAACTACATAAAAATAACTATATATCAGTATATTATAGCTATTATATAAACAAACAATCTACCAACATTCTTTTACACCAGCAAAAAGAAAACCCCAAAACAGAATATAATTTTGTTTTGGGGTTTATAAATTAAATACCACTTGTTTTTCAGTTATTTATAATAGTTACATAAACTTATTATTGATATTTATTATAGGTTTCGATTATAGCCCCTCTCATCTGCGTAAAGATAGCAAGTACCTGTTGAATAAAGGATTCATCCAACATTTCAAAAACTCCATTTATACCACCTACTACATCCACTTCAGCCAATTTATAGGATTGCTCTAAAGTACCTTGCTCAAACTTGATGATAAACTTCTGATTCATTCCGAAGATGCTAATCTTACATTCCGGATGAGGTAATTCTGCTAATACACGCATATAGATCACTAAAAAAATTCCAAGCCTGAATTGGACTTGGAATTTCAAAAATATAAAATTTAAATTGCTTAAACTACCCCTTGTGCTTTCATGGCTTCGGCTACTTTTATGAACCCACCAACATTAGCTCCTTTGAGGTAATTGATATAGCCGTTTGGCTCTTTACCATAGCGCACACAGGTTTTATGTATATTTTCCATGATCAATTTCAGGCGGTGGTCCACTTTTTCCCGTGCCCATTGTTGCCCGATCGCATTCTGCGACATTTCCAAACCGGAAACAGCGACACCTCCGGCGTTGGCTGCTTTCCCTGGTCCGAAATGGATCTTTGCCTGCAGATATACTTTAATGGCTTCTGCTGAGGATGGCATATTCGCCCCTTCAGCCACAATCTTACAACCATTCTTTACCAATCTTTTGGCATCTGCCTCATTGATCTCGTTCTGTGTGGCACATGGAAGTGCAATATCACATGGAAACTGCCATGGATTTTCCTTTGCATGATACGATGCAGAAGAATATTTCTTCGTGTATTTGCCCAGATCTCTTCCTAATGTTCCTAGATAATTAAGCTTATCTAGGCTAAAACCTTCCTTATCAAAGATCGTTCCTTGGCTATTGGACAAGGTAATTACCTTTGCGCCCATTTGAATAGCTTTTTCAGCAGCGTAAAAGGCTACATTCCCTGCTCCCGAAATACAGACTGTCTTTCCTTCAATCTTTTCGTTATTGTAATCCAAAATACATTGAACAAAATAAAGCAGGCCATAACCAGTAGCCTCCGGACGAATGTACGAGCCACCCCAAGCAGTGCCTTTACCAGTCAATACGCCTGAAAAATTGTTCTGCAAACGTTTATATTGGCCGAACAGAAAGCCTATTTCACGCCCACCAACACCAATATCCCCAGCAGGAACATCGGTCTCCGACCCAATATGTCTCTGCAATTCGGTCATAAAGCTCTGGCAAAAGCGCATAATCTCATGATCTGACTTTCCTTTGGGATCAAAATCTGAACCTCCCTTTCCACCACCGATCGGCAGACTGGTCAGGCTGTTCTTGAACACCTGCTCAAATGCCAAAAACTTAAGAATGCTCAGATTTACATCTGGAGCAAATCGCAAACCTCCCTTGTAAGGTCCGATGGCCGAATTCATTTGAACACGATATCCTCGATTTACCTGGATCTGATTCTGATCGTCTGTCCAAGCCACACGAAATGAAACAATTCGCTCAGGTTCAACCATCCGTTCTAAAATTTTAAGGTCAATAAGATCAGGACGATGCTCATTTACATAGGGAATAAGATCTTCGATAACCTCTGTGACAGCCTGTAAAAATTCAGGTTCATTTGGGTTTCGCAAATCAACTTGTTTGATGAAATTCTTAAGATTTAGGGACATTTATTGTTAATTATTTATTTTTTCATCACAATACTAATGAAAATATTGATAAAACGCTAATTATTTACGCATTTTATCAATACAATTAAAAGCCCTAAATAGCTGGAAAGGATTATAAATTAGTAGGCAAAAACAACTGACCGTAATGCTTTAAATCTTCCAATCCATCGGTGGTTTCAAAAATACCGTAGACAGAAGATCCAGATCCGCTCATGGATGCATAAATAGCCCCCAATTCATACATCTTATTCTTTATATCACCTATCAACGGATATTTTTCGAAAAGAGAAAATTCAAAATCATTCTTTATCGTATATTTCCATTCCTGGATGGGAAGATTTAGCGCTTGCCTTAAATCCAGTTCGGATGGTTTCGGAAGCACCTGGCTATAGGCTTCTGCCGTAGAGATATGAATATCCGGCTTGACCAGTACGATCTGGTAAGAAGAGAGATCAAGAGCAATCTCCTCAAGCTCTGTTCCTATTCCTTCAGCATACATGGCTTTATTTTCCACAAAAAATGGACAATCGGCGCCGAGTTGTGCAGCCAATTGTTTCAGTTCTTCGGAAGGAATTTGTAAGGAAAACTGCTCATTCAACAATAGCAATACAGCCGTTGCGTCGGCCGATCCACCCCCTAATCCTGCACCAATCGGAATATTCTTCAACAAATGAATCGTTACTGGAGGTAAATCATATATGGAACTTAATAAGTTATATGCCCTTAAACACAGGTTATTATCATCCGCTATTAAATCTGAATTCCAAATGTGTAAGGCTACTTCCTCACTGGGAATGATTTCGACAGCATCATAAATCTTCACTGGATAAAAAACAGTTTCCAGGTTATGGTATCCGTCGGAACGCTTTTCAGTAATATGCAAGCCTATATTAATTTTAGCATTTGCGAATCTGAGCATAGTTGAAATTTAATAATGATATAATAAACACATTCTCTTCCTACAAATATGCTATTTTTTAAGGATTAAATGGATTTATTATATTTGGGTAAGTTTGAACCTTATGTCTCTAAAATCTAGCTTTATTGGCTTTTTCCTATTATTCATTAGTGCAAATCTCCTAGGGCAGAATATCCCAAGGGTCGGAACCCCTTTTGTCCAGCAATATACCAAATCAATGTATGCTGCTGGAAACCAAAATTGGGGACTGGCCATCAGTAATGAAGGATTTTTATATGCAGCCAATACGGAAGGATTATTAGTGTTTGATGGGCAGGAATGGAAGCTTTTCCCTATGAAGAACCACTCGAGCCTTCGTAGCGTGAATATCGACAAAGAAGGTAGGATATTTGTTGGTGGATCAGGAGAATTTGGCTATTGGACCAGAGGAAGCTATGGGAAAATGGATTACACCAGCTTGTCGGACTCGCTCAAAGATCAGGAAACCTTACGAAATGATGATATCTGGCGGATCCTCATCCAAGAAGATCAGGTATTCTTCCACAGCTTTTCAAAAAGCTACCGCTATCAAAAAGGAAGCATTGATTTGCTCAGGGCACAGGGCGAGCCCTTCCTTTTCGGCCACCAGGTTGGTTACAACCTATATTTTGAACAGATACCTTCGGGGCTACACCGATGGAGTAATAATCGGTTAGAACAAATCCCCGATGCTGCCAAGCTCAATGGCATGAATATATTGAGCATGCTACCTTTCCATGATCATCAAACTTTAATCGCGACAGCTAATCATGGCTTGTTCTTGATGAGCCCCACCGGCAGCATCAAACCCTTTCCAACAGCCGCTGATAATTCCCTAAAAAGATATCAAATAAATAATGGGGTTAAACTTTTTGCAGACCAATATGCCTTTGGCACCATCCAGAATGGAGTCTATATCCTGAATAAGGCAGGTGAAATCGTGCAGCATATCAGTAAGAACAACGGTTTGCAGAACAATACGGTTTTGAGCCTCGCCGTAGATAAACAATCCAACCTATGGGTAGGCCTCGATAATGGGATCGACCGAATTGATATCAATTCACCCTTATATTATTATTCAGACTTAACAGGCAATATTGGAACGGTATACAGTTCGATCCTATTCAATAATAAGATTTACCTAGGCACCAATCAAGGTTTGTTCGTCAGTGATTGGAAAGGGCTCTCCTCTTATAATTCATTGAATTTCCAACTCATCCCGAATTCCCAAGGCCAAGTATGGCAATTGGCGAACATTGCGGGAAAACTGGTTATAGGCCATAATAACGGCACTTTTATCGTAGAGGACAATTCGCTTAGGAAAATCTCTGCTGTAACCGGAGCTTGGAAATTTCTACCGGTTGCCAACAGTAATTATTGGCTGCAAGGAAATTACACCGGGATCGGATTGATGACAACAGATCCAACCGTTTCATTCATAAAACAGTTGGTAGGCAGGAACGACCTCACGCGCGACATTTACCAAGAGCAAGCGGAAACTTTTTGGATAAGTAACCAACAACAGGTTCAACAGGTCAAATTCAAACCCGGATACCAATCCGTAAAAGAATGGAAAACCATGGATAAAGGGCTGCCAAAGAATGCCCGGATCCATGGAATATATAACTTGGCCAATAACGCTGTATTTGCGACAGATTCCGGATTCTACCGTTTTGACCATGTATTGAATGAATTTAAAGCCTATGCCGAACTTAACGGACAGCTGGGTTCTTTTTACAATGCCAATAAGGTCATCCCGATCAGCAACAACCAATACTGGCTGATCAAGAAATCGCATATTGCCCGGGTGGAATTTCCCGCTGATGAACAAATCCGAATTGACTCTTCTTCCTGGAATTCCCTAAAAGGAAGGATGATGAACAATTATGAACATATATTACAGGTTAACAGCGAATTATCCCTGTTTGGTTTAGATAATGGTTTCGCTCTTTACTTCAACAAGTTCCCTGTCAAGCAACAGATTCCCAAACCCATTATCACGAATATATGGAACATCACCAAAGATCCAAAATCATTATATGATGATTTAACGATTCCCAATACAGAAAATAACATCAGGATTTCATTCGCTTCACCTTGGTATTCCTCCTCACCCATTCGGTACCAATATCTCCTGGAAGGGTATACCGATGATTGGTCAAACTGGGATGCGGTGGCCTATAGGGATTTCACGAATCTGCCCTTTGGAAATTATACGTTTAAGGTTCGAGCCATATCAGCAAATGGCATACAATCCGATATCACGTCGATTAACTTTCATATAAAAACTCCTTGGTACCTGAGATGGCCAATGATCCTGCTTTATGTATTAGCCGCCATTTTTCTGTTCTTTTGGGGCAAAAAAGCCTATGAAAAGCGATTGAAGGAAGATCAACGTAAGCTTAAGGAAAACATGTTGGCGGATCAGGAAAAACGCTTGACCCGAGAAGCGGAAGAGAACGAAAAGAAATTGATGGCCTTAAAGAATGAACAGCTCGAACAGGAGCTTGCCATCAAAAATAGGGAATTAGCTAATTCGGCGATGAATATTGTCTATAAGAATGAAATGCTCAACAACCTGCACCATGAACTTACCAACCTGAACGATTCGAACGGTAACAAACTGAGCCATGAGCAATTACGGAAAGTAAATAAACTGATTGATGAAGCACACAGCGATGATCGGGATTGGGACCTTTTTGAAAAAAGTTTCAATGAAGCCCATGAGAATTTCTTCAAGAAATTGAAAGCCGATTATCCGAGCTTGGTGCCCAATGATCTTAAACTCTGTGCTTACCTAAGATTGAACATGTCAAGTAAGGAGATAGCCTCCTTATTGAACATCAGTACCCGTGGTGTGGAGATCCGTAGGTACCGATTGCGGAAAAAACTGGAATTACCAACGAATAAAAATCTTACCGAATTTTTATTGGAGCTGTAATTACCACCGGCCGCCTGCCCCTCCACCACCAGAAGAACCACCACCAAAACTTCCGCTGCTGGAGGAAGAACCACCACCTGAAGAACCACCGGAAGAACTACTGCTGCTGGAGCGTGTCTTCTTAGCAATGGTATAGAATTCAATATGCTTCTTATAATTACAGAATTGACATTTATCGAATTTCTCCCCGGAGCCTGCACTGGAATAATTCGCAGCCACTACAGTTTTGGTCTGGTTTTTCAATAAGGTATGATACCCACATGCCGGACAGACATCAAATTTTTTACTCACTTCCCAAGGGACCAATTCATATTTCCCTGTTTTACTATGCTGCCAGATTTCATATTTTCGGGATCCTTTCTGCTCCTCGGCACGTTGTCCATCATCAAGGATCGTCTTGATCTTCTTGGCTTCCGAATTCCGATTCAATCGGACCCAATCCGGATCATCGTTCGGTGGAAGAAAACGACCTCTGTTCTTGACCATCCGATTAGTCACCGAAATCAAATCGAAAAGCGCCAATGGCGAAAGCAACATAGGTACCAATAGGTAATTCCTAAACTTCTTGAGTGCCTTTTGCCTTTCTTCTTCATCCTTACCACTCTTAACGATACTTTCCCTACCGGTAGTAATCCGCATGGCCAAAATAATCCCGCCTAAGGCAAATAACAAATAAGGTATATTATTCTTATTGTATAGTAGGCTGAGATCTTCATAAAAAATGATCAGTGGAAAAACCGATAAGAACATCAATAATACCATACATCCGAGCCCATAGAATATTGGCTTTACAAAGGAATCTTTATTTGCATTTTTCAGTAAGGATCTAATGACTTGATGGGTATAGACATATAATGCGATAAAAAAGAGGATGACCAATAAGCTGTTTTTAAAAATCGCATTATCCCAACTGAAGAATGGCTGGGCTTCGGGCATCATCTCTTTTAACTCTTTTACGGAATCAGGGGATTTAAGGACATGTTCAATAAAACGGACCGCTTGAAATACACCCAAACTGTAATTTCCCTGTTGAAAATTAGGCACTAAGTATAATTCACCCACCCGTTTTAAATAGGCATCCGGAAAGATCCGCTCCATGCCATAGCCGGAAATAAAACGATATTCCCGCCTATCCTTGCCGATAAATAGCAACAAGCCATTGTTGGATTCTTTTTTCCCAATGCCCCATTTGTTGAATAAGGCTAAGGCATATTCAAAATCATCTTCTCCGTCGTAATCATTCACGAGGACAATAGCAAACTCCGCTCCCGTCTCCTGCTCGATGCTTTTGCAAATACTATCCAGCTCCTGCACGGAATACCAATCCAAAATACCATCGGGATTGGAAACATAAAAATCTTGACCTTTTGTTTTTGGATTTGGGATCTGCGCCTGAAGAGATGGTATACAATAAAATAGAACTAGCCAAAGATTTAGGATAATGTGGAATTTACTTTTTAATAGCATAGTGGAAATTTTTTATAATCCTTCCAATCTGCCTGGGGAGAATTATCATTCGAATATAAACATTTAAAAAATACCCTTACAAGAACTTGACATTTTATCCCTATTATGGTCTATTATTTGAGCAATACATATTATGGGAAAAATTTTAAAAGTATTATTGACATTGGCCCTCATCATCGGGGTTACCTGGTTTGTATGGGACCGTATAAAGCCAAGTACGAAAACCGAGAGCAACCACCAGGTCCTATTGGAAAGAATCGAAGCCATGGGCAAACTCGAATTGGTAAAATACAGATATAGCGACGTTGTAGAACATAAAAGCATCAGCGCCTACTTGCCGGATGCGAGTGTGCTATTGATCATCAAAGCTGATGCGGTAGGTTGTATAGACCTCACTAAACTCGATTCAACGGACATTCAGGTTACCGGTGACTCGGTTACCATACATCTTCCAAAACCAGAGATCTGTTATGTCAAGATCGATCATAAAGATTCGAAAGTCTATGATACCAAAATGGCGTTTTTTAGGGAGGCAGACCTGGTAGATGAAGCCTATAAATATGCAGAGGAGGAAATCCACAAACAGGTCAAGGCATCCGATATTCTGGTACAGACCCAAAAAAATGCCATGTCCGTATTCCAGCCTTTGATCGAAGCTTTGGGATTCAAAAAAGTAACCCTTACTTTCGATTAAAATCGTAATCCATGAAGGAAACAAAAGATGTCTATAAGGTCTATGATAAAATAGCCGATTGGTTCCATCAGAACCGTGGGCAGGACCTGATGGAGAAGGCTTATCTGGATTTTGTACTGGCAAAAATCCCCAAAGATGGAAAGATATTGGATTTAGGTTGCGGAACAGGTAAGCCCATCTTAGCCTATCTACTTTCTTTGGGAAGAACAGTCGTTGCTGTGGATGCCAGTAAAGAGATCCTTAAGATTGCGGCTAAGAATTTCCCCAACCAAGCTTTTATCCTTCAGGATATGAGGAAATTGGATCTACCAGAAAAGTTTGATGCTATCATTGCCTGGCATAGCTTTTTTCATCTGCCGGCTGTAGATCAGCCTTTGATGTTCCCTATATTCAAACAATACTTAAATCCTGGTGGAATGTTGGTTTTTACCTCCGGCCCAGCAGCGGGTGAAGCCTGGAGTAGACTAAACGAAGAAGACGTCTATCATGCCTCCTTATCCCCAACGGATTATGAGCAGCTGTTAAATGAAAACGGGTTTATTGTCCTTAAGAAAGCATTGGAAGATCCAACGGTTGGCAAAGCTTCCGTTTGGGTCTGCCAAAAAACCTAAACCGACTTGAACCCTATCTTTTTCATGTTGGGTAAGAAATAAGCAATCACACCTATCAAAGGTAGGAATGAGCATACATGATAGATATTATCTAATGATGTATGATCGGCCCACCAACCAAGGAATGCCGCTCCTATCCCACCCATTCCAAAGGCAAACCCATAGAATAACCCCGATACCATACCGATTTTCTTGGGCAGCAACTCCTGAGCATAAACCAAAATGGAAGGAAAGGCAGAAGCCATAATAAATCCAATAACAGAAACCAGAATGGCCGTCCAGAACGGATTGGCGTAAGGCAATAACAGTGTGAAAGGTGCACAACCTAGCACTGAAAGCCAAATGATATATTTCCTCCCAAGAATATCCCCTAAAGATCCGCCTATTAAAGTTCCCAAAGCAATGGCAATCAAGAAATAAAATAGGTATATCTGCGCGCCAACCTCAGAAATCCCGAACTTCTGCATCAAATAGAATTGCAGGTAACTCGTAATGCTGGCGATATAGATGTATTTGGAAAAAATTAATAACAATAGTATTCCAACCGAAAAGGCAATCCGTTTGGAGGATAGATCTGGAATTTTCAGTAGTTTCTTGCCATTCCCTTGCTGAGCCAACAAGACTTTTTGGTACCATTTTGCAATATAGGTCAGCACCACTTGTGCAAGGACAATCACCGCTACAAACCAAATAATATACCGTTGCCCATTGGGGATAACAAACCAAGCCAACAGCAGTGGACCTAAGGCAGTACCGGTGTTTCCACCGATCTGGAATATGGATTGCGCAAGACTACGTTTTCCACCTGAAGACATGAAGGCTACCCGCGATGATTCAGGATGAAAGATCGATGAGCCGATACCCACCATGATCACCGAAAACAGAATAGATCCATAATTAGTGGAATAGGCCAAAGAGATTACACCTACAAAACTGAACATCATGCCAACGATCTGCGAATATGGTTTTGGATGCTTATCCGTATAGGCACCTATCACAGGCTGCAATAAGGAAGAGGCCAATTGGAAACAAAGGGTAATAATACCGATCTGGGCATAATTTAAATGGAAGTTTTCCTTTAGCATCGGATAAGATGCCGGTATGATGGCCTGGATCAGGTCGTTTAGTAAATGTGCAATACAGATTGCAAATAATATGGGATAGGTAGTTTTTTGAGGATTGTAAACAAAGGAAGCCTTCTGCATGATATATACGAAAATTAACAGCCGGATGTGAAATTCATCCGGCTGTCAAATCTAATAAGTTTACTTCTCTAATTCAAGTGCAGGTTTAATATCTTCGTAAATGGCCTTATATTCTTCACCGCTACTTTGGGTATCTGGAAAAACCTTTCCTTCGACCATGACTTGCACGGAACCATCCTTTTGAGGAATTTCAAAAACCTTAGAGATATGCACATGTGCTCTTACCGGAATTTCCTTGATGAGTTCAGCAGTTGGCATCTGTGCTTGGGAGGATAAGAAATATCCTTCCTTACCGTCAGGCCTTTGTTGCTTGTAATAATAGTAATAGGTCGGCTGCTTGGTGAAAAAGATATTGTTTGCAATATCCGCATACCTAGGATCTTTGGTTACTTCACCTTTTTGCCCGGAATTACAGGCAATAAAAAAAATTGAGGAGCATAACAATGCCATCATTGTCAAAAATAATCTGTTCATGGTTAGTGTGTTTTAGAAATTGACACAAATATCCTTAATTATGGTTAGAAATTATCCCTAATCTAAAAGCAAAATACCTGCTTTCATTCAAATAAATACATTATCCATAAAATTGTAAGTTTTCATCTATACTTAACCATGATTTTAAAGCCTCGTCAGGGATCTTATGATTTAAATCTTGAGGTATTGGGCTACGGCATCTAAATTAGCATCCTTTAACAGAACATTTTTATATTGATCGAGCAGGTAAATTGTCGGTGTTGCTTTGATCTGATAAATGCCTTTGTTCACAATATACTGCTCCTCATCTAGACCGTTGATCCAATTCTTTGGTATTTGCGGTTTATAATCATCCCAAAGGTCACGGTTTCCATCGGGATAAATCGCAAGCACCTTAAGTTTACCGGAGTCAATGAGCGCATTGAACGGCTGATAATCTTTCAAAGCCTCAATGGCATCTGCACAAGAGCTACATCCAGGCTCATAGAAAAAAAGAAAAATCCAGTCTGCCTTTTCCTCATAGAGGCTAGAAATGGTGGCATCATCCTTTAGAAACTTAAAATCGGCTGCTTTAGTTCCCGGTTTATTTTTTTGCACCATCGGCAACAGGGTTTTGTACTTTATAGTTTGAGCTTCCGTTAATTTATCTGTTTTTAGCAGGTTAAGTATAAAACCTTCATAAAGGATATCGTTCCTTAACGGTGAATTGGGATCACCCAAATAACGATCCATGGTAGTTGTTAGGTATTGAAAGGTTTTGGGCTCTATTTTCGCTTGATTAAATAGATCCTCCAGTCCTTCATTAAATTTCTTTTCATCCACGAATTTCATCATGTTGATATAATTCACAATCGCCTGCTCGCTGTATTCTGGGTTTAATGAAGCCAAAGTGTCCTGAAAATTATAATTATCCCAATAATGGTCAAATACATAGGTGCTTTGATCTTCAGGGCTGGTTAAAACTGAGGGCGCTTGTGGTGGACTATAGACCTTCGCCGTAGTTGTTTCCGTAGGAGTTGATGTTTTTTTATTTTGTTGACAAGATACAATGACCATTAAGCCGAAAAGGATACCTAAATATTTCATATGTTCATTTTTTTGTAAGGTATGGTTTATCACCATATATTTCAAAAGGCAAATATCAAACCATAAAACAAAAAAGAGGCTATACCAAGCAATTGATAAAGCCTCTTTTCATATTCACAAGAATTGATATTTATCAAATTCTCTTTTAGTTTTCTTCTATTTTTTCATTTAAAAGTAGATCCGCGATAGTGATAACTGCCCTGCTTAATCTTGGGTCGTTATAGAACATATTCGCAACTCCACCTTTATGCTCTTTTCTCAATTGATTAGGATTAACCTTAAACTCATTAACCAATACATTGTAAATTGCTTCTGCCCGCTCTCTACTCAAACGTTCGTTGATCGCAGGTGTACCTGTACCCTCATCTGCATAGCCTGTGATACTATACACAAAATTAGGATTGGTTTCTTTGATCAATTTCGCGAAGAAGCCTAGGTTTACACGAGCTTCATTACTAACCGTACTCTTATTGATTGGGAAAGTAACTAGAATTGGTGCAGCCAACATGTTTCTCTTCACGTTAATATTTGTAATGGTTGTATCCTTCGCTTGAGCCAACAATTTACGTAAGGCATCGTTATCAGCTTCCAATTGCTTTAAGCGATTTAAAATAGCTTGCAATTGTGCTTCATCGTAAGATTCCGTCACTTTGATTTGGGTTGGCTTGTCCCAATCGCGTTTATTAATACGGTAAACAAGGCCTAAACTTGACGATAATATACCATCATTTCTACGATTACCTTCTTCCCCATCAAAACGGTCATGAACCATTGCACCTCTTACATCAAGGGTTAGATCCAAAGCATTTGCTAAACGAAATGTATTGTAAACACCAATGTTTGCACTTACCTCACGCTCATTCGGTGTTTCGGTAGTAACCATCCAACCTAATCCGGCATAAGGGCTAACGTTGTAAAAACGGTTTGGTTTAAAGCCATCTAAGATATTCGTTAAATTGAACAAAACATCTCCGCGAAGATGCCAATATCCAAACTCTTCATTATATAACCAGTATCCATCCCATGGTTTTCCATCATATTTTACACCTGTCGAATGCGGACCAAATTGGGTTAATCCCTTAACCTTCAATCCATCGACACCAACGCGTACACCAATACCTGGAGAGAACCATTTTCCAATATAGCCCTGGAAGTATGGCGTTAAACGTTCACCAAATTTTGCTTGTTTATTGTGGTCTCCAAAATACATTTGGGCACCAGCTCCAGCACCAAAAAACCAATTATCAAAAAAACGGTTGGTAACAACCTTGTACTGATCCTCGCTGACAGTAACAACAGAATCGCGTTTGATGGTTAGGGTTTGCCCATAACTTGCTGCACTAAAGGACAGACCAAGGGCAATAGATAGTAAGGTTTTATTCATTTCTTAACGATAAGAATTGATTTAATAAATATGTAAATTGATTTGTTGGAAAAAATTAATAGTTAGTGTGATCTTAATTTTATACTCCCCTATTCAAATCTGAAACAAAGATATCATTGAAAATCTTTTTATGAAAAAGAGGAGGCAGTTTTGATTTTATATAAATTTTCCTAATAGTGTATTTTTTAGCAAAAATTAAAAATGAAATTTTTTATAACACACGTTTGCTTTAATTTTTTATTATTAAACTTAATTTTTCAGCATGATTTTAATCATTAAAATCAAATGCTATTGAGTATTATTTAAAATTGGTTAAATTTTATTTGTAAACATACATCTACATCAGTTAACGGTAAAAAAAACATGCTTAGAACTTGTTTAAACCCATTATTTAATTTGTCTTTCACTAAATTTTATTTCCCAGCCTAAAAGCGCTAATCGGATTTTCAATGTTAGGCAAGTTAGCAATGTTTTTACAATATGAAAAGTATTTAGGGGCTTAGTGAAAGTGACCTAAAAGTGATATGTAAGTGAGGTGTAAGTGACTTTATGCACTTAAAACATGCTTACATCCCGCATACAATATTTCCGTATAGCGAACAAAAAAAAGGCCGTATCAAACATGAATGTTCTGATACGGCCTTTTGCCTGTTTAAAGAATTATTGATTTAGATTACGATATTAATGATCTTCCCTTTTACAAAAATGATCTTCTTAACTGGTTTTCCATCCAGATATTTCTGTACATCTTGGTTTTCCATAAGAATTGCCTCTACCGCCTTTTGGTCCAGATCTAATGCCAATGGTAGATTCATACGCATCTTTCCATTGATAGATACCGGATATGCAAATTCGCTTTCTACCAAATAATCTGGATTAAACACTGGATATGGTGCATAGGATATGGTTCCTGGTTCATTGCCCAATAAGGACCAAAGTTCTTCCGTAATATGCGGCGCATAAGGTTCCAAACAGATGATCAGATCCTGTAAGATCTTACGCTTATTACATTTAAGATCGGTTAATTCATTGACACAGATCATAAAGGCAGAAACGGAAGTATTGAATGAGAACCTTTCAATATCATCTTCCACTTTCTTGATGATCTTATGTAAGGCTTTGTATTCTGCTTTGCTTGGTTCCTCGTCCGACACCTGGAAGTTTCCATCTGCATCATGGAATAGACGCCAAACCTTACGTAAAAATTTATATACCCCTTCTATACCGTTTGTATTCCAAGGTTTTGCCTGCTCTAAAGGCCCAAGGAACATTTCGTACAAACGAAGGGTGTCCGCACCATATTGACTGATGATATCATCTGGATTAACCACATTGAACTTAGATTTTGACATCTTCTCCACCTCGGTTCCACAGATGTATTTGCCATTTTCCAAAATAAACTCCGCGTTGGCGAAGTCTGGACGGAATGATTTGAATTTCTCCAGATCCAACACATCGTTATGAACTATATTCACATCAACGTGCAATGGAATCGTTGGATACGCATTCTTTAAGCCTAAGGATACAAACTTGTTGGTTCCTCTACCTTCTTCATCCAAGATACGGTAAACAAAATTCGACCTTCCTTGGATCATCCCTTGGTTGATCAATTTTTTGAATGGCTCTTCTTCATTATGGTATCCAATGTCCTTCAGGAATTTGTTCCAGAAGCGGGAATACAATAAGTGCCCTGTGGCATGTTCTGAACCACCGATATATAAATCAACGGCTTTCCAATAAGCTACGGCCTCCTCAGAAGCAAATTGCGTTTTATTTTTCGGATCCATATATCGGAACCAATACCAGGAAGAACCTGCCCAACCCGGCATGGTGCTCAATTCGTATTCGTATTGATCTTGATATTTCCAGTCTTCCGCGCGTCCCAAAGGTGGTTCGCCCGATTCGGTTGGTAAGTATTTATCGACCTCTGGTAATAATAAAGGCAATTCTTCCTCTTTGATCAGATAAGGCNNTTTTTATTTTTTTTTTTGTTTTTTTACCAAATATGGCATCCCTCATACGGAAGTTTACTTTTGCTTTACCCAATTTCAAAGATTCCAGACGCTCTACCAAAGCAGGAACTGCCTCCTGATAGGTCATTCCGTTGATAAAATCAGAATTGATGTATTTGCCATCTTTATTTGGATCTGCTGCTTCTGAAATATCCTGGGAATCAGAAATTGGGATGATTGGCAATCCAAAATGCTTAGCAAAAACATAATCACGTTGATCTCCGGATGGAACGGCCATGACTGCGCCGGTACCATAACTTGCCAAAACATAATCAGCAATCCAGATCTGTACATCTTCTCCAGTAATTGGATGCTTGGCATAGGAACCCGTAAATGCACCTGAAACAGTTTTTGTATCAGCCATCCGATCCAATTCGGATTTTTTGGAGGTTTTATCGATATAGGCCTCTACTTGTGCCTTTTGGTCGGCTGTAGTCAATGCATCCACCAATTCATGCTCTGGTGCCAATACCACGAAACTTACGCCAAAGATGGTGTCTAAACGGGTAGTGAAGACTTCAATTTCGCTGTTCAATTGAGGAACTGGAAATTTCACGCTTGCTCCTACCGATTTTCCAATCCAATTGCGTTGCATTTCTACTAAGGGTTCTGGCCAATCGATCGTTTCCAAACCACGCAATAACCGGTCTGCATAGGCGGTGATACGCATCGACCATTGCATCATTTTCTTTTGTTCTACCGGGAATCCTCCGCGTTCGGATACCCCATTGATCACCTCATCATTCGCCAATACGGTACCTAATGCTGCACACCAGTTCACGGTACTTTCACGAAGGTAGGCCAAACGGTATTTCAACAATTCTTCCTGTTGTTCTTTTTCGGAAAAAGCTTTCCACTCCGCAGCAGTGAATTCACGGATATCATCATCTGCTTCGGCCTGAATACCTGCCGAACCTTGGCTTTCAAAATGTTGGATCAGTGCTTGGATGGTTTCTGCCTTATCGCTGGTTTTGTTGTACCAAGCATCGAACAATTTCATGAATATCCATTGGGTCCAATGGTAATATTCAGGTTCAGAGGTTCTGATCTCCCTACTCCAATCGTAAGAGAAACCGATATTATCCATCTGCTCCCTGTAGCGATTGATATTAGCTTCGGTCGTGATGGCAGGGTGTTGGCCAGTTTGAATAGCATATTGTTCTGCCGGAAGGCCAAACGAATCGTATCCCATGGGATGCAAGACATTAAAACCCTTCAGCCGTTTGTATCTTGAAAAAATGTCAGAAGCGATGTATCCGAGTGGGTGGCCGACATGCAAACCTGCGCCCGATGGATAGGGAAACATGTCTAACACATAATATTTTGGTTTATCGGATGCCGTTTCTGTTTTAAAGGTCTGATGATCAGCCCAAAACTTTTGCCACTTTTGCTCGATGGAAAGATGATTGTACTCCATTATTATTGATAAAAGAAATGTTCTAAGAATTGCGAAAATAGCTATTTTAAGGCAATTTTAGCACAAAACTTTTTTATTCTATACAATAATTTCTGATATTCGTTGTTAGATGTTTAGTGAAATTACTTACTTTCGCACATAATATTAAGGAAATCATATGTCAGTGATCGAACAGGGTTCGCCAAGAAAAAAAACTAAATCGGTATACATTTCTACAGTGATCAGTATTGCACTGGTACTATTAATGACAGGCTTATTGGGATTGATCCTTGTACATGCCAAAAACCTATCGCGGTATGTGAAGGAAAATATCGTGCTGAATGTCATTGTCAACGACAATGTCAATGAAGGCGATGTGCTTTCTTTGCAGAAGGACCTGGAAAAAGATCCATATGTGCTCCGTTCAGAATATGTAAGTAAGGAATTAGCAGCCAAGAATCTGAAAGAAGATCTAGGCGAAGATTTCGTAGAATACCTGGGCCATAACCCCCTACTTCCTTCTGTCGACATCTATATGAAAGAACAGTATGCAAATACCGATAGTATTAAAATGTTCATTGATAAGGTTGGCAAGAACAGTAAGGTAAAAGAAGTGGTTTACCAAGAGTCATTGATTGATATGGTTAACCAGAACATCCGTATCATTGGGATTGTTATTCTGGCATTCACGGTTATCTTATTGATCATTGCTGTTGCTTTGATCAACAACACCATCCGTTTAGCGATCTACTCGCAACGTTTCTTGATCAAGAGCATGCAATTGATCGGTGCGACCAAGAATTTCATCAGACGCCCTTACATCATGTATGGCATTGCACATGGATTGATTGGCTCCTTGATCGCCATCCTATTATTGGTATTGACCCTTCAATTTGCTCAGAAACAGGTTCCTGAATTGGTGTTCCTACGTGATTGGGTGGAGTTTGCGATCATTTTTGCGATCGTTATCGGATTGGGGATCCTGATTTCAGGTTTGAGTACCTATTTTGCTGTTACCAAATATTTACGCGCTAAATCCGCGAGTTTATACCGTTAATCAATTATTATTAAAATGAGTCAGACTGTAAAAAACACGAAAACACAGGCTAAAACGGCTAACCAAGGCCAATTTATCTTTCAAAAAATAAATTATCAATTATTTATTTTAAGCATCATTGTGGTTGCTGTAGGTTTTTTATTGATGATGGGTACTGAAGATATCTATAGTTTTACCAAGATCACGCTAGCACCGTTGGTGGTAGTAGCTGGTTTTGCATTAGGATTCGTAGCCATTTTATATAAACCAAAGACAAAAGAAAAATAATAGATGAGTATTTTTGAGGCCATAATCCTAGCAATTGTTGAAGGATTAACCGAATATTTACCCATATCTTCTACTGCCCATATGGGATTCACAGCTGCCCTGATGGGTATGCAGGAAAGTGAATATCTTAAAATGTTCCAAGTATCGATTCAGTTCGGTGCCATCCTTTCGATCGTCGTGCTCTATTGGAGAAGATTCTTCGATTTTAAAAACCTGAATTTCTATTTCAAATTAGCCATCGCAGTTATTCCAGCTTTGGTTTTAGGTAAATTATTGGACGATAAGATTGAGGCGGTTCTAGGGAACCAGATTGCTATTTCCGCAGTTCTTGTCTTAGGTGGAGTTGTTCTTTTGTTCGTTGATAAATGGTTCAAGAACCCAAAGATCACGGACGAAAAACAGATCCCTATTAAAAAAGCTTTTATTATCGGTTTTTGGCAGTGTTTGGCGATGATGCCAGGCACATCGCGTTCTGCGGCATCCATCATTGGTGGTTTGACCCAAGGATTGGACCGTAAAGCTGCAGCTGAATTTTCCTTTTTCTTAGCGGTTCCAACCATGTTGGCCGTTACGGTCTATTCTATTTTCGTAAAGACTTGGGGCGAAGGAACAGCTCATGCACAGAAANNACATGGCGAGCAATGAAAACATCATGGTGTTCATCATCGGAAATATCGTTGCTTTTATTGTGGCGATGATCGCTGTAAAATCATTTATCACCGTGTTGACAAAATACGGCTTCAAATTCTGGGGCTGGTATAGAATTGTAATCGGTATTGCTTTATTGGTTTTCTTTTACAACCAATAATCGTACGCCATAATAGGTAATGAACGGTCAAGGTGTGGTAAAACCCTTGACCGTTTTTATTTATAGCAAGGGCAATGCTAAATATTATTACTATTTTTGCAGAAAATTGGAATGAACAACATACAAGAAGATAGATCCATTGCCGACCTTAATTTTGCTGAAGGGGCCGTTTTGTTGATAGACAAACCGTTGACCTGGACGAGTTTTGATGTGGTGGGAAAATTAAGAAACACCCTAAAACCTTTAAAATTAAAGGTGGGACATGCAGGCACTTTGGATCCATTGGCAACTGGCTTATTGATTGTATGTACAGGAAAAATGACCAAACAGATCGACGGCTTTCAGGCTGAAGATAAGGAATATACCGGAACCATTACCTTAGGTGCTACCACTCCTACTTATGACCTGGAAAGTGAAATCGACCAAACCTTCGAAACCAAACATATCACGGATGAGATGATCCAGCAAACGGCAGCGGATTTCGCCGGCGAACAGGACCAATTCCCTCCGGCCCATTCTGCGATCAAGATTGGCGGGGAAAGGGTATATGAAAAAGCAAGACGCGGAGAAGAAGTGGAGCTGAAAGCGAGAAGGATAAACATTACGGCCTTTGACATTGAAAAAATTGAAATGCCATTGGTTCATTTCCGGATTCGATGCACCAAAGGAACCTATATTCGATCCATTGCGAATGATTTCGGGAAAAGACTGCAATCTGGAAGTCACCTATCTTCTTTAAGAAGAACAAAAAGTGGTGATTTTGATGTACAGGATGCCTGGGATCTTAGCACTTTAATTAATCAGATAAAAGAAACCAAAGAGCAATCTTTGTTAAAATAACCTTCAACAATAAGGAATGAAAATATACAGAAATCTTGATGAGTTTCAACCATTAGACTTTGCCATTGTCACCATCGGAACGTTTGACGGTGTACATGTTGGTCATCAGAAAATACTGAACAAACTGGTTGAACTTGCCAAAGATAATACTGGTGAAACCGTTTTACTGACTTTCTATCCACATCCTAGATTGATCATCAATCCAGACGATGATTCGCTACGATTGATCAATGATATCGAGGAAAAGGTAGAACGTTTGGCTTTAGCTGGAATCGATCATTTGATCATCACCCCTTTTACCCGCGATTTTTCTAACCAAACAGCAGAAGAATATATCTCGAATGTATTGGTCAACAAAATTGGTTGTAAGAAGATCGTGATAGGCTATGACCATCATTTTGGGAAAAACAGAGAAGGAACGATCAAGGACCTGATCCATAACTCCCAAATATTTGATTATACCGTAGAAGAAATTCCGGAGCAGGATATCGAGGATGTAGCCGTCTCTTCTACCCGCGTTCGGGAATCACTCATCAAAGGGGATATCCTGACGGCCAATAAATACTTGGGCTATCCATTTGAATTGACAGGAACGGTTATCCGAGGGGATCAAATTGGCCGGGAGATCGGTTTTCCAACGGCAAATCTTCATATCCATGAAGCCCATAAATTAATTCCAGCTTATGGAATTTATGCGGTGGAAGTGGAAATCTATCCTAGATCTACAGAAATAAAGACAGGACATTATTATCAACCTGAGCCAGAGCGCGTAGCACAGGGTATGTGTTATATTGGCACCAGGCCAACGGTTGATGGCATGAACCGAAAGATTGAGGTGANNATGATCTATATACAAAGACTTTACGGGTTAAATTCCTACAGTTTATCCGCCACGATCAATGGTTTGAAAGTTTGGAATTGATGCAGGAACAAATCAAAAAAGACGAAAAGGATATTCGAGCTTTCTTTGAAAATTGATAAAAACAAAAGGCCTAATTTTTTAGGCCTTTTGTTTTATTTTAATATTATTATGTTAATTTTCGGAATTTAAGTTCATAACTGCTGTTCCTTTTATCTTCATCTTTAAGTTTTTGAACTTGTGCATTGGTCAACCATTTGATCTCCACCTTGACAACAAGCCTATTTTTCCCCATATCGACTTTTATTTCTCCATTATCGTCATGCGGCATGGTGGATGACCAGGTTTCCGTAATTTCCCATTGGTATATAGTAGGGTCATCTAAGTCCAGGTCATTTTTCTTACAAGCACCCAATATAAACAGTATGAGGAAGATTGGTATTAAATTAATCCTCATGTATTGTTTCCATGATTTCAGATGATTTCTCATTGGAATTTGGTTTGTAATAATTACTAAATAATTGACTAAACCAAGTATAAAAATTTAAATCAATTCAAACAAATCATTGATTCCCAATAGTTTTCGTGAGGTGAAGCCCTCCGCATATTTAACCTGGATAGAACGGCCCAATTCCTGTGCACGAGCTCTCGTGGAATTCATGAAATCAGGGTTTGAAATATAGGTTTCTGGTTCGTCATCCGAATCGGAAACATTGAATTGGGTTCCGTAAGCCAAAATAGATTGCTCTTTCACATCCCAATATTCCGTGATATCGATCAATATATCTGGTTGAATGTATTTATCCTGGATTAATTGCAATTGAAGTCTAGGTCTAAAGGCTTCTTGCTCCTTTCCATCCAACTGCGTTTCTATCCGTCTCAGTCCTGCCAAAAACAGCGCATCATTCACCAACTTACTTGCTCTACCGTGGTCAGGATGACGATCATCCAAAGCATTGGTGATCACCATTTCGGGTTGATATTTTCGGATTGCTTTAATAATGGTCAATTGGCATTCTTCATTATTTTGGAAGAATCCATCCCTCAATTTAAGGTTTTCACGAACGGCAACTCCTAAAATCCTGGCTGCCTCTGCGGCTTCTGCTTCACGTGTCTCAGCGGTGCCTCTGGTCCCTAATTCTCCTTGTGTAAGATCAATGATTCCAACCTTTCTGCCTTCGGCAACATATTTGGCAATAACCCCACCTGCACCTAACTCCGCATCATCAGGATGAACGGTCATAACCAATAAATCTAACTTCATATATTCTTATTTTTTTGGATGAATTCCAAATTTAACCAAAATATATGGTTAAACTTTTAACGAGAGCAGCTCTTCGATGCGATTGTGGACTTTCTTTGACATAGGGCTGGTCAAGGTATAGAAATAATCGACAACCTCCCCTTTCCTGTTCACCAGGTATTTATGGAAATTCCATAGGGGAACAGAATCCACCTTTCCATTTATTTGGCTATTGGAAAGGTATTGATACAAAGGATCGGTAAATTCACCTCTTACATGAATTCTTTTGAATACCGGAAAGGAAACCTGTTTGGCGATCCTGCAATAAGTTTCAAGGGTTCTGCCTGTCAATGGTTCCTGTTTCCTAAAATCGTTGGACGGAAAAGCAAGAATCTCGAATCCCAACTGTTTG
Organism: Sphingobacterium sp. UBA1575; assembly: GCA_002322865.1. GTDB lineage: Bacteria > Bacteroidota > Bacteroidia > Sphingobacteriales > Sphingobacteriaceae > Sphingobacterium. Next base: position 41,903 of record DCOH01000050.1, on the reverse strand, counting down.
TATTTACGATAAAGGCTTTCTAAGGTTTCGAATTGTTTATTGAAGAAACATTTACTGGCTGTATTGACAATAAGCACGACTTTACCTTCAAAATCACGTAAAGACCGCTTATTACCACTAAACTCCAGTGCTGAAAAATCATAGATCGTCTTATTCATAGTCGCTGGTTTTATTGGTTTTATATTAGGTTGGAACCGAAATCCCGTTTATTGAGTCGTCATAGGTCGCGAACGCTCATATTCGCGTAAAATGTTTTCGATTTCATAATCCTCGGTCGGATCATAGGTGCTTTTAAGGTTGTGTCCAAATAATTTGGCCACCCCTTGGTACAGAAAGGCGGAAATATTACCTTTCATATCCTTAACCAGTTCATAGCTTGTACTCCCTGTTTGCCTTTCGATCAGTTTTATTAAGATTTTTCCTTGGGAAACACTTAGGTTTTTAACCTCAGAAGTAATCTTATCCTTGATTTCTTTTTCACATTCTTTGATCAACCTTTTTTCTTCACGATTGGAATTGGCCATCGCCAGATCTCGATCCAATTGTTCATACCTTCTTTGGGCATAGATGGCATAAGGTAATACCCGAATGACATTTCTTTTTAAACGTAAATATTTTTGTCTTTCTTCTTCAGTTTTGAATTTTCTGACCGCTACGATAACAATTTCTTCAATGGGAAACCAGGGAACGACTTCTCCATTCTCCAATTTATCGGTGGCATACTTTTCCACTACGGGCGGTTTCCCCCCTCCATACTGGGGCATAATCAAGGTTTGTGCTTGACCCCAGAAAGGGAAAAACAACCCGATTAAACATATCCCTAACCACTTTTTCATCCTTTTCGCTATTCTAAATAATTATGCCTTAAACCTAATTTATCATTTTTTTTGCGTATATTTATACGTTAAACGCTATACAAAAATACATAGTTTTTTGACCACTAAATATAATAAAAATTTTAAATATTATTTTATTACTCAGGAAGTTTTATGGAAGAATACGTGATTGATATTGAGGCAGAAAATAAGGAAATCCGTAAAAGATATCGTGCATTATTACGCGCTTGTAAACCGACCTTGCAGAAGGGCGACAAGCAACAGATCCGAAACGCTTTCGATCTTGCATTGGAAAGCCATAAGGATATGCGCCGAAAATCTGGAGAGCCCTATATCTATCATCCCATAGCTGTAGCACAAATTGCTGCCGAAGAAATAGGTTTAGGAACAACTTCCATTGTCTGTGCCCTACTACATGATGTGGTTGAAGACACCAGTGTCACTTTACAGGATATTGAAGAACAGTTTGGTAAAAAGGTGGTCCGTATTATTGATGGACTGACCAAGATCTCCGGGATCTTTGATCCCAATAGCTCGATGCAGGCGGAGAACTTCCGTAAAATGTTGTTGACCCTTGCGGATGATGTCAGGGTGATCTTGATCAAACTGGCCGACCGACTTCACAACATGCGGACCATGGAATTCATGGCTCGCCATAAACAGTTGAAGATCGCTTCAGAAACCAGTTACCTGTACGCCCCACTTGCCCATCGCTTAGGTTTATACGCGATAAAATCCGAATTGGAAGATCTTTCTATGAAGTACACCGATCCGGATACCTATAAATTCATCGCCAAGAAACTGAACGAGAAAAAGGCCGAAAGGGAAAAATTCATTGCCGACTTTATTGGTCCTATCAAAGAGATCCTAGGAGAAGAAGGTATTACGGCTTCGGTTTTCGGAAGGCCTAAATCCATCCATTCCATCTGGAACAAAATGCGTAAAAAGTCCATTCCTTTTGAGGAGGTCTACGATCTTTTTGCCATCCGGATCATCATCGATACAGTGGATGAGAAAGAAAAAACAGAATGTTGGAAGGTTTATTCCATCGTTACAGATCTTTATCGTCCAAATCCAGATCGTTTGAGAGACTGGGTATCTTCTCCAAAAGCCAATGGCTATGAGTCCTTACACACGACTGTAATGGGACCTAGAGGTCAATGGGTGGAAGTGCAGATCCGTACAAAACGCATGAACGAAATTGCGGAGAAAGGTTTTGCAGCGCATTGGAAGTACAAAGAGTCTAATTCGGATAATGGATTGGATCTATGGATACAAAAGATCAGGGATATTTTGAGTAATCCTGAGCAGAATGCCATGGACTTTGTGGATGACTTCAAGATGAACCTGTTCTCGGATGAGATTTTCATCTTCACACCAAAAGGTACGTTGATCCAATTACCGAACGGCGCTACTGCACTGGACTTTGCTTTTGAAATCCATACGGATATCGGTGCAACCTGTATCGGCGCAAAGGTCAATCATAAATTGGTGCCTTTAAGCCATGAGCTTCAGAATGGCGATCAGGTGGAGATCATCACCTCCAGCAAACAGACCCCAAAAGAGGATTGGTTGAATTTCGTGGTGACGGCGAAAGCAAAGTCCAAAATCAAATCATCCTTAAAGGAAGAAAAAAGAAGAGTTGCTGAAGACGGTAAGGAGATTTTAGAACGTAAGTTAAAGACGTTGAAAATCACCTACAATACGGACAACATCAATAAGATTGCGAATTATTTTAAATTCCCTAGCTCGCAGGAATTATTCTACAATGTGGCAAAGGGAAGTATAGATATTAAAAACCTACGGGAATTTGTTGCTGCTGAACGTTCTGAGGATGCTAATCAGAATCAGTTCCAAACGCATATCAATGGGTTGGTGGAGAAGATCAACAAGAAAGATGACACCATCTTGATAGGTGATGATTTCCAAAAAGTAGACTATACCTTGGCGCCTTGTTGTAACCCCATTCCTGGAGATGATATTTTTGGATTCTTAACCGTAAATGATGGGATAAAGATCCACCGCACAAGCTGTCCGAATGCATCCAAATTAATGGCAAATTACGGATATCGCATCCTTAAAGCCACATGGGCGTCCATGCAGAACAGACCTTCTTTCTTGACCGGGCTAAAAATTGTTGGTATTGATGATGTAGGTTTAGTGAATAAGATCACAACGGTCATCTCACATGATTTTAATGTGAATATCCGTTCCTTATCCATTTCCAGTAACGAGGGGATCTTTGAAGGAGATATCATGGTTTTTGTGAATGACACCCAACAATTGGACAACCTCATCAAAAATTTAAAACAGATATCTGGCATTACTGGAGTTACCCGTTACGAATCAGAGAATTAAAGACTTACAAGCGTCTGACAGAATTAAATAGTGAATACCATACAAAAGTGGTAAATTTGAACCTTTAACGTTAAGGAATCATATGAGACAGGGCGAAAATTACGAAACTGTTAAAAAGATTTTTGAGGCATACCTTGAAAACAAAAACTTAAGAAAAACACCAGAGCGCTACGCTATCTTAGAAGAGATCTATTCGCGTTCTGATCACTTTGATGTGGAATCCCTATATATCCACATGAAGAATAAGAAGTACCGCGTGAGCCGTGCTACAGTTTACAATACCTTGGAGCTGTTAGTATCCTGCGATTTGGTAACTAAACATCAGTTTGGCCGTAACATGGCCCAATTTGAAAAATCCTACGGCTACAAACAACACGACCATGTGATCTGCATTGAATGCAATAAGGTGGTGGAATTTTGTGACCCTAGGATACATCAGATCCAATCCATGATCGGAGATCTGTTGAATTTTGATATTAAACACCACTCGCTCAATCTTTATGGCATTTGTGCGGATTGTCGCGAGAGTAAAGGAACGAATGAACCGACCTTAAAAGCGGAAGTAATTTCAAATTAATTTAACATAGAAAGATATAATATATACCTTTGTTCGGCAAAAGGCTAGTAAACTCACTTCCTTGTGCCGAACATTTATTTTTTTCGTGTATCAAACAAATATTTAAACAATAAATTCAATAATAACTATGCAAGTTGATGTGCTTTTGGGTTTGCAGTGGGGTGATGAAGGTAAAGGAAAGATCGTAGATGTTTTTTGTCCTAAATACGATTTAATTGCTCGCTTCCAAGGTGGGCCAAATGCAGGACATACCTTAGAATTCGACAACAAAAAATTCGTCCTAAACACCATACCTTCCGGAATCTTTAATGAAGGCACACTTAACCTCATTGGTAATGGTGTGGTTATCGATCCAATAATCCTAAAAAGAGAGTTAGACAACCTAAAGGCAGCANNGTTGGAAAAGGAAATTTAGTGTTGGCCCGCAAGGCACACTTGATCCTTCCTACCCATCAATTATTGGATGCTGCTTCTGAATCCAATATAGGAGCAGGTAAAATTGGATCTACCTTAAAAGGTATTGGTCCAACTTACATGGATAAAACGGGAAGAAATGGATTGCGCGTTGGTGATACTACCCTATCGGATTTCCAAGAACGATATGAAAAACTAAAACAAAAACACCTATCCATGCTTTCTCATTACGGTGAAATCCCTGATTTCTCTGAAAAAGAAAAAGCATTCTTAGATGCAATTGAATTTATAAAGTCTATTCCGCATGTTGACTCCGAGCATTTGGTAAACCAATACCTGAAAGATGGTAAACGTGTATTGGCAGAAGGCGCGCAAGGAACCTTATTGGATGTGGATTTCGGATCTTATCCTTTTGTGACTTCTTCGAATACCACTACTGCTGGCGCATGTACCGGATTAGGTATTGCTCCCAACAAGATCGGTGAAGTGTATGGTATCTTTAAAGCTTATGCAACACGTGTAGGTGGCGGTCCATTCCCTACAGAATTGGATGATGAAACAGGCGAACAATTACGTCAATTAGGACATGAGTTTGGTGCTACCACAGGCCGTGCTCGTCGTACCGGATGGATCGATATTCCTGCGTTAAAATATGCGATCATGATCAATGGTGTTACCCAATTAATCATGATGAAAGCGGATGTATTGGATTCTTTTGATACTATTTATGCTTGTACGCATTATAATTATCTAGGTGAAAAGATTGATTATATGCCATACGAGATCATCACCAACAAGCCAGAACCAATCTATACGGCTATCGAAGGTTGGAAACAAGATCTTACAGGTATCCAAAGCAAAGGAGAAATCCCAACGGCATTGGCAAATTACATTGCTTTCCTAGAGAAGGAACTGAATGTGCCGATCAAATATCTTTCAGTAGGTCCTGACCGTAAGCAAACGATCGAATTATAAGAAACATGGCAACAGCCAGCTTTCATATTGATCCAGCATCTTTCTTACATCAAGCTTTACACTGGTCAAAAGGCTTTGAAGTAGTTTGTTTATTTCAATCAAACGAATTTCAGAACCAATATTCAGAAATACAAAGCTTGTTAGCGATTGGAGCAAAGGATGAATTGACAGCCAATGTAGGTTGTGCTTTTTCAGAAATAGAAGATTTTAAATCCCGTTATCCGCATCAATGGATACCGGGATTTCTTTCTTACGACCTGAAAAATGAATTGGAGGATATTTCCACCAATCATCCAAATCCCTTACAATTTCCCGACGCTTATTTCTTTATTCCCGAACTGCTGATCAAGTTTTCCAATGATCAAGTGGAAATTGAATCTGAAGGAGACCCAAAAGTTATTTTCGATGCTATCCTAAACTTTACAATCTCCGCTGATAGCAATAGCTATACCGGTCATCTTCATGCCCGAATGAGTAAAGAAGCATATTTCCACGCATTTGAGCAGATGATATCCCACATAAAACGCGGAGATATCTACGAAGCAAATCTATGTCAGGAATTTTATGATGATGCGGCACCACTTAACAATTTAGAGGATCTGTATGAGCGTTTGAATGACATTTCCCCTACCCCTTTTTCCTGTTTCTTTAAATGGAAGAATAAGTATATCCTAAGCGCATCTCCTGAACGTTTTCTGGCAAAACGTAGTTCAACAGTTATTTCTCAACCTATTAAGGGAACTGCAGCGCGCGGAAAAACAGAAGAAGAAGATCAGATCCTTCGTCATAACCTGGCAAACAATCCGAAAGAGATTTCAGAGAATGTCATGATCGTCGATCTGGTAAGAAATGACCTGACCAGAACTGCCATTCCCGGTACGGTAGAAGTTACGGAGAAACTGGGCGTTTACACTTTTAAGCATGTCCATCAGATGATCTCCACCATCTCATGCCAGGTAGATCAGGATGTCAAGGCCACTGACCTTATTAAAAACACCTTTCCTGCAGGATCGATGACGGGTGCCCCTAAACTATCGGCCATGAAATTATGTGATCGTTATGAACATTCGCGCAGAGGAATCTATTCCGGCGCTATCGGTTATTTTGGTCCCAATGGTGATTTTGACTTTAATGTAGTTATCCGGACTCTTCTTTACAATGCCCATAATCAATACCTATCCTTCCATACAGGCAGTGCCATTACCATTGATGCAACTGCTGAACACGAATATGCCGAATGCCTAACCAAAGCCAGTGCCATTCTTCGCGCATTGGACAGTTTCATTAAATAAATTCATCACGTTTTCAACGTTTTGTAATTATTTTAATAATAAAACACCTAAATCATTAACATTTTACTATTTTTGCTTACAATTATACTTGCTGGTCATCATCTATTAGCTGGCACTATGTTTATTAGTTGAAATTTTTAATGGGAAGACATATTTTAAAAAGAGAACAAGCCATTACGTTTGTTAAGGAAACATTTGCAACTGGATTAAAAAAGGTATTGAACCTTACGCCAGTTTCTTCACCTATTGTGGTATTGGATGGAACCGGTATCAACGATGACCTGAATGGCATTGAAAGACCCGTATCCTTTCCCATCAAATCCTTGGATGACCAACGCGCTGTTGTGGTGCATTCCTTAGCAAAATGGAAAAGGATCCGTTTAAAGGAACTGGAAATGGAACCGGGAGAAGGAATTCTTACCGATATGCGGGCATTACGTCCCGATGAGGATTATTCGCCGATCCATTCTATTTATGTAGATCAATGGGATTGGGAATGTTGCATTACCCCAGCAAACAGGAATCTTCCCTTCTTGAAGAAAACGGTAGAAGATATTTATTCGGTCATCTATTCCACCGAGCAAGCTGTTTCGGCACAATATCCACATATAGAAGCCGTATTGCCAGAAAACATACATTTCATTTCCTCCGAAGAGCTGTTATTGACCTATCCGGATCTAACGCCGAAGGAAAGGGAAAATGCCATTGCTAAGGAATACGGGGCCGTGTTTTTATACGGTATCGGGGGCGACTTGTCCAATGGTTATCCGCATGATGGCCGCGCAGCAGATTACGACGATTGGAGTACCGGAAATGAAAGAGGATATAAAGGATTGAATGGCGATATTCTGGTATGGAATCCTGTTTTAGGCACTGCCTTTGAACTTTCATCCATGGGTATTCGGGTAGATAAAAAAGCCTTGATCACCCAATTGGAAATCAGGAACAGTATGGACAGGCAACAATTAACTTTCCATCAGATGTTATTGAACGACCTCCTACCTGAATCCATTGGAGGTGGTATCGGCCAATCAAGAATCTGTATGTTCATGCTGAAATTGAAACATATCGGCGAGGTACAGGTGAGTATTTGGGATCCAAAACGAAAAGAATCCCTATTGGAACAAGGCGTCGAACTCTTATAGAACATCCACACTATTATATATTCTATTATTCAATAAAACATGCAAAAATACTGCTAACATTTTTAGTAAATAAAAATATTAGTAGTATTTTTGCTTTATGAGGGAATCACACTTTGCCATAGTCGATATTGAGACAACGGGATCATATGCCGCTGCCAACCAGATTACGGAAATTGCCATATTTATTTTCGATGGCAAAAAAATCATCGATGAGTATGTCACTTTGATCAACCCCATGTCCCCCATCCCCTTCCATATCCAAACCCTGACGGGAATAACCGACGAAATGGTTCAGGATGCACCCACCTTTAAGGATGTCGCTGAAAACATCTACCAAATGCTTCGAGGAAGGATATTTGTAGCCCATAATGTTCATTTTGATTATTCCTTCATCCTAGCAGGCCTAAAAAATGAAGGTTACGACTGGAAAGCGCAACGTTTATGCACGGTTAGACTTGCCCGGAAAATATTCCCAGGCTTTCCCTCCTATAGTCTTGGTAAGATCTGCCAATCTTTAGGTATTCCTTTATCCGATCGGCATAGAGCATTTGGAGATGCAAAAGCTACCGTGGAACTCTTTCGCCAAATTTATGAAAGGGATGAGGAGCAGTACATCGCCAAAGCAGTTTCAGCAAAAGCGAAGGAACAGCGATTGCCAACACATATCCCATCGGAGCTGTTCGAATCCCTTCCATCAAGCACTGGGATCTACATTTTCCGAAATTCAAGTTCCAAGATTATCTATGTTGGTAAGGCCGTAAACATCAAAAAAAGGGTCATTTCGCATTTCACTGGCAATAACCAAGGCGAACGCCGACAAAAGTTCATCAATGAAATTGCTGATATCGAATATCAGGAATCGGGCACCGAATTGATGGCCCTGATGATGGAATGCAACCTGATCAAAAAACATTGGCCAATCTATAACCGAGCACTCAAAAAATATGAGCCTAAATTTGGGCTATTAAGCTATGAGGACCAAAATGGATACCTACGCTTATCGATTTGTCAAATCCGTAAAGGGGTCTGTCCGGTCTATTATTTTAATACCGTCCATGAGTCTACCCAATTTTTGATGAACCTGATAGACACCTATCAGCTGGATTATCGCTTATGTTCCTTTTTTGATAATGGAAAACAACCGAAGGAACGCGTGGAACCTGTGCTGAAGGAAAATCTTCCGGAGTTGGAATCCTACAATCAACGCATGAATAATGCGCTGAACCATCTGGATCAATTTAAAAGGAGCTTCCTAATTGTTGATAAAGGCAGAAACAGGGAAGAGAAAAGTTATGTGTATTTCAAGGATAACAAAGTACATGCGGTTGGTTTTGTTGCCAACGATATGGAAATAAGCCATATTGAAGATGTCATAGTCCAAGAAAACCTGGTTCACAGCAATTATTACATGAATAATCTTGCCGATAGTTATGCATTAAGATATCCCAACCTGGTTTTAACAATTTAATACCCCAAGCAGTATTTAAAAAAGTTTTAATTGTGGATCTGGCAGTTGATCTCCTTCATCGGTTTGGAAATTGGAAACCGTAACACCTAACAGCCGGATCTTTATTTCTTGCAGGTCTAGATTTTCCAATAACTCCAAAGCAAGATGCTCGATTTCTTGTTGGCTTCCAAAATAATCCAGCATGGTTTTACTCCGGGTTATCTGGGTAAAATCAGCAAACTTTACCTTTAAGGTAATCGTTTTCGCTTTCCGCCCCGATTTATCCAATCGATTAAATACTTTCGCAGACAATTTGATCACTTCTGTTTTAAGATCTTCCAATTCCCTTAGATCCTTTTCAAAAGTATCCTCAGCACCAATGGATTTGGATATTCGGTTGGGTTTAACTGGACGATTATCTTCCCCACGAACGATATGGAAGAAAAATTTCCCCGACTTTCCAAAATGAAAGATCATTTCTGCTTCTGAAAACCTCTTCAAATCCTTGCCCGTAAAAATACCCAGCTGATGCATCTTCTTGGCTGTTACTTTCCCTACGCCAAAGAATTTATCCACCGGTAACTGTTCCAGAAATTTAACGATTTTGGAAGGCCCAATGAAAGTCAATCCATCCGGCTTTTGCAGATCCGAAGCAATCTTCGCCACAAATTTGTTTACAGAAACACCTGCTGATGCTGTTAACTGCAATTCCTCACGAATGGCTTCTTTGATTTCTCGAGCGATATCCAAAGCAGATCCGATCCCTAATTTATCCTCCGTAACATCCAGAAAAGCCTCATCTAAAGATAATGGCTCAATAATATCGGTATACCGTAAGAATATCGACCTGATATGATTGGAAACCTGTTTATACACATCAAATCGTGGGAAGGTAAAAAGCAGATCCGGACATAATTGAAGCGCCATCCGGGAAGACATGGCCGATTTAACCCCATATTTCCTGGCCTCATAACTCGCTGTAGCTACCACCCCACGGCCATCCGGAGAACCGCCAACCGCCAACGGTTTCCCCCGAAATTCGGGAAAGTCCCGCTGCTCTACCGAAGCGTAGAAAGCATCCATATCGATATGTATGATTTTTCGCATATTTTGGTCAAAAAATACATCCAGGTATTTTTTCGAGGTAATTTAGCTAATAAATATAGTATCTTTGCAGCAATCAAATATTAAAATTGAAAATGAGCAAAGTTAAAGTTGGATTGGTACAAATGTCCTGTGTGAAAGATAAACAGGCAAATTTGGATAAAGCGATTGTAAAGGTTCGTGAAGCTGCTGCAAAAGGCGCCCAAATAGTTTGTCTACAAGAACTTTTTACCTCCCTATATTTCTGTGATGTAGAAGACTATGACAATTTCGATTTAGCGGAATCTATCCCTGGTCCTTCTACAGATGCACTCGCTGCAGTTGCCAAAGAATTAGGTGTCGTTATTATTGCTTCCTTATTTGAAAAACGTACAGAAGGGTTATACCATAATACCACAGCCGTTTTAGATGCTGATGGTTTATACTTGGGTAAGTACCGCAAAATGCACATCCCTGATGATCCTGCATTTTACGAGAAATTCTATTTTACGCCGGGCGATCTAGGCTATAAGGTTTTCCAAACCAAATTTGGTAAAATTGGGGTATTGATCTGTTGGGATCAATGGTATCCAGAAGCTTCCAGAATCACTGCCCTTATGGGTGCTGAAATCCTTTTCTACCCAACCGCTATCGGATGGGCAACCGACCAGGATGAAGAAACCAATGTCGATCAATATAATGCTTGGCAAACCATCCAACGCTCCCATGCTGTTGCCAATGGTGTTCCCGTGGTTTCTGTAAACCGCGTAGGATTTGAGCAAGATGGTGCCATGAAATTCTGGGGTGGAAGTTTTGTAACCAACCCACAAGGAAAACTGCTTTACCTGGCTTCCCATGATCAGGAAGAAGTGGAAGTGGTGGAATTGGATCTTAAACAATCGGATTACTTCCGCAAACATTGGCCATTTTTACGTGATAGACGTATCGAGACCTATAGTCCGATCACAAAACGCTTTATTGACGAAGATTAATTAGCATAAATCCATTATAAAAAATACCTTCATGTTCATTTCCTGGTTGGAATACCCTTCATGAAGGTATTTTTATGTATCCAAACATATGAACACAAATTCCTCCCTTTATTCCATCGAAGAAACTCCCAAAGCATTAGGTTTCCGTTTTCCTGCAGAATGGGAAAAGCAAGAAGCGCTTTGGTTGTCTTGGCCGCATAAAGAAGAATCTTGGCCAGGTAAAATTGAAACCATCTATGCACCCTACAGCGAATTTATTAAAGTTGTTGCAGAAGATCAGTTGGTAAGAATCAATGTGGCAGATGAAGAAATGAAAGCATTTGCCTCCAAACATATTGAGGCTGCCGGAACGAACATGGAAAACGTCAGTTTCCATTTCAACCCGACAAATGATGCCTGGTGCCGTGATCATGGCCCTGCATTCCTGATCAATCCAACCACAGGTGAAAAGGCAATAGTTGATTGGGGTTACAATGCATGGGGAGGCAAATATCCACCCTTTGATTTGGATGATGTGGTTCCAACAAGAATCGCAAAAGAATTTGATTTAAAGCTCTTTACCCCTCCTATCGTTATGGAAGGTGGATCGGTAGAGTTCAATGGTAAAGGGACTGTGCTAACGACTACGGCCTGTCTATTGAACGAAAACAGAAATCCTCATTTGAGCAAGGAACAAATCGAGCAATATTTAATGGACTATTATGGCCAGGACCAGGTTTTATGGTTGGGCGATGGTATCATTGGAGATGATACCGATGGTCATATCGATGATATTACTCGTTTTGTTTCGGAAGATACGGTATTGACCGTCATCGAGGAAGATCCATCGGATGAAAATTATCCTATCCTTCAGGAAAACCTACAGACCTTGAAGAACATGCAATTAAAAGATGGACGTTCTTTAAAAATCGTGGAATTGCCAATGCCAAAACCGGTTATCTATGAAGACCAACAATTACCAGCATCTTATGCCAATTTCTATATTGCGAATAAGGTAGTGGTTGTTCCTATTTTCAACGACCCAAATGATCAGCGCGCATTGGATATCATCCAATCCTGCTTTCCAGATCGTAAAGTAATCGGTATCAATTCCGTAGATATTATTTGGGGATTGGGAAGTTTCCATTGTCTAAGTCAGCAAGAACCTGCAATATAAGCCAATACTTAATTATGAAAATCATAAAAATTACACTAACAACCCTGCTTTTCTTCCTATGCATAGGATTACTACATGCACAAGAAAGGGATGATAGGGCTACTATCCTAAATTTTAAGGGAATACAGTATAAATCCAAAGACTCGTTGTTCTATACGAACTTCCGATTCCGTATGCAGAACCGTTTAGGGTATTCCAATGAGTTAAATGGGGAAGATGATGGAAAATTTGATGCGAGGATCAGAAGGTTAAGGATGCGTATGGATGGTTATATCTATACCCCTAAGATTTCCTATTCCGTTCAATTGGCCTTTACCCGTAGTGACCAGGATTTTGACGATACAGGGATTGCCAATATTGTTCGTGATGCAGTCGTTTTCTACAATTTCTCCGATGATTTCTATGTATCTTTTGGACAGAATAAATTACCGGGTAACCGTCAAAGGGTAAACTCTTCCGGACAATTACAATTTGCCGACCGTTCTTTGGTGAACAGTAACTTTACGATTGACCGTGACTTCGGTGTTTCCCTGAATTACAGTAAAGAGATCGGTTCCGTTGCGTTCTCAGCCAAAGGTGCCGTGTCAACTGGTGAAGGAAGACCAGCAAATTCAACAGATGATGGATTGGCCTATACAGGTCGGGTAGAGTTTCTTCCTCTTGGTAAATTTACCAATGAAAATGATTACCAAGAGGGTGACCTTGTTCGTGAGGAAACACCGAAAATTTCGATCGGTGGAGGTTACTCTTACAATGACCGCACCATTCGCGAAGGTGGTCAAACCGGACGTTATGTACAGAACCCATTCACGCTGAAAACAAGCTTTGCGGATATGATCTTCAAATACATGGGCTTTGCTTATCAAGCGGAATACATGCGCAGGGATGTAGATAATCCGTTGAACGTTACGGATGAAGATGAACCAGAACCAACCGTAGCTTACAAAGGATGGGGAATAAACCAACAGATCTCTTACCTGATGAACAAAGGTTATGAAATCGCTGGTCGTTACACCCTTGTTCAACCTCATAAGGACATCCAAGATTTTGAACGCCAAACCGAAGTCGTTGAACTAGGTTTGACCAAATACATGAAAGCCCACCGCTTAAAATTCCAACTGAACGGTAGTTATACTTTTAAAGATGGCTACTTCAACAACAATAACCAGAAAGGAACTTGGGGAGCAATTTTCCAAGTAGAATTAGGTATCTAATCCTATTTTGTCTTCTTTATTTAAGTGAGGTGTAAGTGACATGTAAGTGAGTTGTAAGTGACTTTATGCACTTACAACTCACTTACATGTCACTTTTTCTATATATATACCTAGAACCAAATTTGAAACAAATATGTATCTTTAAAAGAGATAAATTAAGCATGACATATTATATTATTGCAGGAGAAACCTCAGGCGATCTACACGGAGCAAATCTGATCAAGGCCCTGAAAAAAGAAGATCCTGAAGCAGAATTTCATATCGTAGGTGGCGACCAGATGCAGCAGGCATCCGGTGTAAAACCATTAATACACACCTCAGAAATGGCTTTTATGGGCTTTGTAGAGGTATTAATGAACCTAAGAAGCATCGCTCGCAACCTGAAGAAAGTAAAAGCAGACATACAGCGTGTGAATCCAGACACCCTGATCCTAATCGATTTTCCGGGTTTTAACCTTAAAGTAGCCTCCTTTGCAAAAAAAATTGGCCTGAAAGTTTGTTATTATATATCCCCAAAAATATGGGCATGGAATCAAAAAAGAGTGTACAAGATCAAGCGGTTGGTCGATCATATGTTCTGTATTTTACCCTTTGAGGTCAATTTTTATAAGCAATTCCATTATAAGGTTGATTATGTGGGCAACCCACTTTTGGATGCCATTTCTACCTATCAATTCAATCCTAATTTCAAGGAAGAGAATGGACTATCCGATCTTCCAATCATAGCGCTGTTACCGGGTAGCCGAAAAATGGAACTGGAATATATTCTTCCAGAGATGGTAAAGCTGCACAATTTTTTTCCGGCACATCAATTGGTCATTGCTGGAGCTCCGAACTTTGATTACAACTATTACCAAAGTTATTTTGGTGATTACCCGATCAAGGTGGTATTCAACCAGACCTATGATTTATTGAAACACGCTTCTGCAGCGGCTGTTACTTCCGGTACAGCTACCTTAGAAACTGCCTTATTGCGTGTTCCGCAGGTTGTAGTCTATAAAGCCAATCCTATTTCTGTTGCCATAGCAAGAAGGTTGGTCAAGGTGCAGTTCATTTCCTTGGTGAACCTGATCAACAATTATCTTTCTGTTATCGAATTAATCCAGGAGGATTGTACAGCCATGGATATGGCCACCGAATTGGGGAAATTAATGAACAACCCGGAACATCGCGCCAGCGTATTGGAAAACTATGATGTATTGATCGAGAAAATGGGAACTCCGGGTGCTTCAGAAAAGACTGCTGCCTTAATAAAAGGGTACCTGACGGAAGAAAATTAAACTTTTTAGCCTATTCCTTGTCTGTATAATATAGGAGATATAAATATGAAATATATACTAAGTATGGGTTTGATGTTGTGTAGCCTCATTGGCTTTTCTCAAACTACCGAACATATTACAAAGTTGGAATTAGGTAAAAAGGAAAAAAAATCCTTTAATAAAGGTGATTCTTCGATGATTATCAAGATCGACACCCTTATCATGAAAGATAAATCCAAATTGGACTTTTATGGTAAAAAGGATGTGAAATTGGAAATCGGTTATGCGGAGATCGGCAATAATGTGGTGATTACTGGAACTGATAGTAAGAATAATGCCACCAATTTCGATATTTCTTCCAATTTCCAACAATTAGGTTCTTTGTTTATCATTGCGCGCGGTTATGATGCCTTTAATGGAACACGAACTTTCCCGAATGGTAATGGTGGAAAAGTAACGCTTGCCTACAATGACAAAGGGATTGTTCCACAAACAAAAGAAAAGAACAAGAAAAACTATGTCTTTGTTGATGTTCAGCCTGGTGGATTAAGTGTAAACCCAAGTTCTGAAATCAGACAGATCTATTCAAGGATAGCCATGTCTCCAGGAGGATTACGTGGATTACCCCAAGGACAGATCTATTCCGGTTCTCCAGGTATGCAAGGAAAAGTGGAAATAAAACCTATTGATTAAAAGATAATATAAAAGTATAATGGCGTCAATTTTTTGACGCCTTTTTTATTTTATGTAAATTTAGGATATGAAAATATTAGCATTTGCAGGCAGTAACAGTCGGCATTCCATCAACAAAAAATTGGTTACCTCCGTATCAAAATATTATAAGGAATCGGATGACAGCATTGAAATACTTGATCTCAATGATTTTGAGATGCCGATCTTTTCCGTAGATCGGGAAAAAGCGGATGGTATTCCGGAGCTGGCACATGCATTTGCGGCAAAAATTGATGGAGCAGACCTTTTATTGATCTCTCTTTCTGAGAATAATAGCAGTTACAGTGCAGCCTATAAAAATATCATGGATTGGGTATCAAGAATAAAGGGTAGAAAAGTTTTTGGAAATAAACCCGTTTTATTAATGGGAACAAGCGATGGTGCGCGAGGAGCACGTTCCGTATTGGAAGCTGCTGAAAATCGAATGCCAAGAGATGGTGCAGAATTATTGGATATTTTCTCTTTACCTACCTTTTATGAAAACTTTGAAGATGGTAAGGGTGTTACAGATTTAACCCTGCGATCGAAGTTGGAAGCAATGGTCAGAAAATCAAAAAGGACAATGAAGGCTCGATTAAATCCTGAAAAGGAATAATGGAGTGAAAGAATCGATAAACAATTAAACAAAAAATATCATGGCAAAAAAAGTTTTATTATTAGTAGGCGATTATGTAGAAGATTATGAAGCAATGGTTCCTTTTCAGGCAATGGGATCTATCGGAATAGAAGTTGATGCCATTGCTCCCGACCGTAAAAAAGGAGATGTTGTACCAACAGCCGTTCATGATTTTACAGGGGATCAGACCTACAAAGAACTGAGAGGGCATAACTTTGCGATCAATAAGGATTTTGATTCGGTAAATCCAGATGATTATGATGGATTATATATTGCTGGTGGACGTTCTGCCGAATATATCCGATTAAATAAACGTGTGATCGAGATTACAAAAGCTTTCTTTGAAAAAGACAAACCCGTAGCTGCCATCTGCCATGGAATTCAGGTGTTGACTACCGCGCAGGTATTAAAAGGAAGAACATTAACGGCATATGTTGCCGTAGGTCCTGATATTGAGCTTGCAGGTGGAACCTGGAAGAATATTCCAGCTGATCAGGCAGTGGTGGATNNACACCAGCTTGGCCTGGGCACCAAGCCATTCTGAAGGAATTCTATAAACTATTAGGTATTACAATCAATCTATAATGGCCAAACAACAAAGTATAAAGAAGATTTGGTTGTTTGCCATCCCTTTGATATTGATTTTGGGATATTTCATCTATGATGCCTATTCCCAGCCTAATATCAAAGACCTGCCCGGTGATTTTGAAGAGGTCGCTTTTGTGAGGAATGAGAACAATAAAGGGGGAATCATCCGAATATATGCCGTTACGGTGGGCGATCCCTTGAACGCACAATATGATCAATGTGCAGATCTGTTCCCTGTAAATGATTACGGAAGTATTACGAAGATTTACTTTTTTGATAAAAGCAAACCCTACCCTACCAGTTTACAATTGGAAGATCCGCACTATGATGCTGAAAAATTTGAAGCCATCAATATTCTCAGCAGAAGAGGCGTAAATAAATAATTAATAGATAATTAGCTTGGGGCAATCTTACAAAGAGATTGCCCCATTTTTTATATTATGGTTTTTATAACTAATTTTCCCTTATTAAATTTTAATAATATAAATTTTTGATTAATTTTGTTTCAACAAACAAACATTATTAACACTATTCTTTATGAATAAGCACGCTTTCCAAAAAGCTAAAAGCAAATATATTGCACCCACAATTGGCGTATTTATCTTGCGCAAAGAGCAATATTCGATCCTTATCCAATCCGGATTTCCAATCATCAATCCTCTAAAAGTAAATTCTAAATCAAACAAAAGTAATCTTTATTAAAGCTTTGTATGGTGGTTTGTTAACTAAAAAAATGCAGGTTATTTATTTAATAATTTGTTAATATTTCAGTAACTTATACCAAACAAAGCCCTTTCATATTTGGGCTATCATGAGTATAACAGAAATGGCGAGTAAATTTATTCCAAGAGACATCAGTTGGTTAAGTTTTAATGGGCGAGTATTACAAGAAGCTGCAGATCCTGAAGTACCTTTAGCCTTAAGAATCAAGTTTTTAGGAATATTCTCCAATAATCTAGATGAATTTTTTCGGGTAAGGGTGGCTGCTTTGAAGCGAGCAGCAGAAATAAACAATAAGATCACCAACAGTTATTATTATGAAAATCCAAGCATCATCCTGGAGAAAATAAATGAGCTTGTGATCAAACAACAAAAGAAATTCGATAAGATTTGGCATCAGGTACAGAAGGAAATGGCCAAACAGAAAGTCTTTATCAAAACTGCAGAACAACTGAACCCAACACAATTAAAGTTTGTGCGGGAATATTTTGAGGAGGAAGTGGAAAGTAGTATCATCCCTCTTTTGTTAGATGAAACCAGGCCATTACCTTACTTAAGGGACAAAAGTTTATACCTTGGTGTAGCCATGTATAAGGAAGATTGGCAATACGAGACCAAATTTGCGATTATAGAATTGCCATCCAGGCAGTTGGGCAGGTTTGTTATTTTACCATCTGCTAAAGGGCAGACCCACATTATACTCATTGAAGATGTGGTAAAGGTCAATCTCCCCTTCATCTTTTCCTATTTCGGATTTGATCATTTTGAGGCCAATACGTTTAAAATCACGAAGGACGCTGAATTTGATATAGATAATGATGTCAATACCACCTTGG
Organism: Sphingobacterium sp. UBA1575; assembly: GCA_002322865.1. Lineage (GTDB taxonomy): Bacteria > Bacteroidota > Bacteroidia > Sphingobacteriales > Sphingobacteriaceae > Sphingobacterium. Next base: position 23,663 of record DCOH01000050.1, on the reverse strand, counting down.
TAGAAAAAATAAGTAAGGGTATCAAAAACCGTCGGAAAGGAAAACCAACGAGGTTTGTATTCGATCAGGACATGGACCAGAAATTATTGGAGTTTCTGATTCGCAAATTAAGCCTCAGCAAAAGAGACAGTATCATCCCTGGCCAAAAGATCCATAACTTCAAGCATTTTATGGATTTTCCGAATGTCTTTAAATCCTATGAAAAGCCGATAGAAAGAACCTCCTTTGAGCATCCTGAATTTACAGGCAAAGAAAGGATTACTGATATCATCCTTAAGAAGGATGTACTTCTCTCCTTTCCATACCATGAATTCCGTCCGATGATCGATCTTCTGCGCGAAGCGGCGATGGATCCGGATGTGAAAACCATCAAGATTACCATCTATCGGATGGCTTCTAATTCGAAGATTGCCAACGCTTTGGTCAATGCCGCAAGAAATGGCAAAGAAGTTACGGTGATGTTGGAATTGAGGGCAAGGTTTGATGAGGAACAGAACCTGGAATGGAAGGAACGTTTTGAAATGGAAGGTGTAAAAGTACTGGTAGGACTTCCAAACAAAAAGATACATGCCAAATTATGCATCATCAAGAAAAGGGTTCAGAACAAAACGGTACAATATGGTTTTGTTAGCACCGGAAACATCAATGAAAAGACTGCCAAACTTTATGGTGATTATTGCTTAATGACAAGCAATAAAGGGGTTATGGCGGATATCAATAAAATTTTCAACACGCTACAGAAACCAAAAGCGCCTTTGGAACAGACCATAAAGAACAATAAGAATCTGATGGTTTGCCCTACGGATATGCGGATCCAATTGATTGAGTTGATAGAAAAGGAAATCGTAGAAGCTAAGGCAGGTAGAAAATCCCATATCATTATCAAGATCAACTCCTTGAGCGATAAGGAATGTATTAAAAAATTATACGATGCTGCAACTGTCGGTGTAAAGATCGACCTGATCGTTAGGGGAATTTATTGCGCAGTAAATCAGAAAAAATTCGTAGAGCCAATACATGCGATCAGTATTGTAGATGAATACCTTGAGCATGCCCGAGTATTTTATTTTTACCATGCGGGTAAAGAATTAACCTATATTTCTTCTGCAGATCTCATGACCCGGAATCTGGACCATCGAATTGAGGCAGCCGTTAAAATACATTCCAAAAAATTAAAGCTCGAACTCAAGGATATGTTGGAGATCCAATTAATGGATAATGTAAAGGCAAGGAACCTGAATAGGAAACAGGATAATGAATATGTAAGCAATGAGAATTTGCCATTCCGCTCACAAATAGAGATTTACAAATACCTTGCAGAAAAGAAAATGGCGGTAGAAGAAGAAGGTCAAGAATCTTAGGTATTTTTATTTTACTAATATTTTTAGTATTTTAGTAAAAATATTGGGCAAATGGAAAAGTCATTTATCAACGGCAGAGGTGCGCAGGGAAATGTTCATAATGTATTTTTCAAAGAATCTTATGTTCAAGACCATGTAGAAGGTATCGATGATTGGGAGCAGGATAAGCCTAAAACAAGCTTTAGTATTGTCCATCCCAAAAGTATAGTCAACCGAGTAGATAGTCCTGATGTGGGGATGGAATATTCCCTCAATCCCTATCAAGGTTGCGAACATGGTTGTATCTATTGTTATGCTCGCAATTCACATCAATATTGGGGACTTAGTGCTGGGTTGGACTTTGAATCCAAGATCCTTGTCAAAGCCAATGCCCCGAAATTATTCAGAGAATTTCTGCAGAAAAAATCCTGGGATGGTAAGGTTATTTCCTTATCGGGCAATACCGATTGTTATCAACCATTGGAAAGGAAATTTAAACTCACCAGATCCATCCTAAAAATTGCACAGGAATTTGGTCAACCCATTAGTATCATCAGTAAAAGCAGTTTAGTATTACGTGATGCCGATATCCTATCCGAAATGGCGAAAAAGAATCAATGTGCTGTTTTTATTTCCATCAATTCCCTGACCGAATCAACCCGACAGCTTTTGGAACCACGTACCGTAACGGCTAAACAACGTTTAAAAGTATTGGAGAATTTAAGTGCGCAAGGCATACCTGTGGGAATCATGTGTGCTCCTGTTATTCCTGGATTAACAGATCATGAAATTCCCAATATTTTGAAAAGTGCAGCTGATGCTGGAGCCAAGTGGGCGGGCTATACTAACGTGAGATTGAACGGCGAGATAGGAAAGATTTTCGAGAATTGGCTGTTCCAAGCCTATCCAGATCGGGCCAATAAAATTTGGCATAGTATTCAAAGTTGCCATCATGGAAAGGTGAATGATAGTGAATTCGGAAACCGGATGAAAGGGACCGGAAAATTAGCGGAACTCATAAAGGACACTTTTAAGATGCATTGCAAAAGGAATAATTTAAATATATCGGCACTCGAATTAGACTCCTCGAATTTCCGTAACAGACGTGATAATCAACTTAATCTGTTTGATTCTTAAAGGTTTTCTAAGGTTATCTTATTGGAAACAAAATGTTAAGGAATGTTAAATTAACATTGTAACAGGTATGTTGCACACATAGTGGCACTTTTCTTGGTTAATAGATTGAGAGTTTAACAAAACCCTAATAACTATTTAAACAAAAAATTATTGTACTATGAAAACAACATGGAAATTACTAAGTCTACTATTTGTCGCATTGTTAACATTTTCAGCATGTTCTAAAGATGATGATCCATCTGACAACGACTTTTTTAGAGGGACTTATAAAGGAACAACAAGTTATGCAAATACCAATGGAGATGATGATGTATCAAGTGGTCAAGGAGCAGTGACTGTAACTAAAGTTGGTGACACATATAACTTCGCATTTGATCGGAAAATTCCTAATATTAATGGAATTAAAATGGAAAAAGGTGACAATAATAAAATCTTTTTCAATTCTGATGCTCAAGGTTCTATTACCATCAATCAGGATGATTTAGTTATTCTATATCATACAGATGGTAAAACATGGTCAGCTAACTGTAAAAGATAGTTAGATTTCCAAAATTCGAAGAATTAAATATTCGATATACAGATTAATTTAACGCAAAAGGCTTTCAATTATTGAAGGCCTTTTATTATTTATCCTGAATCTAGAGATCGTTCAGAATTAAAGTCGTTTTGAATAGATTTGAATTACTATTGATAAATAGCTGCTGATGCTCGCCATATCTAATCAGCAATCGATCTTTAAAAGCAACTATTTCTGAATTGTTCGCTTGGTCCTCCAAATAATGATTTACCCTATTACTTACCTCCAGTTGAAGATGTTTGGATGAACTTTGGAATTTTATTTTAACGGGGTGTTCCTTCATGCTATTATAGCCATTTACCAAAGAATTGATAATTGGCGGAACGGTGATCAAAGGATAAATCTGCAAGTGTGGATCAAGAATCAGAAATTGATTTTTGATTTCTACCGACTCGAGGTTTGTTTGGCTCCATAAGGATAGTAAGCCTTCCACAAATTGGACTTCTTCCCCAACCGACCATTTTATGTTCTCCGTTAAGGAATCAGCGGCATTTTGTAATTCGAAGAACGCTTTTATTAACGGTTCATTCTGCTCATTTGTCTTGATCAACTTTCGAAGATCAGATAATTCCCTCGCTTTAAGAAAGGAAAGTTCCGCTTTTAGGGCAAGAATTTGATCTTGGAGTTCACTGATTGTTGTTTTTTTCTTAGACCAGAGCATAAGATCATTTCCCTCCTTCCAAACCGCTGACTCCACCAGAAACCGCCAATTTCATCGCATCGGTGGCAGACATTTTTAATTTTTGGACTTTATCTGAACTGACCACAACAATCTGCCCGGCTACGGAATAGGAATATGGAAAATATACAATCACTTCTCCTGGCAATCCGATAGCGGTTAGATCCTTTTGGGTCAAAAAGCCAACCTTTTTAAGTCCCATATCATTCACAACAACGAGAACAGGTTCATTGAACTTTTTGGCATCACCAACAAAAGCTTCCGTAAAATCTTTAATGGAAGAATAGAGCGTATTGAATAAAGGGATTTTTTTAATGGTCCTGTTTAACCAGGCTTTGATAGGTTCTGTTACCAAGGTGGTAAAGATCAAACCCACTAATGCCAATAATAGGATGACAGAAAGGATACCTATTCCAGGAATGTATAATGGATGTCCTTTTTCATCTTCCAAGAAATGCTCGGTAATGTTTAGCGCGCCATCAATACTTGCTACCAACCATACGATCAAGAAAATGGCACCGGCCACCGGAGCAACTACCAAAGTCCCTTTGATCAAATAATAAAAAAATCGCTGAAAAACCTTTTTCATCTTTTATTCGTAATAATAAACCCGTTTAACTCTTCCAGAAATATTCACCAATAATTCATAGGGAATAGTTCCAATATCTTTTGATGCCTGCATAAGATCTGGGAAAACCAATACCTCATCACCTTCCTTCACATCAATATCGGTCACATCCAACATGCACATGTCCATGCAGATGCTCCCCACAGTTGGAACCAACTGGCCATTGATCTGCATCTTTCCTACGGATTGACCAAATCTGCGATTATAGCCATCCGCATAGCCAATCTTGACCGTAGCAATCTTGCTATCGCGATGTAAGACACCTTTTCGATCATAACCAACGGTTTCTCCGGCCTTAAGTTCCTTCAATTGGGTCACCGTAGTACGCAAGGTACTTACTTGCTCTAAGTTTTCCAATTTCTGGTCCATATCCACCCCATACAAACCAATTCCTAATCGGACCATATCAAAGTGGGCATCAGGCCATCTGACGATCCCCGATGTATTTGCGACATGGCGGATAAAGCTATAGCCTAAACCTTCTTCTAATAATTTCGCACTTTTCGAATAGGTATCAATCTGGTATTGGGTAAATTCATCCTGTTTTGGATCACCAGATGCGACCAAATGGGTGAAAAATGATTGTACGACCACTTGATCTTGTGATTTTAACCACTCGATAACTGCTGGTATTTCTTCCGGAAAGAATCCCAGGCGATGCATACCTGTATCCAATTTCAAATGTATCTTATAGGATTTTATATGTTGATCTCTTAAAAAGGCTATGAAATCATTCAGAAAGGACATGCTATAGACCTCCGGTTCCAAATCATGTTTGATCAATGCGGAAAAGGTATCCGCATCCGGACTGAGCACCATGATGGGCAACGTAATTCCCGCAGATCGTAATTCTACCCCTTCATCTGCAAAGGCGACTGTGAGGTAATCTACTTTCGCAAACTGCAATAGGTTGGCAACCTCAAAACTTCCGCTACCATAAGAAAATGCCTTCACCATGGTCATTAATTTAACCTGTGGCGGTATCAAAGAACGATAGACCATCAGATTATTGGTCAGTGCGTTGAGGTTGATATCCAATACCGTTCCATGCGACCTTAGGGTCAATCTTTCCACCACTTTTTCAAACTGAAAAATTCGGGCACCTTTGATCAGGACACTTTCCTTTTCGATGGAAATGGTATGGAGATCTTCCAACAAGCTGGCAGTTGTTTGATAGAATAATTTTTCAGGGATATGGAGTGCTGATAGAAAATCATAGTCCTTACCTACCCAGATCAATCTATTCAACGACTGGCTGTTCAATATCTCTGAAAGTTTTTTCTGAAACTTCTCGTTCTCTTCCAGACCATCCATTTCAGAGAGTATGATGCTCTTTTTTTGGTATTGGTTCTGCTGCTGTAAAAAGTCCAGGGATATCTTTAAGGATGCAAGATCGTTAGAATAGGAATCATCAATAATAGAACTGTTGTTGATCCCTTTTTTCAACTGAAGTCGCATTTCAAGCGGTTTCAATCCATAAATCCTTTGTTGGATAATGGCGATGTCATATTGTAAATTCAACATGACAGCCAAGCAGGAAACCACATTTTCAATAGATGCTTTGTCGGTAAATGGGATTTTTAATTGATGGATACTGCCCTTGTATTGAATATCCAACTGTGTTTCCTGACCTACTTGCTGTTGTTCTAGCAATTGCAAATCATCATGCTCCTGATATCCCCAGGAGAATAATGGATTAGTACCTACCATTTCTTTAGGAACATAGGCAGAACCTGCAATCAATAGGTTGCTTTCTTTGAAAAGCTTAAGTTTTTCCGCGAGTTTTTCCTCTTTGGATTTGAAGTATTGGGCATGTGCGATCCCTAAATTGGTAAATACGCCAATATCGGGTTTAATCATTGCTGCTAATGCATCCATTTCTCCAGGCTCACTGATTCCTGCCTCAATAATGGCCAAATCATAATGCCCTTGCAGGTTCCAAAGGGAAAGCGCCACACCGATCTGCGAATTATAGCTCTTGGGACTCTGGTAAACCTTTTTATCGATACTCAGCATCTGGGTTAACCAGGCTTTGACAATGGATTTTCCATTACTGCCGGTAATCCCAATTATAGGAAAATGGAATTGCATTCGATGATATGCCGCCAGGTCTTGCAAGGCCTTTAAGGTATTTGCTACCTTCAGCACATTCACATCTGTTTTGTCCATTAAAAATGGGACATCCTTACTGACTATAAAGGAACGGATGCCTTTGTTATAGGCATCGGCAATAAATTCATGACCATCGCGGGTAGCAGAAAGCGCAAAAAACAAACTTTCATCTGGCAGACTGATTTTTCGGCTGTCGTAGACTAATTCACTGATCTGCTGATCGGGATTAGGAATATTGATAGCCATCCCCCCTACGATTTCATTAACTTTACCTATCGAATACATTATCTATTAAATATGCAACGAATTTCATCATTTTTTCGTTAAGTTCAGCATTTTTTGAAGATTTGCAATATGGATGAAGGGTCAAAAAAGAAGAAGGTACTAACACCTTTGGCAGCCTTAAAAAAAGCTGAAAGTTATTGCGCCTACCAAGAGCGTGCTCAACAGGAAGTTAGGGATAAGCTGTACGATTGGGGATTGCATATGGAGGATGTAGAGCAAACCATCTCCAAGCTTATTGAAAGCAATTTCCTGAATGAGGAAAGGTTTGCCAAGGCGTATGTTCTGGGTAAATTTAGGATGCAGGGTTGGGGAAAGATCAAGATCGTGCAACAGCTAAAACTTAAACGTGTTTCCAAGCCATTGATCCAGATAGCGCTAAGGGAGATTGACCTGGATGATTATGAGGCGAAATTAGCTGGGATTATTGAAAAGAAGATTGATAAGCCTATTGCTAAATTATCTTATCAGGAGCGTTCTAAACTAGTGCGGTATCTGATGGGAAAAGGATATGAAACAGATCTGATTTTTAGGATGTTGGGGAATCGGGATGATTTAGATGGATAATTTAGCTCTCTAAAGTTAAGATGTAAAATCTCTAGCATATTTGATTATTCTTATAAATTTGATATCTCTTAAAAAACGAGGTAGTTAAGGGTTTAAAGGGTTTAAAACGGGATATTTTTTCAGATAAAAGGAATATTTTTTTTGGAAGGAAAGAGAAAATATCTATATTTGCAGCACTTCAAGCGAAAGTAGCTCAGTTGGTAGAGCACAACCTTGCCAAGGTTGGGGTCGCGAGTTCGAATCTCGTATTTCGCTCAGTTGCCTAGGTGGTGGAACTGGTAGACACGCAGGACTTAAAATCCTGTTCCTGTTAAAGGAGTGCGGGTTCGATTCCCGCCCTAGGTACGGAAAAAAAGCTCGTCGGATGACGAGCTTTTTTAGTATTAAGTATTTAGTATTTAGTATTTAGACCTATAGCGGACCGTGCTTGCAACATCTCCGCGTCATTGCGAGGCACGAAGCAATCTTTAGTCATGTCATTTTTTGTTTTCGCGTCATTGCGAGGCACGAACCAATCTTTAGTCATTTCCTAGTGAACGAAATTGAACCATCACTTATTGTACCCGAGCAGATTCTTCGACTCCGCTCAGAATGACTGGAACGAAAGATTGCTTCGCCGTACCTCCTCGCAATGACGATGTGTGTGCTTCCTCGTCCTTACTAGCAATGAGGTAGGAAGTAGGAATAAACAAAAAAAGTCGATGCTTTCACATCGACTTAAAATTATCAAACTATCTAAATATTAAATTCAATATACTTACGGACAAACAATCTTTTTCTGTCCATATCCCCTGCCGACGACAAATGTTGTATTGGACACCCTTTGAGTAACATCAATTTTATTAGTTGAGGCTGTATTCCAAATTACTTTATTAAAAGTCAATCCTGCCTTAAGTACTAATGGGAACAATGGTCCTCCATCCGTTTTACTTCCTAACATAGTTACTTCTCCTGTCTTACTGATCATAATTCTAATCATTGGAGCCGTATCAGTTCCGGTTATTTCCCAAATATTTTTTACTGTAACGCCATTTATCGTTTTACCATATTCAGAACCATCTAAGAATCTGATATTTTGAGATATGATACCTTCACCATTAGCTGTATTATTATAAGTTTGAAATTGAATCTGTGCAGTATCTAATGCTGATGTACCGAAAATCCTTTGGTCATTAACTTTCATATTGATGGCGTTATCCAATAATTTGATATCAAAGGTAAAACCATAATCAGAAGCTGGGGCAGTGAAGGATTTTGATAATAAAGTTCCATTCTTATATTCTGTCCCAGTAACTGGATCTTTACAACCCGTATAGGTTGAGTTAACCTCGTATCGCCAATTCAATGCATCATCAGCCATTTTTACCTCTTGCGTACAAGTTCTGAAGTTTAAGTTCAAATTATACTTACAACCGGGTGTTATTTTTATATTCTCAATTGTAAAACCAGATTTGGTCTCATCATTTATCGTGATTGTTCCGAAAGTTAAGGTCTTTGCCGAGTTTTGCGGGTTTATTAATAAAGTCGGATTACTTATTACTTCCCTTATTCCAACTGTTAAATTTGGAAAAACAACAATTGCATCTGTACTTTGATTATTTTTATAAGTAAGTGTTCCGTCTACAAAATTAAATGTTGCACTAGCATCAACTTTACCTATAGTCGTATTTGCTAAAGCTTTAATAGTTCCTGTCATCTTTGGATCCATAGTCAACTTGGTGGTAATAATGCTGTATTTATGTTTCATAACAACCCCTAAATAGTTATCTCCCACGTTTAATTGCCTATCTTTAATTACCTGAACCATCAAATCCTGATTAACATCAACCAATTGTGCGTTTGCAAATGTCTGAACACTGTTTTTATACGTTATTGCAGGTAAATTATTTGTTTTACTATTTATGGAATAAATAACAAAGGTATAAGGTACTTTTGAATCTAAAGCGATAAAATCATTAGCTGGATTTGCTCCATAAACATAATCCTTCGTGGCTTTAAAAGTCCCATTGGAATTATATACAACCACCCGATAATAAACACCGGGAGTTAAATTATTCCTCACTGTAGTTGCAGCGCGAAGACCATTATTTGAGCTCTGAACAGTACCACCACCCAAAGATTTTTGAATTGGCCCGTTTTCCTTTTCCATCACAACATCTACTGAGTAATCATCATATACCAAGGTAGTGTCTTGTACCACGTCCGAAGATGATGAAACCGCTCTGGTACTTGATTTTTTCTCATAATCAATTTGGTCTTCTTCATAAGAAATACCATCAATGGAAATATTGACTAAAGCCCCATCTTTAACCACGGCAGGATTATCTTCAGATTTACTACATCCAACGATAATAAGCATAAAGATTAATGGTAAACTCAAGTCTAATCTCCTAAAATTATTTTTTAAATTTTTCATTTGATTTAGCTTTAATAATTACCAATCTATGTTTCTATTATCGTCCGGTTCTTGATCCCATTCCTCATAAATTTCTCCATTATTATTATAAGGATACAATTTTGCAGATCCTACAGCAATGTCAGCCTCCATGTGTATCTTCACGACGCTGACCGTTGGTGAACTATACTTTTTTTTCATTTTTGGGTAGATTTCTAATTACAGCCGAAAAATTAAGGGATGTTAAACATCCTTTACGTACTTAATAAAATCAACTGTAATTAATTTTTAACTCGTTTTTCCACTAATAGATGTGTGGTATAACAGTAGGCTGTGTGAATGCCCGCTACTATACACCACAAATGTAGAAAGGAATTATGGAGCAAGAAAATTTTGTATAGCTGTTTATAGGTCTATTTAAGTTTATGTAGTGTTAGTTCTACACTATGAGCCAAAAAGAAGTTATATGTATGACATATAACTATTGATAAACCTTTACCCAATCTATTTCCATGGCAACTGGGAGTTGCTTTTGGTCTACTTTCCCCACCCAGTTTCCTCCTAATTGCTGATCAATCAGAATGAAAAAAGGCTGATCATAAGGCCATTGGGATTTGTCGACACCTTCTTTTCGAGGATAAATGAAAGTATCCTTACCGTTCAATTGGAACACCAACCGATCACGATACCAACTCAAGCCATATACATTGAATTCACCTGCATTCACAGAGGCAGTGCCCCCGTGCGGAGGATTTTGTTTTTGCCCTAAATTTAGCGTATAATGCGAATGCGTAGTCTGATAGATGATCTTATCAAAGTTCAAATGTTCCATGATATCGATCTCTCCATTCATAGGATATTTTCCATATTTATCCAGCTCCGCCAACATCCACATAGCAGGCCATGCTCCTTGTGCGGATCCTAATTTAGCACGGATTTCAATCCTCCCGTACTGAAAGGCAAATTTCCCTTTAGACCATATACCACCAGTAAGGAAAGGCCTTGGGTCCTTTAACGTATCAGGATTGTTGATCCCAAGCAAATGTAAATGACCATTTTCCAGGTGGAAAACCGCATCATCCTGACTCATATGCCTATTCCAATCCGAACTCCCAGCTGGAATCCTCGACCATTTTGTGGTATCAATTTCATTGCCTTCAAAATCATCCTCCCAGACCAGTTTCCATTTTTTATCCGAGCGATTTTCCTTTTGAAGGTAGACATAGGGCTTGTCAACCATTTTCTGGTTTACTTTACAGGCAGAAAACAAGCATAATGCAATCCCAGCGAGGATGAAAAGTCTTTTATGAATCATGGTTTTTAGGTTGATGTCTTCCGAAACTAACTCTTTTTGTCCTATTTTCAAAAACTGTAGGGAATAATAATGCAGTAGTTAGAAAATAATAATGCAGAACGTAGAAATTAATACAACAACAGATAGAAATTAATGCTGTATCTTTAAAAAATCGAAGATGCAATCACTTTTTCGTACAGATCCATCATAAAAATGAAAATAAACACCTTTCATCCAGTAGACTTCAAAAGGCTCTTTATCGGAAATCCTACCGACAGTTTGTGGTTTCAAATGGATATTGACAATTTTTTCATTCATTCTTTCCATTCCGAAAAGGTAGATCTAAAACTTCCCCTACCCTTGCACAAAAAAACGGTGCATGATTTTATGTTTATTGTTCATGGCAGTTCTGCACGATTAGCAGGGCTTCAACGGTATGAACTTAAAAAAGCCGACCTCCTTTTTGTACCTAGGCTAACCGCTTCCAATACCGAATTTATGACGCAGGACATCGAAGGCTATTATTGCCATTTTTCAGATGAAATGCTCCAAAGCCAGCCCCTATTATTGGATTTCTTTAACCAGATGATCCTACCTAAATACCTTCATCTGCCTGAGTCCAACTTTCAAAGAGTAAATAAGCTCTTACAATCCTTATGGGAAATCAGTAGGGAAAGGAAAAACCCAGCAGAGCAGACCAAATTACAGGCCTTTTATTTAGCTTGTGTCTTGGCCGAAATCAGTCTGCTGATCAAAGAGGTAGATCAGCAAAAGCCCAGCAAAGGAAATAAATTATATATGGAATTTTTAAGCTTAGCGAAGACGAAGATCATGCATGGTTGGACCTTAAAACAATATGCTGAAGCCTTAAACATAACCCCAAACCACCTTAATAAAACCATTAAAATGCTGAGCAACCGATCAGCCAACGACTTATTGAATGAGCTTAAAACTCAAGAGGCAAAAGTCCTTTTATTACAAACCCCTTCTACCCTTTCAGAAATAACCTACTTACTCGGCTTTAACGACCAGGCACATTTCGGAAAATTCTTTAAAAAACACAGCAACCATACCCCAAGCCAATACCGTAAAATGATTGATATGTACTAAATAATGCGTCTTAAATAATATATTCTACATCAAATCCAGCCTAATTTTGCCGATGTAAAATATTTATTAATAAGCATGAAATCAGTTCATATCCATTTATTGTTATTCGTTGTTCTTCTAGGGATCAACAAGAGTTTTGCTCAAGGACCTCCAGCAGCTCAAGGCGGAGCACCGGTAATGAATCCACCTGTATCGGTAGAAATGATGGCAGGAAGCCGTGGTCTTTCCTACCAAATGATCGTCAACAAAAAATTCCAGAGTGTACCTCGTTTGGGATTCTTTTCCGTTAGTAATTTTCAGACCGATTGGAGATCATCAGCCATGCGTGATTACATGATGCAAGGTAATCTAACGTTGAGTTTGGTTAAAGGACTGGATATCTCTTCTGGATTTATCTGGACGCCATATACTGGAATCCGTCCTTCAGCAGGTATCATGTATACTTTTGCGAATAGAGATTGGTTGATCGTTGCCAATCCTCGGACCGATTTGACCAAGAACGCCAATATGGAAGTTTTGGCCTTGGCTGAATACAAACCGATTATCAATGAAAAATTAAAATTCTACAGCAGATTGCAAGGCCTATACACCCAAGATACCGGGATTGGCGAGCACGGTAGAAGTTACATCATGGCCAGAGCCGGAATCACGATCAAGGATGTAACCTTCGGTGCTGGTGCTAATTTTGATTTCTATGGTCCACAAAAAATCAAAGACCATAATATTGGTGGATTTGTGAATATCAATCTGTTCTAATCCAGCTTTAAAGAAATACATTTATCTTAAGTAAAAACACCCATCTACCTATTTATGTAGGAGTAAAAGGCAATCCTTTCCGGGTTGCCTTTTTCTGTCTAAAATGTAAAAACATACCTTTAAACACTTATAATATCATTATATTTAGCCAAACGAAGAGAACCATTTTAACAATATATGGAAGAAATAAAAGCATTACCCAACCTATCATCCGAGGAAGTACGCGTATTGGGATCCCTGTTAGAGAAATCCAAGACGACTCCAGAATATTATCCAATGACATTGAATGCATTGCAAACCGCCTGTAATCAGAAAACATCCCGCAAACCTGTGGTGAATTATGATGAAGGCACCATTATCAACACCTTGGATAGTTTGCGAAAAAAAGGATTGATTTCAACGGTTGTTGGTGGAGGTAGTCGCGTTACGAAGTATAAACATAACTTGGCTATACAATTTCCCTTATTACCCCAAGAATTGGCAGCCTTATGTTTACTGTTTTTGAGAGGCCCTTTAACTGGAGGGGAAATCAATAGCAATTCAGGCAGATTGTATGAATTTGAAGCTTTCGAGGAAGTACAGGAACTTCTCCAAAAATTAAGCAGTGATGAACCTGCCTATGTACAGCAGCTATCGAAGAAGCCAGGACAAAAAGAGGCGCGGTTTGTTCACTTGTTTTCTCCTTTTGATGAGGAAGCCTATGAAGAAAGCGCTGCTTCGGAAGCCGAACCAAGTTCAGGTAAATATGCTCAATTGGAAGAACGCGTCCAACAATTGGAACAACAATTGGCTACCTTGCAAGCTTCCTTCGATAAGCTTATGGAAGAATTAAGCTAATAAAACAAATCCATCATTTGCTCATGAAAAAAATCAGTTTTTATCTTTTCTTCTGCCTCCTTCCCTTCTTAAGTTGGTCACAAGAATTTACGGATCTGGCAACAAACATCCAATCAAGTTTTAGAGGGTTGGACAGCTATAAAAACCAAGCTATCTGGGTAAGTGGCAGTAACGGACAAGTAGGAAGATACTTAATTGCCAGTAAAACCTGGCAATGGACCCAGATAAAAGGCTATGAAAAATTCGATTTCCGTGATATTGTGGCGTTCAGTGCCAAAGAAGCGGTCGTGGTTAGTGCGGGCAGCCCAGCGGTCATCCTAAGGACTTCAGATGGGGGTAAAAATTGGAAAGAAGTTTACCGTAATGAAGATCCTGCCATCTTTTTGGATGATATGGAATTCACGGGTAAGCATGGATATATATTGGGCGATCCTATTGGAGGGCAATTCCAATTATTGGAAAGCAAGAATAAAGGCAAGACCTGGAAGGATGTTACGAATGAAATACCATTGATTGCCGAAGAAGGCGAAGCAGCATTTGCGGCAAGTGGTTCATCCATGCAGATGTTGAACAATTGGTTATATATCGGTACCGGAGGAAAGGTTGCCAGTTTGATGAAACGCAATCTCAAACAGAATCGATTGGATGTACAGGATGCACCGATCTGGTCAGGAGAAAGTGGCACCGGAATATTTTCCATTGCCTTTCTCAGCCAACGGGTTGGTGTGGTTGTCGGCGGCAATTACATGGACGATAAGAACAACAGCAATAACATTCTTTTGACCAAAAATGGAGGTTTATCCTGGGAAAAACCCATTACACCTGTTTTCGGTTATCGATCTTGCGTGAAATATTTTGATGAAAACACCTTAATAGCGACCGGTACTTCCGGGACGGACCTATCCCTTGATGGCGGAATGAACTGGAAGAAGATTTCTGATGGCAGTTTCAATGTTATTGAAGTAAGTAAGGATGGTCAGATTTATTTGGCAGGAAGTAATGGAAACGTCGTGAAAGTAGATCTTACTCCTTGATCAGCTCGATATTGGGATGTTCGGAAATGATTTCTTCGATGATTTCAAAATAGGTTTGGCCATTACCATTTTTTAGATCATCAATTTTCTGTTGTATGGCAGCGGAATCAAAAGATTCAGGATCCTCCAGTTTCTTTTTATAGAAATCAAGGGTAAAATCATAGCCAAGGTCTTTTTTGTTCGCCTCGAAGTTCTTCCAGATCAAAAGCACTTCTTCCTTCTCCTTGATTGCTCCAAAACCACCATACAGCAGGTCATCAAAAGCATCCAAGCTTTCTGCCAATAACCAGCTTTCATTCTCCATGAATTTTCTGTTGATTTCTACGTAAAAACTTGTTTTATCGTGGATCAAGGCTCCTTCTATGACAATTTCCTTCTTCATTCCTATCATTTTCCCCAAAAATAAGGATAATATTTAATGATCGGCAGCAATCAGTTTACGGATCAGCACGATCTGTCCCAAATGATAATAGCCATGTTCTATCACGCCTTCTATATTACGCCAATAGTTTCCAAACCTTTCTTCAAAGAATGTTTCTTCTAATTTACTTTCCTCAAATCGCTCAATGGTTTGGGCAAATTTCTCCGCATTATCCAAGAATACATGGACTAATATCTGCCATTCTCGATCTTCAACGATCTCCGGAACATCGAAACTAAACTTATCTTGAATGGTAAATTGCCCATCTTCAAATCCTTCCAAAATTCCCTGTAAGTAATAATTGATGTGATATATGATGGCCGCAATGCTATTTAAATCGGCAATCTGTGTACTTGCTATTTGCCAATTGATCTGCTGTAATTGATCCTGATAATTTGTATTTGCAATCCAAGTTCCTGAAAGATATACTTCCCGAAACCTGGAAGCCATAAATTCGCATCTTTCCATGATTTCTTTTTTTATAGGATCCTTTACGCTCAATGCCTAACTCCCATCCCTAAAATATCTAACTCCTATCCCTACTATATTTTGCCTGAGCGATGTATCCGATTTCGACCTTCGCTTCTACACATTTGAATTTAAGGAGTCTATCCAGACTTCCAAATAAGGAAGTACCGCCACCAAGCAGGTAAGGAATGGTCGTGATGATCATATCATCGATAAGATCTTCTTTAAGGAATTGTTGGATCACAACACCTCCATCGATATATAAACGAAGGTATCCCTGATCATGTACGGTTTTCAGAACATCCTGGATCTCCCCTTTAAGCAGATTCACCTTTCCTTGGTATGCAGGCGGAATACTTTCCATGCTATTACTCAATACGAATACGGGCTTAGGATAAGGCCATTCCCCACCGAATCCACAGACCACCTCAAAGGTGTTTCTACCCATGAGAATGGCGTCGATATCAGCTATGAAATCCTGGTAGCCCATATCCTGTTGTTCTGGATTTGGGATGGACAATAACCAATCAATCTTATCGTGGCGATCTGCAATATACCCATCCAAGCTGGTTGCAATAAATACCGAATTCCTTTTATCCATAAATGTTATTCTTCTCCGTTAATTGTTCTTGTTTTCCATTATTTGTAATAATTGAACCTCAAAAACTAATTATTTGTTCTCTCCGAAGGTCAACAAATTCATATCTGGGTCTAGGATAGAAAATTCTTTCATCCCCCAAGGTTTTAATGTTAAGGGTCCGTTTGGATGAATGGAAACACCATTAGCCTTAAACTCTTCGTATAGCTTTTCGATTTCGTTGGTTCTGATGTAAATCATCCCATAATTATCTGTGATGGAAAGATCATGGAAAGCAAAAAAATGGACCTCAATATTATCCCTATAAAGCATGAGATAATCTGGGTATACATCTCCAAACTGTTGGAATTTTAGTTTATCTAGATAGAAATCTTTGGTTATTTTCAGATTTCTTGATGGTAGTTTCGGATGAACTGCAGTTAACATATTTAAAGGATTTGAGGGATTATTGCGTGAGTGACCAAATTAAAGCTTTTTCTTTCGTGGCTCGGAAGATCGTTTGGTGCTGTTCTAAAGGCTCGTCTGAATATTTCCAGGATAATGAAGCCGGGCTATTTTTCTTCAAGGAATCAGCAAGTTGTTTTGTGTATTGGTTAATATCTTCAGCATCAGAACCTGCAAACCAAAGGACTTTTTTATTTGCGGGCATTTTTTGAAGATGTTCTCCAGCTGTCCTTAGCAAATAGTGGTTGTTCCACCATATGGAAGGATCAAAAGCGATATAATAATCAAATAATTCCGGTTCTAAGAAGAAGGATTCCATCACGAAATAACCTGACAAGGACTCCCCTAAAATTCCTTTTCTTGGATTGGTTCTATAAAGTTTATTGATCTCAGGGATCAGTTCATCCTTGATAAAGGCACGGAACTTTTCAGATCCACCTATTACTGGAGCAACCTTTTTGTCTTCCTCTACATTTGTGATACCGGTGAGATCCCGCCTTCTTTGGGTATTTTCTATCCCTACCAAAATAAATGCAGGAATCTGTTTGCTTTTGATCAAGGTATCAAACGTATGGGCGATATGCGGAAAATCCTCCATTAATCCCCCATCTGCCATATACATGACAGGAAGCGAATCCGTTATTTCATCATAATTCTCGGGCTTCCAGATATTGATTCTTCTCGATTCGTTCAATATTTTGGATTCGATGCGAAGGGAGTCATGGGAAGGAATCGGATCAGCATTCTGTTTATTAGATTTACAACCCGATGTCCAAAGTAATAGGAACAATAAGAGGTAATTCAATGATTTTATCATGTAATTTTCAGCTATTTTATAATTGATTATAAATATAGCTGAAAATTAATTCCCATTTTCTTAATGATGAAGTTTTACTTTCTTTTCCCCAATACTACTTGAGTCAATTTTCTTTCTTTTCGAACTCGTTTAATTGCTGTTTCAATTAATTCCAATTGAAGTTCATATTCAAATAAATCCCTTTCTTCTTATATTTAATTTATTATTAGACACTTATTATAAGGAAATATTAGATGGAAGAAATCCAATAATATAAGGATAATGCTCCATCAATAAAGAAATAGCCGCCTAAAGCAATTAATACGATCCCTAATGGTTTATTAATCTTTCTGTTTTTCTCATTAATAAGAAAAACTCCAAAGGCTAAAATGAAAGGTGAAACAAAGAAGGCAATGGATTCCATTAATTGGATTCAAAATTTTATTAATAATATTTCTAAATATAATTACAACCCGTAATCTGAGTTAAATGATGTGCCAAATGGGAATTATAATCAGCAGCTAGAAACGCTAAAGTTTGGTCATTTGCTCTCCTTTGAACATCTTCATCAGTGAGATTCGTCCAAAGATGTACTAATTGTTTATTTAATGCACTCCATAGATCGATCAGCTGTTGTGTTTGAGCTTCTTGGTAATGGTTGTATTTACACCATTTATTTTGATCATAAAATATAATCGGATTAACTTCAAATTGTGCCAAAAGAAAACGTCTGTGATTGTTTGAAGCACTATCGATAAGATGGCCTAAAATTTCTTTTTTACTCCATTTTTCTGGTGATTCTTTATGTGTGTAAGTATGCTCATCGATCAATTTCAAATGAGAGGTTGCTAAATCAATAATTTGGGATAATTCTTGGATGGTAGTTGGAATCATGATAAAATGGTTTTATTAAAAGTAATTTATTATTGTAAACTTGGCAAGAGAAATTACTTCTCCAATTCATTTACGATCACCTTTGCAATTTCCTTGGAACTGAAAGGATTCTGACCAGTGATCAGATTACCATCTACCACGACATTGGAAGTCATGGGTATAAAAGCCTTTTCAAACTTCACCCCTCTTTCTTTAATAGCAGCTTCAAGATTAAAAGGAACTTCTTTTTTCCTCCCAGCGATGCTTTCTTCAAACCAATCAAATCCAGTAAGGCTCTTTCCAGAAATTAAATAAGTACCATTTGATAATTTAACGTTTAATAATCCACCAACTCCGTGGCATATCGCTGCTACCATTTCACCATTCTCATATTGCTTTCTGATGATGGATTGCAATACATCATTATTTGGAAAATCATACATGGTTGCATGCCCGCCGGCTAAATAAACACAGTCAAAAGAATCATTTTCTACTTCAGTAAGACTTTTGGATTGGTTAAGTTCTTCCAAGAAACCAGGTGAAGAATAATATTCTTTTGTGATTTTATCCAATACAAAAGGTTTTAGACTTTCCGGATCGATAGGTACTTTTCCACCCTTAGGACTTGCAATAATAACCTCCCATCCTTTTTGTTTTGCAGCATGATAGATGTGTGTCAGTTCGCTTAACCATAAACCTGTTGCTAATCCGCTTTCATAATGTGCTACATTTGTAACCACCAATAATAATTTCTTCATATTAAGAGTTCGATTTAATAAGAAAACTTAAAATTTAAAAATATGTTTTGGTTCTTATCCGTACATTAGACCAAGCCGGATTAAATATTCATTTCCCAATGGGGAAATCTCATAACCTACAGGTTGACTAATTGTCAATCCTAAATTTTTGAGTTTCCGGATGTTAAGCTTGAGCCATTCCTTTTCAAAACCCGTCAATTTTGCAATGCCTATAGCGTGTAAATTAGGGTTGTCTTTTATAGCTAAAAGTATCTTGATTGTCCAATTTCCTTGTTTACTATAACGATCTAACTTATCTACTTTATTCTTCAGCTCATGGAACTGATCTTCGGATAGTTGGGTTTGTTCTCTTAATTTAATTCTGGGATCTGCTGAATGATAACTGACGGTTATTTTATAAATATTTCCTCTGCTGTTAGTACCAAATGATTTTAATAACTGGGGCTTATCATGATAACCTGCCACTATAGCATCTTGATCGGTTATACCACTTTCATTGACAACTTGAATATCGCCGATTTTGATTAAACCTACAGACGTATGCACAAGGCTTCCAATTTTAACAGAAGCCTTGTGCCATTTACGAAATGCCAATGTGATTTCTCCTGATTTAATACCTTTCAGGTGTATCTCTTTAAATAGCATATTTATTTTTTATAAGATTAAGCTTCTAATGCAAATAAAGCGATCTTATTCCCTTCACTATCCAATACGTGTGCAATGAATCCTGATTTTATCTGCATGGTATCCATCACTATTTTTCCATGGTTTTCTTTTACTCTTTCAAGTGCTGGACTTAATTTTTCTCCCGCATTAAAATACAAAATTACTGTCTGATTAGGCTCAGCATTTTGATTTTCTACCAATGCGCCAGAAACATTACCTCCATCAAATGGAAAAGTAAGCGATTTAAAACCATCAAATTCCATGGGTGTTAATGAAATTTCTAATACATTTTCATAAAATTTTTTGGCTCTGTTAAGGTCATTCACAGGCAATTCAAACCAATTAATTACGTTGTTCATCATTATTATTTTTAGTGATACAACAAAAATATGGGGATTGATGACCTTAAAATTGTATAAAACCGACAGGCATTAAACTATCCATTCTGGATAATTCTCTACCTGTTCAATGGTCTGATGAAGGTATTGTTTGGGATTCATTCCTGTAAAAGTCCTAAACTCTCTTATAAAATGAGATTGATCAAAAAATTCCTTTTGATAGGCTACTTCTGTAAGCGTTCTGAAATCGTTTTTACGCAAAGCTTGTAAACCCGACTGAAAACGAACAATCCGTGAATAGACCTTAGGAGAGATTCCTACATATTGCTTTATCAATCTTTCTAAAGATCTTTCGGATATTTTCATTTCAGATTGAATGTCTTTTAATGCTTTGCCTTGCTGCAAAAGAATAGTAGCAAAATCTGCCTTTTTAAGATTATTTACTTCCTGTTGGATTCGTTCTAGAAAAAATTGGGAAATAATTTC
>DCOH01000050.1:0-2973 GCA_002322865.1 Sphingobacterium sp. UBA1575 | reverse complement strand
GATTATTTTGAATGTTTTATCGGCAGTACCTTCTAAAACCCAAAAGTATCGGATATAGTTCTGCAATGGCTTAATCGGAAGGATTTTTTGATAAAACATTTATTATTTTTAGAACTCGTCTTTATTAATTATAAATATAATCCAAATTTCTGAGATGCCAAGAAATAATAGGCCAACTATAACTGCCATTCTTTCTCCAGTCCCTACATTCTTAATTTCAATCTTAATAATGGATAGTTTCTTCCTTGATCGTCGTTCTCGCTCCTTTCAAATATTTCAAATCCAAAATTTTGATAAAATTTCAGTGCCTTTGTGTTCTGTTCATTTACATCTACTTTTTCGGCATTTAATTCATTGACTGCGAAATTTAACAATTTCTGTCCAAGACCTTTACCAAAATGTTTTGGTGCTAAAAAGAGCATTTCAACTTTTTTATCTGCTACGCCAATAAAACCCGATACTTCATTTCCATCTACTAAACAAAAAACCTGTAAATCATTGAAATTAATTGTACGGACGAGCTCCTTAATGTCTTCAAAATCAGTTTGGGTTAGGAAATCGTGTGTTGCAAGAACGGATTTCTCCCAAAGTGCCAAAACTTGTGATCGATAGGTATCAGCATATTTAGTTATTTCAAAACGTGGAGTGTGCATGAAGCTAATATACTAATTAGACTTTACGTTAATTATCCATCTCCTAAAGAAGGTTTCCCAGTTATGCCTTCAAAATATGTTTGNNGTTTGTTTTAGGGTTAGAATCGTGCTTTAAGCAAGGTTAAAGCGAGCTTAAAGTAAGGGAAAAGTATGTAAAGCATACATTTTACATACTTTTAGTATACTTTCAGTATACTTTTATTCCGAAGCGAACTATAAAAATAGGGCGTTTTGATATATTCCTTATGGCTTGTAATTTTTTACAACATCAATAATATCTTCCTTTATAAATTCCCAATATTTACCCTTTAAACAAATTGGATCAAAATCATCATCGGCAAGCTCAAAATTAATAAGGTTGTTCATTATTATTTCTTGATCGTGTGTGTAAGGATAACGTTCCTGATGGAGAGAAAGCATAGTAGAAATTTTGTAATGGGAAAGCAATTCATGCAAATCCCAGAAATCTTTCTTGCGACCTATCCGCTGTACTACATCAATTTTCATGGCAATGATTTCTTCGGTAGTAGCCATTCTGATTGTATCCACGATCAAAGGAGGTTGTATAAAAGTATCCGTATAAAACACATCTAATTTTACCACATTGTCCTTATCTGTACCCACACTGTAAGATTTACCCATTCCAGGAGCTATACTTGAAAAATGATATTGGTAAGGAAATGTTTTCTCTATGAATTCATCAATAGCTTTAAAATCAATAGAACCATACGAGGCGTCACTAAACAAATCTATATCTATAGACAATCGATGTCCTAATTGAAGACTTAATGCTGTACCGCCTACCAAACGAAAGGATTCAAACACAGAGGACTCCATTAGCGTAATCAATGTATTTTTTAAAAGATCATTGATGGTATTATAGTACATCATGATTAGTCTGTTGTTTTATTGAATCTGTATATAGTATATGGATTTCTGATATTGGACTTCTGTAAAGCTTGGTTTACTTTTTCAGTACCATAAAAGCGAATAATCTCGTTTTTGTCATTTTCGTTTCCACGCTCAAAAACTCGTTGAATAACAGCTCTGTACTGTCGTTTCCAATCAATCTGTTGAATATCTGTGTCCCAAAACAATCCTTTACTCAGGATATGTAGATTAGGGGTCCTTTTGATTTCTTTTTCTTTTATTTTTTGGATATCATAATAGGCTTGCAATATCACTAAAGTACCTTCTTCCAATCCAAGTTCTCTTTCAATCTTCAATGCTAATTCAGTGCTAATTCCTCTTTTACCTTTAGTAATAGCGTTAAATGTTTGAGGATGCTCCTCTAAAGACAAAGCAAAAGGACGTTGTTTGATAGATCGTTTTTTTAATTCTCTATCAAGTACAATCCCTGGATGAATCCCTTTGTACTTCTCAAATTGCCTATTCATAATACAAATATAAACATTTTTGCTTACATAGAATTGGCATAAGAAAAAAATTCAAGATCATTAATTTATTTTATAGGAAGGATATAAATAAACAAAGTCCAACTATCGTCGGGCTTTGTTGCTTCAGCGGAGAGGAAAGGATTCAAATCACATGTACTTAAACATCTGTAAATCAAACAAATAAATATTAAAAAAACGACTACTCTGTCAAACTCTGTCAAAAACAAAAAATGACATTATTTGAAGATATGGAAGCTAAATACAACAATCTGGTGATAAAGCGGGGAAGTGCTAAGTAGAAAATACCTAAAAGAAGCCCGAAGAAAAAAGAACAAGCTAAACAGACTTGGTATATAAGCTTCAAAACGTTTGGCCTTATAACTTATTTGATGACGAGAAGTCGTGTCACAAGAGACATAAATCGCATTAAATACCCTGACGAAAAAGAAGAAGCTGCGCAATTGTTGTGTGATATATATAAGGAGCTATTGGAAGGAGGGTGGAATCCTTTTGATGAGACAAGAAATGAGAAGCTGCGTAAATCAACTATAAACATTCTTGTGCAAACTGTTGTCAAGTTATCTCTTCAACATCACAAAACAAAGGGCAGCCGATTAAAGACTATCCAATCTTATGATTCTAGGTATTCCGCCCAGCCACGATAGAAAATAATTACGCCATAATATAATATTATGTCACGCTTATTTCTTTATCTTGGCTAGACTTCGAAAAAGCTCCCAAATCTTTTTAATAACATTAAAAATCTTCCCGCTTTAAGAGTTGGCTCGACTGCTTAGTCGCTCAGGCTACAATGTTGTCATTATTTTAGATGGCTTAAGGCTTTGCCTACGCTTTCAAAAATATCGTCAACATTCCCCGTATACTTCTTATATATCGTTGAATCATGCTTGCGCATTTCTCTT
>DCOH01000049.1:57889-65554 GCA_002322865.1 Sphingobacterium sp. UBA1575 | reverse complement strand
ATACTCACTACTAAATACTCCTTAGCTGTTCCTCTTCAACTGTTCATCTAACAACTGTCTTTTCAACTGTTGTTCTCTTTCCATTGCTTTCTTCCTTAGGGTCTGTAATTCTTCTTGCAGTTCATCCACAGTATTCTTGCTATCCACGGTATCCACTTTCGATTTTCTGAAAGCCACTAAGGTTCCAAAAAACGCAGCACCTAAGGCAATAATAATGGCCCAGACCATAGTATGATAAGTACCTTTTGCGAAATCCATCCCTAAAAAGGAAATGCTATCTGTTTTTTTCTGTTCTGCTGCTAAAGCGGTAGAAAGGTTCTGAACAGAATCCTTCAAAGATTGCATACTACCTGCAGCATTCGATGCCGAACCATTCAGTTCATTGATCGTTTTTTTGTATTTACTTAAGGAGTCCCTCACATTCTGACGGATGATGTCCAGGTTACTTTTTCTAATGATTTTGAAATCTGCATCCTGTGACCTCGATTGTACATTGAGTACCACAAATTGGCTATCTAAGCTGGTGGTCCGAAGTTTTTGTTGTAGCGTTTGACCATGAACGGCAGGGCTTAGCACCCAAAACAATAATAGAAAGGATAAAAATCGCATATTTTTAAGTTGTTTTTTACTGTCTTATTTAATCAAGTTTAGCAATTTAATTAGATATTGTAAAGAAAATATTGTAATTATATCCTGCCCCAATTGACAATCCTTCCAAAAAATAGAATATCTGTTTAATCATTGCTAATAGCAGATGCATTTTGATGCCAAGTGTANNAATTAACTTCCTGATTCAATGAATACTAAAAGTTTAGACTTCAAACGCATTTGAATATAATTCACTAAATTTATAAAAATTATAAACTGCGAAATCGCAAGTAGGTTTACAGTCGAAATTGTAAGCCAATTGTAAAGGGATTGAAATAATATTTGGTTTCCGAGACAATTGCGATTCTAATCTCATTATACATGATAAACAAAACTGTTTCAAATGCTAAGGAGGCGATTCAGGATATTGAGGATGGCATGACCCTTTCCCTAGGGGGCTTTGGCTTATGCGGTATTCCGGAAAACCTGATCAGTGCTTTATTGGAAAAAGGCGTGAGCAACCTGACCTGCATCAGCAATAATGCGGGGGTTGATGATTTTGGTCTCGGCCTATTATTACAGAAAAAACAAGTAAAGAAAATAATCGCTTCTTATGTGGGCGAGAATGCAGAATTTGAAAGACAGATGCTGAATGGCGAACTGGAGGTAGAACTGATCCCGCAAGGAACTTTAGCAACGAGACTAATGGCTGGGGGCTATGGGCTACCGGTAATCTATACCCCTGCTGGGGTTGGAACCGAGGTGGCCGAAGGCAAGGAAGTTCGCCGGTTTACTTTTCACGGAGTAGAAAAAGATTACCTGATGGAATATGCGTTTGAACCCGATTTCGCGTTGGTAAAAGCTTGGAAGGGCGATACAGCAGGTAACTTGGTTTACCGAGGCACGGCGCAGAACTTTAACCATGCTGTGGCTATGTGCGGAAAGATCACGATTGCCGAAGTAGAGGAACTGGTGGAAGTAGGGGAGTTGGACCCTAACCATATCCATACACCGGGTGTATTTGTACAACGTATTTTCCAAGGGGAGAAATACGAAAAAAGAATTGAACAACGAACAGTAAGACAAAAAGAAGATGAATAAACGCGTATTTATTGTAGCCGCAAAACGTACTGCCATGGGCAGTTTTGGAGGTGCTTTATCCAGTATCTCAGCCACAGAATTAGGTGCAAAAGCTATTTCTGCTGTTATTGAAGAAAGTGGAATCGATGCATTACAGATCGATGAAGTATATATGGGTTCGGTGCTACAGGCCAATCTAGGACAGGCACCAGCGCGCCAGGCATCGAAATTTGCCGGCTTATCGGACCATATCCCAGCAACGACCATCAATAAGGTCTGCGCCAGTGGTATGAAAGCTATCTCCATTGCTGCCCAACAGATCCTTTTGGGCGATGCCCATGTGGTGGTAGCTGGAGGTATGGAAAGCATGAGCCAGGTGCCATATTATGATGTTGCTGCTCGTTGGGGCGCAAAATATGGCGATCAGAAATTGATCGATGGATTGGCGAAAGATGGATTAACCGATGTGTATTCCAACCAGGCCATGGGGAATTGTGGAGAGGTTTGTGCCGAGAAATACAGCATTTCCCGTGAGGATCAGGATGAATATGCCATCCAATCCTATACCCGTAGCAAGATCGCTTGGGAATCCGGAAAGTTTACAAAGGAGGTTACTCCGGTAGAAATCAACAGTCGTAAAGGAACGGTGGTCGTTTCGGAAGATGAAGAATATAAGCAGGTCAATTTTGAAAAATTGAGCCAATTGCGTCCTTCCTTTAAACCGGATGGCACCATTACAGCGGCCAATGCCTCCACCTTGAGTGATGGTGCTGCTGCGGTGTTATTGGTGAGCGAAGAGAAAATGAAGGAGTTGGGCTTAAAGCCAATCGCAGAGATCATTGCTTATGCAGATGCGGAGCAGGCACCGGAATGGTTTACCACCACGCCAGCCATTGCTACACAGAAAGTATTGCAGAAGGCAGGCCTAACCATAGATGATATGGATTATTTTGAGTTCAATGAGGCTTTTTCCGTAGTTGCCTTGGCGAATGCAAAGTTGTTGAGCCTATCGACCAACCAGATCAATGTATATGGTGGAGCAGTAGCTTTAGGGCATCCTCTGGGGTGCTCGGGAGCAAGGATCATTGTGACCTTGAGTTCGGTGCTGCATCAGGAGAATGGAAATTATGGACTTGCTGCTATCTGTAATGGTGGTGGTGGTGCCAGTGCAATGATCATTAAAAAATGCTAAGCTATGTTGGATAAATTTGGAATTGCAAAGCGTATCGCGAAAGAGATAAAGGACGGTTATTATGTCAACCTTGGGATCGGAATTCCTACTTTGGTAGCGAATTATATTCCAGATGGGATGCAGGTAGTGCTACAGAGTGAGAACGGGATGTTGGGGATGGGGCCCTTTCCTTTTGAAGGGGAGGAAGATGCCGATTACATCAATGCCGGAAAGCAGACCATTACGACCTTACCGGGATCAGCCTTTTTTGATTCATCCATGAGCTTTGGCATGATCCGATCGAGAAAGATCGACCTGACGATCCTTGGTGCGATGGAGGTTTCTGAGAATGGCGATATTGCCAATTGGAAAATCCCAGGCAAGATGGTAAAGGGCATGGGCGGTGCGATGGATCTGGTAGCCAGTGCGGAGAACATCATTGTTGCGATGCAACACGTCAATAAGGCCGGCGAATCCAAACTCCTATCTTCCTGCAGCCTACCGCTTACAGGCGTCCGCTGCGTCAAGAAAATCGTAACAGAACTCGGCGTATTCGACGTCCTCCCGGAAGGAGGCTTCAAATTGGTGGAACTGCACGAAGGAGTCACCTTAGACCAGGTAAGAACCAGTACAGCGGGCCACTTGGTTGTATAGTTATAGACGATAGATAATAGATAAGAGATTATAGACCATAAAAAAACGAGCATCATTGCTCGTTTTTTTTAAAGTCTAATATCTATCGTCTAATATCTATCGTCTATTTTAACGCAGATCAACCACTTCATAGCCTGGGTAGTTCTGTTTGTTGAACTGTAAGCTTGCATTGTTGATTGCATGGTTCACATACAGGGCATTAAATGCATAGGTATATTTCGCGCCTGATTTATCCAGGATACTCACATCATGGATATGCGATTTACTGTTCACCCGCAGGGTAATCTTCTGATAGTTGGTGGTCTTATCCGTAGGGACAAGATCGATCACATCTACCTTTCCTTCTTTGGCCACATTGTTCGTGCCTACATATTTGTAGTTAAACCCTTTCTTGTAGAAGGTGAAGATATTCGAAGGGCCGATCTTTTGATTACCCTCATCGGCCGAATTGACCTGCACTTCCTTTACCTCTTTTGATACGGTCCAAGTGGTATTTGCATCGCCATAAATATCCTGATCAGCCAATTCGATCTTGAATTTATCTTCTGGTTTATTTACCAGGATCTTTCCGTTCACCGTAGATGCTTCTCCGGTACGCGGAGTTACTTTCAACAAGAAATTCGATTGTAAGGTATTATAGGAATCATATTTCGCCGATACCTTATCCAAAATAGATTTTGCTTTATTGCTCTGCGCAAAGGCAGTGTTGGCGATAAAGACCGCCAGTACTACGTACAGTAATTTCTTCATGTTCTTCATCTTATCTTAACGTTTCCAAATACTGTTCCAAAGAATATTCGTCTGGATAGAGCACCTCGCGTGCCTTACTTCCTTCAAATGGACCTACAATTCCTGCAGATTCCAGTTGATCGATTATCCTTCCAGCGCGGTTGTAACCTAATTTTAATTTGCGCTGTATCAATGAGGTTGAACCTTGTTGATGCATAACAATCAGGCGGGCAGCTTCTTCGAACATCGGGTCACGGCTATCCATATCAAAGTCGGATGAAGATCCTCCTTCGCTGTTCTCACCTACATATTCCGGTAGGTAATGCGCTGAAGGGTATCCCCGTTGGCCACCGATGAAATCGGAGATCTGATCGACTTCCGGTGTGTCCACAAAGGCACACTGTATCCGGATCAGATCACTTCCGGTTGCCAAAAGCATATCCCCACGTCCAATCAATTGGTCGGCACCGCCACTATCCAAGATCGTTCTGGAATCGACCTTTGATAATACACGGAATGCCAAACGCGCCGGGAAGTTGGCCTTGATCGTACCGGTAATAATATTCACGGATGGCCTTTGCGTTGCAATGACCAAGTGAATACCTACCGCACGGGCCAGCTGTGCTAATCGTGCAATCGGTGTTTCCACTTCCTTGCCTGCCGTCATCATCAAATCGGCAAACTCATCAATAATAAGAACTATAAACGGTAAGAATCGATGACCCTCCTCAGGGTTTAATCGACGGTTGATAAATTTCACATTATATTCCTTTAGATTACGAACCTGCGCATTCTTCAACAGGTCATAACGCTGATCCATCTCAATACACAAGGAATTTAAGGTGTTGATCACCTTTTTCGTATCTGTAATAATAGCGTCATCTTCGTTTGGAAGTTTCGCCAGGAAATGCCTTTCGATCTTTTTGAATAGGGAAAGTTCCACTTTTTTCGGATCGACCAACACGAATTTTAGTTCTGCGGGGTGTTTTTTGAAAAGCAGGGAGGTCAAGATGGCGTTGATCCCGACGGATTTACCCTGACCGGTAGCACCTGCTACCAATAAGTGCGGCATTTTTGCCAAATCGGCAATATACACCTCATTGGAGATGGTCTTTCCTAATGCAATAGGAAGGTCCATATCCGTTTTCTGGTATTTCTCAGTGGCTAGAATGGAACGCATGGAAACCATTTCCGGTGTACTGCTCGGTACCTCGATACCAATGGTACCTTTTCCAGGCATAGGCGCAATAATACGGATTCCCAAGGCTGCCAAACTTAAGGCAATATCATCCTCCAGATTCTTGATCTTGGAAATACGCACGCCGGGTTTCGGGATGATCTCGTACAAGGTCACCGTAGGGCCAATGGTCGCTTTGATATGCTCAATTTCTATGCTGTAATTCCGTAAGGTTTCTACAATACGGTTCTTGTTTCCTTCTAATTCCTGCTGGTTGATGGTAATCTTGCCGGTGCCATAATCTTTCAATAGATCCAAGGTAGGGTACTGGTAGCCGGATAGATCCAGTTTCGGATCATATTCGCCAAATTTCTCCACCAGATCATTTGCCGTAATCGGCTTTTCCTCAATCGGTTTTTCCACCACCAAGCTAGGTTCTTCCTGTATTGGAGCTTCCACTTTGTTGGATGATGGCTGTTCGATACTGAATTCAATCTCGTTTTCCTGTGTATTGGAAACGACTTGATTGCTTGGTTTTGGAGTGTTGACCTGTAGCGGAAGGGACAAACTCAAGGCTTCCTCTTCAGGAGTGAGTTCTTCCTCGTCTTCTAGCTCTTGTTCAGGTTCTGATTGTGGATAGCTGTAGGTATGCGTAGCTACCTCGTTTTGTCTGTTTGCACGAACCTTGTTTAGGTTGGATTCTTCCAACAATTCTTCTTCATCTTCTAACTCTTCCTCTTCCTCATCTGAATTTTTGGAACGGAAGGACAAACGTAGATCATAATTGTAAAGTAATACCAATGCGGTAAGCACAATAAAGATCAGTACCCCTGCAGTTCCTACCTGACCAATTTGCGCTTTGAGGATCTGATTGGTCCAAAATCCAAACTTACCTTCCAGGATATGCGGTGTTTCGGCAATGAAATCTTGGATAAAGCCAAAAGTTACGGAAAGTAGGATGATGGAAATAAGGGAATAGACCCAGGTTTTCCAGATCGGGAAAATGGATCTTTTGTAAAGAAATTTGTATCCTGTAACAAAAAGGATCACAATAAATAGGAAGGAGGCCACTCCAAACCATTCGTAGATGAATTGATTGGCCAATAATGCTCCGAATTTCCCCAATTTATTTTCTACCAAAGGAAGTTCTGTTCCTTCGTCTTGTAGTTCTTCGCCGGTTTGGAATAGGGTAGACCAACCACCATTTGTTGCGGCGATATAGCTTTGGTCTGCCTTCCAAGTGAAAAGGTATGATACAAAAGCCACGGTAAACAACCCTGCCAAGAGCAGTAGGAATAACCCGAATATTTTCAGGGCTTTTCGTTGTCCTTCCGAAAAATTGATCTGTTCGAAGGTTTTTGTAGCTGTTGTTTTGGCTCGTTTTTGATAAGATAGCGTGGTATTCTTAGTCTTCTTAGTCCCAGCCGATCCACTGCCATTCTTGAATGTATTTAGTCTTGCCATTTAAATGAGGCTAATATTTTTTCTTTGTACAAACTTAAAAAAAAATAGGAATGCTTCCAATTGTACGTATTTTTGATTTGATAACAAAAGGATGTAGCAATAAGCTTTCCAAACTCGTAGTATGGAATAAATATAATATAATAATTCTATGAGATTTACACAACAAATTGTTGTATTCCTAATATTTGTAAGTTCCAGTTTACTGTTGAATTCCTGTGCGAAGGATGATATGATGAATGAGTACAATGATGTGCCTTCAGAATTCGCTGCACTATCGGTATTCAATGGCTTAGGATTTGGTGCAGGACTGGACTTCTCGGTGGACAACAAAAGAATCAATCAAGGAAATGAGCAGTTACAGCCGGGTGATTTCCTTTCCTTTAAAACCATATTTCCGGGGAACAGAACGATTGAAATCAGTACGAAAGCAAATGGTACGGTGTTGTTGAGTAAGGCCATGGTGTTTAAGGGCAGTAATTTTTATTCTGTTTTTCTTTATGGGCGTACGTTTGTGAAGTACCTGGTGACCCAGGATGATTTTGTTGTTCCGAAGGATAGGATGGCATCCTTGCGCTTTGCTAATCTAGCGGAGGATAAGAAAGTTGATATTCAGATCAAGCAGGGCAATTCCTTGCAGAAATTGAGTATTGGAAATGAGGTGACGAAGTTCCAGGATTTTAGCATGGAGGCAATGGAGCTGCAGGTGTCTTTTCAAGGAGAGTCGGAAAAGTCGAAGACGATAAGTATTACGCCGAGTTCGCAGATGTTAGGTACGATTTGTATTTATGAAGGGCTTGTGGTG
>DCOH01000049.1:0-57840 GCA_002322865.1 Sphingobacterium sp. UBA1575 | reverse complement strand
TCGTTCCTCGCAATGACGCAAGGAGCCTCGCAATGACGCAGGGAACCTCGCAATGATGCATTATTCCTCATAAAGAAAAATGGCCCTTATTAAAGGGCCAAGATTTTTTCTTACGAAACCGTAATCAAATAATAATTCTTCTTACCGCGTTGCGCGATCAAATACTTTCCATTGATCAAATGATCATTCCCAACCACCAACTCCACATCATTCAGTTTCTCTCTGTTCAACGAAACCCCACCACCTTGCAACATTTTTTTAGCTTCGCCTTTCGAAGGGAAAACCTGTGTTTCCACCGCTAAAAGATCAAGAATATTTATTCCTGCCGCTAATTTATCCTTTGCAAGATCAAATTGAGGTACACCATCGAACACTTCCAAAACCGCATCATGTTCCAAATTGGACAAGAAACTCAAATCGCCATTTCCAAATAGAAATTCCGACGTTTTAACCGCGGTTTCATAATCCTGTTCCGAATGCGTACGGATCGTAATATCTTTTGCCAACGCTTTCTGAACGATACGTAAATGTGGGGCAGCATCATGCTCTGCAATGATCGCATCAATCTCTTCCTTCGGTTTTAACGTAAAGATCTTGATCCACGATTTACTGTCATCATCCGTAGCGTTCAACCAGAATTGATAATATTTATAAGGCGAAGTTTTCTTCGGATCCAACCAAACAGCTCCCGATTCGGTTTTACCGAACTTTTGGCCATCTGATTTCTTGATCAATTGCGTAGTCACCGCAAATGCCGATCCCTGATCGATACGACGAATCAGTTCACTGCCGGTAACAATATTTCCCCATTGATCCGATCCACCCATCTGCACCTTACAGTTGTGATTTTTCCACAGATAATAGAAATCATAACCTTGAATTAGTTGATAGGAGAATTCAGTGAAGGAAAGTCCACTTTCGCCTTCCAAGCGTTTCTTTACAGAATCTTTGGCCATCATATAATTCACGGTAATCAGCTTCCCGATATCTCGGATGAAGTCTAGAAACTTGAAATCCTTGAACCAATCGTAATTGTTCACCATCTTGGCATCGGTCTCTCCGTCGCCAAAACTCAAGAATTTTGCAAGTTGATTTTTCAACGCATTCACATTGCGTTGTAAGGTTTCTTCATCTAAGAGATTTCTCTCCGCTGATTTGAATGAAGGGTCGCCGATCATTCCTGTTGCACCACCTACCAAGGCTACTGGTTTGTGACCAGCGTGTTGGAAGTGGATCAGGGTCATGATCTGCGTTAAATGACCAACATGTAGCGAATCGCCTGTAGGGTCGAAGCCGATATAGCCTGCCACCTTTTCTTTGTTTAGCAATTCTTCTGTTCCTGGCATGATGTCTTGAAGCATGCCTCTCCAGCGTAGTTCTTCTACAAAGTTCATAGTTTACCCTTAAGATTTTTTATTAAAGAATTGCAAAGATAACAGATTAAAATGTATCTTACAGATAAATTGTTCGGTTATTGGGTTGATATGAATTTTCTTTCTCATTTCTATTTTGAACGGTATGCGACTCAGCCGGAGCGTGTTTTGGGCTCCCTGCTACCCGATCTTTTAAAGAATGTAGATAAGAGCTATATCTTCCATCCCCAAAAGCAAGAAGAACAATTCTTCCTCCATCCACAGACCCAAGCCATTTCCGAAGGTTGGTACCGGCATGTGGAAGTCGACAAACTATTCCACAGCAGTGAATTCTTTCTCGAGCATAACCATGTATTGCGCAAGCAACTGGAACCCGTATTGGAAGGTTTGCCCATTCGCGCCTCCTTTATGGCGCATATTGCCATCGAACTGCTGCTCGACCATCTGCTGATCCAGCACGAATTGGTCAATGTAAGCCGATTGTATGAACATCTGGAACATGTTAACTTATCCACATTGCGCTTTTACCTCAAAACACTTGGAGTAGCGGATGTGGAAGGCTTTATGGATTTCTATGATAAGTTCCTCTCTTGGCGCTACATCTTTGAGTATAAGGAGGTGACAAAGATATCAAACCCTTTATTCAATATTTCAAAACGTATTTGGACTTTCGAAACGCAGCCCAGCCAACACGAGGCGCTGACCGAGGTCCTGATCAATTATAGGGATAATCAATTAACAAATTTCAAGGAGATCTACATGTATATTCAGGATAATATCACGTATTTATCATAATTTTTTTCACATTTGTAGCCTTGACCCAATAAATTAACTAAATATGGCAAATAGACTTTTCCGTAAGAAAAGCGTTGATCAAATCTTATCCGATGCCGAACATGGCGGT
Organism: Sphingobacterium sp. UBA1575; assembly: GCA_002322865.1. GTDB lineage: Bacteria > Bacteroidota > Bacteroidia > Sphingobacteriales > Sphingobacteriaceae > Sphingobacterium. The sequence goes on along the minus strand of DCOH01000049.1, from coordinate 55,563 downwards.
TCGGGATTAGCAAAAATATTAGGCGTACGGGATTTGGTTTCCCTGGGTATCGCGGCCATCGTAGGTGCCGGTATCTTCAGTACCATCGGTTTGGCGAGTTATAACGGGGGGCCGGCTGTGTCTCTATTATTCGTTTTTGTTGCCTTTGCCTGTGTGTTCACCGCCTTATCCTATGCGCAGTTCGCTAGTACGGTCCCTGTGTCCGGAAGTGCCTATACCTATGCCTATGTGACTTTCGGTGAATTGTTCGCCTGGATCATTGGCTGGGCGTTGGTGCTCGAATATGCCGTTTCCAATATGGTGGTGGCCATTTCCTGGTCGCAGTACTTTGTTTCCATGCTTGAAGGCTTTGGAATCAACATTCCCCGATGGATGACGATGGCACCAGGCTATGCCCTGGATGCGCATCAAAAGTTTCTGGAGCTTGGTCTGGATAAGATGGAGAACATCGATAAGATCGCTTTACAGGCTTATGAAACCGCTCCGCGGATTGCTGGGATGCCGATCATCCTGGATATCCCTGCGGGGATTATCACGGTTTTGGTGACCTGGTTGGTGTATATCGGTATCAAGGAGTCTAGAAAGGCGAGCAACATCATGGTGATCATCAAGGTGGGTATCATCCTGGCGGTAATTCTAGGTGGTATTTTCTTTGTCAAGCCGGAGAACTGGACACCATTTGCACCGAACGGTTTGGGAGGGGTGATGAGTGGTGTAGCTGCGGTATTCTTTGCCTTTATTGGCTTCGATTCGATATCTACGACTGCTGAGGAGTGTAAGAACCCCCAACGGGATCTTCCTCGAGCGATGATCTATTGTTTGTTGATCTGTGCGGTACTGTATGTAGCGATTACCCTGGTGCTGACCGGTATGGTGAATTATAAGGAATTGAATGTGAAAGATCCTTTGGCCTATGTGTTTTCCTATGTGGGATTTGATCATATGGCGGGTATTATTTCAGTGACATCGGTTATTGCGATCACTTCTGCTTTATTGGTGTTTCAATTGGCACAACCAAGAATCTGGATGACCATGAGCCGTGATGGTTTGTTAGGAAAGAGCTTTTCGAAGATCCATCCAAAATATAAAACGCCTTCCTTTGCAACGATCGTGACAGGCTTTGTCGTGGCTATTCCAGCATTGTTCTTTAAGATGGATTTCTTTGTGGATCTGACTTCAGTGGGAACATTCTTTGCCTTTATTTTGGTTTGTTGTGGGGTGTTGTATATGGACTATTCGGGGATTTCGAAGAAATCTAAGTTTAGGGTACCTTATGTGAATGGGAAGTATATTGTAGGGATTGGATTTTTTGTGGGATTGTTTTTGGTGTATCGATATGGCGGAGAGACTCTTGATCATTGGTTGACCATGGGGTCTACGGAGATATTGCTACATAAATCCCTGGTGATTGTGTTTTGGTTGGTGTGGGCAGTGATGAGTGTGTTGAGTTATAAGTATAATTTTTCGTTGTTGCCAGTGATTGGGGTGTTGATTAATCTGTACTTGATGTCTGAATTGGGAGCAAGTAACTGGATAATTTTTATTATTTGGTTGTTGATCGGTTTGGTGATTTATTTCGCGTATGGGTATAAGCACTCGAAATTAGGGAAAGAAGGGAAGTAACTATATCGTCATTGCGAGTTCTACGTCATTGCGAGGGATTCTACGTCATTGCGAGGAACGAAGCAATCTTTCTATTCGTGTAAAGATTGCTTCGTTCCTCGCAATGACGCCAAACCTTACAACCTCTTCAACTTCACTTCTTCCGTATTCGGAATAGTCAATGGCACCCTTTCCAGCGTCACAAAACTACTATCCAACCCAAAGCCTTTCTCTTCCGATAAACTAAACTTCTTCAAAACCTTATAGATCTCCAGAATAATTTTCTCATTCCATTTCAAGAAATGCGTTTTGGAAATCACTTTCTCCAGTACCACAAAATTAAAATCCCCAGGAATATGATGCTTCTTCAAGGTCTCATAATTACTGGTAATATCAATCTCCCCATTCTTCACCATATCTTCCACCACTTTCCGGAACAATAAACTGATCTTCTGCTCCTCCCTAAAACCCAGGTGAAAATCTATCCGGATAACCTTTCCAGGGACCAATTGCGTCACCTTATATTCTCTTGTATGCGGATTATCCATTACATCCACATGCGCTAGCCAATACACATCAGCCCGCTTCGGCTTTTTATTTATGATCGAATAGGTAATCTTCGATTCTACCTCATGGATGTTATTCGCACTGGTCAGATACACCAAATGCGAAGCAAAATAAGGCACCGTTTCATCCTCGCTCAATTCGGATAGGATAGGGTAATACTCCCTCACATCCACAAACTTCACAAAACGGTTCTTGATCTTCCTAGCCCCGAACCAAGCATACATCACGACGAACAATATAATGGCCAATAGCAATGTCAACCAGCCACCATGTGTAATCTTACTGATATTACCCACCAAGAAAGCCAATTCTATAGCGGTATACACCAGGGCAAACAGCCCGACCAAAATAGGATTGATGCGTTTTCTAAGCATAAATACCGTCATCAAGATGGTTGTGGCGATGAAAGTCAGGTTGATAGCCAATCCGTAGGCTGCCTCCATGTTGCTGGATTCGCGAAATACCAAGATGATCAACATACAGCCCAAATAGAGGATGAGGTTAACCGATGGGACATAGATCTGCCCTTTATGGTCACTAGGATATCGAATAGCCACTTTCGGCCAAATATTCAAACGTACAGCTTCGGCAATCAGGGTAAATGATCCCGAGATCATGGCCTGACTAGCAATAATAGCAGCAATAGTTGCAATGGTCACCCCCCAGATCACAAACCAATCTGGCATGATGGCATAGAAAGGGTTGATTTCACCCAACATGGAACCTTGATTTTCCAATAACCAGGCGCCCTGTCCGAAGTAGTTCAGGATCAACATCAGTTTCACAAAGATCCACGAGATACGGATATTCGACTTCCCACAATGCCCCATATCGGAATAAAGCGCTTCAGCACCCGTTGTACATAGGAAAATGGCTCCTAGGATAAACCAGGCATTAGGGTAATTGCTCAATAGTTGGTAAGCATAATATGGATTTAAGGCCTTCCAGATTTCCGGCGAATGGCCAAGGTAGGAGATCCCTAAAATCCCGATGGTGGAGAACCAGATGAACATCAACGGACCGAAAACACGGCCGACGATATTCGTCCCGAATCGTTGGATGATGAATAATAGGGAAATGATGAGCACCACGACCGGAATGGTTGGGAAATTTGGCGTTTTAATGGCCAACCCTTCCACAGCAGAGGAAATGGTGATCGCAGGTGTGATCATACCATCGGCCAGGAGTGTACTCGCACCGATGATGGCCGGGATGATCAACCATTTTGCTCTTCTTCTTACCAAGGAGAACAGCGACAGGATCCCACCTTCCCCTTTGTTATCGGCATTGAGGGTGATCAACACGTATTTGACCGTTGTTTGTAGGGTTAGCGTCCAAAAGATACAGGAAAGTCCTCCGAAGATGACCATTTCCGTGATTTCACCTTTATTAAAGATTGCTTTGAATACATAAAGGGGAGATGTTCCGATGTCGCCAAAAATGATTCCTAAACTAATTAATAATCCCGCAAAACTTATTTTGTTGAGATTTTGTTTATGGTCTGTGGACATACTTAATTGTTAATGTTTTAGAATATAAAAAACGGCACGAAATTACAACTTTTTATGGCACAACGTAATTTCCTGTTAAAAATTGTTAAAGGATTTATTTTTTCCCGTCAAAAAATCGAAAAATCTCTACTTTTGTATTAGGTTTTAAGGATTAAATGATTACTTTTGGTTAAACCAAGTCACAGAAAAGAAATCTAAGTACCAACGATGAAATTAGAATTGAGGAAAATATCACGCTATGCACTATTAAACATAGTCCTTTTAGGGGCCGTGTTTAGCTATGCGCAAGCCTCTCATTCATCCGTTGATACGGTTGGAACAAGGTCAAATAAGGTCGCTATGGTGGCATCTAAAAGTAGAAACGTCGCAAAAGTGAATTTATTGGCTGAGCAGTCAGATAAATTAATCAATGATGTAAAAGTATTGTACAATCCTATTGCTGGAGAGGTTACAGTGAACTTCAAACTGAACAAGAGCAATACGGTAGTGATTAAGATTATGGATGCCTTGGGAAATGAAGTGTTGAACCTGCATAATTCGAGCTTAGACGCTGGACAGCAGAGTTTGAACTTTGATGTGAACCAGAAATTATCCGAAGGGTTTTATTTTGTAAGGGTTAGTTCCGGAACGGAATCAGTAGTGAAACGGTTTACGGTGAGGTAAGATTCGTTTTCGATAAGATATTTTTTTTATTTTTTTTAGCCTTCCAAGAATTGGGAGGCTTTTTTTATGTGATTTAGGAGGGGTGTTTATGAGAAATGGGTTAGCGAAGAGTGGGTTACCTTAGCGAGGAGTGGGTTAGCGAGGAGGAGGAGGCAAAAAAAAGCGTCATTGCGAGGAACGAAGCAATCTTTCAATTAGTTTGAAGATTGCTTCGTTCCTCGCAATGACGAAAAGTCTCGCAATGACGTTTTAACTACCTCTCAGAAATAGGCACATAAGGACGTAAAGTCTCACCGATATATACCTGTCTAGGTCTTCCGATCGGTTCTTTATTATCCCTCATTTCTTTCCATTGTGCGATCCATCCTGGTAAACGACCAAGAGCGAACAATACCGTAAACATATCCGAGTTAAATCCTAATGCACGGTAAATAATACCCGAATAGAAATCCACATTCGGATACAACTTACGATCGATGAAATACTGATCGTTCAATGCTGCTTCTTCCAAACGTTTCGCAATATCCAATACCGGATCATTAACCCCTAATTTCTCCAACACATCGTCACAAGCTTTCTTAATGATTTTCGCACGAGGGTCAAAGTTCTTATATACACGGTGTCCGAATCCCATCAAACGGAAAGGATCGTTCTTATCTTTTGCTTTTGCCAGATATTTGTCTGCATCACCACCATCTGCTTTGATCGCTTCCAACATTTCAATTACCGCTTGGTTCGCTCCACCGTGAAGTGGTCCCCAAAGCGCATTGATACCTGCTGAGATCGAAGCGTACATGTTCGCATTGGATGATCCTACCATTCTTACCGTAGAGGTCGAACAGTTCTGCTCATGATCGGCATGAAGGATCAATAATTTATGCATCGCGTCAATGATCAACGGATCGAAAGTCTTCTCTTGGTTCACTTCTCCGAAGATCATGTTCAAGAAGTTCTCGATATAACCGAAGTTGTTCTTTGGATAAACTACCGGATGTCCCAATGATTTCTTCTGGATCCAAGAAACAATCGTTGGCATTTTCGCCAATAGATTGATGATGGTTTTGTTTTCTTCTTCTTCTGTTTGGTTCGGGTTCAAAGACTCCGGATAGAAAGAAGACAATACACCTACTAAACAGGATAATTGACCCATCGGGTGTGATTTGGAAGGAAATCCTGTAAAGAAGTTCTTCATATCCTCATGGATCATCATCTGCGCACGAATATCCGCACGGAATTTCTCCAGCACGTCCTTCGTAGGAAGATCCCCATAGATCAATAAATAAGCAACTTCTAGGAAAGTGGATTTCTCTGCTAAATCTTCAATAGCATATCCTCTGTACTGTAGGATACCCTTTTCACCGTCAAGGAATGTAATAGCACTTTTTGTAGAACCCGTGTTCTTGAATCCGGGGTCCAAAGTAATATATCCTGATTGGTCTCTAAGTTTCGAAATATCTAGGGCTTTCTCATTCTCTGTCCCTGTGATGACAGGCATCTCGAAGGTAGATCCATTCAAGTTAATAGATGCAGTTTCAGACATAATAAAATTTCTAGTATTAATTGTATTATAACATATAACGTTTACTTACAAATGTATAAAATTGATTTCTATTTTCTGAGGTTAAAATTGAATAATAATAACATATAATCGTCATTTTAAGACAATTTTCCAGAAAGTTCGGAAAACCTTATTTTAGCCTTTTTTACTGTATTTAAGGCTGTTTTTAAACACACTTTTGATGGTTGTCTCGCTAACCCTCAGCTACTTAGCTGTTGAACCAAATATTAAAAAAATGTTAAATATCTTGGAGAACTACGAATTATTCGTAAATTAGAGGAAATAATAAGGAAAATGGAAAAATTAACGATACAAGAAGAAGAGGCGATGCTGTCCATCTGGCAATTGAATGGCGGCTTTATTCGGGAGATTTTGGAGAACATGAAGGGTTCGGAAATGCCCTATACCACCCTGGCATCAACCATCCGGAACCTGGAGCGAAAAGGCTATGTAAAACCTGTAAAATATGCCAATGCCAAACGATATGAGCCCATTATCAGCTCGGAAGAGTATAAAGGAAAATTCATGAGCTCTTTTGTGGGTGATTATTTTAAGAATTCCTATAAGGAGATGGTTTCCTTTTTCGTGAAAGAAGAGAAATTGAGCCCGAATGAACTCAAGGAAATCATGGATATGATCCAGAACAATAAAAGCAAGTAATCCTTCCGAAGAAGAATCATAGCAAATACATCCTGTACAATAAAAACGACTAACCATGGAAAGTCTACTAACCTATATCCTTCAAGTAAACCTATTGCTGAGTCTGTTATTCCTGGGCTATCATTTTCTGTTAAAGGGATTGACATTCTATTCCCTCAACAGGGTTTATTTTGTTTTGGGGGCAGTTTATGCTTTCGTATATCCCTTTTTGAACATCAGGGCATGGTTTGCAGAAAAGATCGATCTTCCACAAGGGGAGGTGCTGGCTTATCTGCCTTTTGACCTGGAGGAAACCCAGAGCAGCTTGCTGCTATCGGATCTGCTGGTGGGACTATTATTATTGGGGGCGGCTGTATTTGCTGTGAAGTTGATCCTTCAATTGCTAAGCCTGTTTCGGATACATTGGCATTCCAAGCCAGCCCAATGGCGCGATTACCTGTTCAGGAATGTGGTATTTCCTATTACACCATTTTCATTTTTCAACAAGATCTATTTACATCAGCAACAGCATGAAGAGCTGGAGCTGAACGATATATTTAAGCACGAATACATCCACGTGAAAGGCCAACACAGTGTAGATGTATTATTGTTTGAGTTTGTATTGATAAGCTGTTGGTACAATCCTTTCGTATGGCTCATGCGCAGAGCCGTGCGTCAGAATCTAGAATTCCTGACCGATCAACAGGTGCTGGATAAAGGGGTGGATCGACAGACTTATCAGTATTCATTGCTGCATGTGACCAAGCAGGGTGCTCGGGTCGGCATCAGTAATCAGTTTAATTTTAACACACTAAAAAAGCGCATTATGATGATGAACAAAAAAAGGTCATCTAAATTGGAGCTGGGCAAGTATGCTTTTATGCTCCCGATGTTGATCGTGGCCGGGATTACCTTTTCGGTAAGCCAGGCGGAAGGTAAAATCGAGGTTGTTGTGGACAACCTGAAACAGGCAGATGTAGGGAAGATGCTGGATGAGGTTGTGGTGAATTTGCCGAAGATTGGGGCGAAGGATACGGTGAAGGAGGTGAAAAGGGATACTGTTCAGCTTAAGAAAATTGCAAAGAGTATTTCTGCTGATTTATTATTTTCTGGAAAAGCCTCTTATGTGAGTGATGTGGATGGTTCCAATAAGCGGATGGTGATTGAAAAACCGGAAAATTTTAAATTGAATTTTAAGAATAAAGAGGATCGTCCGCGGTACTTTGTCAATGGTAAAGAGGTTAACGATAATAAGGTGCTGGAAAAAATTGATATAAATGAGATTTTAAAAGTGGAGATTTATAAACCTAATGAAGGGACGACCAAGACCGAAAAGGGACACATTTATATTTCCATTAAGGATGGAGAGTTAGAAGCTTTGAAAGGTTCACATCCAAATATCTTTACGGTTGATGGTGAGGATAATTTTGTTGAAAAAAATCAATCAGCGCCGGAGGTGAAAAAATTGAATGTTAATGGGGTTGGTACAACTGGGGAAGTTTCAAAGTTGTTTTTCAGAAATCTGGGAGGTCAACCAAAAATTAGGATCAATGGAAGTAAAGTAGGGTCCGGGGGAGAGCCTTTAATTGTAGTCGATGGTAGTCCGGTAAGTAGTTGGGAGGGGATTGAACCGGATAATATCGAGTCTATTACCGTATATAAGGATAAATCTTCTACCGCTTTATATGGTGATAGAGGAAAAGATGGTGTGATTTTGATTACAACAAAGTTAGGATTTAATGGCCTTGGAAAAGTGGTTAAGGATTCTATTCCTTCGCTACATGGGAGGGTAAAGGAAGTAGTGGTTACAGGTTTTAAAAAGTTTCCTGGGAATGCGAATCCTATCTGGATCAATAGGCGATTGATTAAAGAAGGGGATTATACGGAGTTCCTGAATAATCTTCCTGAAAAAGCGGTGTATTATTTAGATGGTAATGAAGTGAAAGCTGGGAAGCTGTCAAGGTTGGATGTAAAGGATATTAAGGAAGTTGCTTATATCCCGGATGAGACAGCGAAACATATGTTTGGAAACAAGGCTTCGGAAGGCGCTGTTTCGGTAATGACGAAGTAGGTTTTTTAACGTCATTGGGAATCATATCGTCATTGCGACCTCACCGTCATTGCGAATCATATCGTCATTGCGAGGAGGTNNTTTGGACTTTGTCATCCTGAGAAATGTCTTTGTCATCCTAAGCGCAGTCGAAGGATCTGTACGGGTACATATGAACAGATGCTTCGACTGCGCTCAGCATGACATGAGGGAAGATTGCTTCGTTCCTCGCAATGACGTATAGTTCCTCACAATGACGGAAAAAACCTCCTCGCAATGACGTAGGATTTCTCTCGCCATGCCAATACCTCTACTTCAACTCCTTAAAAATCACCGGGCTATTTCCATACAATGGCGTAGAGCCATCCCATTTCTCAATAAATTGCTGCTGAATGATCAAAGGCGATAGAGTCGTCTGTCTCAGTTCATTGGCCTTTGCTTCCGCCTCTGCCTGCACGATCATTTTCTTCGCATCGGCTTCCACTACCTTCAGCTCATTCTCCGCTTGCTGAGCCTTTTGGATCGCTGCATTCTTCGCATTGATCGCCTGCGTAATTGCCTCCGGATACTGGATACCGCTGGTCAACTGCTCCAAAATAAATCCTTCCTGCTCCAGGAAAGCAATCATCTTCGCCTGAACACCCGCTTCAAATTTCTCCCGGTTGCTAATAATGGAATCCGTAGAATACTTATTGAATTCAATGCGGTAAACATCCTTGATATGGTTCACCAACGTATTCCCCAAAATCTCATCGATCTGTTTCCTATATTTGATAAAGATCTTCGGTGTACTGCCATTCGACACGCGTAAAGATAAGGTAGGATCAACCGTAAAAACAGATCCATCTTTCGCATTCACCGTAAAATTCTCATAATTCACGGTCTGTACATAGGTCGGAAATTCATAGATAGATTCTGTGATCGGATTATACCATACCCGACCCGTTACCAGGCTCACATCCTGAACCCCTTTATCCGAGCCATAAAGTTTCACCTTAATGCCTTCATAACCGGCATCAATACGTTCCGTACAACTAATCCATACGATCAGGGCAACGAACAGTGTCGCGCCCAAAGCAATCATGTTTCTTTTCATTCAATTGGTTTGTTAAAGATATATTTGAAAAAATTATAAACGACCGCAATAAGAAGAATTACCAGCAAGACCCCTAGAAAAACATCCCAATCAGAACGCTCACTCAGCAGCTGAAAAGCTTCTGTTGATCCCAATATCACTAAAAAGATCACTACAGGTATCGAAATATAGGGGCTAATCTTCTTCATTGGTTTTCTCCTTCTCTTTTTCCAAAAATTACTAAAAATTTTGGAATTTTCCAATGAAAAAAGGAAATCTTTTATGGATTTCCTTATGATTTTTAGTATAAAATGCCATGATCGGCAAGAATAGAAGAATTTTTGTTCGTTATTTGGTGTTTAAATTCGTCATCGTGAGTTCAATACCAATATTTACGAAGCTATGTACCATCTTCACGGCGTGTTCGATATGTGCCGGCAGATCCTTTTGCTCATCCGGATCGAAAGGTCCTAATACATAATCCACCTGACGGCCTTTCTGGAAATTATCCGAAATCCCAAATCGCAATCTAGGGTAGGCCTGCGAACCCAAGGTAGCTTCGATCGAACGTAGTCCGTTATGTCCTGCTGCCGATCCTTTGGGTTTGATGCGCAAAGATCCAAAGGGAATCGCCAGGTCATCCACGATCACCAATACATTCTCCACCGGAACCTTCAGCTCTTTCATCCAATAGTTCACCGCTTTTCCGCTGAGGTTCATGTACGTGGTCGGTTTAATCACATACACCTGATGCCCACGCTGCTTGAAATCGGTGTAATAGGCGTGCTTTAAGGTAGACCAGGTAACCCCTGCCTGATTGGCCAGCTCATCCGCCACCATAAAACCTACATTGTGCCTGGTATCGGCATATTCCCTGCCTATGTTTCCTAATCCAACGATCAAATAGTTCATGGCAGCAAAAATAGGGAATTACACACAATTTCCCATAGCCCATTTTTAGCCAATCAGCTTAGGATCATTTTAAAAAGTAGCAAGCATCACTTTTTAATCTCCATATAAACGACAAATTTGTCTTAAATAGAAATGACATCTTATGAAAAAGTTATTTAGTTTCACCGGCCTTGCAATCGCAGGTCTATTTATTGCCTCATGTGGTTCGGGCGAACAAAAAGAAAAACCAGCAGTGGATCACAGTAATCATGAAACATCGGCGACAACGACGAGTACCCCTGTTGCAGCGCCAAGCTCCACGGCAGCGGTTTCAAACGACGTCGTGGTGGAGAGTGATGACCAAATGAAATACAATATCCACGAGATCAAAGTGAAGGCTGGAGAGCCGGTAAGCCTTACCCTAAAGCATGTGGGCAAGATGGCCAAAGAAGTGATGGGCCATAACCTGGTAGTTTTAAAAGCAGGGGCGGATATCACGGCCTTTACCGAGGCAGCACTGAAAGCAAAGGATAAAGAGTATATCCCGGAATCGGCGGATATCATTGCGCATACGAAATTGATTGGTGGTGGTGAGGAATCGAAGATCGAATTCACTTTGGAACCTGGAACCTACGATTATATCTGTTCATTCCCAGGTCATGCGGGCATCATGAAAGGGAAGATCATTGCCGAATAAATCGCTATAACGAACCTCTTATATAAAAAAGAACCTCTTAATTACATAGGAGAGGGAAAAATAAGGAAAACATGGAAGCATTAGCAAAAAACAAAATGGGTGATATCGTTGCGCAGGATTTTAGGACAGCAGCGGTTTTTTCAAAATATGGGTTGGATTTCTGTTGTGGCGGACAACGTTCGGTGGAAGATGCAGCGGCTAAGAAAGGCGTAGCCTTGGAGCCCTTGGTTACCGAGCTGGAGGATGTGCTGAACGCGAAAGGCGGCGAGAACATCGATTTCAGTGCCTGGCCGTCCGATCTATTGGTTTCCTATATCGTGAAGACCCACCATCGCTATGTGCGGGAGAAAACACCGGTACTGTTGGCCTATCTGAACAAGGTTGCTCGCGTGCATGGTGAACGGCATCCTGAGCTGATCGAAGTGAACCGATTGTTCGAGGAATGTGCCTTGGATCTGGGGCATCATCTGGAAAAGGAAGAACGCATTCTGTTTCCGTTCATTGAGGCCTTGGAAGAATCCAAGAGCCATCAGGAAAGACCGGAAACCCCAACCTTCGGAACCGTAAAGAACCCGATCAGCATGATGGTACACGAACATGAGGCCGAAGGCGACCGCTTTGAGCGCATCAAGGAGCTTACTAACAACTATACCGTTCCAGATGACGCTTGCAGCACCTACCGGGTATCCTTTGATATGCTACGGGAGTTTGAGCAGGATCTTCATAAACACATCCATCTCGAAAACAATATTTTATTTCCAAAATCAATAAAATTAGAAGAGTCTCTACATTAACATTCGAGTCTCAAAACTAGCAATCGAAACTCTACATTAACATTTTTTTATTTAGTTGAACAGTTTGTAAAATGAAAAAGGCATCGAATTTCGATGCCTTTTCTATTTTCTAATATTCTAGGTAGTTATTGAGTTAAAAATACCCAGCCGTTATAGGTCTAACTACTAAATACTAACTACTAACTACTAAAACTATTTTTTACCGCCTTTAGCTGCTTTAGCTGCTTCTTGCTCTGCTTGACGTAAAGCACGTGACATAACAACTGAAACGATAGTATCGTCGCTGTTGTTCAATACTTTAGCATCTTTCAAATCTACTTTACCAACACGGTAAGATTTACCAACTTCCAATCCTTCCATAGGGATCTCAATTTCTTGAGGAAGGTTGTTAGGCAATGCTTTCACGCGAAGTTTACGTAATTTCTGTACCAATTTACCCCCCATTTTAACACCTGGAGAAGTACCTACCAAGGTAATAGGAATGTTTACAGAAACTTCTTTATCGTCGAAAAGTTCTAAGAAGTCAACATGTGTAACTAAATCAGTTAATGGGTGGAATTGAGCTTCTTGAACGATAGCTTTTGCTTTTTTACCATCGATATCCAATTCTACGAAGATCACTTCTGGAGTGTATAGAACTGGTTTCAAATCAGCTGCGGAAACCGAAAAATGTGTTTGCTCTTTACCTCCGTAAAGAACAGCAGGGATTTGACCCTCGTAACGCAATTCTTTCGATTCTCTTTTCCCTACGTTCTGTCTTGCAGAACCGCTAATAGCAATTGATTTCATTGTTATAAAATTTAAATAATGAGGCGCAAAGCTACTAATTTTGTTTTGGAAAAACAAAATTAGTAGCAGTATTTAGTAGTGAGTATTTAGTAGTTAGACCTATGGCGGCTTAGCAGGAGACATATCGCGGCAAAGCAGGTATACCTATGGAGGCTAAGTATAGCAAAAAAAATGTCGGCTATAGGTTAGCCGACATAGGTCTTTATACTAAATACTTACTACTAAATACTAAAAAAAATACTTACTACTAAATACTAAAGTAAAGCAAAGCTTCGCTTTACTTTACGTCAAAAAGATCCGAGATGGAGCCGTGCTCATTTACGTTCTTGATGGCGTTTGCGAAAAGATCCGCTGTAGAAAGCACTTTGATTTTACTGCATAATGCTGCTTTTTCAGGATTCAACTGAATGGTATCTGTAACGATCATTTCCGTTAATACGGAGTTTTCGATCGTTTCGTAAGCTTTTCCGGAAAGTACAGCGTGTGTACATACTGCACGAACAGATTTTGCACCATTTTCCATGATCAATGCTGCAGCTTTCGAGAGGGTACCTGCTGTATCGCAGATATCATCAATCAATACCACATCCATACCTGTTACATCACCAATGATCGACATCGATTCAATCTCGTTAGCACGTTTTCTGCGTTTATCACAGATGACTACCTCTGCATTGAAGAATTTCGCGAAGGTACGGGCACGGTAAGAACCACCCATATCCGGCGAAGCGATCATCAGGTTCTCCAAGTTCAAGGATTTGATGTAAGGAACGAAGATGATGGCTCCATCCAAGTGATCTACCGGGATGTCAAAGAAGCCTTGAATCTGGGCAGCATGCAGGTCCATGGTCATGATACGGGATGCTCCAGCAGCGGTGATCAGGTTTGCGATCATTTTTGCGCCAATGGCCACACGAGGTTTGTCCTTACGGTCTTGACGGGCATATCCAAAATAAGGAACAACAACCGTAATGTAATGTGCTGAAGCACGTTTTGCTGCATCGATCATCAATAATAATTCCAACAGGTTGTCGGATGGTTGATTGGTCGATTGGATCAGGAAAACATCACTTCCACGAACGGATTCGTTGTAGAAAGGTTGGATTTCGCCGTCAGAGAATTTCGACAAGGTCATGTCTCCTAGTGGCTTTCCGTAAGATTTTGAAATCTTTGTCGCTAGCTCCTGTGTTCCAGATCCAGCAAATAATTTTACGGTATTGAATTGCAAAGGCATGGTGAAATGATTTATTAATTTATTGTAGCCGCAAAGTTAGGTAAATGTTTTAAAATTTAAAATTAATTGGAAGGGGAGGTGGAGGGAGGGTTTCTTGGTTGTTGAGGGGGGCGAGGAGGTGCTTTCTGCGTCATTGCGAGGAGGCGGCCGTCATTGCGAGGAGGCACNNACGACGAAGCAATCTTTCGATTAGTCCAAAGATTGCTTCGTTCCTCGCAATGACGCGGGGTGTGCCCTCACGCGGGGTGGGCAATAACGAGCAGGGTGCAGTAGCAAGTTTGGTTCGTACTGAAAGCATACTGAAAGCATACTGAAAGTATGTATTTAGTAACCTAACATACTAAAAACCTGCTTTAACCATACTTAAACCTTGATTTTACACCGAAAACATATCATTTACATACAGAAAACGCAATATTTTAGTAATAATATCACTCCACCATCCCCATCACCGCAACTTACAACTATCCCACACCCCATTCCTCCCTTCCCCCCTTCCTCCCAAATTTATTCATAAAAAAATAATCTTGATTACAACTTCTAAATTTTTAATTTTGATGAATATAATTTAATATTACAGTAAAATTATGGTAAAATCATCCATGAAAGCTGCGGATAAAAAGCGTTGNNATTCAGCAAGATAACCAGGCGGCTTTTCAGGAAGTCTATCAAGCTTATTCCCTCCGATTATTCCAAGAAATAACCAAGCGGATCAGCGACCGGGATGCTGCGCAGGATATCCTGCAGGATATTTTCCTCTGCCTTTGGGAAAGAAGGAAGAAATACCAACCACAAGGCGAGATCTATCCCTACCTCTACGGGATGGCCATCAACCGGGTCCTCAATTATTACCGCAAAAACAAAAAACAGCCCATACTCTATGAAATTTGGGAAAATCTGCCCGAATCCCTATTGGGTTTGGAAGAACTTACCCTAGCCTTTAAACAGGCCCATACCCAGGAACTGGAAACCCTCCTGGAAATAGCCATTTCCCAATTGCCTAAACGCATGCGCCAGGTCTATACCCTCCGTTTCGAGGATAAGAAATCCATCGCCCAGATCGCCTCCGAACTGCAGACCTCGCCCAACACCGTCAACAACCAATTAAAAGAAATCCGAAAACGCTTCGTAAAAACCCTAAAAACCACCCGTTTTATATTCATCTAATATTATCAAATTATTAAATCGGATTATTCCAATAGCCATTTTTTAATATTTCGTTCCTTTCTAATAGACGCATCAAGGTATTTGTTAGAAATGACCCAAAAGGAATTTGATAAGTTATTGGAAAGATACAGCCATTCCGCCTGTACAACAGAGGAGATCGATCGATTGGAGATCTGTTTTCTGAGGCTGTCAGATCGGGTAGAAGGAAATGAAATTCCGATTGAAAATGAGGGAAAAGAAATCCAAATACACCGCGAGGAAGCCGAACTGCTTGCCCGGGTCTATGCACACATTCGCAACAAAATAAACTCCGATAATGCAAAACCGTCCAAGGTCTATAACATCAATAAGAGATGGATATCCTGGGCAGCCGTGATTTTCCTATTGATGGCATTCAGCTTTTGGGTTTGGAAATTCAACGGGATAGGGAATAGGAAAGAAAACCAAGAGCAAATGGTTCAGCAGGATGTGCCGGCTGCCCAAACAAAAGCCCTATTATCCTTCTCGAAAACAGGCAGCAAAGAGCTCCAGGACAAAAAGGAAGGATGGATTGCATTCGAGGATCAAGCGGTCCAAATACGTTATACCGCCAATGGCGTGGTCTATATCCCTAAAAAATTGCCCCATTATCAAGATCGCCAAACAGCAGGACTTTCCAGGAAATCCAGCATCCATCGAATCTCGACCAGCAATGCGCAGCAGTACCGTGTAGAGCTTTCCGATGGCAGTATCGCCTACCTGAATGCAGGTTCCAGCATCCGTTTTCCTAGCCTTTTTGATGAGCAGGAAAGAAAAGTCCAGGTAAGCGGTGAAGTCTTCTTCGAAGTAGCCTCATCTCCTTCACGCGCGAGCAATCCGCAAGGGAAAAAAGTCCCATTTATTGTAGAAACAGAGCATCAACAAGTGGAGGNNGAGGTGCTGGGTACCTCCTTTAACATCCGGGCCTATGCGGGCGAAATGGAAACCACCAGTTTGGCAAGTGGAAAATTGCTGGTGCGCAGTAAGCAAACAGCTGGGCAGGCCATTATGCATCCGGGCGAAACGGCCTATCTGGATAAGCAGCTGCTTATCAGAAGCGGGAAAACCGACGAGGCCATCGCCTGGCGTCATGGGGATTTCCAGTTCCAGGACCATTCTTTAGGCCATATATTAAAAGAGATCGAACGCTGGTATGATGTGAAGGCATCCTGCCCGGCGGAGCTGGAAAACCTACGGTTTTCCGGTATCATATCCCGGAAACAACCCCTTTCGGCCATCATGGACATGCTGAACAGCACGGGTCAATTCCAGATCAGCTTATCGGAAAGGAGGTTGTTAGTGCGAAAATAATACCCTTAAAGAAGTAAATAGGCGATGCTGCTCGTAACAACATCGCCTGGTAAACACTTCATAAAATCTGAATCTCAAATTTTAGAAAACTTAATACAAGAACAAAAGTATGAATTTTTATCAAGTCATGCGCATTATGAAATTATGCATGCTCCTCATTTGCTGTTGTTTGATCCAGGTTTCCGCAAAAACCTACGGACAACGGATCAGTATGGTTAAATCCAATGCCAGCATTCCGGAAGTACTCCTGGAAGCCAGAAAGCAATCGGGCTACGATTTCTTTTATGACGCCAATATCTTCGCTGGAACGTCCAAGGTAACCGTTAAACTGGCCAGCGCCACACTGGAAGAAGCCTTGAATTCCTGTTTTTCCCACCTGCCTTACCGCTATAGCATCAAGAACAATATCGTGGTCATCCATAAGATAGCCGATACAAAATCTGCTGCTAAGACTTCAAAGCAACAGATGGGAAAGATCATCGGCAAGATTGTGGACAGTAGGGGAAAGGGAATCTATCGGGTGAGCATCAAACTGCAGGAGAACGGCTATAGTACCCGAACGGCTGCCGATGGATCCTTCAGCATGGATGTCCCTATCGGAACGTATACCATCATGGTCAGCCACGTGTCCTACCAAACACAAAAGGTCGTGGATGTACTGGTTCGCGCAGGCGAAATGGTAAGGATGGATCTCGCCATGAGGGAAACCAGTTCCAAGATCAAGGAGGTGGTGGTCACCACAACCTTTAAGAAAGCCACAATCTCCGGGCTATTGGCCGCCAGGAAGAATGCGGCCTCGGTAACCGATGGTATCTCTGCAGAGGAGATAGCGAGGACCCCCGACAACGATATGGGGCAGGTACTGAAAAGGGTGACCGGCTTAACCACGGTGAACAACCGATCGGTGGTGGTTCGTGGGATGTCGGACAGGTATAATCAGGCCCAAATCGATGGGGTGAATTTACCAAGTACCTCCATCTTTAAACGCGATTTCGCTTTTGATGTCATCCCTACGGAATTGGTGAGCTCAGTGGTGGTGAACAAGACCGCTACGCCGGATGTCTCCTCGGAATTTGCCGGAGGACAGATCTCCGTCAATACCCTGGATATCCCCGATCGCAACTTTACAAGTATCAGCCTAGGTACCGGAGGAAATAGCCAGAGCCTAGGGAAAGATTTCTATCGATTGGGTGAGCGGAAAACGAATGAGTACCTGGGATTCTATGATAAAAGTGCCGAAATTCCGGCTGGGATTACCCCTTGGTTTATCCATATGGAAGCCCGGCAAAAGGAGGTGATCCCACGAGGGAAACAAACCGATCCATCCATTAAGGACATGTTTCTGATCATCCATACCGACCCTCGAACCTATGGGGATTTGGATGCGATCGAGCAGAGTAAACGATTTACGGTTGAACCTCTAAGAAGGAATAGGTATATCGGAAGCCCCAACCAGAATTTTAGGTTTTCCTTGGGCCGGGTATTTGATCTCCCGGAAGATATCCGTTTGGGATTTGTGGCCAGTGCGAATTTCCGGAATGAACAGAACCTAAGGCAATCCAATAATGTACGCGGCGCCACTTTTATCCATTATTCGCCTGATGGAAAGGTAACTGGGAGATGGATGGATAGCGATAAATTTGGCTATAATGGTCCTGGAGTGACTTATCGATTTAATAGCAGCAGCGGTTTGATCGGGAACATTGGTATCCAAGGTCCAAAATTTAAACTGGCCATAAAAAATGTCTACTCGAGAACCTACGCCGATGATTTCTCGGAATATTACCGAATGAACTATTCGGATGCGGTGGAATCGGATGATCTTCATCCGGCCAGGGAACAATATCAATTGCCGGAATCCCTTTCCATTTTACAGCATCAGATCAATGGTGACTACCATTTTCCATGGCGCATCAAATTGGAAGGGATGTTCACCGTGAATAACAGCAAGATGCGGATCTTGGATGAGCGTCGGTTGCGGTATAACCCAACTTTAGAGCATGAAGGGAAAATGCGGTATCAGACGCCAGCGGTTTATACTACCTCACAGACGGGGTCGGGTGAATTGGGTCGGGAAGGAAGGTTATGGTCCTTAGCGGATGGTGTGGACTACAACTGGGCAACCGCTTTGTCGAAGAGTTTCGATTTTGGGGATAAATACCAAAATATCATTAAAGTGGGATATCAAGGTTGGGACAAGCGTAAGAGCTATGATCAGGAAAGGGTGATGTTTATGATGCGTTCCTATGTAAAAGGAAATGAATCAAGCACGGTTCCCTTCCTTTCCTACTATGATATCTTTGCCGACCATGCCAACGTGGGGGATCAGGATAACCAAGTTTATTATTTTCCCAGTTATACCAATGGAAACATGTTTGAAGGAAGGATGAAGAACCATTCCCTATATGCCATGATGGATCAACGTTTATGGCGTTTCCTACGGTTGGTGTATGGGGTTCGAGTAGAATATTATGATCTCAAGAACCAGCAGGATGCCGCATTTGCCAGACGGAGTGAATTTAATCCTACTGTAATTGATAATCCATTGTACCGGCATCAAAAGGGGGTGTTTGACAAGGATGTGCGCTGGATGCCTTCTGTAAACGCCACGTTAAACCTCACCCATAACATCAATTTTAGAAGCTCTTTTTCACGGACGGCCATCCGCCCGGATTTCAGGGAAACCGCAATGGTAGGGGGTAATATCCCGGAATTGAATGCCAACGTATATGGGGAACATGTTTTTACCACGGGGGTAGAAAATACCGACGTCCGTTTGGAGTGGTACCCGAGTGCGGAGGAACTGCTCTCCATTACGGCTTATTATAAATACCTGGATGCACCGGTAGAATTGATGCGGAGTCGATCAGAAAATTCCAAAACCTACTATTACAACAATATGCTTTCTGCCTATAACAAAGGGCTGGAATTGGAATTCCGAAAAAACATGGGATTCCTTGGGAAATCCAGTTGGCTGAAAAACTTATACCTGTTTGGCAATGGAACGCTATTACGGTCTAGGGTAGAGGTGTTGGATATCTATAAAACGACAAGAGTGGATGAGGAGGTGGTGAGAACGAAAGAAAGATTGCCGGGTCAGGATCGGCCATTAATAGGACAATCGCCTTGGTTGTTGAATCTTGGGATAGCTTATTGGGGCGAAAATTATGGAATTACGGGCAGCTTCAACCATAGGGGGCATCGGACTTCGCTAACTCATGTGCAGATGAACCTTGTGGAGTTTGAGAATGCTCCAAGACAATTGGATCTCCAAGTGTATGCACGTTTTATGAAGAAAAAGATGGAGGTAAAATTCAATGCTGCCAATCTGTTGAATGATTGGGCTGTATTTTACAGAAATGAAAAGTACAAGTCTCCGGGAGAAATGGAAGAAGCGATTAAATTAGATCCTAAAAATGCAGAGAGACCTAGTGTTGGGGATCTAAGATATAATTATGACGATGGGGATGCTATCCTTTACAGATTTAGGGATGGTCGCCGCTTTGGTCTAAATATTTCATATAATTTTTAAATCATGAGAAAGAAAATGTTATGGTTGCAGATTGGATTGGTTCTGGGGTTTTTATTTGTCCAAGCCTGCAGTAAATCCGTAGTTGATGAAAATATCCTTCCAGTTACCCAAATAAAATTGAATGCTATAGGGAATTTATCCTTGAAAAGTATTACCTATCAAGAGAATGAATACAAAATGGAACGAGGACGATACCTAATACCTTATGAAGCGGGGAAAGACAGCATTAAAATTAAATTGAATTTCAATAACGCTAAATTATCAGGATGGCACCAAATTCCAAACCATAAAAGAGAAATCAACCAGGTGTATTACCTTTCAGATTTTGCCGATTCTACCTTGACTGTAAGTGACAAACACCCTTTAGATGATTTTATTACCGAAAAAGGATATATGTATGTGAAGTTTTTTGGACAGAATACAGTCTTATTCCCAGACAAGAAACCTTTTCATCTCGCAGTTTATGGCATAATAGAAGAGAAATCAAGACCTTGGGTGCATGTTGAATATACCGAAAAACCGTTAGATACCATATTCAATATTTCCAATAAGCCTCCAAAAGAATTTTTTAAGATAAAACACTATGAAAAATATGTTGCTATAAAATTAAAATTATTGAATAATCAAAAAGAAGAATTAAAAATAAAGGGTAGAAATTCTCAAGATTTATTTAGGGCTTATTATTTTTTGGAAAAAACCTCAAGAAGGCATATTTACACTATACGGCTAGAGCCTGATAAATTATCCCCGTTTTCTAAGGAAGACTATAATACCTGGAATAATAATAATGATGGTGGATTTACTATAAATAATTTTTTTAGTGTAATGGAAAGTTTTTAATCCGGCTCCATGAAAGGCATCAACACCCATCAACATCAGGAACTCATGCGTAGGATCTACGGATTGGAAATCCTTTACCAGCTCCATGGTTTTGAGGAGGAACTTTCTTCCCTGCGCGAGAAGCATCAATTCCTGCGGGAAGCACATCGGGAGTACTGCCACATCCTAAATAAATTGGATGAAATATTGGAGGATTATAAAGTCGCTGCACATGAGCTCAAGAAGGAATGCAAAGGAAATGCGATCTTGAAAAATGGGCATCATAAACAAGACCCGGAGATCCAACGGATGTTACGGAAAATAAAAGCAATTTAAACTGATATTAACCTTTAATTTAATCCCTGGGCGTGAAATTTAATCATTCTCAGGGATTGCTTTTTCATTTAATCGGGAAGAGCGTTGCATGAACTACTTTTTTTTGTAGACTTGTACTATCATATCACGATATGATCGCCTAAAAAACTTATAAACATAAATCCTAAATTAAAATCAAACACATGAAAAGAAGATTTTTACTTACTTTTTTCGGGGTAGCGTTGTATGCATCCTGTTTGATGGCGCAGCAAAAAGCGGTAACAGGGAAAGTTGTTTCTTCCAATGGAGAGGTGCTTTCAAATGTTACGGTGCTCGTGAAAGGGACCGACCGGATGGTGCAGACCAATGCGGACGGAACCTTCTCGATACAAGCTGCTCCAGGCGAGACCTTGGTGTTTCGCATGATCGGTTCCGATGAAAGGAACCAGGTGGTCGGTGCTGGAAATGTCTACAACATCACGCTGCAATCGTCCGATGAAGCGATCGACGAAGTGGTAGTGACCGCCATGGGTATCAAGCAACGGGCAAGAAGCTTGGGTTATTCCGCCCAGAATGTATCTTCCAAAGAGCTGACCGAAAGTAATCAGCCCAACTTAGTGAACACCCTACAAGGTAAGGTGGCTGGTGTACAGGTAACCAATTCTGGTGGTTCACCCGGTACCTCTGCCTCTATCTACATCCGTGGTGGTAGTTCCCTGAGTGGAAATAACCAACCACTATTTGTTGTGGATGGTATTCCGATCGATAACAGCACGCCCATCTCCCAAGGAGGTTTAACAGCGGGAGTGGCCCCGGCATCCAACCGGGCCATCGACATCAATCCCGAAGACATCGCAAGTATTTCGGTATTGAAAGGTCCTGCCGCATCTGCCCTTTATGGGTTGCGGGCAGCCTCTGGAGCAGTGATCATCACGACCAAGCGGGGGAATTCCGGAAAAGGAAGCATCAGCTACGGAAATACCTTCTCCTGGGATAAGGCGAATAAATTGCCAGAATTGCAAGGGGTCTTTAAACAGGGACGAAACGGGATTTTTGAAAATGAAAGTTACCTCTCCTGGGGACCAGAGTTTGCATCAAATGAGGAGATCTACGATAATTTGGGCGGATTTTTCAAAACTGGCTTTGCCCAGAACCACGACCTCTCGGCAAGTGGTGGTTCGGAACGTTCTACCTTCTATGTTTCTGGAAACCTCATGGAACAGGGAGGTATCGCAAAGAACAACGACTTTTCCAGAAGGTCCTTTCGGTTGAACGCAGACCATAAGATCTTCGACAACCTAAAGATCGGCGCCAATATGACCTATATGAATACAGGTCGTACCTATTTTCCGCAGGGTTCTGAAAATGGGGTAATGGGTGCCATCTATTGGCCGAGGAACGTGCAGATGACCGATTTCCTGAATGAGGATGGAACGCAGAAAACCCTGAGTGAAAATGGAGAAAATGCCATTGATAACCCGTATTGGACCATCAATAAAAAACCGATAACCAATAGGGTTAACCGGGTGATCGCGATGGGGGATGTGAATTATAACCCCTATGAATGGTTGACCTTGACCTATCGATTGGGAACAGATTATTATGGGGAGA
This sequence comes from Sphingobacterium sp. UBA1575, assembly GCA_002322865.1. Taxonomy (GTDB): domain Bacteria; phylum Bacteroidota; class Bacteroidia; order Sphingobacteriales; family Sphingobacteriaceae; genus Sphingobacterium. Next base: position 32,720 of record DCOH01000049.1, on the reverse strand, counting down.
ATTTTCAAAGTATCACGGCTCCGACCTCACAGACCGGATTAACGGGTTATATGACCGAATCAAAGGCTAATAACCAATTGACCACCTCGACGTTCTTGGCCAATGCCAAACAATTGGTGTCGGACTTTAATTTTGATTTTACCGTTGGTCATAACATCGAGACGATATTTAGAGAAACCAATACCGCCACAGCAAGGAATTTCATCGATCCGGATTTTGCATCCATCAATAATGTGTTGGCAGAAGACCGTACCGTATCCACCAGCATCTCCAGAAGGAGAATTGTTGGGGTGTTCGGTGATTTTACGGCAGATTGGAAAAACATCATCTACCTGAACCTAAAAGGAAGAAACGATTGGACTTCCACCCTCCGACCTGGACAAAATTCCTTCTTCTATCCGGCAGTGAGTACCTCCATTGTCCTTACGGACCTGATGAAGGAACTTTCCGGAAATAGCAGTACCGGTTTTCTGTCGTATGCAAAATTAAGGGCGGCCTGGGCGCAGGTAGGTAAGGATGCACCAGCGCATAAATTGGCCACAACCTTAGGGACCTATATCAATGATTTTACCATCAATCCACGTGGATTTATCTCCAATATGAATGATACCTATGGAAATCCAAACCTGGTTCCGGAATTCACGAATTCGTTGGAATTTGGAGCGGATCTTAAAATGTTCAATAACCGGATCGGATTGGATGTAACCTGGTATAAGACAAATTCGGATAATCAGATCCTGAGCACTAGGACTCCGCCTTCTTCAGGCTCGTTCTTGGCCGTGCTGAACGGTGGAGAGATCGAAAATGTTGGTTGGGAAGGGATTTTGAACGTGCAAGCAGTTAAGAAGCAAGATTTTTCATGGTCCTTCGATGTGAATTTCAGTAAAAATAAGGCCACTGTGCTTTATCTTCCTGGGTTCTTGGACCGGGTGGAACTGTCGGATGCTTGGGTAAAGGGCGATGCTGCACAAGGAGCTGCCTTCTTGAATTCTACCCTGTTTGGGATAAATGGAAAAACCTGGAAAACCAATGATGCCGGACAATATTTATTGGATAATAACGGTATGCCACAAGTAGTTTCGACCTTGTCCAATATCGGCGACCGTAATCCGGACTGGATCGGCGGTATCACCAACAATTTCCAATATAAAAACCTTGGATTATCCTTTATGTGGGATGTACGCCAGGGTGGCGATGTATTCAATGCAACGGCCTATACCTTAGTATTGTCGGGCTTGAGTCCATTGACGCTGGATCGCGGAACGGCTGTGATTCCGGGTATTATCGAATCCACAGGAGCGACCAATACCACTGCTATTCCGTTGAACCAAGATTATTATACCAGCAGGTTTGCGAACAATGGGTATAATTTCGTGGAGGATGGAAGCTGGATCCGATTGCGTTATGTGAGTCTTTCGTATAAGGCACCGGCTTCGTTTACAGAGAGGTTGAAATTATCGAATCTCCAGTTCACACTGACCGGAAGAAACTTGTTGTTGTTCACGGATTATTCGGGAGTTGATCCAGAAGTTTCCGGATCTGGAGCAGGGGTAGCAGGAGCGGGGTCCTTCGGGTTTGACAACTTAGGGGTTCCAGCGACCAGGGGATTTGATTTAGGTTTGAAATTTTCATTTTAATAGGCCATGAAGAATTTTATTAAAAACAGTTTATATATAGCACTTGCAGCAACGAGTTTGGGTTTGGGATCATGCCAAAAATTCCTGGATGTGAATGAAGATCCGAACAATCCCTCTAAGGTAGAGGCTGCGAGCAGGATTGCTGGAGCAATCACGACTTCAAGTGGGGCGGCACAGTGGCGTGCTTCGCGGGAGGTAGCCGGAGTAACGCAATATGGGGCCATACAGAGTGCCTCTTCAGGAGGATATTCGGCAACGAATTGGCGATTTACATCGGGTTATTTTGCTTGGCAGAATGCCTATGTGATCACGATGCCAAATGCCGTGGATATTATTGTATTGGGAGAGGAAGAAGGAAATCCACATTTTGTTGGGGTAGGAAAAACCTTATTGGCACTGAATTTCGGATTGCTGACCGCTCAATATGGCGATATTGTAGTCGATGATTTTTATAATGGTAAGGATATGATTTCCTTGGTCCCAAAATTCAATACCCAAAAGGAGGTCTACGAGCGTTTGCAGACCATACTTGATGAGGCTATTGCCGCTTTTGAAAGAACGGACAACAAGCGGGGCTTGCATGTGAAAAACGGAGACTTGCTGTACCAAGGGGATATTTCCAAATGGAAGAAGTTCGCTTGGGCCCTTAAGGCAAGGTACATGAACCATTTGAGCAAGAAATCGGGGCTGTACAATGCGGATGAGATCATCAAAGCCTGTCAGAATGCTTTCAATGGCGATGGTATGGATGCTGAGTTCCCTTATTTATCGGGCGGATTGTTGGTGGATGAGAACCCATGGTCGAGCTGGGGTGGTTTTGAATCCTTAACCAATCCTAGGTATTTTGCTTGGTCGCAGTTTTTTGTGAACATGCTGAGCTCTTTTCCGGTGACCAATAAATTATACCAGGATCCACGGATCAGTAAGATCATGCAGCCTGCGGCTTCCGATGGGAAATACCGTGGACCAGCGGCGGGGGCTTTTATTGCCAATGGACAAGGGGTTTTGCCAGATGGGTCGCCGGGCGATGCAAGCAAGACCAAGCCAGAGGATTACGGCAGATTCAGCAAAAGCGGCTTCTACACCAACACCACTTCTCCTTTTGGTTTCATTACCTATTCGGAGGTGAAACTGATCGAGGCCGAGGCACGATTGCGGAAAGGGGATAAGCCAGGCGCATTAGCCGCCTATGAAGAGGGTGTGAAGGCCAATATGCGTAAATTGGGGGTATCTGCGGCGGATATCAATGCCTATTGGGCAGCGCAAGTAGCCGATAACCTTACTGGACATTTTGACCAATTGAATACGGGTCTTTCGCACATCATGCGTCAGAAATATATTTCCTTGTGCCTAAACCCAGAAACTTGGGTGGATATGCGTAGGATGGATTACAGTTCGGCAATCTATGGTCCGAGTCTGAAAAGACCAGCAAACCTGAACACGACTATTTTTGATCCGAACAACAATTCCCAATGGATACAAGCGATGCTTTATGAAAGTAATGAGCAGAACAGGAATCCGGAAGAGGTGGGTGATAATTCGGAGAAACACCGATTGTTGACCCCGCTTTGGTTCAATGTGGTAGAATAAAAGAAAAGGCTTGAAACATTGTTTCAAGCCTTTTTTTGATGTTGCCCGACCTGGATTCGAACCAAGACAAACGGCACCAAAAACCGTCGTACTACCATTATACTATCGGGCAATCCTTTTAGTTTTTTGTCTCAGGTTGTTCCCTTTTGACGATGCAAATATACGTCGAGTTTTCTAATTCACAAATAAAAAAATAGGTTAATTGTTAAATATACTGATTTTCAATGCAATATTTTTTGGCTTTAAATGGCTCTGTGTGCATTTTATGTTGTTTTGCCTATTAGAACTGTATTAAATTCGAAACTATTTGTTCGTTTATTCGTAGGAATCCTTATTTTCGAAGCAGAATTATTAGAAAACCTGCTGGTACAACTATGAATTATAAAAAAATCAATAACCTGTTGGGATGGGCCTGTGGTATCATTGCTACACTGGTTTATGTGTTGACGTTAGAGAAAACAACAAGCTGGTGGGATACAGGTGAGTTTATTGCCTCTGCCTACAAAATGCAGATTGTACACCAACCTGGTGCACCTTTATTCCTGATGTTGCAGAACATATTCTCGAATTTCGCCTTTGGCGATAATACCAAAATTGCTTATTGGATGAACGTGGGTTCGGCCGTATGTAGTGGTCTGACCATTACCTTCCTGTTCTGGACTATTTCTGCCTTGGCTAAGAAAGTGTATGGAAGAATCAATACTTCTGGGGAACTATCCAATACCGCAATCATCAATATCATGGGTTCTGCTGCGGTTGGGGCCTTGGCCTATACCTTTACCGATACGTTCTGGTTTTCGGCCGTAGAGTCTGAAGTATATGCTATGTCTTCCCTTTGTACGGCGGTGGTCTTTTGGGCTATCCTGAAATGGGATGCACATGCCGATGAGCCGCAATCCAATAAATGGTTGCTGCTGATTGCTTATGTCATGGGGCTTTCCATTGGGGTGCACTTATTGAACTTATTGGCCATTCCGGCCTTGGCTTTGGTCGTGTATTTCCGCAAAACCAATAAAGTGACCACTTCTGGAGTGGNNCCTGGGGTTTGTCCTTTGGGGTATTATTCAGTACCTGATCAAATTGGCGGCGCATTTCGATAGGATCTTTGTCAATTCTTTTGGCCTGGGATTCGGTTCGGGTGTTACCTTCTTTGCACTATTGGTATTGGGTGTACTGGTTTGGGGACTATGGTATTCGCATAAAAAGATCAAGCCGATCATTAACATTGCTTTCCTGAGTGTGGCTTTTATTATTTTCGGGTACAGTTCGTTCTCGATGATCTTGATCCGTGCGAAGGCAAATCCAACCCTGAACAACTCCGATCCGGACAATGCATTCTCTTTCTTGAGCTACCTGAACCGGGAGCAATACGGCGATGAACCTTTGTTCAACGGACGATATTTCGATGCTAAACCAACGGATATGCATGAAACGGGAAAAGTATACCGTAAGGATGCCAACCGTTATAACGTAGCCAGAAAAAAATACGATTATACCTTCGATAGAACAACGCTTTTTCCACGTATCTATTCGGAAAAACATGAAGCTTACTATCGCGACTTCCTGAACCTACCGGAAGGAACTGCCCCTACCATGGGGGATAACCTGAAGTTCTTCTTCGGTTACCAGATCGGCCACATGTACAGCCGCTATTTTATGTGGAATTTTGTCGGTAGACAGAACGATGCACAGGGGCATGGTCAATTTACGGAAGGAAACTGGATTTCGGGAATCAAACCGATCGATAATATGCTGGTTGGTGGACAATATGCCCTGCCTGAATCAGAAAAAGATAATGCCGGAAGAAACACCTATTTCTTCTTGCCGTTGATATTAGGGATTTTGGGTGCTGTATGGCACTTCAAAAAGGACCAAAAGGATGCTACGGTGGTGGCGCTCTTGTTCTTCTTTACCGGATTGGCCATTGTACTTTATCTTAACCAAACACCGATGCAGCCAAGGGAGCGGGATTATGCTTTTGCAGGTTCTTTCTACGCTTTCTGTATCTGGGTGGGTATGGGTGCCCTTTGGATTTCGGATATGCTGAGCAGGAAAATGAACGCCAAAACGGCGGCCATGGCGGCAACAGGGGTATCCGTGCTGTGTGGTCCTGTGCTGTTAGGGAGCCAGAACTGGGATGATCACGATCGCTCGGAGAAATTCCTGGCTAGGGACATGGCGAAAAACTACTTGGAGTCCTGTGCGCCAAATGCCATCTTGTTCACTTATGGGGATAATGATACCTATCCGTTATGGTACGTGCAGGAGGTGGAAGGTTTCCGTACGGATGTGCGCGTAGTGAACCTGAGTTTATTGAGCTCGGATTGGTACATGAAACAGATGATGGAGAAAGTGAACGATGCGGATGCATTGCCATTGAACATCGATCCGGAGCAGATTAAAGATGGGGTGAGGGATGTGATCTATTACAATGACTTCAAGATTCCTGGACATGTAAACATTGAGGAATTATTGGCGGTGATGCTTTCTGATGATCCACAGGCGAAAGTACAATTGCAGAGTGGTGAATTCGGAAACCTGCTACCAACGAAGAATATGCAATATAAGGTGGATAAAGCCGCGGTAATTGCCAATAAGGTGGTGCCGAAGGAATGGGAAGATGTGATTGTAGATACGATGAAATGGACTTACCCAGGGAATATTGTTAGCCGTGCTGACCTTTCGATCATGGCCATTCTGGCGAACAACAATTGGAAGCGCCCGGTTTATTTTACCACGACAACACCTGAAGAAAACTACATCGGATTGGGTAAATATTTGGTATCTGAAGGTTTTGCCTTGCGATTGATGCCGGTAGCTTCAGCGGCAGAAGGCGATATGAGCACTCCGATCGCGGATGTGGAAGGTACTTACAATAACATCATCAATAAATACAAATGGGGTAACATTGCGCATGCGAAATATCTGGATCCGGATTCTTACCGATACATCAGCATGTATGCGGGAAGTATCTTTGGGGAGACCGCACAAGGCTTATTGGCTAGCGGACACCAGGCTGAAGCCAAGAAATTGGTGAACAATGCCTATGAGAATCTTCCGAAACGTACCTACCTGATGTCGGAGATCTACGGTTATTCCAGCTTGATCGATGCGATGTACAAAGCAGGTGAACCTAGCAAAGCAACGGAAATCGTGAAACGCAATCTGAAATTCATCCGCGAGAACATGGCTTATTACATGGCGATAGCGGAAACAAAACCTAATCTGGAGATGCGGAATATGCGATTTGCGATGGCTTCCTTGCAGCATTACCAACAGATCCTGACAACGGCGAACCAGAAAGAACTGTTGGCCGAAGCCAATCAGATCTTCGATCAGTATAAAGGACTTTTCCAAACAGGAGAGTAAGGAATTGATGCGGAGCATCAACCATTAAATAATTGAAAAAAAGCAGCTTATTTCGTAAGCTGCTTTTTTTATGTTCAGGGAATCCGGGATTGCATTACGAATTTTGGAAAAAATGCCTTATTTTTGCCTAAATAAATCCATAGATGAAACAATCGAAATTATTAGATGGTCCTAAGTTTCAGATTACGCTCAAGCGATTGTCTCAACAATTAATTGAAAATCATGGTGATTTCAGTAATGCCGTGATCATCGGAATTCAGCCACGCGGAACCTATTTAGCAGAACGTTTAGTGAAAGAAATCAAAGAAATGACCGGGGTAGAAGTGCCTAAGGGGATTCTTGATATTACCTTTTATCGGGATGATTTCCGGATGAAAGGGGCTAGTCCATTGGCAGCGAACAGTACGGTGATCGATTTTATCATTGATGGCAAGGATGTGATCTTGGTCGATGATGTGTTATGGACCGGAAGAACCATTCGTTCGGCCATGGATGCGCTTCAGGCTTTTGGTCGTCCGAATCAGATTGAGCTTATGGTGTTGGTGGATCGTCGTTTTTCCAGACAGATCCCAATCCAACCGGATTATATTGGTATCCAGGTGGATTCCATCGATTCCCAAAAGGTTATTGTCAGCTGGAAAGAGGTAGATGATAACGATAGTATTGTGTTAATCACCGATAAGAAGTAGTGATTTTATATTGTTTTACAAATGTCAGCATCTGAACAACTTAGTACCCGTCATTTATTAGGCATAAAAGATTTGAATAGCAATGATATCCAATTGATCTTGGATACAGCGGCAAATTTTAAAGAGGTTTTGAACAGACCGATCAAGAAAGTGCCTTCCTTACGTGATATCACCATTGCCAATGTTTTTTTCGAAAACTCTACCCGAACGAGGTTATCCTTTGAATTGGCGGAGAAGCGCCTTTCGGCGGATATCGTGAACTTCGCGGCATCTTCTTCTTCGGTGAGCAAAGGGGAGACTTTGATCGATACGGTGAACAATATCCTGGCGATGAAGGTGGATATGATCGTGATGCGCCATCCTTATGCAGGTGCTGGGGTTTTCTTGAGCAGGCATGTGGATGCACAGATTGTGAATGCCGGTGATGGTGCGCATGAGCACCCTACGCAGGCTTTGCTGGATTCTTTTTCCATCAGGGAAAGACTGGGCGATGTGGCCGGTAAGAAAGTGGCTATTATTGGGGATATTTTACACTCGAGGGTAGCTCTTTCGAATATTTTATGTTTGCAGAAACAGGGTGCTGAGGTGATGGTGTGTGGACCAACTACCTTGATCCCTAAATATATCTCCTCTTTAGGCGTGAAGATCGAGCATGATCTGATGAAGGCCTTGAACTGGTGTGATGTGGCGAATATGCTGCGGATCCAATTGGAGCGTCAGGATATTGCTTACTTTCCTTCGTTAAGGGAGTATTCGATGTTGTATGGTTTGAATAAGCAGATCCTGGATTCGTTGGATAAAGAGATTGTGATTATGCACCCAGGCCCTATTAATAGGGGAGTGGAGATTACATCGGATGTAGCGGATAGTAGTCATTCTATTATTTTGGACCAGGTGGAAAATGGAGTAGCGGTTAGAATGGCCGTGCTTTATTTGCTGGCTGGGCAGAGGGGGTAGATTTTGTTGCACTTCGTCATTGCGAGGAGGNNAGTCGAAGCATCTGTTCGTTAATTTCCGTACAGATCCTTCGACTGCGCTCAGGATGACAAAGTCCAAAGATTGCTTCGTTCCTCGCAATGACGCGTAAAGGCAATCACTTGCCACCACCACAACACCACCCATCCCAAATCCAACCCTAACCAACCCCCCCAAACCACCAACCCAACCCATCCCCCCCCTCAATCCCATTTCTGTTAAATAACGTTAAATGCCCTAGGTTATTAACAGGTGTTAACAACTTTTGAGGAAAACATACAACATATCCATTAATTTCGTAGGTTGAAGGATTTGTGTCATTTTCACAGTGAAACTACCTTCCATATTAATTATTTGACAGGCAATCTATTAAAGGAGTATTCAATCGTATGTATAAAAAAATTTACCAGGTAGGTGTGGCTTTGAGCTTAATGAGTACACCAGCATTGGCACAACATTCAGCTTGGCAAGAGGTAAATAAGGCTTATAAAGAAGGCTTAGAGTTATTTGAAAGGGGAAAATTTAGTTCTGCATCCAAGCAATTTGATTTGGTGGAGCAGATGAGGACCAAATCGACCCTACAATTGGATGAAACCCAAGAGATCAGTTTACTGAAAGAGAATGTCCGTTATTATCAAGCGGTATGTGCGATTGAACTGGGCGAATCTGATGCGGAAAATCAGTTCCTTAAATTTATCCGCGACTATCCGGCAAGTGCCAATTCCAAAGCTGCCTATTTCCAGATCGGTAAATCCTACTACGCAAAAAAAGACTATCCTAAAGCCATTGAATGGTTCGAGAAAATCGATAGCAAAAACCTTGCTGGTGCGGAGAACTTAGAATACCGCTTCAAACTGGCCTACGCTAAATTCATGACCGGTGATTATGAAGCTTCAAAACCGGTGTTTTTGGAGTTGAAAGATCAAAGAAGCCCATACCAGGAAGCAGCCATCTATTATTCGGCCTACCTAAGCTACCTTGATCAGGAATATAAAACGGCATTGAATGAATTTGAACGCTTAGAAGGTTCAAAAACCTACGAGAACAGTTACCCTTATTATATTACTGCCCTGTATTTCTTGGATAAGCGCTATGACGAGGTATTAAGCTACGCCTTGCCAAAACTGGAAACCACCAAGCAGGAGAGTGAGACCGACATGTTCCGCATTATTGCTGCCACCTATTTTATCAAAGGTGATTTGGACAAATCCAAAGAGTACTACGATAAATTCCAAGCGCAGGATCAAGGAAAAACACAGAACAATCAGGATAGTTACCAGATTGGTTATATCAATTACAAATTAGGACACTACGAGAAGGCAATTGAGGAATTGAGCAAACTGGAAGAACCAGATGCTTATTACCAAAGTGCCATGATCACCTTGGGGGATGCCTACCTAAAAACTGGCAACAAGCAAGGCGCTAGAAATGCATTCTTCAAAGCTTCGAAACTGGAGTTTGATCCAGAATTGAAAGAAGAAGGTTTGTTCAATTATGCGAAGCTTTCCTACGACCTAGAATTCCACCAGGTTGCATTGGATGCCATTCAGGAATATATCAAAACCTATCCTAGAACCAAAAGAAACGAAGAGGCGAGAACCTTGCAGGCGGAGGTATTGTTGAGTACCAAGAATTACCGCCAGGCTGTCGATGTGTTGGAAGCCCTGAAAAATAGAGGTAAAGAAGCTAACGCAGCTTACCAGAAAGTAACGTATTACCGTGGATTGGAATATTACAATGAGCGTGCTTTCGAGAACGCGATTTCCATGTTCATGCGTTCGGAAGAAAACCGTTATGATGAGGAGATTCATGCATTAGCGACCTATTGGAAAGCAGAAGCCATGTACGAGGTTCGTAAATACAAAGAGGCGGTTGCCAATTTCAATAAATTCCTGGCCTTGCCAGCTGCCCGTAAAACAGATGTGTACAACTATGCGAACTATGCTTTGGCGTATGCGGCTTTCCGTGCGGATAACTACAGTACAGCAGCCAACTATTTCGAGCGCTTCTTAGCAGGCGGAGGAAAGGATGGGATCGATCTGAATACCCGCAACGATGCCTTTGCGCGTGCAGCAGATTCGTACTTGGCAATCAAAAATTACAGTAAGGCCGCTAATTATTACGATCGTCTGATCGCATCGGGCGCACAGAGTCAAGATTATGCCTTATTCCAAAAAGGGATTTTGTTAGGCCTTCAAGGGGATAACAATGGAAAGATCGCCACGCTGAATACCGTGATGTCGAAATACCCTAAATCCAATTATGCGGATGATGTGGCTTTCGAGATTCCTTATACTTATTTCTTGATGGGCAACCATGATCAAGCGATAACCGGTCTGCAGAAAATGGTGGAGCAGTATCCACGTAGTTCTTACGTACCGAGAGCATTGGTGACCATTGGTTTGGTACAGTATAACAAAGATCAGAACGATGCGGCTTTGGCTACCTTCCAACGCGTAGTAAACCAATATCCTACAACGGATGAAGCGAAACAGGCTTTGGGATCCATCGAAAATATCTACTTGGATAAAGGGGATGCTTCGGGATACATCCGCTATGCGACAGGAACCAATATTGGTGACTTAAGTACGGCAGAACAGGATGCACATACCTTCTCCATCGCCCGTACCTTATTCGATCGTGGAAACTGGCAAGCCACAGTCGAGGCAGTGAATGCGTATTTCGATAAGTTCCCGAAACCGATTAATGAGAAACATGCGCGTTTCTTACGTGGGGAAAGTAATGCTAACCTGGGTAAGGACAAAGAGGCATTGCACGATTTCAATATCATCATGAATGACTGGACTTCGGCCTATACCGAAAAGACCTTGATTTCTGTAGCGAAATTGCATTTGCGCAATAAAGCTTATAACGAAGCAACCCAAGTATTGAAGAAATTGGAGCTGACTTCGGAATACAAAGAGAACTATGGTTGGGCGGTGAACAACCTATTAGTAAGTTACTTCAATATCGGCGATTATACCGAAACCTTGAACTATGCGAACATCATCAAGAAGTATGAAAAAGCTTCGGAAGAGGATATCGCAAAAGCGCATCTATATGCGGCTAAGGCTTATTTATCAACCAGTAAAGGTTCTGAGGGCATGAAGGAATTGAACCTTGCTGCCTTGAAATCTAAAACCGAAACTGGTGCAGAGGCACGTTATATGGTGGCGGAACAACAAGTGAAGAACAAGAACTACGATGGGGCGATCAAATCAGCTTTGGATATCTCCAATTCCTTTTCTTCGTATGATTATTGGGTGGCTAAAGGATTTATCCTGATGGCTGAAGCCTACCAAGCGAAAGGGGATAATTTCCAAGCAAAATCAACCTTGGAAAGTGTGATCGAGAATTACGAAACCACGGATGACGGCATCCTGGAAACGGCTAAAAAATTGTTAGAAAAAATTAAATAAGAATAGGAAAAAGATGAAGGTCAACACATTTTTTAAGAAATCTACCATATTAACCTGCTTATTGGGAATGGGCTATGCGGCTTCGGCGCAGACGCCAGAAAAACCAGTAACATTGGATTCTATTGATATTGTACGTGATTACCGTCCTATTCTTGCTGATGCAGTAAAAATTCGTCGTAGTCCCGATATGTCCAATAAAAGAGAGTACATGCCGAAATTGAATTACGGAAATGTGCCGGATAAGAAATTGGACATCAATACCGGATTGAAGGAACTGAAGATCATGGAAACCCCATTTTCGCAGATCTTTGATCTAAAGAGTAATTATGCCAAGTTTGGTATTGGAAACTTTAATACCATTTTAGGTGAAGCCTATTTTGCGGTGGAAGATTATGAGGATATCCGTTTTGGAGGATATGCCAAACACCTGAGCCAAAAAGGGAACTTGGAAGACCAAAAATTCTCCAGACAGGAAGTTGGGATCTTCGGACGTCGGATCTTACCGATGTTCACCCTGAATGGTTTAGTGGGATACAATGGTTTCGGAACACGCTTCTATGGCATTCCTGTAGCCGAGGATGGCCAAACACTTAATCCGACCCGCGAAGCACAACGCTTTAATGATATCTTCCTTTCGGCAGAATTGACCAGCAATTATGATCCGAATAATGCGGATGCACTGAGCTATTCACTAAAAGCAGATGGTTATATCTATAAGGATAAGTACGATGCTGGTGAAAACTCCATTGCGCTTGCAGGTTACTTGAACAAAAGGGTAAATTCTTTCAATGTAGGAGCAAACCTTGCCGTGGATCTGAATTCCATCAAAGGTGTGAATACACCGGATGGTTCCTTGAACAACTCCATTGCGAACATCAATCCTTACATCAAATTCAAAGGCGATAACTATAACATTACTTTAGGGGCGAATATCGTATCTGAATTTGGCGATAGCTCCAGGTTCAACATCTTCCCTGAAGCCGAGATCGACTTTGCTTTGGTACCGGAATACTTCTATATCTTCGGTGGAGTTAAAGGTGGAGTGGAAAAAGGATCTTTCCGTAGTTTCACTAAATTGAATCCTTATATGGGTCCAAACCTGGATATCAGAAATACCGTAGACCGTATGAACATCTATGGGGGTATCAAAGGGAATGCAGGCGCCACATTTGGTTATAAAGTAAAGGCGTTCTACAGAAAAGTTGAAGGATTACCATTATTTTTCAATAATACGGCTACACCATTCAATTTCGGTTTGACCTATGATGGTGATGGCGATAATGCGGTTAAACATGTAGGTTTAGAAGGAGAGATCAATGTTCGTCTTTCGGCTTTGGTTAACCTAGGCGGTCGATTGAACATCGATAATTATACCATGGTTATGGAAGAGGAAGCTTGGCATATGCCTAAAATGCGCTTAGCTGCTAATGCACGTTTTAACATTTCGGAGAAACTATTTGTTGATGCTGAAGCGTTATTCCATGGGAATTCCTTCGCGAAGGCCTCAAAATTTAGTTCACCGGATACAGCCCCTTATATGAGTGCTATAAAAACAACGGTTCCTTCATTCTTCGACCTAAGTGCTGGCGCGGAGTACAAAGCAACCAAGCAATTGGGGATTTTTGTGAAAGCGAATAACATTTTGAATACAGAATACCAACAGTACCTATATTATCCTAAATTAGGGTTTAATATTTTGGGTGGTATTAATTTTTCATTTTAAGGTAGACAAACTTTAAATTTGCACCGAAAAACGGATTCATGGATTTAGGAAGATATATTTATCAAGTATTAAAACACCGAAATGAAGTGTTTGTAAAAGGTTTGGGCGTTTTTAAACGCATCCATACCTCTTCTGTATTTGATGAACGTAAAGGTGTTTATTTACCGCCATTGACTTATTTGGAGTTCGATCCGAAGTCGGTGGATGGGGTGGATATCGTAGAATATGTACAGCAGGCTAAGCAGGTATCCCACGCAGATGCGCAGGATGCGGTGCAAGAGGCTGTCATCAACCTGTTCGAAGACATCAAGGACCATGGGCAGGCGAGCTTGACCCATCTTGGCCAATTGATCAGACATGGAAATTCTCTTATTTTTAAAGCGGAGGATCTTAGCGGATTCCAATTGGAACCTGTGGAAGCAGGAGAGATCCTGCCAACCGTTGCGGTAGCAGCGCCTGAAGAGGAGCCTGAGGTGGAAGAATCGGTTGCAGCAGCAGTGGAGGAGCAGGTAGTCGAGGAAACCGAAGTGCCTGAGCTGGCATCGAGCGAAGAACCTGTTGCCTTTGCCGAAGAACCCGAAGCGATTGTCGAAGAACCTTTCTATGAGGAAGAAGTTCCGCGTTCATCGAATAAATTGGGTTGGTTTATTGCCGCAGCTATTTTGGCAATTGCGGTTATTGGTGGCTTGGCGTACAACAAAGGATTCTTTGGTAAAAGTACCTCAACAACAACCTTGGATAGTAATAAACAGGTAATAGCACAGAATAATGCAGCTTTGGCAACTACGGATAGCAACAGCATGGCCTTGGATTCTTTAGGTAGAGTTGATTCTACAGCGGCTAAAGATTCTGCAGCAGTGAAACCTGCAGCTAACGAAGAAACTAAAAAACCATTGATCCCTGCCGGTCATCAGTATTCCATCGTCATTGGCAAGCATGCCACCTTGGCGCAGGCATTCGATCAGGCAGAATCATTCAATAAAGCGGGAGTGACCTCCGTTCGGGTAATTCCAAGTAAATTGGCACACAACAAGAAAACAGTCATCTGGGATACGTATGTAACGAAAGCTGAAGCGGACTCCGCTTTGCGTGTAGTTCAGAAACGTCACGTAGCAGATGCCTGGGTTCAAAAACTGAATTAGTAATCAATCACAAACAAGCATAACTTTTAATAATCATTATGTCATTAGTACAAGCAACAGTTGATACCTTAAATCAAGTTCAACAACAAGCATTACCGGTAGTCGTTCAGGAAGATCTTAATCTTCTTCAATTATTGATGAAGGGTGGATGGATCATGATCCCAATCCTATTGTTATTCTTCTTAGGATTAGTCATCTTTTTCGAACGTTACATCACCATTTCCAAAGCAGGTAAAACAGAAGGTGGATTATTAGCGCAGGTTAAAAGTAATGTCCTTGCCGGAAAATTGGATTCTGCGATGGCGGTATGTCGTTCTAGCAATTCTGCATTATCCAGAATGTTGCAAAAGGGATTGACCCGTGTTGGCCGTCCGATCAAAGACATTGAAGGAGCGATTGAAAACCAAGGAAAATTAGAGGTTTCCCGTTTGGAGAAGAACATCAACATCTTGGGTATCATTGCAGGTATTGCGCCGATGCTTGGTTTCGTAGGAACGATCTTTGGGGTAATCCAGATCTTCCGTGATGTAGAGGTAGCAGGCGGTATTGATATCGGTTCGGTATCGGGTGGTCTATATGTGAAAATGATCGCATCAGCTTCCGGATTAACCATCGGTATCTTAGCTTACATCGGTTACCATATTTTGAATATGATGGTAGAACGCTTGATCTTACGTATTGAGACGGATGCTATCGAATTTATTGATCTATTGGATGAGCCTAGCTTATAATAGCTAATAGCGCAATCATTCCAAAAGCTTTACAAATCATACTATGAATCTACGTAATAAAAGAAATAAACCAGCTGCCGAGGTACACACCGCTGCGTTGAACGATATCATGTTCTTTTTGATGTTGTTCTTCCTTTTGGCTTCAGCAGTTGCCAACCCACAGGTTGTCAAACTACTATTACCGAAATCTTCCGCTGGAGAGCAATCTGTAGCAAAAAAGACAATGACCATTTCGGTTACCAGTGACCTGACCTACCATGTGGACAAACAAGCCGTACCGTTTGAGAACCTGGAAAGTTATATCCAATCGAATATCGCTACGGGTGAAGAGTTGAACATCATGCTGTATGCAGATGAAACAGTGCCGATCAAAAACATCCTTTCGGTGATGGATGTGGCCAATAAATTGAAAGTGAAACTTGTTTTGGCTACGGAGCCTAAAAGAGACTAATTACCTGGGTAATTAAACGTTTCTTTCGGCAGGTAGTCGAATTGATTAGGAATTAGGATATGTATTACCATCAATATCAAGAAGAAAATAACCTTGGAAAGGCGTTTGGGATATCGTCTTTGGTGATGATCGCCTTGGCGGCCATCGGGTTTTTTATTGTGTTTTCAGAAGACTTGCCGGAATACGGAATGGGCGGAATTATCGTAAATTACGGTACTTCTCCAGAAGGTATGGGCGATGATTACATGAGTGTGGATGAACCATCCATGGATGAAAATGCCAATAATGTAAAACCAGATAAGATCGATCCAAATACCACACCAATTCCAACCCCATCGCAGCAAGTGACCGACAAAGCGGTACAGACGCAGGATATGGAAGATGCGCCTGTAGTGCCTAAATCGGAGAAGCCTGTAAAGGCCAATGCGGATCAAGCTACTGCGGAGAAGAAAGACGCTACACCAGCGGTCAATCCCAATGCTTTGTATAAAGGCAAGAAGAACAATGCACAGGGTGTAGGGGATGGTACAGGAAGTACTGCCGGTAACCAGGGCTCGAAGTTAGGAGACCCATTGGCATCGAATTATGGTGAAGGTGGATCTGGTTTTGGAAATACAATGCTTTCCTTGGAGAACCGTCGTTTCGAGGTTCGCCCGAATGTGGAAGATAATGGCCAACAGACCGGTATTGTCAAGGTGGAATTTACCGTGGACAAAAGCGGAAACATCATTCGTGCCCGTCAAGCTAAGGGAACTACGATCGCCGACTACAGGTTGGTGCAGAAATGTGTGGATGCAGTTCGCAGAGCACGTTTGAACTCTTTAGCAAATGCTCCGGATACCCAAACCGGATTAATTACCTTCAGATTTAGAGTAAGATAATCTTTCTAGAATATGAAAACATTTACAGAGGTAATCGAGTATCTTTATGCTCGATTACCTATGTTTACGCGTGATGGTGCTTCTGCCATTAATCCTGATGTGGATAAAACACTTTTACTGTGTGAAGCATTGGGAAACCCCCATAAAAAATTCAAATCCATTCATATCGCTGGAACCAATGGTAAAGGCTCCAGTTCCCATATGTTGGCTGCTGTGCTTGCCGCATCGGGCTATAAGACCGGATTATACACTTCGCCTCACCTGGTTGATTTTAGGGAAAGGATTCGCCTGAATGGCGCTATGATCCCGCAGCAACAGGTGGTCGATTTTGTGAACAATCATCAGGCATTGATCGAAGAGATCCAACCTTCCTTTTTTGAGGTGACAGTGGCTTTGGCTTTTGATTATTTCGCAAATGAACAGGTGGATATCGCCGTGATCGAAGTGGGATTGGGCGGACGTTTGGACAGCACCAATATCATTTCGCCTGTGCTATGCCTCATCAGTAACATTGGGATGGACCACATGAACGTTCTGGGGAATACTCTGGAAGAAATAGCTGGAGAAAAAGCAGGGATCATTAAAGCGAAAACGCCTGTAGTAATCTCAGAAAAACAAGCGGATATACAGCATGTTTTTATCGAAAAGGCAGCCGCTATGCAAGCAGAACTGACCTTTGCTACGGATGTGCTTGAATTGGTTCGCGCAGTACGTACGACCGCCGGATTGCAGGTGGAGGTGTTGAATAAAGCAACAGAAATAAAGCAGCAATGGCTATGCGACCTCACAGGTACTTATCAGCAGAAAAACATCTTGGGTGTGCTTACTTCTATCCAAAAGCTGAAGGAATTAGGCTATGTCTTGCCAGATGAGAAAGTTGCTTATGGCTTAAGCCATGTGCAGGAAAGCACCGGCCTTCGTGGAAGGTGGCAGACCTTGCAGACTTCCCCTTGGGTAATCTGTGATACGGGGCATAATGAAGATGGGATAAAAGAAGTATTGAAGAATCTTCAAACCCTGACATACGAAAAGCTACATATCATCTTTGGCGCGATGAAGGATAAGGACTTGAGCCATATCCTGCCTCTGTTGCCTAAGGATGCACAATATTATTTTGCAGCGCCCGATATGCCTCGCGCAATGCCTGCGGATCAGCTAAAGCAATTGGCATCAGGATTTGATCTGAAAGGAAATCATTACGAAAGTATTGAACAAGCATTTGATGCTGCCCAACAACAATACCAGGAAAATGACCTGATCTTTGTTGGTGGGAGTACCTTCGTCGTAGCGGAGTTGTTGACTAATCGTTTTTAGTCAACTCTCCACGTAAAGGCTCCTGTATCCAATGCGCCACTTTCTCTTGAGATTCAATCTCGCCCTGAAGGTACATAAGCTTGGTTACAGCGGTCTCAAATGTCATGTCGTAGCCGTTGAGTATGCCAATGCATTTTAGCCCGTTAGAAGTCTCGTAACGGCCTAGTTCCACTGAACCTACCTTACATTGGGATATATCCAAGATATTCTTGCCCGATTTGACTGCATCAGCCAGTAGGTTCAAGAACCATTCGTCGGTCATGGTATTGCCGGATCCAAATGTCTCCATCACAATACTCCGAACGTCCGAGTTCAATACCGCTTCAATGGTTTCCTTACTGATGCCAGGGAAGAGTTTCAGCACTCCTACGCGGGTATCGATATGGTAATGGCAAATGAAATCCTTACCCTCATTATTCAAAAGTATTTCCTCATTGTATCGGATATGTATTCCTGCTTCGGCCAATACCGGGTAGTTTGGTGAACGGAATGCCTCAAATTTATCCGAATTGTATTTGAAGGACCTATTTCCACGGAACAGTTTATTATCAAAAAGAATACACACTTCCTGAATGATCGCACGGCCATCCTTTTTGGCGGATGCGATTTCCAAAGCCGTCATCAGGTTCTCCCGCGCATCCGTACGGATTTCTCCGATAGGCAATTGGGAGCCCGAAAACACAACCGGTTTCTGTAGCCCTTCCAACAGGAAACTCAACATCGACGCCGAATAAGCCATGGTATCCGATCCATGCAGGATCACAAAACCATCGTAATGTTCATAATTATCACGGATGATCTTGGCCATTTCCAACCAAATACTCGGTCTCATATTAGAGGAGTCGATGATAGGATCGAAGGAATGCACCGTCAACTTATAGTTCAAACGACTTAAATCCGGAAGGTTTTTTTCGATCAACTCAAAGTCAAATGGAATAAATGTTCCAGTTTCAGGGTCCTTAACCATACCGATGGTACCACCAGTATAAATGATAAAAATGTTATACATGGACTAGATGTTAAATACTTTTTTAGAATTATTGGTTGTTATTTCAGCTAATTTCTCCAGCGATATTTCATGGATATCTGCTACTTTCTGGGCAACATGTACTAAGTAGCTGCTTTCGTTCTCTTTGCCACGGAATGGAACCGGAGCCAAGTAGGGGGCATCCGTTTCAAGGACGATATGCTTTAGGTCGATCTCCTTCACCACGGCATCCAATCCTGCCTTTTTAAAAGTGACCACACCACGTATTCCCAACATGAAATTCAGGTCGATGGCCAACTTCGCTTGGTCGAGATTTCCCGTAAAGCAATGAAAGATCCCAAACAGACGACCATCCTGTTCTTCTTTCAGGATTTCAAAAACCTCATCAAAAGCCTCTCGGCAATGTATGCTGATCGGTAATCCCATATCCTTCGCCCAATTGATCTGCTTTCGGAATGCCGTTTGTTGCCATGCAAGGCTGTCCTGCTCCCAATAAAGGTCGATGCCAATTTCGCCAATAGCATAGATCTTTCTGTTTTGGATCTCCTGTTCAATCTGATCCAATACCTGCACATAATCTTCCTTAACACTGCAGGGATGCAGGCCTAACATTGGAAAGCAATGGGATGGATATTCAGCGACGGTCTGGTAAACCATGGGAATGGATTCGAGATCCACATTCGGAAGGAATAAGCGATCGACCCCTTGCTCCAAACAACGTTGCATCTGCTGTTTCAACTTGTCGGGCTCCGTACTGTAATAGATATGGGTATGCGTATCTGTTAGCGAATAAATTCGAGGATTGCTTATTTCTTCCATGGAGCCAAAGTTAATATTTTGTTATTGAATGTGCTCCTATAGAATAAAAAATCGCAGTTATTTCAAAAATAACTGCGATTCATTGTTAATATTTCAATATTTTAACCTAGTGGGCAACAACATTATGGTGTTGGAACCGGAATAGTAGGTTGTACTGGTGCTGGTTCATTTTTTGGACCAGGGATAATTTCCAATACATCAACATCAAATACCAATGGTGCGTATGCTGGAATCATGTTTCCTTGAGCACGCTCACCGTATCCTAAAGCGGAAGGAATGATGAAAGTAGCTTTAGATCCTTTTTTCAATAATTGAAGACCTTCAGTCCATCCTGGAATAACCGGTGTATGGCCGATACGTACGCGCAATGGCTCGTAAGGTCTCATTGGTTGGTGGATTTTTTCTTTTTTCGCAGTCTCTGGATTGTTCGTATCGAACATTTTTCCAGTTGTCAAGCTACCAGTGTAGTTCAATACCACTGTATCACCTACAACTGGGCTGTTGCCAGATCCTTCTGCTTTGATAACATATTGTAAACCTGAAGCTGTTTTCTTAGGTGTCAATTTGTTTTTCTCCACGTAGCTCGTGATTTTACCTTGCTCTGCTTTTTTCAGGTTTTCTGTTTCAGCTAGGTAGAATTTGTTCACTTGTTCGAATAGAGCCGAATCAGTTAAATTACCTTTTTTGAAGTGTTTTTTAACTTTTACTGTGAATTGGATGTATTTATCAGCGATATCTGGTTTTGGTTGGCCAGTTCTAGCTGCCATGGTATCCAAGTTCAATCTGAATACTGCGCTATCGCCTTCACCCAACATTTTTAACATGGTATTGTTATCACCAGGGTATCCACCTTGCATCAATGAATCTGGGTAGATAGGTGCAATTTGGGACATACCTAAATCATAAGTACTTCCTAAAAGGGAGTCACGGTCAGTTTCAACGATCATATCCAATGCTAGGATATCACCACCTACTGCTTTTTCAGCGCCGCCATCCTTGATATACTTATATTCAAGGCCACCTTCACCTTTTTTAAAATTCTGACACGATGCAAAGAATAGTCCTGCTAGTGCCGTTAAAACTACAATCGATTTTTTCATTTTTCTATTTATAACTCTTAAAATATGCTATGTTAAATATTCTTTATACTCCGGCAAGATGGATTTGAACCTGCTTACCACTTCGCCTAATTCCTCTGTTGAGTTTCCGCCGGCAGCATTTAAATGACCACCGCCATTGAAATGCTTCTTACAGATCGCATTACATGGGATTTCTCCAATGGAACGCAAAGATAATTTAATTAATTCAGTTCTATCTACAAATAATCCGGCCAAACGAATCCCCTTGATCGAAAGGGCATAGTTCACTAATCCTTCCGTATCACCAGTCGTCACATTGAACTTCTCCAGATCATCTTTACTCAAGGAAAACAAGGCCGTATGATATTCTGGAATCACCTCCAAACAGTTCAATAAGGCATAGCCTAAAAACTTAAGCCTGTTCTCCGTACTGCTGTTGTAGATCTGTTCATGGATCTCCCAGTTTCTAGCGCCTGCCTCCAATAAACCTGCAATGATCAGGTGCACTTCCGCAGTGGTCGATTTAAATCGGAAAGAACCGGTATCTGTCATAATCCCTGTATACAAACAGGTGGCTATTTGCTCATCGATATGTGCTTTATCCTGAAATTCTTCCACGATAAATTTATACACCAATTGAGCGGTTGCTGCTGCATTGGAATCCCAATAGCAGACAGTAGCAAAATCCTCTGGATCCAAATGGTGGTCGATCATCCATTTCTGGCCTTTCGCTTCCCTGATAACGGGTTCCAGGATGTTGGTTCGAGATAATGCGCTATAGTCCAAACAAAAGATGATTTCTGCCGCATCGAACAAAGATTGTGCATAGGCTGTATCTTCCGTATAGAAGACCAATTCCTCACGGCCAGGCATCCAATCCAAAAAGGTTGGAAAATCCGACGATAGCACAATGTGCACATCATGGCCTTTCTTCTTCAACCAATAATACATGCCTAAGGAAGAGCCAAGGGCATCTCCATCAGGTTTATGATGGGTAGTGATGATGATCTTTTTAGGTCTGGATAGTTCTACTAAATATTCTTCTCCTGTCAACATACGAATTTTGTGATTGCAAACCTAATGAAAAAAAATCGGCAATGAAAAAAAACCTTAATGCCTAAATGCATAAAGTTTCCAATCCCGACGGGTGCAAATCAGATAATTCCCCGAATTGTAATTGATTTTACCATCATAGAATAGGGGCTGGGCCTCTACAGGATATCCATCTGCTATTCCACCGTTCTCTGTAAATAAATAGATCAGATTGGTGCCCTGTGGCGCTATACCCATCTTCAGCAAACCAGATCCCGCAGGGAAATAATATGGTTTGTTTTCAATCTTCTTGGTAAAGGTATGGTCAAAGAGCGGCTTAACCGTATTGCCCAATTCCAACACCTGCAGCACAGAACCATCCAACACGATCATTTCTGGGGCAGAAGTGCCTGCAATATTCTCAAATTCCGCCTGGTATTTGGCATCCCACTTACCTTCATATACCACCTTGCTCTCGCCCTGTTTATTCATTTCATAGACTTTACCGTCCTCATCGGCGGCATAGAAAACATAGCCGTTTTCCCGCTGTACAATACCTAGGTTAGAAATAAAATTAACATCTCCAGGTACATCGATCTCTTGGGTTTTATTACCTCCCATATCAAAGAAATAAACCCTACCGTAACTTGTAGCCACAACCACCTGATTGTCCACAAACTGTGCAGGCCCCATCAAGTTCCCTTCCACTGTCACATTATCCCAGCCCACCACAGCGCCACCTTCCAGGTCATAGGCCATCAACTTATTCTTACCCGGAATGATCAACATTTTCTGATTCCCCCAATCCACATAAGTTGGTGCAAAGATAGGTTCTTCAGATACACTGGTGGAAAAGCCAGCCATCATTTTGCCATGAGGATCAAAACGATAGAGTCTCCTTCGGTCGGTAACCAGCACGAGCGAACGGTCCTCCAATTGTAGGGTCTTCCCAACAATCCGACCTGAAAATACGGTAGACCAAAGTTTATTTCCACTAGGGTGGATGGCATGAACCGTATGATCCTGCTCTTGCGCTAGGATAAACTGCGATGTATCCGAATGTTCAAATACATAAGGCCCCGATATCAATCGGCTACCCATGCTGTAGGTCCAATCGGCATTGACCCCCAGTCGGTTTTTACTCTTATAGATGCCGTACAATCGGCTGATAAAATTACCGGCATTGCCCGACAACTGTAACGACCAGGAATAGAATTCCTGATAGCCATAATCTTCCTTATTCCTAAAGTTTCTACTGTAGGTATTGGTCAAATTATTGATCAAAAAGTTGCTGGCATTTTTGGTGTTCAGGAAAAAGGTGACATTGGCTTCATTTCCTTGGATCTGCTCATAGTTCTTAAAGCCTATACCGCCAATCAACAGATCTTTACGCTTCCAGGTACGTAGGTACTCCTGCAAGGTGGATTGTTGATTTGCCAAGACGATAAGATCATTCACGCGAACAAAATAAGGTCTCGAAAAGGCCTTTAAACAATCACCGAAATAGCGATAGGGCATGTTGGCATGTCTAAACCTATAGATGCTATCGCCAACTGTTTCGGCGAGTTCCGGTAAGATTTGCTCCAATTTACTGCTGTCTTTGATGGCAATAAAACCAAGGTAATCCGAATTGCTCTGTTCCAGCACGGCAAAATCCCCAGCAATCACCGATTTAAAATCCGCTAGCAGGTTCGGTCTATCCTTCGCGATTTCCGCTTCCTGATCGCTTAACTGTTTCGCCCCGTCCTGTCCCTGTTGCCATTTAGCCAGGTCGGTAAACCAGCTATTCGCATCGGAAAAGGAATATTCCACAAACATCATCGTGTTGGATGGGAAATAATTGTACAAGCGTTGAACCGTTTTCCGTTGGTTGGCGAACAAGGCGATATATTGACTGTCCTTATCCTCCAGTTCGCTCTCGCCCGAAAGCATCAAGGCATCCTGTTTATAATTGATGTTCCAAACCGTCTGTCCTTTTAATTGGATGAACTGTCGCAGGAAATCGCCCGCTTTATTCCGCTTAAAGGCTGCAAAAAAGGCAGGAAGGTTTTGTTGAGGAATATACACCGTAAAAGGTGAATTTCGGTTGCTATGTTCATTGAAATAGGTTATTTGAGACTCCTTAAGCTTTTCCTGCTTTTTGTCGAGTACTTTCAACAACAGTTCTTTGTTATAGCTGGCAAAGAAAATATTGGACTGATAACTCACGTAAAAACTCGAATCGGAGATTTTACTTTGGGTAGAATCCTTCAAAATCTGCTGAAAGCTATAGATTGTATGGTCCAAACTATCGGATTTGCCGAATTTAAACTGGGAGCTTAATTGACCCAGCAATTGATCCATCGCTTCTTTTTCAGGTTCTTCAACAACCGGAATGCTATAGAGCATTTCCGTCTGATCCTTCCCGGGATGTAAGGATATAAAAATATCTGATCCACCCAGATAAGTGGATAGATTTTTATTTCTTAAAAGTTGTTGTTTGAGGAGGTTCAGCTGTTCCAGGTCCTGCTTGCCAAGAATGGCCTGGAATATTTCAAAATCCTTAAAAATGTTATCCGTGGTCTCGTCGTTCACGAAGGAAGCGACCAAGTAGGTATCACTGGGTAAAAATGCGATAGGCTTTACCGCTTCTTTTTTTTCTGAGTCCAATCCACCAAAGTAGAAAACCGAAGCTACAATGACAGCGATGAATAGAAGAACAGAAACAATTATTGTATTTCTCATGTTCGAAAAGCCTTCCGAGGTATTAGTTTATGTTGAATATATACAAAATTGCAAAATTAGACGAGTTTTTTAGGAAGTTATTTTATACATTTATAAACGAAAAAATAACCAACAATTATTTTAACGGCATATATGAACAAGCAAATAATTCTAACTGCCTCATTTTTTGGCTTGCTTGCAGTGATCTTAGGCGCTTTTGGAGCTCACGGTCTGGAAGGCAAAATTTCAGAGAAACAGTTAGAGACATGGGGAACAGCCAATCAATATCATTTTTACCATACATTGGCTTTGTTATTCTTATCCACTTTTTCCAGGGCAAAAAGTCAATCCATCAAGGTTTCTTATATCATGTTTACCTTGGGGATCTTCTTGTTTTCCGGTTCGCTTTACCTTTTGAGCACCAGAAACCTGTTAGGGATAGAGAATATTTCGGTTATTGGCCCCATCACACCATTGGGAGGCGTATGCTTCATGGTCGGATGGATCGCCTTATTTGTCGCAGCTATGAAGAATAGAGCATAAGCATATTAAAAATTAAATTGATGGAAGCTGCAGGCCTTGGTCTGCAGCTTTTTTTTATGCTAAAATGAGCCTAATAATCCCTATTTTTGTTATATGTCTCAAGCGGAATTATTAGCCTCAAATCGAAAGACTTTATTTGTTGAAGTGATCTTGCCTTTGGCCATCGCCAAAAACTATACCTATCGGGTTCCTCTGGAACTCAACGAAAAGGTAAAAGTAGGTTGCAGGGTGATCGTACAATTCGGAAAGAATAAAATCTATTCCGCTATCATCGTGGCAATAAGTGAAGAGGCACCGCTGCAATATGAGGCAAAGTATATCCTGGATGTGGTAGACGATGATCCCGTCATCTTCCCCAACCAGATTGCCCTCTGGAACTGGATTTCGGAATACTACATGTGTTTTCCGGGGGATGTCATGCAAGCTGCGCTGCCTGCGGCGTTAAAAATGGCCTCCGAGACCAAGATCATGGCTGCAGATGATCCTACCTTGGATCGAAGCCAGATTTCCGATAAAGGATTCATGATCCTGGAGGCATTGGACCTTGCCGGAGAACTGACCGTCAATGATGTCATTAAAATCCTAGGGCAGAAAACCGTATTCCCTTTATTGAGAAACCTTTTTGAAAAAGGTTACATCCTGATCTCCGAAGAGATCAAGGAAAAATACAAAGCAAAGACCAAAGCTTTTCTACGATTGGCATCTATCTTTAATGATGCGGATGGAAAGAGAGAATTATTGGATTCCCTGAATAAAGCCCCTAAACAACAGGATGCGGTCCTTGCCTTTATGCAATTGCAAAAAACAAAAACAGATATCAGTAGGCAGGATGTCATGGAAGCATCGGGTGCCTCCGCAAGTGCCATAACTGCCTTGATCGATAAAGGGGTATTTGATGTGAAGGAAAAGGTGGTGAGTCGTTTCGAAGGAACAGATGTCTTATTATCTCCGGATTTTACGTTTAATGAAGCCCAGCAAACAGCATTCGATCAGATCAAATCCAATTTTGAATCCAAGGATGTGGTGCTGCTCCATGGTGTAACGGCATCGGGTAAAACCCAGCTCTATATCCGCCTCATCGAGGAATGCTTGGCCACCGGAAAATCAGCTTTATACCTGCTACCAGAAATCGCTTTGACCGCTCAGATTACCGAACGCCTTAAACTACATTTTGGTGATAAACTGGGGGTATACCATTCCCGCTTCAACGATAATGAGCGTGCAGAGGTGTGGCATCGGGTAAGAAAGGGCGATTTCCAAGTGGTTATCGGCGCCAGATCATCCGTTTTTCTTCCCTTTTTCGATCTGGGATTGATCATTGTGGATGAGGAACATGAAAATTCCTATAAACAATACGATCCGGCACCAAGGTACCACGCGCGGGATACCGCCATCTATTTAGGCCATCAACATCAGGCCAAAGTGTTACTTGGTTCGGCGACACCTTCCGTAGAAAGTTATTACAACGCAAAAGCGGGAAAATATGGATTGGTGGAACTCCTGGAAAGATTTGGCGAAGCCAAACTACCGGAAATCCAGATCGTGGATATTGCTGAAGCGGGAAGGAAAGAAGAAATGTTTTCCTATTTCAGCGGAACCTTATTGAAAGCCATCCAAACTACCATAGCCAATAAAGAGCAGGTCATTCTCTTTCAGAATAGGAGAGGTCATACCCCCTTTCTGCAATGTGGAACCTGTGGATATGTAGCCAAATGTATCAACTGCGATGTCAGTTTGACCTACCATAAAACTAGCAATCTCCTTCATTGCCATTATTGTGGCTTTTCGGAAGAAATGCCCCAGACCTGTCCGGCCTGTGGTTTACCGCACATGCAGAGCAAAGGTTTTGGAACAGAAAGGGTGGAAGAGGAATTGGAGCTATTATTACCTGATTTACGGATCGGTAGGTTGGACCTGGATTCCACTAAAGGGAAACATGGGTTCGATCGTGTGATCTCCGCTTTCGATAACCAAGAATTTGATGTGCTGATCGGAACGCAGATGGTCACCAAGGGACTGGATTTTGGAAATGTGAGCCTCATTGGTGTTATCAATGCTGATGGGATGATCAACTTCCCTGATTTCAGAGCCTATGAACGGGCATTCTCCCTATTTTCTCAAGTATCAGGAAGAGCGGGGAGAAGGCAGAATCCTGGTCAGGTCATCATCCAGACCTATACTCCGAACCATCGAATTCTCGAGCAGGTCCAACAGCATGATTACGAAGGCATGTTCATGACCGAAGTAACGGAAAGAAAGAATTACCAATATCCTCCTTTTTACCGATTGATCAAATTGGATGTAAAACATAAAGACCAGGATCTGGTCAATGATGCAGCCATTCGGTTGGCTTCTTTACTAAGACAGCAATTGGGTGCCAGGGTCCTGGGGCCTGAACCACCATTAGTCTCCAGGGTGAGGAATAATTTTATCCAGACTATTACCCTAAAGATCGAAAGAAAGGACATTTCCATCAGTAAGGTCAAGGATCTGATCAAACAGTCCATCCTGCATTTTGACCTGGATAAGAAGAACAAAGGGGTTAGGATACAGATTGATGTGGATCCGTATTAATTAAAACTATACGAGCAATATATTTCAGAATTACCAGGCTTGATCGCCCACCAAGGGAACAAATCGGAAGGTATCCAATTCAATGCGTTCAAAATCATTTTCGCCCACACGTAGGATCGTCACCATCTTTTGCGCTTTTTCATCACCCACCGGGATGACCATCAGTCCGCCGAGCTTGAGTTGCTTCAACATTTTTTCCGGTACGAAAGGAGCTCCTGCCGTTACGATGATGCGGTCATAGGGCGCATGTTCTGGTTTTCCCATAGAACCATCACCCAAGAAAAAATGAGGTTTATAACCCATATAGGGCAATACTTGAATGGTTCGATTATAGAGGTTTTCCTGTCTTTCAATCGTGAATACCTCGGCGCCCAACTCCATTAGAATACAGGTCTGATAGCCTGATCCGGTTCCGATTTCCAACACTTTATCCCCTTTGTTGATATGCAGAAGCTGACTTTGATAAGCTACGGTATAAGGTTGGGATATGGTCTGTCCATCGCCAATAGGGAAGGCGATGTCGCGATAAGCCTGATTCCAGAAGGTTTCATCGAAAAAGAAATGCCTTGGCACTTTTCCAATAGCAGCAAGCACTTTTTTGTCTTCGATACCTCTTTTTTCGAGATGTCGAACCAACTGTTTCCTTGCTCCCTGTTCCCGGTAATTGTCAACAAACTTATACGCCATATCCCCCAAAATTACCCTTATTTTACCATATTTCTAAGATTAATTGCAAAACATTCATGCTCAATTACCTGAGGATTTTTTAGGTTTAAACCTATTCATAAGCTTATTTTTCGTATTTTTATTAAAATCCTATTCAAATGAAAAAGCTTTTTGTATTTATCCTATTCATTTCATTTCAGTTACCTTTTCTATTCGCGCAACAGACCTCTCCGAAAGAGGATGATGTGATGAAAATACTGGCGATTGGGAATAGTTTTTCCGAGGATGGCATCGAAAACTACCTTTATGATTTAGCAAAAGCTGCCGGGAAAAAAATGGTGATCGGAAATCTATATATAGGTGGGGCACCGATAGAACTGCATCTGAAAAATGCCCACAATAATCTGAAAGCCTATAGCTATCGTAAAGTAGGAGAGGATGGAATCAAAAAAACGACCGATAAAGTCAGTATTGAAGAAGCCCTGGCAGATGATAATTGGGATTATATCAGTTTGCAGCAGGCTAGCCCGCTTTCTGGAAAATATAATGTGGTCATGCGGGGTCTGCCCGATCTTTGGACCTATGTTTTTGCGCATATGAATCCAGATTCCAAAATGGTCTATCACCAGACTTGGGCTTACCAACAAGATTCCAAGCATGAAGGGTTCAAGAATTATGATGGCCAACAATTGGTGATGTACGATAGCATCATGAATGTGACCAGCCAGATCGCCAAGACGGGAGATTATGAGTTTGTGGTACCGGCCGGAACTGCCATTCAAAATGCAAGAACAAGCTCAATCGGCGATCACATGACGAGAGATGGCTACCACTTGAACTTGGACTATGGCAGGTTTACGGCAGCAGCAACCTGGTATGCCAAATTATTCAACCTCGACCCCAGAAAAAATAACTATAAACCGGAGAAAGTAACCGATATCCAAGCTAAGATTGCGAAGGAGTCGGCTTGGAAGGCGGTTAAGAAACCATTCAAAATTACAAAGGTCAAAAAATAATGAGTGTAGCTTATTACGAGGCAAATGTGGCCTCTGCCACCGCCAATATCAAAGCGTTAGAATCCAAAATCAATAAGAATTCCTTCCTCAGATTAGGGGTAATGATTCTAGGGGGAATCATTCTATTCAAGCTATTCGACACAAATAATATCATTTTGGTCATGGGGACGATCATTCTGGTCGTCGTTATCTTTCTGTTTTTGGTCTTTCGCCAAAGCAAAATTGAACGAAAACTACAGGAGGCAAGGATTTTCCTTCGGATCAATGAGAACGAACTGAACATCATGAACCGGAAAGGAAATATGTATGAGAATGGGGAAGAGTATAACGATGGAGCACATCCCTATGCTTCTGATCTGGATATTTTCGGTGCCAACTCGCTCTTCGCCATGGTAAACCGCTGTTCTAGTAAGGATGGCGTACAGGTGTTGAGAGCGTGGTTTTCCAAGGCTGCCAACAAGGAGGAAATCGTGGCGAGACAGCAAGCAATTAATGAATTGCGTGATGATCCAGCGCATCTGCAGAGCTTTCAGACCAAAATGATGTTCAACCTGGGCTCAAAAGTTAACTTGAGAGCATATATTGCCAGCTTTTTTAAGGATAAAAAACTGAATTTTGGGAATAAGTGGTTAGCATTCTATGTGGAAGCAAGTCCTAATATTTTCTTCTTTGGATTGGCCTTTTCCCAATTTTACTATAATATCGTTCCTTATCTGTTGATCTTGGCTGTTGTCCATCTGTTGTGGACACTTTCTCAGGCCGGGAAGATTTCCCAATTTTCCAATAAGATCGATAAACTGGGTGCCTCACTATTGGGCTTGGCCGATGCCATTAAATTAATTGAAGACAAAAAATATGCAGCAAACCTCAACCTGGAAATCCAACAGCAGATTAAGGTAAAAGGCTCAGAAAAAAAGCTATCGACCATCATCGCAGAACTCGGTAAGTTGATCGATAAGTTGGACGCCCGAAATAATATGTTTGTAGGGGCAATTCTTAACATGTTGTTCCTATGGGATTTTAAACAGGTAATGGCTATCAATAAGTGGAAAGAACAATACCAAGATTCCATCTTGCAGGGCTTTGAAGCCATTTCGGCTTATGAAGCATTGGTTTCTTTAGCCATCCTGTCCAAGAACAACCCAGATTGGGTGCAGCCTGAAATACTAGATCATGTCCGTTTCGATAAAATCAAAGCGGAGGAATTGAATCATCCATTGATCATCAAAGAAAGAGCTGTTGCCAATGATTATAATGCCCAGAGCCACGATATCGCCTTGATTACTGGTTCTAATATGGCAGGCAAGAGCACCTTTTTAAGGACAGTGGGTATCAATGCCGTATTGGCCTATGCCGGTGCAGTTGTCAATGCTAAATTGTTTCGATTGCCTATTTACCATTTATTGACCTATATGCGTATCAAGGATTCCCTGAATGAAAGTACGTCCACCTTTAAGGCGGAACTGGACCGGATGAAATTTATCCTGGATCAGGTAGAGCAGGATAAAGCCAGTTTTTTCCTGATCGATGAAATGCTGAGAGGGACGAATTCAGTTGATAAGTACCTAGGTTCAAAAGCCATCATCAAAAAACTGATCGGTTTGGACGGAAGAGGGATGTTGGCCACCCATGACCTTCAACTCGCAGAACTGGCTGAGCAATATCCGGAAAGGATTAAGAATTATCATTTTGATATTCAGGTACAGGGTTCCGAAATGCTTTTTGATTATAAATTAAAGCATGGTCCATGCACCATCTTTAATGCTTCTTTGCTATTAAAGGGGATAGGAGTAGTCGTCGAAAGCGAAAAAGTTGCTTAACTTTGCGACTTTATTAACAAAATGACTATTCAAGAACGTATTGAACAAAGTGAAACACGAATTACCATGACGGTGTTTCCTTTCCTCACCAACCATCATGACACCCTATTTGGCGGTAAAGCCATGGCCATGATGGATGAGGTTTCCTTTATGTGCGGCACCCGCTTCTGTAGAAAGCAATTAGTTACCGTCTCTACCGATAAGATCGATTTCCACAAGGCTATTCCTTCAGGAAGTATTGTGGAAGCCATCGCTAGGGTAGAAAGTGTAGGCCGTACCAGTCTGAAAATCGCAGTTGAGATTTTTCTGGAAAGCATGTATAAGGATGGCCGTGAACTGGCTATCCAAGGTCGTTTTACCTTCGTCGCTTTGGATGATGATAAAAAACCTATCCCGGTTCTAGAAGGGATTATTTAGCCCGAGCATATTGTGGAGCCCAGGTAATGGGCTCTTTCAATTCTTCCGCCCAGGAATAAACCAGGTGTGGGTCCTTTAGGAAAGCCCGCCCGATCAACACAAAATCAGCCTGCTGCTTATCGAGAATTTCTTCTGCCTGTGTGGCTGATGTGATCAATCCTACCGTACCAGTCAACATCCCGGTTTCTGCCTTTATTTTTTCGGCAAAGGGAACTTGATAGCCGGCATGCACATCGATTTGTTGTTCTCGAACCGCTCCACCAGAAGAAACATCGATTACTTCAACCCCTAATCTTTTCAATTCTTTGCATAAAGCAATGCTCTGTTCCAGATCCCAACCATTTTCCGCCCAGTCGGTCGCAGAAATCCGAACCCAAAGGGAATGTTTTTCCTGAAGCTCCTGTTGAATTTCTTGAACAATCTCCAGAAGAAACCGGATCCTGTTTTCAAAAGCACCGCCGTAGTCATCGGTTCTTTTATTTATTAGTGGAGAAAGGAACTGGTGTACCAGGTAGCCATGCGCCGCATGGATCTCGATGATCTGGTATCCAGCGGTTACAGCTCTTTTTGCAGCCTTCCGGAAGTTTTGTACGATAGCTTTTATTTCTTCCAAGGGGAGTGCTTTTGGTGGATGTTCCTTTTCATGGTAGGGGATGGCGGATGGTGCTACGGTTTGCCAGCCATGTGTTTCGTTCGGAAGAAATTGTGNNGTTTTCGGCTGATCCATGGTTTATCGGTGCTGGCCTTTCGGCCGGCATGTGCCAATTGGATACCAGGGATGGAACCTTGGGATTTAATGAATTGGGTGATGTTTTGGTACATGGTTATTTGTTCATCTTCCCAGATGCCTAAATCGCCGTAGGAAATCCTTCCTTCAGGGGAAATGGCAGTTGCTTCTTGGATCACCGCTCCAGCACGCCCGATGGCAAATTGACCGAGATGGGTAAGATGCCAATGGTTGGCATAACCGTTTTCCGCGGAGTATTGACACATTGGGGAAACAACAATGCGATTGGGAAGAGTGATGTTTTTAAGAGGAAGGGAAGTGAATAACATGTTTTTGTTTTAAAAGTATTTTTATTTTAAAAGTAAGGTTTTTGTTTGGATTTCCCCGTTATTGCGAACTCTGCGTCATTGCGAGG
>DCOH01000019.1:14343-41065 GCA_002322865.1 Sphingobacterium sp. UBA1575 | reverse complement strand
GAATTTTCGGGAGGGTTACATCATCTGTCGTTCCAAATAAGAAAGAAAAGCTACTTGTATCAATCCTCATCTCTTCAACCAAATTGGTTTTGAATACAAAAGGTGCAACTCATTGTTGATTGGACACCTGCCTACCAAAAATAATTATCCCCTCCATGGTTAACCAACTTTCTTTCACACGAATATCCGTTATCAAACTATCGTCAATCAACAGTTTTTGCAGATTATCCACCTCTTCATTTCCTAAAGAATTTCAATTAATCAAATCGAGTTATAATTTTTATTTTTTTTTCAAAAATATTGATGAGTTGAAAAAATTGAATATAAAAATCATTGTACTGAAATTCATTTATTCCATTATCAATTTCTGATTTTTTATCCGTGGATTTCCAAAAATGTTTATCATAATAATAATCAAAAAACATTTTTATGTTTTTATTTTCTAAAATTGACAAATATTTTTTGATTTTAATTTGGTAGAAATAATCAGTAACTAAATTAAAGAAATTAACAAGTACAGTATACTCATCTTTAGAAAAATTTTGAATTATTATTCCTTTATTTAAAATATTAGTGACTTCAATTATTGAATAAAAAGCTATATCATTCTGGAATAGACCCTTATAATTAGTGATTTTCTCAAACAACAAAACTTCTGTATCTATTTTATTTATTTGTTTTATAAGTTTCAAAGTTGAGAATCCTAATATGTTTTTTTTACTGTCTAAAAGTAAAATATCTTCAAAATCATTTTGTCCCCAAATTAAATATAGATACTTGCTTTTGGTCAAATACATTTTTATTATATAAAAATCAAATTCCATAAAATTCTCTCTTCTCTGGGTCTTTTATCTCTGAACCATTTTTTGCATTATTATTTGATGTTGTTGACTCCATTCTTGTGTCACCAAGTAATTTACTTTATTACAACAAATTACCTTCAATTCGTAACGCACCTGCAACGCCTAGGCCATAAATTGACTTACCTTTTTTGTAGACTTTCCAACTATTTTGTTTGAGTAAACTCCTTTAACATATCCTCATATCCTTCCGTCTGTAAATTTTGTAATATATCATTCTTAACTTTTTCTTTTCTTATATCTTTTTTCCTTACTATCTTAATATTTTCAATCCAATTCAACTTACTTTGATGATGAAAGTTACTGAAGATTACCCATGTCATCAAATCATACCACTCTCCCATTTTCACAGCTTTCTTTTCCACTATCGTCCAAATAGAAGACAATTCATTAAAGACAACTCCATTTGTCAATACTTTTCCATCGGAAATATCTATTTCATCCGGCCATAGTTCTATTGATTCATCATAAAGTTTATTAAAATCCATATTTTACTAATTTCAAATTAAAATACCATATCGATCAAGCGTTGTACTTTTCCCAGACTTTTTTTTAAATGTGGCCCAAAATCAGTGGGTCACTTTTTCGGTAAATCTCACCTGTTTCTTTATTTACCCAGACGTTCCATCTACTTATCTCTTCATCATAGAATCTCGCCTCAAAGTCCAGCTGGTCACCCAGCTCCTGCTGGACCTACTTGCCATTGTAAAGATAGCGATTGTTTACTCCCTATTTAAAACAGGAAATTGGGGATGGTGGTTGCTTTAGCTTTCTGGAATGGGAATTCAGTAATACTGTTGTTCCGAATTCAAAAATTAGAAACTGAAGAACATTTCGGAGAGTGCAAACCTTTGAGGATAGAAGAATTATTGTACTATTAATCGGAGGAGATAAATCATCTCAACATAAGGACATTGAAAAAGCGAAAGAAATTTCGTGTAAACTAAAAAGTTAAAAAAAATGGCAACGTCAAAATTTGATATAGCTGATTATTTAGACAGTAATGAGATAATTGCTGAATATCTTAACACTGTATTGGAAGATGGTTATGATTCTGAAATAATAGCTGCAATCGGACATATCGCAAAAGCAATAGGCATAACTAAAATCGTTGAAGAAAAAGGAAGAAGCAGCCCTCATTAATCATTTTTTTACACGACCTTAGATTTAATAATATCATATTGGTTGATCCTTGTAGGCTTCGTACTGAAAGCAAGGTGAAAGTATACTGAAAGTATGTAAAATGTATATCAAGCATACTGTTCACATACTTTTAAATTAGAAACACCATTCTTTCATAAAGTTCTAAACCAAAACCTTCTTCAATCACATTTAAACCTAAATTTGAATTTATATTAAACGAATAATTGATAAGTCTATAGGGATTATTATTAGTAAATTTTCAATGGAGCAGCAGTAGAATTTGAAAAATTTAAAGTAAAAATAGCAATCCTATAAAAATACAGAAATAACTACCTAATTATCATTTTCAATATTAATTCCAAATCTAATCAACTAAAGATTATCATTAAATCTCATCTGCATTTCTAATTTCCTCCGTTAAAATATTATTCTCCTGTTTCATTAGAAAAAAAGTATCCTCCATATTTTTTAATAAAGAAATCATCAATTGAATATTACTATCCTTACACGACTCAAAATGTAATAATTCAAAATCAAAAACATCTCCTTCCTCAAAAGCTGACATAATTTCTTCCATCTCTCCAACGCTAGCTAAATTTAAGACATTCGCAAAAAGATGACATCTATGTTCGATCAATGCTTCCAAGGTATCAATTACGGTTTCTCTATAATTCCTTTTCATAAGTTCTTAAGGCTTTGATTAAATTAAGTTTGATTTTTTCTTTGAGATGGTTCGGTTCAATAATTTCAGTATGTTGAACAGTTGACATGATTTTATTGATCAAATCATTAGTGATCATAAGTTCCATCTCTAATAATAATCCAGTGTTATCTTCTTTTACAATTTTCTGTGTTTGGTGCCAAGGTAATGACTTAAAATAGGGAGCCATTTTTTCATCAACTTTTATTATTATTTTCTCTACTGATTGTCCGAAAACACCAATCTCTATCCCCATGGTATTTTCCCAAATCGATTGATAGGATTTACTATCAAACTTTCCTTTTATGGTTTTATAATTTATATTTAAATCCAATACTCGATCTAAAGCAAAAATTCTTAAAGCTCCCTTATCTAAGTCTTCAGCTAATAAATACCACCGCTTATTGACCTCCTTTAGAACCAGTGGTATTGCCCTTCTTTTTTTAGAAGATAAATCATGGTATTTGTGATATTCAAATTCCAGAAAGAAATTGCCCTCCATTGCCTCGTTAATATCCGATAAATACATGGATCCCAACCCGTCTATTTTATCTTGAATAATTTTACGTTGCACTTCAGAGCTTTCCATATTCAGGTTTAATTGACTCCATGCATTCAATTTCATTTTTAACTCATTTTTTGAGGAAACATGGTAGGCTAATAATCTTGGACTGTATTTTATTTCGATCCCAAAGATATTATCGATTGCTTTGATATCTCGCTGAAATGTTCTTATACTATAGTCTCCAAGTTGATCGGAAAGTTTATTTAAAAGCCTTCTATGAATACTATCCCAACTTTGTGGTTTAATAGACAATTGTTCGATGATATAAAAGTGTCGCAAAAATTTATGTTGATATCCCATATAAATTTCTTTTTGCAAGTATAATATTTTGTAACGTCATACTTTGTCGTTCCGTAAAGTAATTTTGGATCAAATATTTGAACAATAACATATATATTAGACCATGAATCAGATTAAAACCCTACCAAAACAATTAAGAGGAAGAGATATTTTCACGAAAGTTATTCCTACCGTTAATACCCTAACCAATCTTTTTAAGAGTCTTGATGAGCATGAATGGGATGAAAAAGCTTTAAAAAATTGGGAAAATCCAATTTTTAAGGCCTATAAACTGGAAAACATTAAAGCCAAATTAAAATCTGCTACTAATCTGGAAAGAAAATCATTAGTTAGAAACCATATATTGGAACTTGACGGCAACCAATTAGGTGCCCATCCCTTATGTGTCTATCTGATCGCTTTTTATAAGTCCAATTATCCAGCTGATCAATATACTTTTGATCAATTCATTAAAGAAAGTGGGATTTCTGATAAAGAAGGTTCAGCTAATGCTATTTGGTCTGTTGGTTCACAAGATGGAAGGTATTTGGGAATTTTTAACGACATGAACGAGATTATCGATCAGGAGTTTATTTCTTCATGGACAGGTATTAAAACAGATAAATTAAAGAGAACGCATTTAACCCACTTTTTAGAACTGCCTTGGGATAGTAAAAAATTTACTGGCCCTAATACCATGTCTTGGTGTAAATATGTTTTGGAAGAATCTGCAAATCTTCCGAATTCATTCAACACCAATTTTTATAGAGATGATTTATTAAGCTATTGCAACGATCGGAATAACTCAGATTTTCATACCTTATTAGCTGTATTATCTTGGGGGGGTATGAACCGAAGAAATGGTAAAAGGTTATTAGCAAAGCCTGAACCAATTCTAGATATTATAGGAAAACTTAGAAATGGAGAATTCAAAAACCGCCGGGACGCTTTTCTATATATTCAATCAAAGAGAAAAGAAGGCTCACTCCCTGGTTTGGGAATCGGGTATTTCACAAAACTAATTTGTTTCTTAGCCCCAAATTTAAATGGATATATTATGGATCAATGGGTAGCGAAATCTATTAATTTGATAACAGAGAATTCCTTTATAAAAATAAACAAATCTAGTTGGGTAACTGATGAGAATGATGCCCATGTATATGAAAAGTTCTGCAGCGAAATTGATAAGATAGGTTTGGAGTTAAATGTTGATGGTTTTAAAGCCGAAGAAAAACTTTTTTCTATTGGCGGTCGTGAAAAATGGGCATGGAGAAAATACGTGATCGAAAAATATATAGTATAAGAATCTACCAAGAAACCGGAATCAGCAATCCGCAAAGAATTCTAATCACATATTAGATATTTTTCGTTTATTTGTAATCCGAATTAACACGAATCTATGAGTTGGTTTAAAAGAAACAAAGCAGGAATTCAAACTGCGACTGAACATAAAAAGGAGGCACCAGATGGGATGTGGAATAAATGTCCGAACTGTAAAAAACCACTTTTGAATGTTGAGCAGGTAGAAAATAAATACGTTTGTCATTATTGCGATTACCACATTAGAATTGGCTCTACGGCTTATTTTTCTGTATTATTTGACAATAACGAATACACCGAACTATTCCCTAACCTAAAAGCTGGAGACCCCTTAAATTTTATCGATAGCAAACCTTATAAGGATCGCTTGGTAGAAAGTCAGGCAAAAACAGGATTGAACGATGCTCTGCGCTCTGCGGTAGGGAAGCTTGATGGACAAGAAATTGTGATCGCTTGTATGGATTTCTCATTTATCGGAGGTTCCATGGGTTCTGTTGTGGGTGAAAAGATCGCGAGATCAATCGACTATTGTATAGAACATAAATTGCCTTTTATGCTGATCTCCAAATCCGGAGGTGCACGTATGATGGAAGCCGCTTTTTCATTGATGCAAATGGCGAAAACATCGGCTAAACTGGCTCTTCTTGCGCAAGCAAAACTACCTTACGTCTGCTTATTAACAGATCCTACAACTGGAGGTGTTACGGCATCTTACGCGATGTTAGGTGATATTAATATCGCAGAACCAGGTGCGTTGATCGGTTTTGCAGGACCTCGTGTGATTAAGGAAACCATCAAAAAGGATCTTCCAAAAGGATTCCAAACTTCGGAGTTTGTATTGGAGCATGGTTTCTTAGATTTTATCGTAGATAGAAGACAACTGAAAGATAAAGTAGCTACTTTCTTGAAATTAGTGAAGTAGGTATAAATATTATTGGTATAATTACCATTAACAACATAAGGCGATCAATATTGATCGCTTTTTTTTGCTTTAATCCTACTTGCATAAAGAAGCCTCTAAAGAAAACATTACTTTTTCAAATACTTCAGAAAACTGAAAGGGCGTCTCTTCTTAATATAATACAGGTTTTCCTCATTTTCAAAAGCTTCCCTTTCAAAGGAGATATGCACATAGGCTTGAAGAAAATTTCGGTACTGTACAAAGCGGAATAGAAATTCCAAAAGATAGAGGATATAAAAAGGCAGAATCAACAATTCCAATGCTTGCGAAAGGTGAATCCTTTCATGATTGATCAATACTTTATCTGATCGATTCGCCAGTTCCCGCAAAAAGATAAATGGAAATATCGTGATGGCCTGCGCTTTTCCTGCTGAAAAAAAACGCGTCCAGAACTTACTCACTATGATTTTCCCTTTCATCGATCAGAATATCCTTTTTATAGAATTTGTACAATAACTATGTTCTTCGCTATAAAAATATAGCTTTTTTTTAATTTCAAAATTGATTGTATATTTGTTATAATCACCAAAAGCATTAATTCATGCCATATAAAGAACGCGAAATCAATAAATTGTACTATACAATGGGGGAAGTTACCGAAATGTTCGATGTAAATGC
Source organism: Sphingobacterium sp. UBA1575 (assembly GCA_002322865.1). Classification (GTDB taxonomy): domain Bacteria; phylum Bacteroidota; class Bacteroidia; order Sphingobacteriales; family Sphingobacteriaceae; genus Sphingobacterium. The sequence continues at coordinate 34,619 of DCOH01000019.1, read as the reverse complement.
CTCACAAATCCGTTTTTATGAGCGTGAATTTGATATTCTTCAACCCAAGAAAAACAAAAAAGGAAATCGATTATTCACTCCAGATGATATCGCTAACCTAAAGATCATCTTTAATCTTGTCAAAGATAAAGGGTACACCCTTCAAGGCGCTCGAGACTTTCTTAGAAACAATAAAAATGAAGCTAAAGAAAATCAACGGGTCGTGGACTCCTTGGAAAAACTGAAAAGTTTCTTGCTTGAGGTAAGAGATAGTTTATAAACGGAATATAGTTTATAAACGGATATACCATTTATTTTCCGTCACCACCTCGGATTCAACTCGATCACTTCCAGGTTCTCTATCCGATCCTGATTGATCTCAAAACGCATTAGCGTTCTTTGCTTATGCCAACCCTGTTTTCCGGCTGCTCCCGGATTTAAATGCAGTAATCCCAATTTCTGATCAAACTGCACCTTCAAAATATGCGAATGTCCACAGATAAATAACTTTGGGGGATTCTTGCGGATCTCCTCCCGAACCAGTGGACTATATTTCCCAGGATAACCTCCAATATGCGTCATCCAAACATCCACTCCTTCACATTGAAAACGCAGATTTTCCGGATAGATCATCCGAATATCCTTTGCATCAATATTCCCAAACACCCCTTTTAGTGGTTTAAAAGCCTGCAACCTTTCAATAACCTCCATGGAACCAAAATCTCCAGCATGCCAGATCTCATCACAGTCCTTGAAATATTCAAAGACCGCATCGTCCAAATAACTATGCGTATCCGAAATCAGTCCGATTTTCATATTAAAAAGCTAAAAAGAAAGGTTCCAATAAATGGTTATAGGCATCTGAATAAATCCCTCGGCCCTTATAGATAATAAATTCTTCTGTTTTTGGCTGATGGGCTTTACGGGCAAAACAGATGATGCAACGAAAACTATCCGAATCTTCGAAAGATCGGATATTGCATTGTCCGTTCCATTCCAGGCCATGCGCAACAGCCTCATCTTTTAAGAACTGTTCCATCTCAATGGGAACAATCAGCTGAATCTGTCCTTCCGTCTTCAACCTTTCCGAAGCAAATTTGATCATCTCTTTGAAAAAGGTATCATCCGTGTGTTTTGCAACTTTTTTCCGTTGATCAGGATTATGGAGGGAATTTATATAGAATGGAGGATTGGACACAATCAAGTCGAAATGCAGTTCCGTTTGCCAGTGAAAGATATCGCCATGAACGAGCTGCATCCTGTCCTTGAAGGGCGATTGCTTAAAGTTCATGCCTGCGGTTTCAGCGGCTAATTCATCAATTTCCACACCCCATACCTTCGCCTGTTCAAAACGTTGGGCAAGCATTAAGGCAATGACACCGGTACCTGTTCCGATATCCAAGATATTCATGGCTCCCGCATCAACAGCTGATCCATCAACAGCCTCTTCCTGATGAAATCCCGCAGTTGCGCCCAATAAGACCCCATCGGTATTGATCCGCATCGGTACATTATTCTGATCTACGGCAAATTGTTTGAATTGAAATACCTGTCCCATCCTATCCCAATATTAAATACGAGTTTCTAATTTAAACACGAAATACTAATTTTTCAGCAAACGTTGGATCTCATCCAATTTCATCAAGGCTTCCACAGGCGTTAGGGTATTTACGTCCAGGTTGTTCAGCATATCCCTGATCTTCTCCAGCACCGGGTCATCAATAGCAAACATCTGCAATTGATAGGCCTGCTTTTGGATCTTCCGCATGCTATCCTTGATCTTTTCTCCGCCGGTGCGTTCCTGCTCCAAACGTTTCAAAATATCATTCGCTCGGCCAATCAACTTCGGCGGCATACCTGCCAATTTCGCGACATGTATACCAAAGCTATGTTCAGATCCTCCGGGAACCAATTTCCTTAGGAAGATAACCTTATTATTCACCTCTTTCACACTTACATTGTAATTCTTGATGCGAGGCATGGAGTTACATAGCTCATTCAATTCATGGTAATGGGTGGCAAAAAGCGTCTTTGCCTGACAGCTCGGATGCCCATGCAGGTATTCCGCAATGGCCCAGGCAATGGAAATACCATCATAGGTACTCGTACCACGACCGATCTCATCCAAGAGGATCAAACTGCGGTCAGACAGGTTGTTCATGATGCTTGCCGTTTCATTCATCTCCACCATAAAGGTCGATTCTCCAGAAGATAGATTATCCGAAGCCCCAACACGGGTAAAGATCTTGTCGACAATACCAATACTTGCCTCCTTCGCTGGAACAAAACTTCCGATCTGAGCCATCAATACGATCAGGCCCGTTTGACGGAGCAAGGCCGATTTACCCGCCATATTCGGACCGGTAATAATAATGATCTGTTGCGTTTCTGGATCCAAAAAGGTATCGTTCGTGATGTAATCCTCCCCAATCGGAAGTTTCTTTTCGATCACAGGATGTCTACCGCCTTTGATATCCAATACACGAGAATTATTGATCTCGGGTTTTATGTAATAGTTCTTTTCCGCGATCACCGCAAAGTTCAACAACACATCCAACTTGGCAATTAATTGCGCATTGAGCTGGATGGGCTTGATGTAAGCCGCAATATCCTGCAATAATTCGGCATAGATCCTATTTTCGATGACCTGGATTTTCTCCTCGGCACCTAAGATCTGCTCTTCGTATTCTTTAAGTTCCTCGGTGATGTAGCGTTCTGCATTCACCAAGGTCTGTTTGCGGATCCAACTATCCGGAACTTTATCTTTATGGGTATTGGTGACTTCTAAATAATAACCAAACACATTGTTGAAAGCTATTTTAAGGGACGGGATACCCGTAGCCTCCGATTCCCTACGTTGGATTTCCAAAAGGTAATCCTTGCCACCGAATGCCACCTTTCTTAGCTTATCCAGATCTGCATCCACCCCATCTTCGATGACATTGCCTTTGTTCAATGCCACCGGAGGTTCGGCTTTAACCGTTTTTTCGATCTTTTCCCGAATAAGGAGACAGGGATTCAACTGTTCGGCTATCATCCGTAGCGATTCCGTATCCGAAGCATTGGTCATCTCCTTCAGTTTTTCCACTGCATATAAGGCCCGCTTCAATTGGATGATCTCGCGAGGATTGGCCTTCTGAAGTCCGATTTTACTGATCAGACGTTCCAGATCACCTACCTGCTTGATCTCACGGATAAGCTCATCGCGTACATCGCGGTGGTTGTGGAAATATTCCACCACCTGTAGCCGTTCCTGAATGGCCTTTTCATCCTTCAAAGGCATGATGATCCAACGTTTCAACAATCGTGCTCCCATAGGCGATGATGTTTCATCCAAAACATCTGAAAGGGTACTGGCATTTTCATTGGCAGAACCGATCAACTCCAGGTTACGGATGGTAAAACGATCCAACCACATATAGCGATCTTCCTCGATTCGGGAAATATTGGAAATATGCTGCAGATTTCGGTGTTCGGTTTCATTCAGGTAATGCAGCGCCACACCAGCAGCAATAATGCCGATGTTCATGCGATCTACTCCAAAGCCTTTCATGGATTTCACCTCAAAATGCTTCAATAATTGTTCCTCGGCATAATCACCAGAATATGGCCATTCATCCAGGGTATAGGTATAGTATCCGGAACCAAACTGTTCCAGAAACTCTTTATACTGTTTCTTGGGAAGAATAATCTCCGTTGGCTTGAAACCCTGTAACAATTTATCGATATACCCTACATTCCCTTGGGCGACCAGAAATTCGCCGGTTGATATATCCAAGAAGGAAACTCCAACGACCGATTTTTCGGTATACAGGGACGCCAGGTAGTTGTTTGATTTCTGATGAACGATGTTTTCATTGTAAGAAACACCAGGAGTTACCAATTCGGTCACCCCGCGTTTCACGATGGTTTTGGTCTGTTTGGGATCTTCCAATTGGTCGCATATCGCCACACGTTGTCCGGCACGCACCAGTTTTGGTAGATAAGTTTCTAAGGAGTGGTGCGGAAATCCTGCCAATGCCGTTTCCGATTCGGTGCCATTACCTCGTTTTGTTAGAACAATCCCTAAAATTTTGGCGGCCTTCACCGCATCTTCCCCAAACGTCTCGTAAAAATCCCCCACTCTAAACAACAAAAGGGCACCAGGATATTTCGCCTTGATGGTATTATATTGCTGCATTAAAGGGGTTTGTTTCTTCTCTTTTGCCAAGATATGCCAATTTTGAATAAGATGTAAAAATAGCAGAATTATTAAAAAATACCTCTTATGTTTGCATAAAAATTCAAGGTTATGGCCATTAAGCGCAGTACCAAAAAGAATAAAGTCAAACAAAACAACAGCAAAGGAAAATCCACTTTGTGGAGGAAGGTGGGTTACTATGCATTAAGGGGACTTATTGCATTTTTTGTGCTGTCTATTCTTTGGGTGATCGCCCTGCGTTTTATCAATCCACCGATTACGTATCTGATGCTGACTAGAGGCTTTGAAAGGAAGGCTGCGGGGAAGGAATGGAAGATCGACAAGAAGTGGTTGGATTACGAGGATATCTCGGATAATTTGAAAAGAGCGGCCATTGCCGGTGAAGATGCTCATTTTTTGACGCATAATGGTTTTGATACATTAGCGATCAAACAGGCATTTGAAAGGAATAAGGCGGGGAAAAAATTGAGGGGTGGGAGTACGATTAGTCAGCAAACGGCAAAGAATGTGTTTCTTTGGCCTGGAAGGTCTTGGTTCCGGAAAGGTTTGGAGACTTATTTTACCTTGTTGATTGAGGGTTTATGGAGTAAGAAAAGGATATTGGAGGTGTATTTGAATGTGATTGAGATGGGGCAAGGGGTGTATGGCGCGGAAGCGGCTTCACAATATTATTTCCATAAATCGGGGAAGAGTTTGACGAAGAAGGAAGCGGCATTGATTATTGCGGTGCTGCCAAGCCCGCAGAAATGGGATGCACGAAGGCCATCTAATTGGGTGAATAGAAGGGCAAATGCGATTGTGAGGTATATGTATGTTTATGAAATACCGGAGTAGATGATAGATGTTAGATGATAGATGTTAGATGATAGATTATAGATTTTAGATTTGTCCGTCATTGCGAGGAACGAAGCTATCTTAGCGCCCTGTGTCATTGCGAGGTATTTTGACCGTCATTGCGAGGAACGAAGCAATCTTTAACCATGTCATGCTGAGCGAAGTAGAAGCATCTACATATGGTACCCGTACAGATCCTTCGACGCTGCTCAGGATGACATTAATCGAAAGATTGCTTCGTCGTNNATAGTACGCAATGACGCGAAAGCTCCTCGCAATGACCTATGCCTGCAATGACGCAGTAGCAGAATCTACTTATAAATCTCCACCTTTATCTCGCCATCCTCCGTTACGGTTCCGCGATACATACCTTCGGTATTAAAAGGCATAGCCACATTTCCATGAGCATCCAAAGCGATCATTCCGCCATCGCCGCCTAGCTTACCGATTTCATCGATTACCGCCTTACTTGCCGTTGCCACATTTTCCTTTCCATATTTCATCCTTGCTGAAACATTAAAAGCTGCAGAGGTCCGAATATAAAACTCCCCCCATCCTGTACAAGAAATTGCTGCTGTTTCATTATTGGCATAATTCCCTGCACCGATGATCGGAGAATCCCCTACCCTTCCAAATTTCTTGTTGGTCATACCGCCGGTAGAAGTTCCGGCCGCTAGATTCCCAGCCTTATCCAATGCCACGCAACCTACCGTACCAAACTTTTCATCCTTAATAGCAGGTGGCAAATTACTTTGCTGTCCATCATGATCCAATTCCATCCTTTCCTTATCGCGTTCCAATGCCCGCTGCAATCCATCCCATCGTTGCTGGGTCCAGAAATATTGGGGATCCACGATCTCCAAACCCTGTTTTTTAGCAAATTCCTCCGCTCCTTTCGCAATCATCATCACATGTTCCGATTTATCCATCACTGCTCTTGCTGCCTTGATAGGATTTTTCACAATGGTAACTCCCGCAACAGCACCGGCCTTCAAGGTTTTTCCATCCATGATGGAAGCATCCAATTCGTTCTTTCCTTGATTGGTAAAAACCGCACCTTTTCCTGCATTAAACAAAGGCGAATTCTCCATCACCTCAATCGCAGCAATGACCGCATCCTGACTGGATTCACCGTTCTTGATCTTTGCATATCCCTTCTCCAATGCTTCGGTTAAAGCAACGATATAAGCCTTCTCCAAGGAGTCGGTCATGTTCTTCTTCAGAATCGTTCCGGCGCCTCCATGGATGGCCAACACATATTTCACTTCTTTTTTAGCCTGAGCCTGGCTATTATCCTGACTTCCCAACATCATTAAACAAGTTAGTAGTGTATATAAAATCTTTTTCATCATTAACTAATCATTTCCACAAATTAACCAAATATTGCCACAAAAAAAAGAGGCTGGATATCGAGTGATATCCAGCCCTTGGGTGCTTGTGTATTAATAGTTAGCTTATTTCTTTGTGACTGTCAATTTTGGTTTGGCATTGCCTTCCGATAGATCGACAACAAATTCATAGGTCGCATCCTTCGTTAAGGTTTTGCCAGCTAATAATCCTAAGTTACCCGGATCTCTACCGTTACTTCCATTTCCAACAAATACCACATCACTTGTCGTGGTCAATTCATTCTTGAATTCACCGCCCCATCCTTTCTGATGGAAGAATTTAAAGTTGGTGTTATCCGTTTTGATGGATTTTCCGGCGATTACCGTAACACGGTATTTCTTGCCACCTATTGGCGCCATACAGATCGCATTATCTGGGTTCCAGCCTACTTCATTCGATGCTACCGATGGTTTACCGATTCCTTCACCGATGATCCAAATAGCGCCGGTTCCATCTGCATTTAAGCTCGCTAGGTTACTTCCGTTCATCGCTTCTGCGTAAATATATTCTTTATCGAAATTCGCATAGAAACGGTATTTACCACTCATGGCGTTGAAGTAATATTTACCTCCATTTTCACGGATATAATCGGAACTGATGCCCCAAGCCGACAATCCTTCGATACCATCGATCGTAATCTCCTGCCCGTTTTCAATAGTCAGATCAACACTATACAGATTGTCCTTCACCATTTTCATGCCTTCGCCATTAAACGCATAACCAATAATAAATGGAGATGCTTCATAGGTAAGGGTATTGAAAGAAATGGTATATACACCAGATACCGAATTGGAGAACGGAATATTCTGTGTGATTCCTTGAGTTACCATATCATTTTCCCAACCAAATTGAATCGGGTTTCCAGCAGCACCAAATGCTGGTGCCTCTAAATAACCGTTCACTTTGAATGGTAGGTTTTCCGTTAGTTCATACCTATTCAGGGCCACCCTGTTCATTTTATAGGTCTTGGTTGGTGTCACCAAATTGATATAAGGAAAATCAGGTCTACTGATCGTGATGGATTGACTGGTATCGGCTTTCACCAATTCCACGTTTTCCAAGGTCAATTTCAATTCTGCGGCACCATTTGGAATATTCTTAAGAAAAGGCACGAATAATTTTCCAGTATATTCGCCATAATCTTTTGTGCGGATAATCTTTTCAGCTACCACTTCCCCACTGAATAAAAGCTGTGCTTTTAAAGTGGACAAAGCGACACCCTGATCTTTTACATTGACCGAGAAAGCAAGACTATCTCCGAAGAAAGCCGTTTTTGGCAGATTCGTGATTTCCATACTTGGTGATCCACCACCAATTGGAACGATAAATTCATCCTCCTTACACGAGAACAGCAAGGTAAAAAGGCATAATATTGCGGTATAATTGATTAGTTTTTTCATTTTTTCCAAGTATAAGAAACTACCGAACTAGCAGGAACGGTATAGCCAAAATTGTTCTTACCATCCTCCAACACGATGAATGTATCTGCTCCAGAATGATTGGTAATCACGAAAGCATAGGATCCATCGGTGTTTTTAAATGCTGCATAGGTTAAATTACTGTCGGTATACCCTGTTGTACCAATACGTACAGCTCCAGGTTTAACCACTGAAGACATGTGGCCTATGATATAATAGTGGGAATTTCTACGGATGGTTTTATAATCCGCTTTACTGATATCCACTGCTCCATAACAGGTTTGACATCCGCCTTCACGATTTGGCCCTTTGTCAGAATCCAACATCAGGTTCCAAACAATAACTGCTTTACTGAAATTATTTACGGTTCCTAGTGCTACCTCACGCATATCTTCGGTAAGACGTTTGCCCAGTACGTTGCCATCATTCCAGGTCCCAATGGATGTTTCGGTAAAAACGATATCCTTATTAGGAGCTTTGGCATGAACATCTAATAATTCCTCTTTATTTCCGCCATAATTATGGAATGCTGAACCAGCAAAAAAGGCTGCCGCTGCAGGATCCTGGAAGATTTTTACTGGATAATCCTCTTGATCTGGCATATTATCATAATTATAGTTATGGTCAAAAGCATAGATTTTAGTAGTCAAACCCGCAGCTTTGATTTTCGGACCTAAAGCCGTTTTTACAAATGCCTGTTGTTCTGGCCAGAACATCAACAAGGAAGCTGAGTTACCGGCATTCAAAGGCTCATTTTGAGGCGTAATAGAGTAGATATTGATGCCTTGAGCAGTCATAGCCTGAATCCATTTTACGAAGTAGGTCGCATAATCCTGGTAATATTTAGGATTTAAATGTCCTCCAGTCCAAGACTCATGTGGTTTAAGATCGGTCAGGTTGTTCACCTTCATCCACGTTGGAGGCGTCCATGGCGAACCCATGATCTTGATCTCTGGATTGATCGCTAAAATCTCCTTTAAAACCGGAATTACATATTTCAATTCCTCTTCTTGAAGGGCAAAGTTTTCGATTCCTGGTTTATCTGCTAAGGTATATTCACTCAAAGAGAAATCGGAACAGCCGATAGCTATACGGATATAGCTCTGGCCCATGCCTTCCGTCGGAGAAAAGGTCTCCTTCAAAAACTTAGCACGATCTGTTTCACTCATTTTCAACAGGTTGTAGGCTGTTGAACCGGTAATAGCAGATCCGAAACCATCCATGGTTTGAAAAGTCTTAGACTCGTCAATCTTGATGGTTTTTGGCGACATGCTTGCCGTTTTATTGAAATTCACAAAAGTCTTCTCAAAATCCTGACTCATGGAAGAGGTCGTTGTATAGATCTTTACATCGCCAGAAGTTGGATTGGTCGGCTTGATCGGATCGCCACCGTTAAAGTTGTCATTTCCACAGGCAATCATTCCTGCGGTCAGGACGCTAACAGCTAAAATATATTTCTTGAAATTCATCTTGTTCTAAATTAATAACCTAAGTTTTGTTTGATATTTGGATTCTGATCGATGATTGCCTGTGGAATTGGAAGTCTATACGAATTCTCGTTAAATTGATAAACTTGTGCTTTTCTTCCAGAATCTTTGGCATAAACCGCATTCATTACGGCTTCTACTTTATTATTACGCACTAAATCGAACCATCTTTGGCCTTCAAATGCCAATTCCAATCTTCTTTCCTTCATTAAAGCATCCAACATGGCATCCTTGCTCGCTTTGGTCGCGCTGCTTAGTCGAGGTAGTTTTACCCGCGTACGAACTTTATCGATAATATCGGCCGCCGCCGCTAGGTTTGGTCCATCCTTCTGGATCAATGCCTCCGCTTTCAACAATAGGATATCCGCATATCTGAATTTAATGATATTGCTGAATGCTGAACGGGTTTTATACATAAAAGGATAGTTATTGGATGGATAGTAATTACTCCATTTGGCCTCGTAATAAACGATCGATTCGGTATAACGGATCTGATCTGCCTCATTGGTAAATGCTTTGATCAGGTCACGTGATGGAGTAACCCATTTTGCCCAGTCAAAAGCATTATTATAATTGGAAAGATCCCTTCCGAACATCCAGGTTACCCAGTTACCATTTCCTACAAAGAATTGAGCCTCCAGAATACTTTCTTTCGAATTTCTTTTCTTCGCATCTGCAGTTCCTTCCACCACACCGAACAGATCGGTGAAATCAGCTTCCAGATCAAAACCATCTGCAGCTAATTCATCAGCATATTGGATAACTTTGTTATAGTCGCGCAAAGGTTTTTCGGCATATACTTTCGCCAATAACGCTTTCGCTACTGATTTGCTGAATCTTGTTTTATTGGCATTATCATTCGCAGGTGCATCCACCAACGCTTCTAACAAGTCCTTTTCAATCTGTTGATAGGCTTCTTTCTCCGTTTTTTGCTCAGGAAAATAGTCTTTGTAAACATCCTTGATGGTCTCAGAAGTAATATCACCCGCGATGGTAGTAACCACTGGAATATCACCGAACAAACGAACCATATCGAACATCACCATCCCACGGAATATTTTCGCTTCTCCTTTCATTCTTCTACGAATTGCTTCCGTAAGGGTATTGTCCTGCACAGAATCAATATATTGGATCAGGATATTCGCCCTTGCAATATCTTCCATGTACCTTTTCCAATCGCGTTCAACCACCGAGTTGGATCCTTCAATCGAATTGTTTTCAAAGGGTACCACCTCTGCTCCGGTAGTTCCGGCATAGGCATTATCCGAATGGGATTCGGCGATCAATAAAACATCCAGGTACCAATGTTCCTGACGGTCGCGCATTTGGTTATAGATGGTCAGCATATGGGCTTCCACTGCCGCTCTATCCTTGAATACCACCTTTTTGCCTGTCTCAGAAACACCTTCGGTCACTTCCGAAAAAGTATCGATAGGATCTTTATCTAAAGAACAACTACCCAACAATACGACGATTGCCAGTGCTGCTAATTGATATATTAAATTTCTTTTCATTGCTTTCAATTTTTATTACCTAAAACTCCAAGTTCAGACCCACCACAAATGATTTACTCTGTGGATATGTTCCCCAATCAACACCTTGTACCACCCCACTATTTCCGTATTGGTTCACCTCAGGATCTAAACCTGTGTATTTTGTGAAAGTGAATAGATTAGAAGCAGAAACAAAAGGCTGCAATCTGTTAATTCCGATGCGATTCAATACCTCTCCTTTGATATTGTAGGATAAGGATACATTCTTAACCCTTAAATAGCTACCATCCTCGATAAAGTAGGTAGAGTTCAACATATTATATCCTGCTTTAGGCACTTCAGTGATCTGCCCAGGTACTCTCCAACGTAGCAATACACGGGTAGATTGGTTCTTTCCATCATACATCCCTTCAGTTTCCATACGGGAAGCATTGAAAATATCATTCCCTTGGGATCCTTGTAGGAAGATGCTCAGGTTGAAACCTTTATAGGCAAAATTATTGGTCAAACCGAAGGTAAAGTTTGGATTCGGATCGCCGATAAACGTACGGTCAGAAGAAGAAATCCTGCCATCGCCATTGATATCCTGATAGATCATATCTCCAGTCTCTGGATTTACGCCTTGGCTAATGTAGCCAAAGAAACTGCCCATTGGTCTTCCAGGCATGTTACGAACCACATAGTCGTTCACTACTTCTACTGTTCTCGCTGCTGGATAGATCTGTTGTAGATCCAAGCTTACCAATTTGTTTTTATTGAAGGAGATATTGAAAGCGGTATTCCATTTGAATTCTCCAACCAGGTTCTCGCTAAGGATATTCGCCTCAAAACCTTTATTGGTCATTTCTCCCTCGTTACGCACGATGTTATTTGCTGTCTGTCCTTCAGGAAGAGAAACATACATCAACATGTCGTTGGTCGTTTTGTTGTAATAATCCAAATTCACGGTCAGGCGTTGGTTGAATCCTGTAAAGTCCAAACCTACATTGACTTGCTTGGTATTCTCCCAGTGAAGATCCGGGGTACGAAGGTTGGCACGTGTGATGGTCACTAAAGAATTTTGTTTGTTTTCTTCGAACCAAGGTTCACGGCTGATATTATATCTTTCCAAATAAGCATAATCTCCGATTCCATCTTGGTTACCGGTTAGACCCCAACCTCCACGAATTTTAAAGTCGTTGATCCAGGCTACATCCTTCATGAAATCTTCTGAAGAAAGTCGCCAAGCGGCAGAGAAGGATGGGAAATAACCCCAACGGCTGTCAGGATGAAGTTTTGAAGATCCATCCGCACGCATATTTCCTGTAATGATGTATTTACCATCATAATTATAGGAAAGACGACCGAAGTAGGACATGATCGCCCAATCGGAAGCGCCAGAACCTGTTGCTGTCCAAGAAATTTTATTGGCTGCATTTAAGGTCTGGATCATCCCTGGTCTATAATGTGAAGCATTGATATAACTATTGGTATAGTCTGAGCTGGTGTAGGATGTACCCACCATTGCTTCAAACCCATGCTTTTCCACATTCTTATTATAGGTCAACACATTATCAAATGTAGTCACCGTATTCATGTTTCTCGAATCGGCACCTTCACCAAATTGGTTTCTACCCCAAGAGGTAGTCAACGGATCCAAGAACGTAGTAGAGATGGCATTCCTACGATCCAAAGCAAAGGTCGTACGCAGATTCAACTCTGGCATAAACTTGATGATCGCAGAACCAGAACCGATAAACCTGTTCTCTCTATTCTTATTATTGCTGGTACGCGCAATGTTTTCCAATGGGCTATTGATATTCACCCCATAGAAATTATTGTAATATTGACCCGGCATAAACGGATCCCAAACAGGTGCATAAGTTGGGGTATTGATGGTTGACATGATTACACCACCACGGTTAGCTCCCGTACCTTGGATAATGCCATTTCCAGCATAATCGGAGTAGGAAAGGTTTGCATTGACGGTCAACCATTCGCGGATATTATTCTCGATATTTCCGCGGAAGTTATACCGCTTGAAAAAGGCTTCATTGATAATCCCTTTGTTATTTACATATCCACCGGAAATCATATACTTCAATCGCTCGCTACCGTCCGAAACCGACACTTGATAATCCTGAATCACCCCTGTACGGAATGTTTCATCAAACCAGTTGGTCTGATCCGTCAAATTGCTTGGAAGATTGATCATGCCGATTTCGTCCTGTAGCTCTTTGTATTGAGCAGTATTTAATGGTGTGATCTTATGTGTGATTTTGTTTTGGGTAGCCAACATGTTGAAGGTAATCTTCGGAGCACCCGTTTTACCTTTTTTGGTGGTAATCAAAATTACCCCATTCGCACCTCGTGAACCGTAGATTGCTGCCGATGAGGCATCTTTCATGATCTGAATATCGGCGATATCGGTTGGTGATAAAAAGTTGATGTTATCTACAGGCACATTATCAACTACGTATAAAGGGTTATTACTTCCATTAAACGAGGTCGTACCGCGAACACGGATCGATAATCCAGCGTCTGGTGCACCCGAAGTTTGGGTAACTGAAACCCCTGCCGCACGACCTTGGATCGCCTGCTCAGCAGAAACGATCGGCCTTTCGTTGACATCATCCAAAGAAACCGATGAAATCGCCGTCGTCACGTCTTTTCGCTTAACAGAACCATACCCGATCACCACGACATCCTCCAGGGTGTTGGTCGCACTCTTTAAGGAAACCGTCAGATCGGCCTTGGAAATGACCTCTTGGCTTACATAGCCGATAAATGAAATCCTCAGCTTGGAATTGGCAGGAACATTTGTCAATGTAAATGATCCCTCATTGTTGGTTGAGGTTGAATTGGATCCGCCAATTACGGAAACCGTAGCTCCAGCTATGGGTTCGTTTGTGGATTCATCGATTACTCTTCCGTTTACCGTTAGATTGGTTTGGGCATATGACATGCTGAAAAAAACCGTAAAAAGAAAAAGTAATAGACCTTGCTTAACTTTAGTAAAAAGTTTCATGGGTGTATAACTAGTTTATAATTTAAAATAATTCAGGTAGAACCTTAATCCTTGTTACCAAAGTTAAGCAAGGAATAAGCTGATATTACGAAATGGTTAAGCCGTTTTATAAAAAAGTAAACGAAGTAAAGCAAAAACCTCTATCAGTCAACAAAATAGATGTTTTTACAAAGAAAAAAAGTAACCCATTTTAAGGGTGAAGGGTCATGTTTCCGATCTCTTTGATGCGTTCATCGAAGTCTTCTTTGGAACCAATGACCTTATTTTTCACTTTCACGCGGTAGTTGTAAACGGTTCTTAAGGAGTACCGGAGGAACTGGGCAATCTTGGTAGAATCGGAGATTCCCAAACGAATCAAGGCAAAGATCCGAAGCTCCGAATTCAACAATTCGTCAGGCTTCAGGATGATCTGTTCCTCAGGTTTCAATAGTTTATTGAACTCTTGTATGAAGGTTGGATAAAGGCTCAAAAAGATCACATCAAAATGATGGTAGAGGTCTTCCAATTCAGTTTTGATGTTATCCTGCGATTTCAATTCTTTGGTCAGCTCATCGTATTGTTTGCTGGAAAGCCTTTTGAGCATACTTTTCCGATTATGATCCAGTTTTTCAATATAGGAGGAGCACAGCTCAAAAAACTGCGCCATATATTCTTCCTTGACGAGGTTGGCTTCCTGAAGATCATCATTAACCTTCAATAACTCGGCATTCAGTAATTGGAGTTCGTTATTTACTTTATTCAGGTCCTTCCGGGCTTCCTTCAACCGCTTCATCTGCAAATAAACCACGATCAGCACCAACAACAACAAGGCCGACATGATACTGATGGTATACAGGAAGGTTGTGAGCTGTTTCTTCCTAGCCTGTTCCTTTTCCTGAAAGGCCGAATTGATGATCGGATAAAAGGAGGAATTTTCAATGGTTCGGTACCTTACATTACAGAAGAGCGCATCTTCCATAGCCTCCTGAATAAATAGGTAGGCCTTATCAATATCATTTTTTTCAAAATAAACGAGGGCAAGGCTCTGTAGAGAGGCATTATCCTTCACGGAATTCTTGATATCGGTAATCGCTGAAAGCCCAAAATAATAGATCTGTTTTTCGCGATTGGACCGCATCTTATGTACCAGACCCAAAAGATAGGCAATTACGGCCCTTTCATGGTGAGGTTCTTCATACTCACTGAGTAATTTTAGGAATGCCGTCTCGGCACTATCCAGGTTATTGCGAAATAGATCCCTGGTCGCCATGATCAAGCGATGGTCCAAAGAGTTTTCGGGAATAACCGACAAAAGGGAGTCCCGGTAGATCTCGCTTAAGGTAAAATAATGATTATAATTAGTACTTTGACCGTAATGGGAGTAAAAGTCGGAATAGGTACGATAATAATCGGCCAACAATTCATCGGCTAATCCCTTTCGGTGGATCTGCTTCAGGATGTCATTGGATTCAATAAACCGACCGGCCGATGAATAAAGTCCCGCCAATTGGATATGGGATTGATTCTGCTTAAATACATCATTCAATTCATTCGCCAACTGCAGGTTCTGATTGACATAATAGATCGCCGAATCCATCTGATAGGTAAGGAAAGCTTTATATAATTTCAGTTGGAGGTCATAGCGGGTATTGGTACTGTTGGTATGGCGCAAAGCCTCCTTGATCTGAAAGATATCCTTCAATTTGACGCGTTCGAATTCCATTTTCCGGGCAAGGGTATTCTGCAATTCCCTTTCCACCGAATCGGTAGATACAGATACGGCAGTATCATTGGCAAACAATAGCTTGCCCATGGATAACATAACCCATAAAATGAATATTCTTAATAACATCAGGTAATAATTGTCTATTTATCTTCTTCTTCGTTCTCCCACCAATCACTTTTCAGGTCATCGATCTCCCGACGGTCCTTTTTAGTTGGTCGCCCGGTACCACGATCTCTTTTGAGCACTGGCGCATGGAATACGGATTTGAAACCATAGGTTTCTTCTACCGGTGTGTGATCTTCGTAAAATTGAACCGCAGTTTTGGCATCCACCCTCCGCTCCAAAAGGCCGGTTACTAAGATAACCTTTCTTTCGATCCCTTTTTGTATGCTGTATTGGTCGCCTACTTTCACCACCGCAGATGGTTTTACGTTCTGACCTTTCAATTTGACACGCCCTGCTTTGCAGGCTTCCGTAGCCAAACTCCTGGTCTTAAATAAGCGAATTGCCCACAAATATTTATCTATTCGTAATTTCTCTTTCTCTTCCGCCATAATAACAAAAATAGGGATAGTTTCTTATATTTGTGCCTAATTATTATAAGTTCAGCAATCATTATGACAGAAATAAACAACCTGAAAAAACTAGTTGAAGAGGCTTGGGAAAACAGACAATTATTAGAATATAAAGAATACTTTGAAGCGATCGCATTTGTTATCCAAATGTTGGATGAGGGCGATCTACGTGTAGCGGAGCCGGTTGGTGAGCGTTGGCATGTGAACGATTGGATCAAAAAAGCCGTAATCCTTTACTTTCCGATCCGTGCGATGAAAGAGATCAAGAACGATCCTTTTGTCTACCACGATAAGATGAAATTGAAAACCAATTACAAAGAATTGGGTGTTCGTGTAGTACCTGGTGCTTCAGCAAGATACGGTGCTTTCTTGGCAAAAGGGGTCATCATGATGCCTTCTTATGTAAATATCGGTGCTTATGTGGATGAAGGAACAATGGTGGACACGTGGGCTACGGTAGGATCCTGTGCACAGATCGGTAAAAACGTACATTTAAGTGGTGGTGTTGGTATCGGTGGTGTGCTAGAACCTGTTCAAGCGGCTCCAGTAATCATAGAAGACAATGTGTTTGTTGGTTCTAGAGCTATTGTGGTAGAAGGTATCCGTGTGGAAGAGGAGGCAGTATTGGGTGCAAACGTGGTTTTAACGGCATCTACTAAGATCATTGATGTTTCTGGTCCTGAGCCAGTAGAATATAAAGGATATGTTCCTGCACGTTCGGTCGTGATTCCAGGTTCTTACACCAAGAAATTCCCTGCGGGAGAATATCAGGTACCTTGTGCCTTGATCATCGGAAAACGTAAAGAATCTACAGATAAGAAAACCTCGTTGAATGATGCTTTACGTGAGCATAACGTAGCGGTTTAATTTATTCATGAACAGAGCATATATCGATAGAGAGGATCTTCATCAGGCTTTAGAAACCTTAAAAGCTGGCGGGATCATCTTATATCCTACAGATACGATCTGGGGTTTAGGCTGTGATGCAACCAATCCGGAAGCGGTAGAAAAGATCTTCGCCTTAAAGGGCCGGGATAAGGGAAAGAGTATGATTGTATTGTTGGCCAATGATAATCAGTTGCAAAGTTATGTAAAGGAAGTTCCTGAAGTGGCTTATGAATTGATCGAGGCGAGCGATAAGCCATTGACGATCATCTATTCTGATGCAAAGAACCTGGCTGAAAATGTGATCGCAGAAGATGGGAGTATTGGTATCCGTATCGTCAACCATCCTTTCTGTGAGCAGTTGATCCAACGGTTCCGCAAGCCAATCGTTTCTACTTCAGCGAATATCAGCGGACAACCATCCGCCGGAACTTTTGATGAAATTGACCCTGAAATTAGAAAAGCTGTCGATTATGTTGTTAAATTTGGACAAGACAACCATGTAGAAGGTAAAGCATCGACGATCATGAAGCTTGATCCAAGTGGTAAATTTGAATTTATTAGTNNGAAAATAAATATGAAAAAATTACTAGCCATTTTTGTTGCTGTATTCGCGATGATCAGTATCAGCCATGCACAACAAGCCATTACGCCCGCTAAAGTGGGGGTTAACTACGGAAAAAAAATCGATAAAAAAGGAGCTATTTCTGTAAAACAATTAGAGCAATCATTTGCTAAGGCAGAATCGTTCAACGGAAAGATCGAAGGCGAAGTTGTTCAGGTATGTAAGAAAAAAGGATGTTTCCTGACCATCAAACGTGCTGGAGACCAAGAGCCAATCATGGTTCGTTTTACGGATTATGCTTATTTTGTGCCTGAGGACTTGGTTGGAAAGACCGTAGTTGTTGAAGGGAAAGCAAAAGTTAAAGAAACAACGGTAGAGTGGCAAAAACACTATGCCGAAGATATGGGAAAAAGCAAGGAAGAGATCGCGAAGATTACCAAGCCACGTAAAGACATCTCTGTCGTTGCAGATGGTGTTTTAGTTGTAAAGTAATCCTAAAAACCTTATTTTGGAGGCTGTAAATGAAAATTTACAGCCTTATTTATTTTTTAAAATCCCGGTATTGATGTCTATTTTCCAAACTTCCACTTGTCAAACTATTCAGATCAAAGGCCAATTGATGGATTTCAATAGGCCAAAGATCATGGGAATATTAAATGTGACGCCAGATTCCTTTTTTGATGGGGGGAAGCATAATGGTTTAGATGAAGCATTGCGACATACCGAGCGATTGCTTTCCGAAGGTGCGGATATTATCGATCTGGGCGCTTATTCGAGCAGGCCTGGAGCGAAGGATATAGCTGCGCAGGAAGAAATGGACCGGGCAATCCCTGTTATTGAAAGGATTAGGAACGAATTTCCGGATGCGATTATTTCGGTGGATACCTTTCGGGCAGAAGTAGCAAGAGCTAGTATACAAGCAGGAGCACATATCATCAATGATATTGGCGGCGGGACTTTAGATCCCTTAATGTTTGAAACCGTAGCGGAATTGCAGGTCCCCTATATCTTGATGCATATGCGAGGTACACCTTCCACCATGCAACAGCTAACGTCGTATGAAGATGTGGTCAATGATGTGGCAGTACATTTGGGGAATGCCGTGGCTCAATTACGTGCGCTTGGTGTGAAAGATATTATTTTGGATCCAGGATACGGTTTTGCCAAAACCGTGGAACAGAATTATGATCTATTGATGCGGGTGGACCAGCTTCATTATTTTGGTTTACNNGCATCTTAGGTGGTATTTCGAGGAAGTCCATGATCTATAAAAATTTGAATCTGAAACCGGAGGATGTTTTGCCAAGTACCATTGCCTTGAATACCTTATTATTGGAAAGAGGCGTTCAGCTCCTTCGTGTGCACGACGTGAAGGAAGCCAAGCAACTCATTGATTTGTTTTTCTGACAACCTTTATTTGATTGATAATTTTTACTTAACCCCTATATTTTGAAAAGAACTAGAGACATTATCACCATTGGTTTTGCCTTATTTGCCATGTTTTTTGGCGCCGGAAATTTACTTTTGCCTCCCTATATCGGGCTTCAGATCGGAGATCATGTTGGGATAACGATATTAGCATTTGGTTTGACCGGGATACTATTGCCCTTTTTTGGAATCCTTTCCATCGTAAATTCCGGTGAAGATTTTAATGACCTCGGTGGACGGGTGCATAAGAACTTGGCTCCTATCCTCGGATCGATCATCATGTTATGTATTGGTCCCATGATCGCTATTCCAAGAACTGCCGCCACTACCTTTGAAGTAGGGGTACTCCCCTCCTTTCCGAATGCACAGCCCATCTGGACTTCCATCGCTTTTTTTGCCGTGACATGGCTATTGACCATTGCTCCCTCTAAAGTGGTTGATATCATCGGGAATTTCCTGACGCCTTTGTTATTGGTTTTATTAATTGGTCTGATTGTAGTTGGTGTTATGAATCCGATAGCGGATTACAGCACTTCTGCATTGAGCACTGCGGAGTCGTTTACCCTAGGTTTTATCGATGGATATCAAACCTTGGATGTATTGGCATCTGTGATCTTTGCCGGAATAATAATCATGGCTTCTAAAGCAAAGGGCTATAAGGATATAAAATCGAAGAACTACGTGGTGATAGCTGCTGGTGCTTTGGCTGCGGTTTGTCTGTTCATTATCTATGGTGGATTGATCTATTTGGGTGCGACCTCTGGGATTTCGGATATTGGTATAAAACGTTCTGAATTATTGATCTATATTTCCAGAGCCATATTGGGTGATTATGGCACTATTGCCATTGCAATAAGTATTGCCTTGGCCTGTTTGACCACTGCTATTGCCTTGACCTCGGCCATTGGAACTTTCTTCTCGGAACTGACCGGGAATAAACTGGGGTATAAATTGTTGGTGACCATATGTTGTGTGGTTTCCTGTGTACTGTCTATTACCGGCGTAGATAATATCATCAGTTTTGCCTATCCGATATTAAGTTTTGTCTATCCAATTGTGATTACATTGGTTATTTATTATGTGTTTTTTGGTGCTTTTGTGAAGAGTAAATTGCCTTATCGACTGGCTTTGGCAGCCTCAACACTGATGGCTGTAATTGGTTTGCTGAAGCAGTTTAATCTCTTGGGAGATGGTATGATTGAAAAATTGAATCTTATCCCGTTTTTTGCTTATGATTTGGGGTGGGTTGTCCCTTCATTGATCGGTTTTGTGATCGGTATTTTGATAGCCACCCCGTCATTGCGAGGAGG
>DCOH01000019.1:0-14311 GCA_002322865.1 Sphingobacterium sp. UBA1575 | reverse complement strand
CGACTACGCTCAGCATGACAATAAATCCTTTCCTCCCTTATCTCACAATACTTCCAGCAGAAACCTCCGAAATTGGATTTACAAAATCCAATCTTCCATCCGCATCTTCTGCCATCAGAATCATCCCTTGGGATTGTATACCTTTTATCTCTCTAGGCTCCAAATTCACCAAAATACTCACCTGCTTACCAACTATCTCCTCAGGTGTAAAGTGCTCTGCAATCCCAGATACCACTGTCCTCTTATCAATTCCAGTATCAATAGTCAACTTCAACAACTTCTTGGTCTTCGCCACTTTCTCCGCAGTCAAAATCCTTCCTACCCGAATATCCAATTTCCCAAAATCATCAAAACTGATATTTGCTTTTNNTTGTGGTGCCTTAGGCGCTGCTAAGGCATTTTGTGCTTTTGCATTCGCCAATTTTGTCAATTGAAACTCCACCTGCTCATCCGTTATCTTCTCAAACAACAATTGGGTCTCGCCCAATAAATGACCATTGTCTAATAAATCCGCTTTACCCGCATCTTCCCAAGATTTTGCAGACAGGTTCAACATTTCAAAAACCTTGGTACTGGTAAAAGGTAAAAATGGCTGTCCCATCACCGCTAAGTTTCCAACGATCTGAGCAGCGACAAACAATACCGTTTTCACACGCTCTTCATCGGTTTTAATAACCTTCCAAGGCTCTTCATCAGCCAGGTATTTGTTTCCTAAGCGGGCCGCATTCATAAAGGTTGCCAACGCTTCGCGGAAACGGTATTGCGATAAAGATTGTTTGATCTGCGCAGGAATTTTTGCCAACTCATCCAATACCTCCTGATCAGCTGGAGTCAATTGAGAGCCCATTAAAACCTTGCCATCAAAATATTTATGGGAAAGAACCATAACCCGGTTCACAAAGTTTCCAAAAATGGCTACCAATTCATTGTTCACACGTGCCTGGAAATCCTTCCACGTAAATTCACTATCGGAGGTTTCCGGAAGAATGGAAGTCAGCATATAACGCAGTTCATCCTGTTTGCCTGGAAACTCTTCTAAATATTCATGTAACCATACGGCATGGTTTCTGGATGTCGATAATTTATCCCCTTCCAAATTCAGGAATTCATTGGCTGGAACATTCTCCGGCAAGATATATTCTCCATGGGCATGTAAAATCGCTGGGAAAATAATGCAGTGGAAAACGATATTATCCTTACCAATAAAATGGATCAGGGTAGAATCATTTTCTGGGTTACTTTGCTTTTTCCAATAGTCTTCCCAATTCTTACCTTCATCGATTGCCCATTGTTTGGTGGCAGAAATATAGCCGATTGGTGCATCCAACCAAACATATAATTTCTTGCCTTCAGCTTCCTCCAAAGGAACATCCACACCCCAATCCAAATCGCGTGTCATCGAACGTGGTTGCAATCCTGACTTCAACCAAGATTGACATTGTCCAAACACATTGGATTTAAGTTCATTCTTCTTTCCTTCGATCAACCATTTCTCTAACCAAGGTTGGTATTTATCCAATGGAAGGTACCAATGCTTGGTTTCCTTCAAAATGGGCGTTTTACCGCTTAAAGTAGATTTCGGATTGATCAGATCGGTAGGGTTCAAAGAAGTACCACATTTTTCACATTGGTCGCCGTAGGCGCCTTCATTGTGGCAATGTGGACAGGTTCCAACGATATAGCGATCGGCTAAGAACTGATGGTATTCCTCATCATAATATTGCTCAGAGAAACGCTCAATGAACTCCCCTTTTTCATAAAGATTCAAGAAGAATTCCTGCGACAATTGATGATGGATCGGCTCCGAAGTGCGGTGATATATGTTGAAAGAGATACCGAATTGCTCGAAGCTTTCTTTGATCTGCAGGTTGTATTTATCAATGATCTCCTGTGGAGTAACGCCTTCCTTTTTGGCTTTGATGGTAATGGCAGCACCATGCTCATCAGAACCACAGACATAAACCACATCTTTTTGGTTCAAACGTAGAAAACGGACAAAAATATCTCCGGGAATGTATGCACCGGCCAGGTGACCGATATGCAATGGACCATTAGCATAAGGTAATGCTGATGTTATGGTATAACGTTGTTTGCTAAATATATCCAAGGTTTGTGTGTTTTTAATGAATTCCAACAAAATTGTCGGCTAGCAAAGATACACCAAATTGCCAAAAAAAATGTATATTGTCCTTAGCAAAAAAGCACTAATACTTATTATACATGCGAAATTCAAAGATAGATATCGGTTTACTAATTATCAGGTTAGTCATTGGGGCAACCATGATAGCTTTCCACGGATTGCCAAAATTAATGGGTGGTCCTGAACTATGGACCAAGATTGGCGGATCCATGAGCAACTTGGGCATTAATTTCATGCCTACTGTATTTGGTTTTTCAGCTGGTTTGGTGGAAAGCCTGGGCTCTGTCTTTTTGATGTTGGGATTATGGACCAAACCGGCTTCCATATTTTTAGCTCTTACGATGTTGGTGGCCGCTTTAAATCATTTGGCGAAAGGCGATGGCTTATCCGGCGCCTCCCATGCCTTGGAGTTCATGGCCGTATATATTGCATTTGCCATCATGGGGCCAGGAAAATTAAGTATCGATAAGAAATAAATAACCCTAACGTATATTATCCATTTACTAAACCCTCTTTCCCACCTACAACTTCAAAATATGTTTGAATTAGGGTTGTATTCGTGGTTTAAGTAAGCTTAAAGCGGGGTTAAAGTATGGGGACAGTATATAAAACATACATTTTACATACTTTTAGTATACTTTCAGTATGCTTTAACACCGAAGCGAACTATAAAAAAACTGAGGCATGCCAACTATCCTTTAATGGGACTTCCCATTTGCTGGAATAATCGTCTGCGGATTGGATCAGATTATTGAATACGATGGTCTCCTGCCCTACTTCGCCCTCTTTACACAAAGAATCAAAAACTTCACGTGAAACAAGTTGTATATTACCCTCTGTATCACGGTAGGAGATCAACATCCTATTGAAAAGACCGATATTCAATTCCTCTTCCAGTTCCTTCAATACCCGAACCGATTTATCAATGGAACATCCGGTCACTTGCGCCATGGCTTCATCAACCGTAAAAACAATAAATAAATTGTATTTGATTTCCGCTTTTCCAGCTAATTGACTCCCATGGGCTGTCCATGCCTCTACAAATCTATCCAACTTCTCCTGCGCCAGTTCATGCTCAGGTTGGGTAAAGAAACGATCAGCTTGATAAATCCATATCTTTTTCATGTTATTTTCCTTAATGTGCGTAATAAGGAGAAATCATCAGGTAAACAATAACACCGGTAACAGCAACATATAACCACATTGGATAGGTAATACGGGCTAGTTTTTTATGGCGTTCATAGGCTCCTGCAATCCCTCTTACAAAGGTAAATAATCCAAAAGGAATAATAACCACGGATAACACGATGTGTGTCACCAGAATGAAATAATAGATATAACGAATGGTGCCATCCCCACCAAATTTGGTGGATTCTGAGGTCATATGGTAGGCCACATACATCACTAAGAATAAGGATGAAAAGACCATACATAATTTGATTAGGTTCTCATGCAATTTGATGTTACCCCGTTTGATTGCAGATACGGCTACTACTAAAGTAACAGCAGTTAGACCGTTGATGGTCGCATAAATCGGCGGAAGAAATCCTAGTGGTTGTACATTATAACCCATCTTTGGCAGGTTGATCCCAAAAAGGGCAGCTACGGCAAGAGGGATTATGATGGACAAAGCCCAAATAATCCCTTTATATTTTTTTTCTTCTTCAGTCATTCCCATGATTACTTTCTTTCTACTTTTAAAGGTGAGTTTCTGATTTCTTCTACCACCTGCACTTTTACCTCATCTTCCAAGCGATCGATTTCTGAGCGAAGGCTAATGTCATAGATACCTCGGATTCTTTTTTTAGAATCGATCAAGATGATCTGATTGCTGATGACAAACTTGTTTGGATCCCCATCCACCCGCATCGCCTCCAACAACATGCGCTCACGTGCATATTTAAAGATGTCGGTGTTTGGTTGGTTAACAACAAACCAATTGGGGTTTCTATCCTTGCTGTAAGGCGCAATTGCTTCCTGCATTACTTTTTGGCTATCGGTAGAATCCACATCAATGGAAAAAAGCTGAATCTTCGGATTGTACTTAAAGCGAGTGGCAATGGTATTGACATCGTGCAGCAATTGCTTTGAGAGTCCTTGATCCTTGCCATAGAATAGGTGAGCTACGGTAATAATCGTATCCGATTCCAGAAACCTAACCGGTTTATTATCATAATTGATGAAATCCACTTCGGTAAGCTGATGGAAAACAGTATCGGGAATTTCCCGACCCATCACCCTGTTCATCTTACCAGAAAGGTGCTTTTCACCGAATACGGGTAGTTTAATGTACTCGTTAGAGCCCATTTTATTGACCAGTATATATAAAAATCCTGGCACAAATAGAACGAGTGCCAGGATAATTAATTTCGATATATTCTTCGAACGAGTATGTTTACTCATTTCAAATATGCTTATTAATGAGGGAAAATTGGTTGATGTGTGAAAGAGTCGTTCAAGTGACCACCTTCAATCAACATTAAGATAATGAAGTATATGATAAATATGAATATAATACTACACGTGATGATGAAACCTGATTTCTCAAATTTCAAGTGCATAAAGAAGGCGACAATGTAAAATGCTTTCACCAATGTTAAGATGATGTAGATTACATTCACCAAAGTACCTTTTTGAAGGATACCCCAGTGGTGTACAAATCCTAATGCGATTAAGAACTCTAAAGCAGTTAAAGCTAATAGAACAAAGAATACGGACCAGATACGTTTTTTATCCATTCCTTCGCCATGCGCGTGCGCATCGTGGCTTGCTATATGATCGTGATGACTCATTTTCGTTAGTTTAAATTTGAACCCTAAAATTAGATTAAGTAGAAGAAGGTAAATACGAATACCCAAACTAGATCGACAAAGTGCCAATAAAGACCTACTTTCTCAACCATTAAATACGTTCCTCTTCTTTCGAAGGTGTTGTTCAACGTCATGGAAAGAACAATGATGTTCAACAAGATACCAATAGATACGTGGAATCCGTGGAAACCTGTAATGGTAAAGAAAAGGTTAGAAAATTGAAGGGCTGCTGTATAAGAAACCTCTTTGGTAAAATAAGGGCTCAATGCTTGTACGATAGCATTATCGTCCGTTAATCCAGTTGCAGGGTTACGTCCGAACCAGAATCCTTGATGGGGTAAGAGGTTCCATTCGATAGCTTGACAGCCAATGAACATTAAACCTCCTAAAATAGTCCATAACATCCATTTTACCACCTCTTGTTTCGAGTTTCGGTGTCCAGCTTCTACGGCTAGTACCATGGTCACGGATGACATGATTAAGATAAAGGTCATGATACCTACGAAAACCAATGGTTGTCCTGATTCTGCGATACCTGGGATTGATTGGAAAACCTTATCCGCATCGATCCATGAAGGTTGCGCAAATTTCTGAGCACCATAATAAATCAAGAATGCAGAAAATGTAAAGGCATCTGACACCAGGAAAAACCACATCATGATCTTTCCATACTCTAAATTCCAAGGTGATTTACCTCCGCTCCAAGGTCCCTCTTTTACCTTATCCAATTGCGATACTGTTGTACTCATTGTTTACTGTTATTGATTCAAAAGTAAGAAAACATATATATAAATCCATAATAGGCCTAGAAAATGCCAGAATATTGAGGCAATTTCCATCCGGAAAATATTGTTGCCAAGGGGGATATTTTTCATGGCCCCAATCAGACAACGCGTCAACACCAAAA
The DNA here is from genome assembly GCA_002322865.1 of Sphingobacterium sp. UBA1575. GTDB lineage: Bacteria > Bacteroidota > Bacteroidia > Sphingobacteriales > Sphingobacteriaceae > Sphingobacterium. The sequence continues at coordinate 8,454 of DCOH01000019.1, read as the reverse complement.
TTCCGGCTATGATGTGCGCTAGGTGAAAACCTGTAAAGACGTAAATAAACGATTGTGAGGCATTCGTATTGGTGAATGTGATCTCACGGCTGAATAATACGCTCCAAGCTTCCAATTGTAGGAAAAAGAACACCACACCTAACAGGATAGTGGCAATCAAAAAGATTTTCTGTTTTCCAAGGTCGTTGTTTTTTACTGCTTTAAAAGCTAGGTACATCGTTAAACTGCTGATGACGATAGCGGCAGTACTATAAATAAATACATAAGGAAGAATTGTTTTGATACCTTTATCCACCCCACTATTCGTATACACGATAAACCCACTTGAAAAAGCAGCAAACATCATGAACATACCGATCATGCCCAGGTAAAGATTGAATTTCTTCGCCTTTCTTGATTTCTGTAGCTCTTCGTTTAGCAATTCTTGCTTATCCATTGCAATATTTAATTCCATTGATTTTAAAAAGGTTTAAAATCTAACAACAACAACAGTTGTGTTATTGGTAAGTAAGCGAATGAAGTAAACATGATCTTCTTTGCTGTACTCACTTCCATTTTAACCAAATGCTGATACCCATACCAGGTAAACAACAATCCGCCCAATACGGAAACTGTGGTGAATACCCAGCCTCCAATCCCATAGTACATAGGCAATAGTCCTACAGGCACCATTAACAGCGCGGATATAAATATAAACCAAGCTGATAACTTATCTTTTTTCGTTGTCGGTAATAACCGGAAACCTGCTCGCTTATAATCCTCATCAGAAACCCAAGCAATGGCCCAGAAGTGTGGGAACTGCCAGAAAAACTGAATAGCGAATAAAACCAAAGGAGTGATTACGATTGCTTGCTCACTTACTTCAGCATAGGCCAATCCGAATCCTGCCGATTTAAACGCTGCATAATACCCAATTAAAGGAGGTAATGCTCCAGGAATTGCGCCTACCCATACAGCAATTGGCGATTTCTGTTTTAGTGGTGTATAGACAAATGCATACAGGAAAATGGAAAACACGGAAATCAGACCTGCGATAAAGTTAAGATTAACCAAAACTAAGGTTCCGAATATTCCCATGAACAAGCTTAAAATCAAGGCTTGTCCAGTAGTCATCCTTCCGGCAGGAAGTGGTCGATCCATCGTGCGCTTCATTAACTTATCCAGATCTTTTTCGATGATCTCGTTAAATCCATTTGCTGCACCGGTAACCAAGAATCCACCAAAAGTAAGCAATGCCCAGTTATACCAGATAATATCTCCTTGCTGGGTAGCTCCTATCAAAAAGGAGATAGAGGCCGAAAAAACTACGGTCAGTGTAAGACGTAGCTTCACAAGTTTGTTAAAATCTGAAATAAACTCTTTCATAATCAAAATAATTCCCAACTAAGCACTGGCAAGCACGGGTTTTGGCTTACTCAATAATAACAAAAGGTAATATTGAGCTCCGACGAACAGACTCGCCACCACTAAATGCGTTGTTTGTGCAAAAGCAGGAACATGAAACCTTGCTAATATAATCCCTGACAACATTTGAATACAAACCAATACCACTGCAATCAAGGCATAACGGTACTGAACCGTTTGGAATAAACCCGTGGATTTGATCTTAAAATATAAGTACAATGTAATGGCCAAGGTAATATAGGCCAAAATGCGATGTATATGATAAGCAGATCCAATAGCATCTATCCAGTTCTCCCGTTGAATGGCTTGTTGGTTAAGATGATCGATGATCTCCCTAACATCGGTTCCAAAAACTACCTGTACAACCAATAGCATTATGGACACTAAAGCCCAGATCCTTAAACTTGGTTCTACATTGGCCTTTAGGATCGTTCCATCTCGTAATGTTTTCGCCCAAAAATAGGTGTGAATGGCAATACAGACAATCACAAGAGCAAGTAACATGTGGATGGTAATCACCCAAGGGGTTAAGTTAGTGGATACAACGATAGAGCCTAACCAGGCTTGTATCACAACGACAATAAGATTAAGAACGCTCCATATTGCTATGGCTTTTTTCTTTTTCCAATAGGTAAAGGAATAAATAGCGGTAAACAGCATGAAAAATCCGGCTGTGACACCTGCTAATCGATTAACGTATTCCGTCCAGGTCTTTGCGGCATTGAATTCTTCATGAACCAATATCGATTCCTCGTGACGAATCTGATCGGCCAATTCCTTGTATCCAAAGAATTCAATCATCTTGGCAAATCGTTCGTTCTTTTTAACCCTTCCCTCTACATAATGCTGCTCATAGCCTGCTGGCAATTGTGAAACATCGGTAGGTGGGATAATACGGTTAAAACACTTAGGCCAATCCGGACATCCCATGCCCGAACCTGTACTCCTAACGATTCCCCCTGCTGCAATAACAATGAAAAGAACGAAAATCGTGATCTTATTTATCCGAATAAAACGCTTTTCAGCTGATGGATACATGGATCTCTCCTTTTACAAATTATAATCGAATAAAGAAGAGGTAGGTATGAACCTACCCTTCTATTTCTCTATTGTGCTCGCGGTTGTACGCTTTTTGAGCAGCTATACCCTCTTCGTTTCCTTCCCAATCATGTAGCAGGTTAGAGCTCATGGTTTGAGAGTGAGGAACTGTTTGAGGAATAAAGTCTTCATCATGACCTGGTTTAGAGTAGTCATATGGCCAACGGTATACTGAAGGGATTTCTCCTGGCCAGTTTCCGTGGATATGTTCTACCGGAGTAGTCCACTCTAATGTATTGGATTTCCAAGGGTTTTGAGGCGCACGTTTTCCACACCAGATCGAAGCGAAGAAGTTCCATAAGAACGCTACTTGACCTACCGCAGAAACGATCGCTGCCCATGTAACCAATAGGTTTACAGATACCCATTTCTCCATGAAAGGGAATTCGGTAAATGCGTAGTAACGACGAGGTACCCCATCGATACCCATAAAGTGCATTGGGAAGAATACCAAGTAAGCACCGATAAATGTTAACCAGAAGTGGAAATAACCTAAACGCTCATCCATCATTCTACCGAACATTTTCGGATACCAGTGGTAAACTCCTGAAAGCATACCGAAGATCGAAGCAGAACCCATTACCAAGTGGAAGTGGGCCACAACGAAATAGGTATCGTGTAAGTTGATATCTAATGTTGCGTTACCTAAGTATAAACCTGTTAAACCACCAGATACGAAGAATGATACCATACCGATAGCAAACATCATCGCTGGAGTGAAACGGATATTACCTCTCCAAAGGGTTGCAATATAGTTGAAGGCCTTTACAGCAGAAGGAACCGCAATGATCAACGTAGTGATCATGAACACCCCTCCCAAGAAAGGACTCATACCTGTTACGAACATGTGGTGACCCCATACGATAAAGGATAATACCGTAATACCTACTAAAGAGTAAACCATCGCATGGTAACCGAAGATTGGTTTACGAGAGTTTGTAGAGATTACCTCAGAAGTTAAACCTAATGCTGGCATAACTACGATATATACCTCAGGGTGACCTAAGAACCAGAATAAGTGTTGGAATAAGATTGGCGAACCACCTTCGTTAGGAAGGATCGTACCACCTACTACTAAGTCTGATAGGTAGAAAGATGTACCAACTGAACGGTCGAAGAATAATAATACTACCGCAGAAACTAATACTGGGAAGGATAATAAACCTACGATTGCCGTTAAGAAGAAAGACCAGATAGTCAAAGGCATCTTCCAAAGTTCCATACCTTTAGTACGCATGTTCAATACGGTACTGATGTAGTTAACACCACCTAATACCTGTGAAGCGATGAACAAGGTCATACTCACTAACCACAAGGTCATACCAAGACCAGATCCCGCGATGGCGGTCGGTACGGCAGAGAGTGGCGGATAGATGGTCCAACCGGCAGATGCAGGTCCACTTTCGATAAAGAAAGAAGCAACCATGATAACACAAGCTACAAAGAAGAACCAGTATGATAACATGTTCATCAATGGAGATGCCATATCACGTGCACCTAATTGGTAAGGAATTAACAAGTTACTGAATGTACCAGAAAGACCGGCTGTTAATACGAAGAATACCATCATGGTACCGTGGATCGTTACTAACGATAGGAAGAAATCCGGTTTAATACGTCCACCTTCAGCCCATTTACCCAAGAATACTTCTAGAATAGGGAATTCTTTGTCAGGCCATGCTAGTTGGATACGAAATAAAATCGACAGTACCATGGCGAAAACGGCCATAATAATACCTGTGATCAAAAACTGCTTTGCAATCATCTTGTGATCTTGACTGAAGATATACTTCGTCAAGAACGTCTCATGATGGTGACCATGATCATCGTGATGAGCTGCGTCGTGCGATATAACTGTAGTTGACATATGCTATTTTATATTCTCTATTCTATTAATTGATTGAAGCAGCAATACGAGTTTCCTTCGTATCATCACCATGAAGTTCTGCAAACTCTTTCTGTACATCTTCTGTAAAGAATTTAGCCTGCTTGCTTAACCATTCACTGTATTCAGCCTCGGTTACAACACGTACTTCTTTTTGCATATTCCAGTGGGAACCACCACAGATCTTAGCACAAAGCATCACGTAGTTGTATTGAGGATCATTCATTTTATCACGCATTTCTTCTGTGGTTACTGTTGGAGTAAACTGGAAGTAGTTCGTCATACCAGGTACCGCATTGATCTGTACGCGGAAATCAGGCATGTAGAACGAGTGAATAATGTCTTTAGAAAGAATATGGAAACGAACTGGTCTGTTAACCGGAATCACGATCGCATCTCCTTTGATATCATCCCAAGAGGATTTATCATTGAAGTCGATACCATAACCGTTCAACGGAGTAGTCATTTTGTAATTACGTTTACCGATTACCCCATCCGTTCCAGGATAACGAACTGTCCATTGGAACTGCTCACCTAATACCTCTACCTGTAAAGCTGATTTCTTAAGGTCTTCAGGGATGTTGGTAATTTTACGCCAAGTAAAGAAACCGAACAATACCAAAACAGTCAATACCACTGCAGGAACAATCGTCCATAATCTTTCGATGGCGTCGTTATGAGGATAGAAATAGGCTTTGCGTTTAGCACGCATTCTGTAAAGGAATGCGAAACCTAACAATAGGATGTGAACCAATACCAATACAATAGTAATAATTACTGTTGTGATGATGAACATGGTGTCTACATCTTTACCATGCTCGGTAACCGCTGGTCTCCATGCCCAATCTCCCCATACCGCATATCCATAGTAAACAAATCCTAAGAAAGCCACCAAGAAAACCAAGAAAAGAATGGCTTGGATCGTATTGTTAGCTAAAGGATTGTAGGTACCATTTACGCGTTTGGTAAGGGTGTAGATAGAATGTACTTTACCAATTACAGCAACAACAGCACAGATGACCAAGAAGAAAAGGATATAGTAGGTCAAGTTTTTGTAAACCTGAGGATCAATAACTTTTACTTCTTCTTGTGTAGTGGTTGCCGTAGGTGTAACGGAATTCGAAGGAGCAGCAGCCGCTACGGTATCAGTCGTAGTTGCTGTTGCTGTTGAATCTGTCGCTACAACCGCAGAGTCCGTTGCTACGGCAGTTTGCTCAACTGGCGCTGCTGCTTCAGTAGAATCCTGAACAGATGCTAAAGCAGGTGCTGCAAAGAAGAGGTTAACTGCTAATAATCCAGCAAACAAGGACTTAAATCTTGTATTAATTTTAAACTTCATTTCTTATAAGACGTTTGAACGTAATTTCAAGTAATTCGCTATTATATCTGATGATGTAAACTCTCATCCAAGAACGGATGATGCTTAGGTGCCAGAGCATGTTTGCTCAATTTGGACATCACTAAGAAAGTAAACAATCCTACAAAACCAATGGCAGTACCGATCTCCACAATACCGAATCCACGGTGGTTCTCCACAGTACCTGGCATAATCATGATGTAATAATCTAACCAGTGTCCTAACAATAACAAGATCGCTACGAACAACATCATGTTCAATCTACGTTTTGCGTCACGGTCTACCAATAATAATACAGGCGCCACAAAGTTAATGATAATGTTTATCCAAAACCAAGGCTTGTATTCAGGTTCCCAACGTTTGTAGAAATAAACCGTTTCTTCTGGAATGTTAGAATACCAAATCAACATGAACTGTGCAAACCAAACGTAAGTCCAGAAAATTGAGAAACCGAACAATAATTTACCTAAATCATGTAGGTGGTTCTCATTAACCCAGTTCATATAACCAGCTTTCTTCAATAATACTAAGATCACAATGATAACAGCTAGTCCACTTACCCACATTGCTGCGAAGTTGTACCAACCGAACATGGTCGAGAACCAGTGTGCCTCTAAGGACATGATGGTATCGAATGACCAAATAGGTGTTGTGAATCCAAAGATTACCAAGAAAATAGCTGATAATTTAAAGCTTTTCTTATAAGATGTAAGTCCACCTTCTAAATCTTCATTGTATGACAATTTTGCTAAGATAAAAGCGAAGATGGCGTAGCTACCCATGAACAGGATCTGACGGATCAAGAATCCTGGAACGTTCAAGAAAGCGGCTTTACCGGCAACCAATTTATCGTAGTGCGGGCTGTTAGGATCCGTTAATCCTTCAGCATGCCAGTGGTGGTAAAGGTTATGCGTTGTTAAGCCTAAGCCAACAATAACCAATAAGATGATTGAGGCGATTGGAAGTACGCTTGCCATAGCCTGAGGGATACGAAGTAAACCTGCAGACCAACCTGATTGAGTTACCATCTGTAAGGCAACGAAGAATGCTCCTGCTGCACAAACACATGTAAAGTAATAACCCATCAATAATAAATTGGCATATGTACGCTCAACCATGATATGGTCACTGGATAGTAAGCCAAATGCAATAGCGGCTATTCCTACAACGATAGCAACCAAACTCAGGACCTTAGCGATCCCTGCGAATTGAAATTGCTCGCTGAAATTATAATCGTGATGATGATTGTGAGTTCCCATTTATATTATCGATGTTAGATTATTTTTTTTGTAATTCATGTACATACATTACCACTTTCCAACGCTCATCTGGAGTCAATTGTGATGCGTGTGAACCCATCGCATTGTATCCATAAGTAATGGTGTGGAATATTTGACCATCCGAAAGGTCAGCCATAAGCGTACCTCTAGTTGATTTAGCTCCTGCTGAACGGTGGAATGATGGTGGCGGAGGGAATTTCTCCAAATCACGCTCTCCACGAGAATCCTTCACTTTTCTATCTTTTGTCAATGGACCATCTCCATTGCCATCTTTACCATGACATACTGCACAATAAGTTAAGAACAAAGCTTCTCCTTGCTTCAGATTTACATCTGTCATCGCTAGAGGGCTTTTAACTTCTAAACCAGCTTGAGTATATCCTTCTAAGGTATTTGGATATTCAAAACGTACAAATCCGATAGGATCTGAACCTGTTGGTGGTAATTGCGCTGTCTTGTTATCTTTAAAATTCGGGTTTGGCTGATCCGGGTTGAAAGCAAGCGGTTCATACATATTGGGCGAGAATTCCCATCCGGCACTACGCGTTGTTCCATCCCCGCAAGCAGAAACGACCGCTGACAAAGCGACAGCTACACATACAGTTCCAAGAAAATTCTTCTTATTCATAACTAACATATTTTCTTTCATTGTATTTAACTTCTACTGCGCCAGCTTCTTTCAATAGGTTATCGATCAAACCATGGTCAGTATTCTCCTTAGCATCAATTGCAATAATAAAACGGTCATCCGTTGCTCTCAAGTCCATAACACGTGGTGCGCGTCCTGGAAACAAGTGGTTACGGAAAAAGAACGTAGCTACCATACCCAACGCACAGATCAAGATAGTTACCTCAAATGTTACGGGTACAAAGTTTGGCAACGGCATCGATGGTTTACCACCAATGTTCATCGGCCAATCATAAGCCATCGTATAGAATAATAAACTAAATCCTAAAATCGTTCCGGTGATACCGAAGATAAATGCTGCAATTGGTAAACGTGATGGCTTTACACCTAATTTAGCTTCAATACCGTGGATAGGCATTGGTGTGNNGCTTGCAACTTATCGATCCCGTGCATCATTTCATCAGGATCCGCAAAACTTCCTAGTATATATTTTGTATTGCTCATTGCTAAATTATTTTTTTCTTAATGCCTTAATGTCCTCTTCAGTTACTGTATCGTACTTTTCCAAAGAGTTTCTGAAGTATTCCACTTGATCCTCAGGGAATGCACCTTCTTGAACAAGTTTGGTTTTCTGTTGTAAACTCGCACTCTTCAACAACAACTTAACCTCTGCAATCGCAATACCTGGAAGGAAACGAAGGAATAGTAAGAATAACGTGAAGAATAGACCGATGGATCCAACAAAGATACCCACGTCAACCCAAGTTGGGTAGAACATCGCCCATGAAGATGGTAAGTAGTC
>DCOH01000056.1 GCA_002322865.1 Sphingobacterium sp. UBA1575 | reverse complement strand
ACATTACCGCTAGGGATTATATCAAACTTACTCCAGAGTTCGGATACAACGATGTGAACAATAACTCCAATACCTTTGCAAGCACTTTTATCTCCGACTTGTTGGATAATGAGCAAACCCAAAAAGTATTGACCAACACCAATGTTCCACGTTATAGCATCAGTGGTTTGTATAACCGTAAATTGAACGATAAAGGGCGTAATCTATTCTTCAATTTCAATTACGATAATTCAGCAACCGAAAACGATTACGACAGAGTATTGGAACGTATGGTGGCTGATCCCGAAAATGCGAATACGCCATTAAGGGAAATCTATGAAAAAACCTTGCAGGAAGTGAATAACAAAAGTTGGAATGCAGGTACTACCTTATCCTATACAGAGCCTCTTTCCCAATATGGTAAATTGGAACTGACGTATGACTTNNCTAATAAGAACGCATACAACAATAAAAACTTCCAAGATGCCTTTAATGAAGATGGATCCTCTAATCCTGATGAGGAATTAAATTTCCACTACCTACAGGATTATTCCTTCACTACCCATCGTATCGGAGCAAGTTATATGCACGAGAACGAGAAGGTAAAATATTCATTGGGTGCTTCCGTTCAACCTTCCGTTTTGGAAGGAGATGCCTCCTCGGATGACGCCAGTGCGCTGATCAACCGTAAGAACTTCAATTTCATTCCTATTGCTAGGTTTGAATACAAGTTTTCCCGTCAGAAAAGTTTGAGTCTGAACTATTCCGGTCGTTCCAACGAACCTTCCGTTAATCAGATCTTACCATACCAAGTAAGTAACAACAGAACAAGTACAACGATCGGTAACCCTGATCTGGATCCTGAATTCAGACATCAGATGACCATCCGTTATCGTGGAGGAGATTTCCAAAAAGGAAATACATTCTTTGCGTTCGTTAATGGTAGCTTGACCAAAGACCGCATTACCAACTTCAACAAAAGTTATAATGAGCCAGGTTTAGGTATGATCAGAGAAACCAGGTTCTTAAATGCAGAAGATCCGGTGTATAACATCAGTTCCTTCTACCACTTCGGTAAATCGCTGAAAGAGAAAACCTACAACTTGATGTTGATGGGAGGGGTTACTTACAACAAGAACCTGTCGTATATCTCGAATGATCCTACTGCTGAAGTAGGTGAAAAGAACGTGATCAACAACTACGTATTCATGCAGGGATTAAGTTTCCGCTATACGCCTTCTGAAAACTTGGAGATCAGTCCAGGTGTTCGTTATAACTATAACTTATCGAGAAATCAGTTGCAGACACAGAATAACAACAATGTATCATCCATCACACCAACATTGAACGGATCGGTAAACATTACCAAATCCACTATTTTTGGTGCCGATTTATCTAAGACCTTCAATAAAGGATATGGACCATTGACCAGTGCAAATCCATTTATCATCAACACCTATATCGAGCAGCGTTTCATGAAAGATGACCGCGCGACCCTACGTCTACAAGCCTATGACTTACTGAATGAACAGACCAACATCTCCAGAACAGTAGCAGAAAACTACTACGCGGATACCCAAACCAACAGGTTGGGCAGATATTTCATGTTGATGTTCACCTTCAAACTTCAGAAATTCTCTGGTTTGCCACCATCAGATGATCGTGGATTCCCAGGGCCAGGCGGTAGAGGACCTAGGTTCTAATTTAGATGTCTTTAGATATTAGATGATAGATGTCAGAAGATAGATTCTATACGTCTGATAATCGATGTCTTATAAAGGATGTCTGATAATAAAAAGTAGAAAATAGATCACACCATAAAAGCGAGAGGCTTCTGAAAGGGAGCCTCTTTTTATATTCTTTATTTTATCCCATTTTCGTATGATAAAACACACTTTTCTTGATGAATTCTGTCTTAAAGTATGGTTAAACCAAGGTAAAAGCATCAAAATGGGATCAAACCATAGGAATTACATACTTTCACATTACTTCGCCATGGTTTCAGTTCGACCCTGCCCAGAATTAGGTATTCGAATAAACATTGATTAACATTATAAGACTATCAAAATAAGGCTATCAAACCCTAGGTCTTAATACTAACTACTAACTACTAAATACTAACGCTAAAATACTACCTTTGCTTGATGGACCAAAAAATTTTCCAACTTGATAATGGACTGAGGGTGTTGTTGCATCCGGACAGGTCGGCGATTACCCATGCCTGCTTGATTGTCGATGTGGGTTCCAGGCATGAACAGTATGGGAAATTTGGAACAGCCCATTTTATTGAGCATCTCTTGTTCAAGAGGACGGAGAGGCGCAGTACCAATCAGATCCTGAACCGTTTGGAATCTGTCGGAGGCGATCTGAATGCCTATACCACCAAAGAGTATACCTGTATACATGCCTCTTTTCTCCATCCTTACCTTGACCGGGCATTGGATCTATTTGAGGATCTAATTTTCCATTCTGTTTTTCCGATGGATGAAATGGAAAAGGAAAAAGGCGTAATCCTGGATGAGATGGCATCTTACCAAGATAGTCCGGAAGATGCGATCATGGATGATTTTGAGGATATGGTGTTTGCAGGATCTGGTTTGGGACATAATATCCTCGGTTTGGAGGATGATCTGAAATCTATTGAACAACAGGATATAAGGCAGTTCATAAATACCCATTATGCCACTTCCAAAATGGTGATCGCCATTTCGGGGAATTATACGGAAAAGAAGCTGTTGGCAATAGCCAACAAGGTTTTTGGACGAGTGGCCATTAACCTTTGGGATCATGCCGCAGAGAGTTTCCAAAAGCCTAAAAAGCAGGAGCTGGCATTGACCAGGCCGATTAATCAGGCCCATTATGTATTGGGTGGACATGGTTATGGGATCTATGATGACCGAAAAACGGGGCTACTGCTGTTGAACAATTTGTTGGGAGGTTATGGCATGGCATCTATCCTCAACCTGAATATCCGGGAGAAATACGGTATTGCGTATACCATCGAATCAAATTACAGTTTGTATTCGGATACCGGACTTTTCAGTATCTATTTTGGTACGGATGAGGAAAAGGTTGAGAAAGCTTTACGATTGGTCCGAAAAGAACTGAACAAACTAAAGGAACAGCCCTTGTCGGAGACCTTTTTACAAAGGGCAAAAAATAAGTTCAAAGGGCAGATCGCTTTGGCCGAAGAGAACCGGATGAGCCTGATCATTGCGGAAGCGAAGAATATCCTCGATTATGACCGCGTAGTTACCCTTTCGGAAGTCTTTGAAAAGATCGATAAGGTGAGTACGAAGGAGATCCAGGAAATCGCCAACGATGTTTTTGGCGATGATAACCTTTCTTCCTTATCATTCATTCCAGAAGAATAAGGAATTTTTATATTTGTGATAGAAAAAAGAACCTGATATGAAGACAGCGTATATTTTCCCTGGACAGGGAGCCCAATTCGTAGGAATGGGTAAAGATTTGTATGACTCGAGTGAGGAATCAAAAGCACTTTTCGAACGTGCGAATGAGATCTTGGGTTTCCGTATTACAGACATCATGTTTGCCGGAACAGACGAAGAGCTAAAACAGACCAAGGTTACCCAACCTGCCATATTTTTGCATTCCGTAATTCTAGCGAAAGCTTTAGAGGATCAATTTCAGCCTGCGATGGTTGCTGGGCACTCACTAGGGGAGTTTTCTGCCTTGGTAGCTGCAGGAGCATTATCTTTTGAAGATGGTCTTCAGTTGGTGGCAAAGCGCGCAAATGCGATGCAGAAAGCCACAGAATTGGAGCCTGGAACGATGGCTGCCATTTTAGGTTTGGACGATATTATCGTGGAAGAGGTTTGTGCGCAGATTGAAGATGTGGTGGTTGCAGCGAATTATAACTGTCCGGGACAATTGGTGATTTCTGGAACGGTAGCTGGAGTGGATAAAGCTTGTGAGAAATTATTGGAAGCTGGTGCGAAAAGGGCGTTGAAATTGCCGGTTGGTGGTGCGTTTCACTCGCCATTGATGGAAGCTGCAAAGCAAGAATTGCAGGCGGCGATTTTAGATACGGAGATTACTATTCCGGTTTGTCCGATCTATCAGAATTATGATGCGAACCCTTATCAGGATCCGGTGGCTATTAAGGAAAATTTAATTGCGCAGTTGACTGGGGCGGTTAGATGGACCCAAACGGTGGAAACGATGTTGGCAAATGGCGCTGAAGCTTTTGTGGAAGTTGGTCCTGGAGCGGTATTGCAAGGTTTGGTAAAGAAGGTGAATAGACAGATCCAGACCTCGTCTGCGACGGTATAAATAATAAAAAAACAGATCGGAAGGATCTGTTTTTTTATTTAAAAATTATTTTTTCGCCAATGAATGCTGCGAAATTGGTTTTTTAGCAGATTCTATGAGTTCTTTCATCTCAAGTTTTATATAATCTATTTCAGAAGAGGACCCTGTTAACTTATAACGAATGATACCATCTTTATCAACTATAAATTTGGCAGGTATTCCAGTAATACCCAACTTTTCAGCTAATATTTTTCCATTATTAGGATCTTTCAGATCATCATAAACCACTTCGAAAGGATAATTGTTTTTGCTAATAAAGCTTGCCACATTTTCTTTATAATTTTTATCCCTTTCCCAAGTGTTGATGAATAAAAATTTTACATTATTGTCATTGGCATACATTTCTTGTGCTGCTTTCATTGCTGGGAAAGATCTTATACACGGACCACACCAAGTTGCCCAAAAATCTAATATTAGTGTTTTACCTTTTAAACTTTCCAAACTAACTTTCTCGCCCTTAAGGTTTAGTAGTTCAAAATTTGGCATAGTTTGATTTATTGCAAATTGTGAAATATGCTCTTGAATGTATTTAATAACTTCATTATCCAATCTATTGATATAACCTTCAAAACCCTTATCGGAACCATTTAATGAAGTGTAAAGTTCATGCATTTTAGTTTTAAATGCAAAATTGCCCGATTTATAAATCATTTCTAATTGTTGAAGGGCCTCCAATTTTCTGCCTGCATTTTCCAAAGCCTTGAAATAGGTATTGCTGAACCGCGAAGCAAATGTTGGATTTTTTGAAATGGCATTTTCCAATAATGTCATCACTTCTTTATGCTTACCTTGATTACTGTAGATATTTGCTAATTGTGAAACATATCCAGGATATCCTACTGCAGCAAAACCAGCCTTATTATCTTGTTGATCTTTGGGGAGGTTCATAAAATATTCTGCATCTTCAATGGAGGTTTGAATTAATGGAATTGCCGTTAAAGTGTCTCCTTGTTGTAGTAGTGTTGTCGCAACAGGAATAAATCCTTGGGCCCGCCAAAAACGTTCATTTAATTGATTTAGATAAGATAAAGATTTTTCTTTATTGCCTTCTTCAATATATGAATTCGCAATATTTGCAATAAGGTAATCATATGCTATTTTAATTTCATCTGTTTTTGGGATCGGCCATTTTTTTAACAGTTTTTTATAGCTATTTTCTTTGTCTTTCGCAGTTTTCTGTTTATAGAAATCATTAGTAACAAATTCTTGTCTTGCCACAAGACTTTTCGGATATTTTTTTGCAATTACACTTCGTAGAGAATCAGAACTTTCTTCACGTCCTAATTGATATAAGTAATTACTGATTACTTCTAGACGGTTAGCATCCTTGGAGGTTTTTGCCTCTAAACTTAATTCATTCGCAAGTGTGTTTTTTTGAGCTAAGGAGCCATTTTGAACAATTTCATTCATTCTTTTTGTCGCATCATCAATTTTGTTCTGCGCGAACAATGAACTTGTCATAAATAGCAATGCTGCGGTAGTTTTAAATTTCATGTTTTTAATATTTATAGGCTAAATCAATTATTTTTCCAAAGCCAGAGAATGTTTTATCAAGACTCTCAATAGCTCCAGTCTGGTTTATTTTAAAGAAATATACTTTGCCTTCTGAACCGTTCCACGTGGATAAAATAAGACGGGGGATAGAATTGCCATATCCATGTTTTTGGAATTTTATTTTTGTTGCAATTTCATTTGAAGGAAGAGTGTATTCAATAGTATATGTATTTGAGGTTACTTCATAGCGATAGAGTTTTCCATCATTTACATAAAATAGATGCGGAGAAAGGGTGGAGGCAGTTATATCTGATGCCTGAGCTATACCCGGTGAAATTATTTCTTGTTTTCCAACAGTAATTGAAGGATTTGAGGCGTTTCTTAAGGTTCGGAATTGGAGCAGATATCCTTTGCCTCCATCATCCTTCATAATGGCATTGCGGATCTCTGTTATGTTGGAGGAGTCTAGTTTTATTAGATCTAAGCCTACGTTATTCATATCGAAGATGCTACTGTTTTGGTTAGCTTCATCAAATGAATTTAAAGCACTTGTGGTAACTCCATAAAACCGTTTGTTTTTTGTGTCAAACATGATGATGTTATAGGTATCTGTATAACTGTTGCCAGAAATATGTTGAGGGGCCAAAGCGTAATCATAACCATTATTTGGAGACCTTAGCTGGGCTCCAAATTTTTTAGCTCCTGGGAAACCTCCGACCATATTAATATGAACATGCCCATCATTTAACAAAACACCAACATTACTACCCGAACTACCTCCCCAAGCAATATATGACGGCTTTATAATATTTGGTGGCGAAAAGAACAGGTATTCATAATCGAATCTTTTTTTCATGGTTGTTCCATCAAGTTCAACGGCATCAGTTTCCCCAACGATATAATATTTTTTACCACTGGGCCCGACATCATCAGTTATTGATGCATTCGAAATAGTAAATGATTTTGGATTTACGATTGGATGATTGCTGTTTCGAAATGAATAAATATCATGGTATACTGTGCCATTATTTAAAATCATCGATAAATCTGCTTTTCCCGATTTATCTTCTAAAAACATCCATCCTTGAGTGAAAATGTCAGATATACTTAACTGGTAAAAATGAAATGAAGAAATACCATTAATGTTGTTTGTAACCTTAAAGGTTAATTTATAAGTTTCTCCAATAGTAAATATATTAGGGTCAATGATGTAATCTAAATTCTTCGTATTAGAAATTTTTGTGCTATCCTGAACATAGGACGCACTTGGAGAATTTAAATAGACAAACCATTCGTAGGATAGATCATCATTATTTCCATTAAGTTGAATTTCAGGGTTTAATTTTAATGAAGATCCTTGTTGAATAAATATAGTTCCCACAATGGATTGATCGTTAACCTCAATTTTTGGGACATTTTGGTATTCGGAATTTCCTTTATCTTTTGCGCATCCATACATAGTTAATCCCAATATGAAGGCTATAAACGTGTTTTCAAATTTTATTTTCATATCATTATATTAAGGGATTATCACTCTATTTCCGTTTTCATCCATTAAAGGACCATTCATTTTCTCATATTCATAAATTGCTATCCTAGCCTTGTTGATCATATGGCTTTGGTCTTGTGGGAATAAATAAGGCACATTCCAAGCTGTATAATTTAACTGTTGGGTTAGAAATAAAATTTTAGTATTGGAATAATCCCCAAACATATTCTGCCATAATGTTTGCCAATTTGTTGGTTTACTCAATAAATCTGTTATCGAAAAACGTAGAGTAACTCGATTGATTTTTGAATTTCCTATTACATCTTCATATCCCACCTCGAAATTTTCATTTTCTGCAATTAATAAATCTGCTCTGACTGTACTATCCTTTAGACCCTCTCTTCTGAAAAAAATAAGTTCAGCTGACCCATTTGAGCTATTCGCAGGAATAAATAGATTATCAATTTTAAAATGATATCCTAATTTTGCCGTGGAACCTTCTTTAACTTTTACTGCAATTTCTCTATCTACGTCCTTAGGAAAGCCGATGATTCTAAAGTTGAGTGCAATAGTATCAGAAGTAACATTGGTAGGGTCAAAAGCAAAGCTTTTTTCGATACTATCTCTAGAAGTTTCAGTAGTATTTTTAAGAAAATATACTTTTGAATCTTCTTGATACATTAAGGGTTTATCTTCACTACAACCAATGAGCAATAGAAGTGAACATAAAAAGCCAAATATATTTGTCCAATTTTTCATTTTTTTGATTTTAATTTAATCCAAATTCGATTTCTTTATTTGGAATCGGGAAAACGTATTTTCCTAAGTTGAACGAGTAGTCCACTGTATTTTGAATGGAAGTGAATTTTTTACGTTTATAATAATACCATAATTGCCCTTCAGCGATAAATTCCTTTCGATATTCTTTAAAGATTTCTGAATCTAGTTGGCTTGAATTGGTAATGTTTGTATTAGTTAATGCAGGGATAAGGCGCGCTGTCCTTACTTTATTGATATATCCCAAGGCTTCCTGAACTGTAGGACTAGCTTCAGCTGCTATATAATACATTTCAGCTAATTTGATAACTGGA
This sequence comes from Sphingobacterium sp. UBA1575, assembly GCA_002322865.1. Lineage (GTDB taxonomy): Bacteria > Bacteroidota > Bacteroidia > Sphingobacteriales > Sphingobacteriaceae > Sphingobacterium. The sequence goes on along the minus strand of DCOH01000056.1, from coordinate 115,317 downwards.
ATTAATTTTTGGTTCACATTGTTAATGTTTGAACCCACATAATATTTATTGCTGTACACAGTTGATACATTAAATACATTCCACCTGGAGTTGGAGGCTTGAGGTCCTCGGATATCTATAGCATGGCCAGAAACCGATACTTCAAAATAATTGTTCAAATTAGTCTGAGTAGAAAAATAATCTTCACCTTCGGCGGCATTACTTTCAGTCTTGAAATAACGATCAGATACTGTTTTTAAATCTGATTTGTAGACTGAAAAGATATGTTCTGTACTAAAAATAGCATTTGAAGAAGCTAATGTAGGATTTGTAGTATTTGTGTTGCCATTTACGAAATAGAATTTTTCACTAGAAATCACTTCCTTAGAATATTTTAAAGCGTTTTCTTTATCTTCATTATATTGATAAACCCGAGCTAATAAAGCTTTGACTGCCCAATAATTTAATCGGTTCTGTCGGAATGATTGAAACAATTCTAGATTATTTTTCCCAGCATTGTCTTTAATTTGATCTATTTCCTGATCAATGGACAATAATTCTTCAGCAGCTTTTAGATCAATGATAATTTGAGAAATAATTTCTTCAAAGGATAATGATTTAGAAGGATTGACTGAAAATGCTGTCATATATGGGATGGTAGATTGTTCGATAGGTTGTAATTGTGATTTTACAGGAGCGAACAATCGTAATAAATCAAAGTGGACCATTGCTCTAATTGCCAATGATTCCCCTTTGATCAAATTAAAATTATGCTGTTGAAATAAATGACGATTTGCATCAATATCCTTTAAAATGTAATTTGTTTGGGCAATAATACTATATTGTTCACTCCAAAGGCTATTAATGGTAGCTTCAACACCAGCGTCGGCATAATTATATCTAGCTAATTGACCATACATATCAACAGTTTGATTCGCTTTGTTTTGGAACAATTGCGCCAAGACATCCAATACGCCATATCCTAAGTTTTTTCCATAGCTATTGTTTTCAGCCATTTTTTGGTAAGTGCCAATTAGTGCATCTATGTATCCTTGTTGCGAGCTGAATTGTTTGTTTTCCGTTGTTTGTGTGCTAGGTTGCACATCCAACCACTTATTACAGGAATTTAGCGTAAAAAATATTATTGATAAAAAGATTAGTCCAATGATGGATTTCTTTCTCATGTTGATTTTCATTATTAATTCCATCTTAATTAAAAACTAGTTGATATTTGAAATGTAAATGATCTGCTGAACGGATAATCTAAGCCACGTTCTCTTCGGATACTTGAAAATCGAAATACATCGTTTGAGAATGCCGTTATCTTCGTATTTCTCATACCCCATTTTTTAGAAATTTCATCATTGAAACGATAAAAGAGGGAGATGCTTTCTAATGACAGGAGATTGTCATTTTGGACAAACCTTGATGTAGCATAGGTTGGTGTAGTATTTCCATATCCATCGGCATCTATTAGTCCTTTATAGAACGTGTGGTCTCCTTGATTTAACCAGCGTTCTTCTGAAACTCTTCTGTCAACATTATAAAGTCTAACATTTACATTTTCTACTCGGTCGACTAAGGTTTGATTATAAGATTGCCCCCCCATTTTGAACCGAAAAAATGCGTTTAATCCAATTCCATTATACTCAAAGTTTGTCCCAAAGGTACCCTCTAGATCTGAACGAGTATCACCCACAATAATTTGATCTAATGGATTGTATGTATTTGTTAATCGGCCATCCTTGGTTAGGAAGATTTCATAGCCCGTAGCAGGATCAATTCCCAAAGATGGTACTGCCCAGATTGCCGTGGTGGATTGACCTTCAGCAAATCGAGTAATTGGTAAAGTAGATAATTGTTCATCTGCCGCTTTATTCAGAGCAGATATGGTGTTTGATACCCTTTCGATTTTATTATTGACCGAGAATAGGTTCAAGAAAATAGACCAATTGTTCCGATTGTTAGGATTTGAAATAATATTAAATTTCGAATATAATTCCCAGCCATTTGATTTTAAGTCGCCCATATTTTCCTTAAAATCGATAAACCCAGATGAAGGAGCTGTTGAAATAGAAGCAATCGACCCTTGGGTTTTCTCAATGTAATAATTCGCCGATAGATCAAGCCTGTTAAATAATGTAATATCTATTCCTAAATTGTTCTTTTGAGTTTTCTGCCAAGCTAAATTTGGATTTCCGTATCCGAGTAAATAAGTGCCGATCATGCCACGATATTCCGTGGCTGTAAAATATCGTGATGTGGTAAGTCCGTAAAATGAATCAAAATTCTGTGATCCAGTGTATCCAAACGAATAACGGATTTTAAGTCTATTAATTCCTTCAATATCCTTTATTAGATTTTCATTATGTAAATTCCAACCTGCCCCAGCTGACCAAAATGGAGCGAACCGGTTGTTGGAACCAAATTGTGATGAGCCATCAACCCTATATGAAAAATCTAATAAATATCGATTGTTATGAGCAAAGGATATATTTGAAAACAGGCCAGCTAGTCGCTTTATGTTTTCAGTTCCGATAGGTTTACTGCCAAGGTCGAACTGAAGCCCTTGAGTTATATCATCCATACTTGCATTTGGAAATCCAACAACCAATAACCTTTGTGTATTGTTATCCTCCTGGGATATATTTGCTCCAAGGGTTGCGAATATGAGGTTTTTACCAAACGTTTTACTTAAGTTGGCTGAAAATATCCCCTCGTAACGCTGATTTTTTCCGTAACCTTTATTGTATGACCCCTTTTCAAATGTGGGTGTGTTGGCAAATGTTGAATGTTGTGCAGGCAAGAATTTATCGGATTCATCCGCTTGGAACAGGTAAGCAAATGTTCCGCGTAATTTTAGCCAGGAATAAGCTTGCCATTCCAAGGCGAAATTATTGATAATACTATGGTACTTCGTTTGATCCAAGATATTGAGACTGGCATCATATAATGGATTAGTCGGTCTTCCAACATAACCCGTTAGGTTATTGTAAGTATCAAAATTTGTTAGCCTTGCACCGGTATCTTCGTTATAAATTTCCTCGAGATATAACTTATAGGAACCATCCGAATTAAACGGAGTCCAATATGGATTTAATTGGGTATACTGTTTAAAAGACCCAAAAGGTGAATTATTCCCTAAATTACTTACCAGTGTAAGATCGTTCTTGAACATTAGATTCTTAAAACGATAGGATAGAAAAGTATTACCAGTCATTGTCTGACGGTTAGAACCTTTCATAACTCCAGAGTTGTTATAATAATTTAAGTTGATTCCATATTGAATTTCGTCTTTCCCTCCTTCCACATAAATATTGTGTTTTTGTCCAATCCCTGTACGGATTGGTTGTGCTAGCCAATCTGTGTTTACTCCTGAAGTAACAGCCCTTAATCTCTCATTGTATATGGTTTTCAGTTGTTGATCGACTGAATTCCAGGAATAGTCATATACACCAATCTGCTTTTCAATGGCTAATTTTTCAGAAGAATTTAACACATCGTAATCTAAGATGTCAGGGGATTCAATGGTGGCATTTCCAGTATAGGTTAAATTTAGTTTCCCTGCTTTAGGTCGTATAGTTTCTATTACTACAACTCCATTTGCTGCTCTAGATCCGTAGATAGATGTCGCAGTAGCGTCCTTCAATAAGTCGATGCTTTTTATTCGTGTCAAATCCAGATCATTGATTCGTGCTAAAGAGACCTCAAAACCATCTAAAATAAATAGGGGAGTATTTGGATTGTTTGAATAATTAAATGGATTATTGGTGGAAGTGTTTGGGTCTATTAGACTATTTCCTCCTCTTAGAGTTACCTCGGGTAGAGCATTAGGATTAGCTCCTAAATTTATGTTTTCCGGCATTTGAAAAGAGGGATCTAGAGATCGCAAAGCAGTTAATACATTGTCGCTGGAAACATTTTGTAATTGTTCTTGGGTGAAAGATCTTGCTGCCCCAGTATACATTTCCTTAGGTCTTTCAAATAAACCAGTAATTACCACATCTTCTATTTCTTGGGCTTTTGCAGGTTTCAACTGAATGGTTAATTCTGACCTTCCATCAAGTTCAACATCTTGGTTTTCAAATCCAATCATAGATAGGCTTATTGTTACCTGACTATGAGGTAAAATAAGACTCCAATGTCCATTTTGATCTGTTGCTGTGTTTAGTTTGAAGTTTGCAGAGTTAGTTTTTAGATTTTTTACCTGAACAGTAACCCCGGCAATGGGTTTATTTTGTTCATTAACAACTATTCCAGAAACCGTTTTTTGATAAACTTCAGAACTTTTGTTTAACTTTTCCGTTGGTTTATCTCCTACAAATAAAATAATGTTATTTCCTCGCTGTACATAAGTTAATGGCGTATTTTTCAGCACCATGTTCAAAGCTTCAGCCATTATTTCATTGGATAAATCAATTGAAATTTCATTATACTGGGCAACAATATCACTAGGATAAAAAAAGCTAAACCCAGATTGTTTTTGTAAATCTGATAATATTTGTTTTAAAGTTGCCTGTTTAAAACTGATTTCGACTTTAGTCGTATTGACATTTTGTCCAAAACTATTTGGTGTCGCAAATAGGTTTAAGGTTATTGTGGACAACATTGCACAAACTAATTTTATTTTCATAAGAAAACGGAAGTTAGACTGTTTATGCAAGGTGGTAAGGAGATGTAATTTACCCCTTGCAAAAAACCGTAGTTTTTGCATTATTTGTAATGGGATTAAGTGTAAACAATTGATTTAATTCTCCGGACTCCCCATTATGCTTCCTAGGGCCTGGGGGGTCTTGTTTTTTGGATTAAGTAGAATCTGAGTTTAGTTTCATATTTTTTGGTTTTAATCGTTGTTATTAGTTAAGGTTTTTGTTTTCTTTAATCTGATATCTCTTGTTTTCCAATTTTATAAAGGTTGTATTGGTAGTTACGCATAAATTAGTAAGTACTTCCTCCAATTTTTCTGTTCCTTTATATACTCCCGATATTTTCAAGTTGGCTAATTTGGGATCCATTAATTCTATATTAACTTGGTAACGTCGTTCCAGCTTTTTAGTTAAATCCGAAAAAGCTAAAGCTTCAAAATTCATGTCTTCTTCCATCCATGCCATTTCATTTTTGGAAACTTCATTTAGAATTTTTATATCCTCATCCACCCGTTGGTTTTCTGGGATGATTAACTTTTGTTTTGCTTGGAGTATTCCTAACGTTTTATTTTCTTTTTCAACCCGTACTTTGCCATGGCCAACTATAACTTCAATGGTTTTACCGTTTGGGTTAGCAAGAATTGAAAAAGCAGTTCCAAGTACAGTAGTTTTAATATTCGCTGAATTTATAATGAAGGGTTTTATTTTATTTGGTGTCACATCAAAATATGCTTCACCTATTAGTTCAACCTCTCTGTCTTCAATTCCAAATTCTTTTGATAATAAAATTTCACTTCCGGGTCTTAGAATTACAATACTACTATCTGGTAATATGATATGTCTATTTTCAACTTGATTTATTGGAGTTTTAGCTAGTTGCTGAAAATCTTTCTGTTTGATTTGAAGAAATATCAAAAATGATGAAAACAACAAAATGGCAGCTGCTGCAGAAAAAGATATCCATTTGCGATATTTTAGTTTTGCATGCTTATTAACTGTTTCTTCCCAAATGGCAGATTTTATTTTATTTTCAAAGGATTGAAAGCTTTGGTCTTCTAAATCCCATACGATATCATCCTCCAATTGGGATTTATACCAAATCTCTAGACTCTTTTTCTCTTCCAGAGATGCTTTTCCAGAGAGGTATTTCTCAATCAGAATTTTGATTTGTTTTTCTTCCATAATTTCTGGGCTTCATATATATGTACCTTCTCGAAAGACATAACCCTATATGGAATTAAAAAAAAATAGAAGTGAAATTAAAATAGTAATAAGAATACCAAGCTTAGGCCTACCTTATGGAGGTTTATACGAAGGATTTTTATGGCTCTGGTAATATGTGCTTCGACAGTTTTTACACTAATATTTAAATTGTCAGAGATTTCTTGATTGGTTAAATAGGTTTCTCGACTTAATTTGAATATGATTCGACATTTTTCTGGAAGTTTTTCTATTACCCCATCTAAATAGTCTTTGAGGAAACGCGCTTCAATTTTGTCGTCTTCAAGATATGAATCTGCTTGTTGCAAACCTTGCTCAATCTCGTTGAGTCTTTTGTTTTTATATATTACTTTAAATGTGCTGTATTTTACTGCAGTTGCCAAGTATCCTTCAATTGAATCGATTTCAATTTCTTTTCGGTTATTCCAAATAGAAATAAAAACTTCTTGAACCACTTCTTGGGCTTGTTCCTTATCCTTTAAAATATGATAGGAAATAGCAAGCAGGTTTTTCCAATATTTATTATAAATTTCTGTAAACGCCTTCTCCGAGCCGGATTTTAAGGCTGTTATAAGTTTCCTATTTTCACTTAGCTTTTTCACAGAAATAGATTTAATCAGATTTTCAAATCTCATAAAAAAATGAATAATTCCAAAATCTGTCTTTTTTGAAGGAGATTACAATATAGGGAAATGTGATAATTAAAGCAAAAAAAGCAGATTCATTTGAATCTACTTTTTTTGCTTTAATTATAGGCTGATAATATTTTTAGACTTTTATACTTTTACAGCCCGAAAGCCTTTTTCACCTTATCCACATAATCCAATTTCTCCCAGGTAAACAAATCAACTTCTACCGTCTTTATCTCCCCGTTCGAATTTTCAAATGTCTTAGTCACTGTTTTGGGGGTTCTACCCATATGGCCATAAGCAGCAGTTTCCGCATAGATCGGCTTTCTAAGTCCTAATCTAGTTTCAATGCCATATGGCGTCATATCAAACAGTTCAGCAATAATCTGTGCGATTTCACCATCGGTTTTGTTCACTTTCGAAGTACCATAGGTATTCACATAGATACCCATCGGATCCTTCACACCGATCGCATAAGAAATCTGTACCAATAACTCATCAGCAACACCAGCTGCCACTAAGTTCTTGGCAATATGTCTTGTTGCATACGCTGCAGAGCGGTCCACTTTGGATGGATCCTTTCCGGAGAAAGCTCCACCACCATGTGCACCCTTACCACCATACGTATCCACAATGATCTTTCTTCCCGTTAAACCGGTATCTCCATGAGGTCCACCGATCACGAATTTTCCCGTTGGGTTGATATGGTATTTGATCTCCCCATTGAACAATGCCTGTAATTCAGGTTTCAATTGTGCCTTCACACGCGGGATCAGGATATTAATGATATCCGATTTGATTTTCTCCTGCATTTCCTTTTCTTGCGCAAAATCATCATGCTGGGTAGAAATAACGATGGTATCAATACGCACAGGTTTGTGGTTGTCATCGTATTCCAAGGTCACCTGCGATTTCGCATCAGGACGTAGGTAGGGAATGCTATCATTCTCACGGCGTAGAGCCGCTAGTTCGTATAATAAACGGTGGGAGATATCCAATGCCAAAGGCATGTAGTTCTCGGTTTCATTGTTCGCATACCCGAACATGATACCTTGGTCACCCGCGCCCTGTTCTTGCCTGGTCACGCGGTCAACCCCTTGGTTGATGTCTGCCGACTGCTCATGGATGGCCGAAAGCACACCACATGAATTGGCTTCGAACATATACTCGGATTTGGTATATCCGATCTTTTCGATCACCTGACGGGTTATCTTTTGAACGTCTAAATAGATTTTTGATTTTACTTCGCCAGCCAACACGACCTGTCCGGTGGTTACTAGGGTTTCGATTGCTACGCGTGCATCTTCGTCCCAGGCTAGGAAATTATCGATCAATGCATCCGAAATTTGATCTGCAACTTTATCTGGATGTCCTTCAGAAACAGATTCGGAGGTAAATAAGTATGCCATAAGTGTTTTTTTTACGGTGGCAACAAAGCTACGATAAGTTGCATTATTTAAAAAGTATTTCAACCAAATTATTATCTTTAGCGGAATTATCAGATTGAGATGGCAAAGAAACGCATACTGTTTATAGTCAATCCCATATCCGGGGGGAAGAAGAAAACGGCATTTAATAAACAGGTGTTGGAGGTGTTGGATTTAAACCGATTTGAACCTACCTTTAAATTAACAAATCATGTGAACCATGGCTATGAGCTGGCCAAAGAAGCCATCGAAGAAAAATACGATGCGGTAGTCGCTGTGGGGGGTGACGGTACGATCAATGAGATCGGTTCGGCTTTGGTAGGCTCGGAAATTCCACTGGGCATTGTCCCCGAAGGCTCTGGAAATGGACTCGCCTTATATTTAGGGGTCCCCATGAACGAATCGGCCGCTTTGCGCCGAATCAACCGTTTCGAATTCCTGGCCGTGGATTGTGCCAAGGCCGAAGACCGGAATTTCTTCAATATCGCTGGCATCGGTTTTGACGCCTCGGTTAGCGATAAATTTGCGGGCGAAACCTTTCGTGGACCTGTAGGTTACTTACGTACGGTCATCAATCTATTGAGTAAATATAAACCCAAGAAATATAAATTACTGATCGATGGGGAGGAATACGAGCGGGAAGCCTTTATGATTTCGGTCGCCAATTCGCCCCAATATGGCAATAATGCCTACATCGCGCCGAACGCTTCGATCACAGATGGCGTATTGGATGTATGTATTGTGCATAAATTTCCGTTATATACTTTACCCTTGATGATTTTCCACCTCTTTAATAAGACGGCCGACCAGTCGGAATATGTGGAGATCATACCGGGCAAAAAGATTTGTATTGAACAGGAAGGTAAAGCTCCGGTCCACTTGGATGGGGAACCGATGGATCTCGGCCAGCAGATCCATATCGAAGTATTACCAAAAGCATTAAATATTATTTGTTAATTATGGCAAAACAGAAGAAGCAACGCTTTGAAGGGATCGTATATTCTACGGATTCCAACTATTCCTATCAGGAATTTGATTCCGATGAGGAGCAGGATACGCTACCCAAGGAGAAGCAGAAGCTAAAAGTGGGTAGGGATAAGAAGGCCAGGAAGGGAAAAACCGTTACATTGGTGACGGGATTTATCGGCAAACAGGATGATTTAGAATCACTTTCCAAGCTCTTGAAGCAAAAATGTGGGGTAGGTGGAAGTGCGAAAGACGGCGAAATTCTGATACAAGGGGATTTTAAAGAAAAAATAATCCAGTATTTGGAATCCGAAGGTTATTCTGTGAAAGGCTTTGGCGGTTAAGGGGTATTTATCGCCCTAACCTATTAAAAAACAAAGAAATACTTGGTTTAAATGGTTTAAAATGGGTTGCTGTGGCAACGTTTATTGTAAGTAAATGCTCACTTAATTTTAACATTTAACGATTTGATAATTTGCATATCAGAAAAAAAATGGTTTTCATTGTAAAAAAAACAGTAATGTTAGACCGTTATGTACATAAAGTGATGGAGCATTGATTGGAAACTGCTGTAGCATATCAATGAGGACATAGACAGGCTTTAAATGCACTCTTATTATATCTTCAAATTAATTTTGTTTTTAACAGAAAATGCTATATTTGTTTTGAATTTATGTAAAATAACGCGATTTAGCTTGCATAAAATTGAATTTAACTTAATAATTAAACAACAGTAAAAAATCTAAAAATTAGTAAAAAAATGGCAAACGCACCAAAAACTACTACAGCCCCAGCTAAACAAGACAGTGGCACCGCGGGTAATTTATTTGCGAGTTTAGCAATTATCATTTGTTTGGTGATTGGTTACTTGGTTTACGAATTTGTAATGGGTGATCCAGCAAACTTTATCGACGGAAATCGCGAGAATCAACCAGTACCGGGTAACTATTTGGGTATGGTTTATCATGCAGGTTACATCGTACCAGTTCTATTGGGATTATTCTTAATGGTATTCGTATTCTCTATCGAGCGTTTTATCGTTATTGGTAAAGCATCAGGTACAGGAAACGTAGGTAACTTCGTGAGAAAAGTACAAGGTTTGTTGAGAACAGGTAACATTGATTCAGCTATCCAAGAGTGTGATAAGCAAAAAGGATCTGTAGCAAACGTTATCAAAGCGGGTTTATTAAAATATAAAGATGTTGAAGCTAACCCAGGCTTAGATACTGAAAAATCGGTATTGGCTATCCAAAAAGAAATCGAAGAAGCTACAACATTAGAAATGCCGATGTTAGAGAAAAACTTAACGGTAATTGCAACGTTGGTTTCTATCGGTACATTAACAGGTCTATTAGGAACGGTAACAGGTATGATCAAGGCCTTCTCGGCGTTGGCAACTGGTGGTGCTCCTGACCAAGCAAAATTAGCGAATGGTATCTCTGAGGCCTTGATCAACACGGCAACAGGTATCGCTACATCTACCGTAGCTATTATCATGTACAACATCTTAACTTCTAAGATCGATACATTAACATATTCTATTGACGAGGCTGGTTTCTCAATCGTACAAACATACGCTGCAAACCACAAATAAGAAGATCCTGAAAAAAAGTTGAAAATAATTTATGCATTCTTCAACTTTTCAGCATCATCCTTATGAAAGCAATAGAGTGTTAATTTAAAGAAGTAAAGAAATGGGAAAAGCAAAAGTAAAAAGAGCCGGTACCTCCATCGACATGACGGCGATGTGTGACGTATCGTTCCTGCTTCTAACATTCTTCGTATTGACGGCAACAGCACGTCAACCAGAAACGATGCCAGTAGACACTCCAGCCTCTACTACACTAGAGAAACTACCAGACGATAACCTGGCAGTGATCTCAGTGAACCACGGAGGAAAGGTGTTCTTAGGAATCAAGAATCCTAACGTTAGGAAACTGACTCTTGAGAAGATGTCTGCAAAATACAGCATCCCATTCTCGGCCGAAGATTACGAGAAGTTCAAATTGATGGACGACTTCGGTGTCCCAATGAAGGAATTGCGTGGTTTGTTGTCTTTGGAAAAAGACAAGCGTAAAGAGGATGTTCAAAAAGGTATTCCTGTAGATAGTACAGAGGCCAATTCGAACGAGCTTTACCACTGGGTACAGCAAGCCCGTATCGCAACGGTGGAATTCAATCGTGAGCGCGCTGAAAAAGAGAAGAATTTCGTTGATCCAGGTCAATTGAAAGTCGCTATCAAAGCAGATGCAACCGAGAAATATTCCGTAATGAATTTGATCATTGAAACCTTGCGTAACCAAAAACAGAACAGATTCAGTTTTGTGACCGGATTACGTACGGAGAAATAATAGAATAAAATGGCAGAATTAAATCAAGACTCCGGAGGCGGTAAAAAAGGCGGGAAAGTCAGGTCGAAGAAAAACGGTGGTAAGGTAGATTTAACCGCGATGGTGGATCTAGCCTTCTTACTGATCACCTTCTTCATGTTGACAACGTCTTTAAGTAAGCCGCAAGCGATGGACATTGCCTTCCCTGATAAGAACAAAGATTTATCGGAGCAAAATCCAGAATTGGAAATTGCAGACAACCGTTCGATCACCTTATTATTAGGTTCAGACAATAAAATCGTTTGGTATTACGGCCAGTTGGCTAATCCGATCACTCCACCAACAGTAGTTGATTTCTCCAAAGAAGGTATCCGCAAAGTGCTTATCCAAATGAAAGCACAGGTTCCTCAAGCTACAGGCGGTAAAGACTTAATCGTCGTTATCCGTCCAAGTGATGAGTCGGTACACCTGAATACGGTAGATATATTAGACGAAATGAAAATCGTAGATATTAAACGTTACATGATTTCCAAGATCAAACCTGAAGAAGTACAGGTGTTGAAAGATAATGGAGCATACAACGTAAAATAATTACGGTAAAAATTTAAAGATATGATAGGTTCAAAATTAGATTTATTTAAGAAAGAATGGCTTGATGTCGTTTTCGAGAATAGAAATAAAGAATATGGAGCTTATGCCTTACGTAAGTTCGCGCCCAAAGCCACCAATATTGCTTTATTCTCCGTATCGGCAGTTGTTCTTTTCTTTGTAGCTGTGAAAGCCTTCGACCTGAACATCTTTCCTGAGAAGGAAGTGGTTCAAGAAGTTGATCTAGGCCCAGTTACCCTAGAGGATTTGGTACCTCCACCTGAGCCGGAAGAAGAAGAGCCTCTTCCACAAGAAGAGACACCTCCTCAACGTATACAACAAGATCCTCCAGCAGAAGACTTGATCCGTTTCCCAGAACCTAAGGTAGTGGATTCGAGACAAGTAAAAGAGGAAGTTGTTACCCAAGAAGAGATCAAGGAGAAAAACGCTACACCAGCAAGGTTGACCCTAAAAGGTACACCAGGTGGTACAGCAGTTCCTCCGGGAGAATTCGGAAGTAAAAAAGTGGATGGTGCTATCACAGGTTCCCTTAAAGGTTCACCTGATGGAGACCCGAACAAAGTTTATGACTTTGAGTCGGTAGAGGTTCCAGCAGAATACCCAGGTGGTATCAACGCTTTCCGTTCATTTGTTCAGAATGCATTGGTTTACCCTCCAGCAGCAATTGAGGCTGGTGTAAAAGGAACTGTTCAGTTATCTTTCGTTATCGATAGAAACGGAAAGGTGACAGACATCAAAATTGACAAAGATTTGTCTCATGGTATCGGGCAAGCAGCAGTTGCTGCATTGAAGAAATCCAAGAGCTGGAACCCTGCCATTCAGAACGGTAGGAAGGTACCTGTGAAGTTCTCCTTGCCAATCCGTCTTGACTTGTCTCAACAATAAGATACATATGTCGGATAATCCAACAAGAAATTCTTTTAGACGGAAATCGCCCACACAGCGATTTCTGTCTATTTTAGGGCTTGCCATGTTCCTGTTCTATTTCGTGTTGGGGCTATTGATCATCTTTTGGAAAGGCTTTCCCATCGAAATCAACCCCGCCTTCAAGAACATCTTTGGCGTGCTATTAATTGTATATTCCTTTATGCGCTTCGCCCGTCTGTGGCAAAATAATTTTAGGGATTAAATTAATCCTTAGCGCATATTTATATTCTAAATAAATATGAAGCGTAAGTTTTTAAGTTCTTTGCTTATTATAGGTTTATTGACCTTTGGTATTTCTTGTTCCAATTCGAAAACTGCGGATAAAATAGAAGTAGCCCAAGGTACCGGTGAGCCCAATGCCAGCANNTATCCTAACGGGGGAAATGACGGTCATCGTGGACGAAGCGGCCACTTCCATTCTGAACGAACAGTTGGAAGTATTTCGCTCTTCCTATGTGAACACGAAGATTCAGGTCATTTCTAAACCGGAGCGGGAAGCGATCAACAGCCTGATTCAAGGTGATGGTTCTATGGCCATTTTGGCCAGGGAACTGACAGAGCGGGAGAGCGCCGGGTTTGGAAATCGACAAATTACACCGAGAATCTTCCCAATATGGAATGATGGTGTGGTTTTTGTAAATAATATTTCATCCCCGGATACTTCGATCAACGTGCAGACGTTATCTTCATTGATGAAAGGTGATGCCTCCGGGAAAACCTTGTTGTTGGATAATATAAATTCCAGCATGGTTCGAAAAGTTAAGGAATTCAGTAAAGTGGATCAAATTTCCGCTAAATCTGTTCAGGCGATGAAAACGTCTACCGAAGTTCTTAAACAAATTGAAACAAACGTTAATGCGATAGGTATAGTCTCCTATTCCCAGTATTTGGATTATAGAAGGCAATTTGGAGAAGAAAATAAAATTCGTATCTTAAGCCTTCAAAATACGGGCAGTGATGGCAAGACGGTATTTACCAAGCCTTCACAAACTACCTTCGCAACGGAGGAATACCCCTTGAAAACGACGTTTTACGTATTGAATTATCAACCGAACATGGGTTTGGGAATTGGTTTTTCAGCCTTCCTTACGGGCGACCGTGGGCAAAGGGTGGTGCTGAAATCAGGACTGTTGCCAGTTACCATGCCAGGTAGAGAAATATTAATTAGAGATAACATAAATTAGTTTATAACAAAGAGTAAATAATAGATTATGACAAACAGCAAATTATTTTTAAGTCTTTTGTTAGCGGGAGCAGTAGGAACTGCAAGTGCACAAAGTTTAAAGGATGCTAAAGCTGCCATGGAAGTTGAACAATATGGGAAAGCAAAGACCATGTTACAGCAATTGGTAACCAAAAAAGCAAAAGATGGAGAAAACTATTTTTATTTAGGACAAATCCACCTGATCAACGAGAAGGTAGACTCTGCAGCTGTCGTTTTCCAACAAGGTCTAACAGCTGATCCGAAAGAGAAGTTGAACAATGTTGGTTTGGGTACCGTTGATTTGGAAAAAGGTAATGTTGCCGCTGCTGAGCAGAAATTTGCAGAAGCTAGCAACAACATCGGTAAAAAAGAGTATTTAAATCTTTATTATATCGGTAGAGCGTATATCGATGCGCCAAAACCAGACTATAAAAAAGCGATTGAATACTTAACCAGAGCGAAAGAAATGAATGCTAAAGATCCATTGATCTCCGTAGCATTAGGTGACGCTTATGCTGGTCTTCGTGAAAACAGCCCTGCATATGTAGCTTACCGTGACGCTTTGGCGATCAATGATAAGTTATTGGCACCAAAGATCGGTCAAGCCATCATCAGTAGAAGAGCGCAGGCCTATGATCAAGTTTTGGAAGATTTGAATTTGTTAACAACAGAACATCCTGACTATGGTCCGATCTACCGTGAGATTGCAGAAACGTATTACCAATCATCTCGTAAAGCACCAGATGAGCAATACCGTGAGATCAACTTAAAAGCGTTGGAAGCTTATAAAAAGTATTTGACCTTAACAGGAGATAACTCCGTAGATGCTAAACTTCGTTATGCGGATTTCTTGGTATTCTCGGGTAACTACGACGAGTTGAAAACCGTTTCTCAAGAATTGGCTGTGATCCCTGATGTTGATCCTAAAGTATTCCGTTATTTGGGTTACTTGGCCTTCACACAGGATAAAGATTACGCAAAAGCGAATGAGAACATGACGCAGTTGATGTCAAAAGTAGACACTAGCCGTTTGATCGGACGTGACTTCTTGATAGCTGGTATGTCAGCGGTATTAGCTGGAGACAAAGCAAAAGGATTGGAGTATTTGAATACAGCCATTTCGAAAGAAGGAGAAGATGATGACTTTGATGCAGAGATCGCAGAAACTGCTTTCTTGAAATACCAAGAAGGTGAGATCGAAGCAGCGAAGGAATTATTCAAAATCCCTGCGGCTAATCCAAAATCAGCATTCTATGCAGATGCTAACTACTATTTAGGACAAGCAGCTTATGGAGTTGGTTCGAAATTAGTAGCGGCTCCAGAAGGTGTTGAATTGACTCCTGAGCAAGCGGCTGCAAAATACAACGAGGCAAAACCTCATTTGGAAGAAGCAGTAAGAGCATTAGGAATTGCAGCGCAAGCTACAGAGCAACGTGCTAAAGACATGTACCTGATCCCATCTTTGTACTACAAAGGTTTGTCGGAAATGGCATTGGATAACATGTTAGGTAATCCTGAAGCAGCTAAAGGTATTTTCGTAGATTCATTCACGAAATTATTGGATGCGATCAAAGCTTCAACCAAAGAAGATTCTAACAACAACGTATATGCAGCTGATGCGCATACCTACCTAGGATATTACGCATATATCAAAGGTGACAATGCAAAAGCGAAAGAGCATTTCAATCAAACAATTGCGTTAAGACCAGAAGATGCATTTGCAAAACAAATGCTAGAGAGTCTGTAATTTATAATGATTCAAAATAACAAAAAGGGGGCCGTTACAGATAACGGTCCCTTTTTTTGTTGACTTAATTTGCTATTTTTGTTATTCTACTAAATAGGGGTAAACTATAGATATGAATGAATTAGCTAGCCAAAGCGCACCTGTAGACTATATTCCAATTTTGATACAATTAGCTGTTGCTGTTGGGTTTGGTGTGACGACTATTATCGGCACCCATTTAATTGGTCCGAAGGTACGGACGGAGAATAAATTAGCCGCTTTTGAGTCGGGAGTGGAAGTGGTGGGAAATGCCAGACANNTATCAAGTATTTTCTGGTTGCGATCCTTTTCGTGATTTTCGATATCGAGGTTATCTTCATGTATCCTTGGGCCGTTAATTTCCGTGAATTTGGGTGGCAGGGTCTAATCGAGATGTTCGTATTTATGGGACTCTTGTTGTTAGGCTTTATTTACATTATTAAAAAGAAAGCATTGGATTGGGATTAACCTGAGCAGGTTAATCTTTTCCATTTAAGGGAGACGAATAAAATGAGCAATATTACCTTAGCGGATAAGCCTCCAGGTGTAGAAGGGGCGGGATTTTTTGCAACGACTTTGGATAAGGCGATCGGATTGGCTCGTGCCAATTCCTTATGGCCTTTACCGTTTGCAACATCCTGTTGTGGGATTGAATTTATGGCAACTATGGGATCGACTTATGACCTGGCACGTTTTGGTGCGGAGCGTCCGAGTTTTTCCCCACGCCAGGCAGATATGTTATTGGTGATGGGGACCATTGCCAAAAAGATGGCTCCGGTATTGAAGCAGGTGTATACCCAGATGGCAGAGCCACGTTGGGTAATTGCTGTTGGTGCCTGCGCTTCCAGCGGAGGTATTTTCGATACCTATTCGGTATTACAGGGGATCGATGAGATCATTCCGGTGGACGTTTATGTTCCTGGTTGTCCACCGCGCCCAGAAGCTATCCTGGATGGCGTGTTGAGACTGCAGGATATCGTGAAGAACGAATCCCTCAACCGTAGAAATACCCCGGAGTACAAAGCATTATTAGAAAAATACGGAATCGCAACAGACAATGGATAAGTTGACCAATCAACTCGTTATATCAAAGTTACAGGCCACTTTTGGCGACAAAGTGTCCAACTTCAGCGAACCTAAAGGTTTGTTGACCCTTGAAACAGATCGAGAGACCATTATTGATCTGCTGATGTTGATCAAGGAAGATGAATTTATGCAGTTTATTTACCTGACGGATATCACGGCGGTCCATTATCCTGAATTGGAAAAGGAATATGCAGTGGTATACCATGTGCATAGTCTGATCCATAACGTCAGGATCCGTATCAAGGTATTTATCACCGCAGCAGACCCTCGCATTCCTACAGCCTCCTTCCTTTGGAACGGAGCCAACTGGATGGAACGGGAGACCTACGATTTCTTCGGGATACAGTTTGAAGGGCATCCTGATCTGCGCAGAATCCTGAACATGGACGACCTTGGCGTATTTCCGATGCGCAGGGAATATCCATTGGAGGATCCGAACCGAGTTGATAAAAAGGATTTTTATTTTGGCCGTTAAGGGAGCAAGAAAATGAGTAAACCTATTACCCGTATATCATCCAACGCACCGGTATTTGAGGACAACGATCCGCAAGAGGATCTGATCACCCTGAATATTGGTCCTACCCACCCTGCCACCCATGGTGTATTCCAGAATGTGGTTCAGATTGATGGGGAGCGTATTGTGGGCGGTGTTTCCACCATTGGATACATCCACCGCGCATTTGAAAAAATAGCAGAACATAGACCATATTACCAAATCACGCCATTGACCGACCGTTTGAATTATTGTTCCTCACCGATCAATAATATGGGTTGGCACATGACCGTGGAAAAATTGTTGGATATTGAGATTCCAAAACGTGTGCAGTACATGCGTGTGATCGTGATGGAATTGGCGCGTATTGCCGACCATATTATCTGTAACGGTATCCTTGGTGTGGATACTGGAGCCTTCTCAGGCTTCTTGTACGTGATGCAGGAACGTGAGTTCATCTACGAGATCTACGAAGAGATCTGTGGTGCTCGTTTAACGACCAATATTGGTCGTATCGGTGGTTTTGAGCGTGATTTCAACGATGTTGCCTTTGAAAAAATCAGGGAATTTTTGGTTCGTTTCCCGCCGGTTTTGAAGGAGTTCCAGGAACTGTTTGACAGGAATAGGATCTTTATCGAGCGTACGTCCAATGTAGCCGCGGTTACTCCGGAGCAGGCCTTGGATTACAGCTGGTCGGGTCCCATCCTTCGGGCCACAGGGGTGGATTACGATGTTCGTGCGCATTCGCCATACTGTTCCTATGAAGAATTCGATTTTGATATTCCGGTAGGTACCAATGGGGATGTTTATGACCGGTTCATGGTTAGAAACGAAGAAATGTGGCAGTCGATGCGTATCATCGAGCAAGCCTTGGAAAAAATTGAGAAAGAACCGAAAGGGGTATTCCATGCGGATGTACCTGCTTTCTACCTGCCTCCAAAAGAGCAGGTCTATACCAATATGGAGGCCCTGATCTATCACTTTAAAATTGTGATGGGTGAATGGGATGCTCCAAAGGAAGAGGTCTACCAAGCGGTTGAAGGTGCGAATGGTGAACTGGGATTCTATCTGATCAGTGATGGAGGCCGTACGCCATATCGCCTGCACTTCCGCAGACCATCGTTCATCAACTACCAGATGTTTGCACCGATGAGCAGTGGTATGTTGATTTCGGATGCCATTATTAACATGAGTAGTTTAAATGTAATTGCAGGAGAATTAGATGCTTAGTGTAAAAGAAAATATGATCGTTGAGTTTTCAGCGGATCTATTGAAACAGTTTTCGGAGGTCGTAAGTCGTTATCCTGAAGGAAAACAAAAATCGGCACTTCTCCCAATCCTGCATATCGTACAAGCAGAATACGGATGGTTAAGTGTAGATGCGATGGAAAAAGTAGCGTTGTTTTTGAACATCCAGCCTATCGAGGTTTTCGAGGTGGCTACTTTTTATACCATGTTTCTATTACAACCATCAGGAAAATATCTATTAGAGGTTTGTCGTACCGGACCTTGTTGTCTGGTAGGGGCCGAAAAGATCATGGACCACCTGGAACAGAAGTTAGGTGTAAAAGAAGGCGAAGTTACCCCGGATGGGCTATTTGCCTGGAGAGGGGTAGAATGTTTGGCGGCATGTGGTTTTGGACCTGTGCTTCAGATCGGTCCAAGCTATACCTTCTATGAAAACCTAACGGTTGAAAGTGTGGATCAACTAATCAGCGATTTAACCAATAAATCAAAAAACGAGGCTTAGTATCATGGGACGCAAGTTATTATTAGAACATATCAATGTGCCAGGAATCAATACCCTAGCGGTTTACCGCGAACAAGGAGGGTATAGAGCCGTTGAAAAGGCCTTGAAGAGCATGTCTCCAGAAGATGTGGTGGAAGAGGTAAAGAAATCAGGGCTTCGTGGTCGTGGTGGGGCAGGATTCCCTACCGGTATGAAATGGAGTTTCTTGGCGAAACCTGAAGGTGTGCCGCGTTATTTGGTTTGTAATGGTGATGAATCGGAACCAGGTACATTCAAAGACCGATATTTAATGACCTATATTCCCCATGCATTGATCGAAGGAATGATCGTTTCGAGTTATGCATTGGGCGCAAATACTTCCTATATCTATATCCGTGGCGAGATGATGCCACAGATCAGGATCATGGAAAAGGCGATTGAGGAAGCAAAGGCAGCTGGTTATCTAGGAAAGAATATTCTGGGTACAGGTTATGACCTGGAAATTTATGTACAACCGGGAGGGGGTGCCTATATCTGTGGTGAAGAGACCGCGCTGTTGGAATCATTGGAAGGGAAACGTGGAAATCCAAGGATCAAGCCGCCATTCCCAGCCGTTGCCGGACTTTACAATTGCCCTACTGTAGTAAATAACGTAGAATCAATTGCTGCTACCGTTCCAATCGTGAATGATGGTGGTGAAGAATATGCAAAAATCGGTATTGAACGCAGTACTGGAACAAAATTGATCTCCGCATCTGGTAATTTGGTTAAACCAGGGGTGTATGAAATCGAAATGGGTCTTCCGGTAGAAGAGTTCATCTATTCGGATGAATACTGTGGGGGTATTGCCAATGGTAAGCGCCTGAAGGCTGTTGTAGCCGGAGGTTCTTCCGTTCCAATCCTTCCTGCGAACCTGATCACACATACCATCAATGGAAATCCGAGGTTGATGACCTATGAGTCATTGGCTGATGGAGGTTTTGTGAGTGGTACGGCGATGGGATCGGGCGGTTTCATTGCGTTTGATGAGGATCAATGTATTGTGAGGAATACCTACAACTATACCCGTTTCTACCGTCATGAAAGCTGTGGACAATGTTCACCATGTCGTGAAGGAACTGGGTGGATGGAGAAGATCCTATACAAGATCGAGCATGGACATGGAAGCATGGAAGATGTGGATCTGTTATGGGAAATCCAGCGTAAGATTGAAGGGAATACGATCTGTCCTTTGGGAGATGCGGCAGCATGGCCTGTAGCGGCAGCGATCCGTCATTTCAGGGATGAATTTGAATGGCACATCCTGCATCCACAAGAAGCACAGCAACGTAATTATGGTTTAGCGCATTATGCCGATCCTTTGGTTCCCGTAACGGAATAAATAGGATCTTGATTTAAGAAGGATTATAATGGCAGAAGAAATACAAAAATTTAAGGTTACAATAGACGGGATCACCATTGATGTTGATCCTGGAACAACCATATTGAATGCGGCAAGACAGATCGGTGGGGAGATTGTACCTCCGGCGATGTGTTATTACTCCAAGTTGGAAGGCTCTGGAGGAAAGTGCCGTACCTGTTTAGTGAAAGTGAGCAAGGGATCAGAAAAGGACCCGCGCCCTATGCCTAAATTGGTCGCATCGTGTAGAACTACCGTAATGGATGGCATGGAAGTGTTGAACATCACGGCACCAGAAGTGGTAGAAGCTAGAAAAGCCGTGGTGGAGATGTTATTGATCAACCACCCTCTGGATTGTCCGGTTTGTGACCAAGCAGGTGAATGTAAGCTACAGGATTTAGGGTATGAACATGGCGCGCTACAACAGCGCTATGAATTTGAAAGAAGAACATTTGAGCGCATTGATATAGGCGATAAGATCCAACTGCATATGAATCGTTGTATTCTATGTTATCGTTGTGTTTTTGTGGCCAACCAATTGACGGAGAAAAGAGAACACGGAATCCTGAACAGAGGAGACCATGCCGAGATCTCTACGTTCATCCATCAGGCATTGGATCATGATTTCATAGGTAATGTGATCGATGTATGTCCTGTTGGAGCATTGACCGATAAAACCTTCCGTTTCAAGAACCGAGTATGGTTCACCAAACCGGTAAATGCGCATTGTAACTGCAGCAAATGTTCCGGAAAGGTAACATTATGGTACAAAGGTACCGATGTAATCCGTGTTACGGCTCGTAAGGATGAGTTTGATGAGGTCGAAGAGGTTATCTGTAATGAGTGTCGTTTCGAGCGCAAGCATACGGATGATTGGGTATTGGAAGAACCAACCAAGGTAAGCGACCAATCGGTAATCGCTTCCAATCATTATGAGGCATTCAACCCACCTGCGGTGATCAAGAATGATCCGCAATTGAAGGAGGCGAATGTGGAACAGTTAGCAAGATCAGAAAAATTGAAATAAGCAAGGGAAATGGATACAGCCTTTATTATTGAAAAATTAATATTAGTAGTCATTGTATTTGTCATCACGTTGGTGATCGCTATGTACTCTACCTTGGCCGAGCGTAAGATCGCCGGTTTTATGCAGGATCGTCATGGTCCGGATCGTGCAGGGCTCTTCGGGATACTTCAACCATTATGCGATGGTGGTAAATTCTTCTTTAAAGAAGAGATTATCCCTGCAGGTGCACATAAATCCCTGTTTATTCTTGGTCCTACCCTGGCCATTATCACGGCCTGTATCAGTTCGGCAGTGATTCCGTGGGGACAGACCCTAACCATCGGTGATCGTTCAATCTTATTGCAGGTAGCAGATGTAAACATCGGCGTATTATACATTTTTGGGGTTATTGCCTTAGGTGTGTATGGTATAATGTTAGGAGGATGGGCATCAAACAATAAATTCTCTTTAATGGGAGCTATCCGTGCAGCATCTCAGAGTATCAGTTATGAGATTGCGATGGGACTTTCCATCATCGCTTTATTGATGGTTACCCAGACTTTATCCATTGGAGAAATCGTAGCACAGCAATCAGGCTTTGTCAATTGGAATATATGGGCACAACCTTTAGGATTCCTGATTTTCATGACCTGTGCATTCGCTGAATGTAACCGCGTGCCTTTTGACTTACCGGAGTGTGAGACCGAGTTAGTAGGTGGTTACCATACAGAATATTCGTCCATGAAATTAGGATTGTACATGTTCTCGGAGTACATCAATATGTTCGTTTCATCATCCCTGATGGCGGCTTTGTATTTCGGAGGCTATAACTTCCCATTCATGTATGATTTAGGTCTTTCGGAAAACTGGATCACCATTATCGGTACCCTGGTTTTCTTCCTTAAGATATTTGGTTTTATATTTTTCTTCATGTGGATCCGTTGGACCCTTCCGAGATTTCGTTATGATCAATTGATGAATCTAGGATGGAAGATGTTGATCCCATTGGCCATTGCGAACATCGTATTGACCGGGATCATCACGATTGTGAAGGATACATATTTTAATTAGCGGGGGTATTATGCAGTCATTATCGAATAGAAAAAAAGTATTAGAACAAAAACCGATGAGCTTTTGGGAGCGGATCTATCTTCCTGCGATCGCCAAAGGCTTATCCATCACCATAAAACACTTCTTCAAGAAGATCCCTACGATCAAGTATCCGGAGGAGATCCGTCCTTATTCAAAGAACTTCAGGGGACAGCACTCCCTAAAACGCGATGAATTAGGAAGAGAACGTTGTACCGCTTGTGGTCTTTGTGCCTTGTCCTGTCCGGCCGAGGCCATTACTATGACCGCTGGTGAAAGACAAAAAGGAGAAGAGAACCTTTACCGAGAAGAGAAATACGCCGTGGTATATGAAATAAACATGTTGCGCTGCATTTTCTGTGGTCTATGTGAAGAGGCATGTCCGAAAGAGGCCATTTATCTGGATGGAAAACATGTTACAGCCGATTATTTAAGAAAGGATTTTATTTATGGTAAGGACAAATTGTTGGAACCAAAATTTGATATCACCAAATTGTCTTCATCAACATCAAATAATTAACCTATGACTATTTTTTATTTTGTAGCCTTTTTGTCCATTTTCTTTGCGTTGATGACCATCTTCACAAAGAATCCGGTACATAGTGTGCTATATTTAGTAATTACATTTTTCACCTTTACCGTTCATTATATCTTATTGAATGCCCAGTTCCTGGCTGTGGTCAATTTTATTGTGTACATGGGAGCCATAATGGTATTGTTCCTTTTCGTACTGATGCTTTTGAACCTGAACAAGGATACGGAACCTA
This sequence comes from Sphingobacterium sp. UBA1575, assembly GCA_002322865.1. Taxonomy (GTDB): domain Bacteria; phylum Bacteroidota; class Bacteroidia; order Sphingobacteriales; family Sphingobacteriaceae; genus Sphingobacterium. Next base: position 92,045 of record DCOH01000056.1, on the reverse strand, counting down.
TGAAATCCAATTTGGTGAAGTTCATGGGCGCTATTGCAGGGATGTGTCTATTGGCTACCTTCCTAGGAGCATTCAAGGTAATAGAAACAGATAATGGGATGGTGCAGGCGCACGAGAACATCGGTTTGGTGAAGAACCTGGGTAAGGTATTGTTCAGCGATTTCTTACTTCCATTTGAGATTTCCTCTATCCTGTTGTTGACAGCGATGGTAGGAGCGGTATTATTGGCTAAAAAAGAACCAAGAGTAAAACATGGATAGTCTTTTTCAAAATATGCAGGGGATTCCCATGAATCATTATTTGATTTTCTGCAGTATTATTTTTGTCATTGGGGTTATTGGGGTGCTGATCCGCAGAAATGTGATCATCATCATGATGTCTATTGAGTTGATGCTGAACTCCGTGAACCTTTTGTTAGCGGCCTTTTCGGCCTACAGTGGAGACCCAAGTGGACAAGTGTTTGTATTCTTTATCATGGCTTTGGCCGCGGCGGAAGTGGCGGTTGGTTTGGCCATCATCATTATGGTGTACAGAAACACAAAATCGGTGGATATAGAATCCCTTAGTAAATTAAGGTGGTAGTATTAGAATATTAGATTGCTATTAGATATGATTGAATTAATTTGGACAATACCTTTAATACCACTTTTGGGATTTGTGGTCTTGGGATTATTGAGAAATCAACTTCCTAGACCTGTAATTGCCGTTATTGGTTGTGGGGTGATCCTGGGATCCTTTTTATTGAGCTGTGGAATCTTTAAGGAGGTATATGATGCAAGACAATTAGGAGAGAGTGGCGTATTCTCGAAAGAGATCTTCAATTGGTTTACCGTAGGTAGCTTTAGTTTGAACCTGAGCTTTTTGGTAGATCCATTAAGTGCCATCATGTTATTGATCATTACAGGAGTAGGGTTTTTGATACACCTCTATTCTTCCTGCTATATGTTGCATGACGATGGTTTTGGAAAGTATTTTTCCTACCTGAATCTATTTATCTTTTTCATGTTGCTGTTGGTATTGGGCTCCAATTACCTGGTGATGTTCATCGGCTGGGAAGGGGTTGGACTATGTTCTTACCTATTGATCGGTTTCTGGTTCAAGAACAGTAGCTATGCCAAAGCAGCTAAGAAAGCATTTGTGATGAACAGAATCGGTGATCTGGGTTTCCTGATCGCGATATTCTTTATCCTGGCGAATTTCGGTTCCTTGGAATACAGCGAAGTATTGCCAAAGGCGGCTTTATTGCCGATGGGCGATAGTTTGCTGCTGGTGATTACCTTATTGCTATTTGTGGCAGCTACAGGTAAATCGGCTCAGATTCCATTGTTTACCTGGTTACCGGATGCGATGGCTGGTCCGACCCCGGTTTCTGCCTTGATCCACGCCGCGACGATGGTTACAGCGGGTATCTATATGATCGCCAGATCCAATATCATGTTTACCCTTTCACCAATCACCATGCAGGTCATTGCGATTATCGGGGTAGCTACAGCATTGATCGCTGCTTTCATTGCGATCACACAAAACGATATCAAAAAAGTATTGGCCTATTCTACGGTTTCGCAGTTGGGCTATATGTTCTTAGGTTTGGGAGTGGGCGCTTTTACGGGCGCATTTTTCCACGTATTGACCCATGCCTTTTTCAAAGCCCTGTTATTCTTGGGTGCCGGTTCTGTTATCCATGCCATGAGCAGTGAACAGGATATGCGCTCCATGGGCGGTTTGAAGAAAGCCTTGCCGATTACCTTCATCACCATGATGATCGGTACAGTGGCGATCGCCGGTATTCCACCGCTTTCCGGTTTCTTCTCTAAGGATGAGATCTTGGCCTATGCCTTTGTGTCCAACCCTGTTTTCTGGGTCTTAGGTTTCTTAGGGGCACTATGTACGGCCTTTTATATGTTCCGTTTGATGTACCTGACTTTCTACGGAAAATTCCGTGGTACCAAGGAACAGGAGCATCATTTACATGAATCGCCTTGGCAGATGACCCTTCCATTAATCATCTTGGCAATCTTATCGTTTGTAGGCGGAGCATTGAATATCCCAGAAGCTTTAGGAGGCGGACATTGGTTGAAAGAATTTTTAAGTCCGGTATTTGCGCAGACCAATGCAGTGGCTACGCCATTTGAACTGTCGCACAGTACCGAATATATCCTGATGGCGGCCTCGGCTATTGGAGCTATCATCATGGCTTTCGTAGCTTATCAGAAATACGTGAAGAAAGAAGATATCCCTCAAGCTGATGGAGCAACCGAACAATCCGGTCTATACAAACTATCCTACAACAAACTGTATGTGGATGAATTGTACGCCGCGTTATTTGTAAAACCATTGAACGGCCTTTCGAAATTCTTCCACCGTATAGTGGAGAAATCAGGCGTTGATGGTTTGGTAAATGGCATCGGAGATTTATTCGTTTCTTCGGGCAAAGGCGTTCGCCAATTACAGAGCGGACATGTAGGGTTTTATATTTTCATGATGGTGATTGGAGTTATTGCCTTCATGCTTTACGGATTATTTACAATCTAGAACAGAATTTTAGGAATCAATGGATAACCTTTTTATACTGCTTTTATTACCTGTCGTAAGTGCCATCATTTTGGCATTTATGAAATCAACATCTGCAAAATGGGCAGCATTTGTATTGGCCTTGCTACAATTGGGCTTGACCATACCATTTATCTGCAATTTTGTACCAGATGCCAGTGTACAGTTTTCACAATCCTGGAGCTGGATTTCCAACTTGGGCATTAACTTCCATGTTGGATTGGATGGCATCAGCCTACCGATGTTGATCTTAACCAACGGGTTGATCCCGTTGATCATCCTGGCGAGTTTCGGACATCAGAAAACTGGAAATTTCTATGCCCTGATCTCCTTTATGCAGGCTGGTTTGGTCTTGGTATTTATTTCTTTGGACGCTTTCTCCTTTTATATAGGATGGGAAGCTGCCTTAATACCGATCTATTTTATCTGTGCCTTATGGGGCGAGGGCGATCGTATCCGCATCAACATGAAGTTTTTCGTGTATACCTTCTTCGGAAGTTTATTGATGTTGATCGCCATCATCTATCTATACCAACAATCAGGAACGAAAGATCTTTCATGGACTACCCTGACGCAATTAAGCTTAACAGAAGGATCCCAACGTTGGATATTCTGGGCATTCTTTGCGGCATTTGCCATTAAGATTCCTTTGTTCCCATTCCATTCTTGGCAGCCTGATACCTACACCCATGCACCAGCAGCGGGAACCATGCTGTTATCAGGGATAATGTTGAAAATGGGTCTTTTTGGATTATTGCGTTGGTTACTTCCTTTGGTACCTGATGCCGTAGCGAGCTATGGTATGGTGGCCATGATCATGAGTTTGATCGGAGTAGTCTATGGTTCCATCATCGCTTTCAAGATGAATGATGCGAAACGCTTGATCGCCTATTCATCCATTGCGCACGTAGGTCTAATTTCTGCTGGTATTTTCTCCTTCAGCCAAGAAGGTTTGCAAGGTGCGGTTCTTCAGATGATCAACCACGGTATTTCGGTGGTGGGTCTTTTCTTTATCATCGATGTGATCCAACAGCGATTGGGCACGAGGGATCTAAAGGAATTGGGAGGATTAGCGACAAAGATGCCTATTTTAGCCATCTGCTTTCTGATCATCCTGATGGGAGCTATCGGCTTACCATTGACCAATGGTTTCATCGGTGAATTCTTATTGTTGAAAGGGATCTTCTCCACAGCCGAGCATGGCGTTTGGTATGCCGTAATCGGAGGTACGACCCTGATCTTTGGAGCTGTCTATATGTTGCGCTTTTTCCAAAAAGCCATGCTGGGAACTGCTCAAAAGGATGTTTTGGATATTCAGGATGTAAGAGGATATGAAGCGTTATTGCTGATCATCATCAGTGCCTTGGTTATTATTATCGGTGTTTTCCCGAACTGCCTATTGCATCTTTCGGAAGCATCGGTAAGTCAATTATTACAACAAATTAAATAAAACAGGATTAACAAGATATTATGAGTGCGATTATCACACTTTCTCTATTAGGTATACTTATTTTGTATTTGGGTTTGTACAAGGCCAAAAATGCATTGTTGCCTGTTAGCATTTTAGGATTGGTTGCAGCTTTAGGCTTAGAGATCTATGCTTGGAACCAAACGGCAGAACCATTGTACAAAGGCATGGTCTTATTTGACCATTTTGCACTTTCGTTTTCCATTGTCTGTATTTCATTGACCATTCTTATCCTATTCCTTTCCAAGGAGTACTTTAAAGCGATCTCTGATAATATTGCAGAATATTATACCCTGATCCTCTTTTCCCTGACCGGTGCTTTGATGGTATGTTCCTACCATAATTTTGCGATGCTGTTCATTGGGTTAGAGATCATGTCCGTAGCCTTATACATATTGGTGGGTATCCGCAGAAAAGACAAAGCTTCGAATGAAGCTTCCCTGAAGTACTTTTTGATGGGTGCATTCTCCACCGGTTTCTTATTGTTCGGTATTGCCCTATTGTATGGTTCAACAGGTTCATTTGACCTGGCGGCCATCAAACAATATATCTTAGATAATCCAACCTCTGTTTCGCCGATGTTCTACGCGGGGATCCTGTTGTTGTTGGTAGGTCTATGTTTCAAAGTAGGTGTGGCTCCTTTCCACTTCTGGACGCCAGATGTGTATGATGGGGCACCGATCTTGATCACCAGCTTTATGAGTACCGTGGTGAAGATTGCCTCTTTCGCAGGTTTCTTACGTCTGTTCAGTACCGTATTGGTTCCATTGAACGAATTCTGGACTCCTGTGCTGATGACCGTAGTGATCATTACCCTTTTCGTTGGTAATATCTCGGCCTTGATGCAGACCAGCTTCAAGCGTATGATGGCTTATTCCAGCATTTCCCAAGCGGGTTATATGTTGTTTGCCATCCTTTCCATTGGACCTAATTCTGCCTCTGGTATCCTGACCTATTCCATGGCTTATGGCTTGGCATCCGTGATCGCTTTTGGTGCTTTGATCCTGGTGAAGAGACATGTGGGTTCGGACCAATTTGAATCCTTTAATGGATTGGGAAAAACAAATCCAGGTCTTGCATTTGCCGTAATCGTGGGTATGCTATCCTTAGCTGGTATTCCTTTGACCGCTGGTTTTATCGGTAAGTTCATGATGTTCAGTAATGTGATGAATGATTACCATACCGTCTTATTGGTATTGGCGGCAATCAATGCTGCGATAGGGGTTTATTATTACCTACGCGTGGTGGTGCACATGTATTTTATGAAACCATCCGAAGAGCATGTGGTAAGTTTACCAATTAATTTCAAAGTGGTGTTTATCGTTGCAGTGATTTTAACTATCATTTTAGGTGTCTATCCGAATGCAGTAATCGCACTGATCTAGCTACTTAGTCTTCAGAATTAAATTAAACAGAATATTTTGGGAAAGCACAACATAAAAGTTGTGCTTTTTTCGTTTAATAATTTGAACTTTCACAACAAATTGTATCTTTATAAAGTTCCAGTTTTTATTATGAGGAGTGTCCGATTCTTTTGGGTTTTTTGTGTTTTTTTAGGCGTTCTATGCACTGCATGGGGCAACTTGATGGCGCAATCCCTCATTACGGGCAAAGTGGTAGATATGGAAACAGGGAAGGCCATTGCGGGTGCAACGGTAACCAACCTAAACAGTAGGGAAGCCACTTCTACCGATAGTTTGGGTATATTCCGATTAAAACGCCCTCAATCTTCCAATAATTTTCTGTTTAGAGCCCTAGGCTATAAAAACCTACGGACTCCTGCGGTTTTGGATTCCCTCCCGGATTCCATCGCTTGGGTCATCGAATTGGATCCAGACGAAAATTCCATCGAGGCGATTACCATTACCCATCGGGGAAAATACAGCAACAGGAACAATAAAGCGGTTGAGCTGATCGACTTGGTGATCCGCCATAAACATCAGAACCGTCTGACCGGAAAGGATAGCCTGCAGTTTCAACAATATGATAAACTGAAGTTCGGCTTTGTTGATCCTAAACCGACCATTCGTAAAGGTATCCTGGACCTGAAGTTTCTTTTTCAGAACATCGATACCCTCAGTCAGCCTGGAAAGAAATTATTGGCGATGTACCAGGAGGAAAGCAACGCCCATGTGTATGGGAAAAAGAACCCATCAAAATTCAAGAAACAGATATATAGCCAGAAGAAAACGGAGTTTGACCAACGCTATATCAACAATCCCAACATTCAGGAATTCATGAACTATATGTTCCAGCAGGTAGATGTCTACGATGAATCCATTTATCTCTTGAATAAACAGTTCTTAAGTCCGATTGCAGACAATGGGAAGCTCTTTTATAAATATTATGTGGTAGATACCATTTTCAACAAGGAAGGGTATTTCATCAAATTGGCTTTTGAACCAAGGAATACGCAGGACCTGCTGTTTTCGGGGACTTTGGAGATCAGTATGGATGGATCCTATGCGGTAAAGCAGGCTAATCTGAAGCTGAGCAGGAATGCCAATGTGAACTGGATCAAGGAGGCAGAGATCAAATTTCATTATCGGAAGGATGCCAGTGGGGTGATGCTNNACGACCAAAACATTTTTTACCCTTGGTGTCGGAAAATCAGAAACCCTATTTGCAGAACGTTTCAGTATTAATGACTCCTATAAGCTGAATGCTGCATTTCCAACGGGGGTATTTCAGGGTGCTCCAGTGGAGGTCTTAACCACTGCTGATGAAGTGGTCCCTGAAAGACCCGTCGCCCTGAATATTTACGAGAACAAAACCTATGAGAACATTGAGACCTTAAACAATAAGAAGAGTTTTAAGTCGATGTTGGCTGTGGGTTATCTGATTGCCCAAGGTTATTATAATTTGGGGATGTTTGAATTAGGTCCTTTGGAATACCTATATAGCAGGAATAATATTGAAGGCAACCGCTTTCGTTTAGGTGGTCGAACCACGCAACTGTTGACCGATAAGGCTTATTTTGAAGGTTATCTGGCTTATGGATCGGATGATGCCCGGTTCAAATATTTCCTGAAATCTGCTGTTACGCTGAATGGAAAATCGGTCGTGAACTTTCCTGCCCATTACCTGGAAGCATCGGTTCAAAATGATATCCTGGAGCCAGGCATGCAGATATCCTATCTGAAAGGGGATAGTTTCTTCCGTTCGATAAGGAGTAACCGCCCTACCAAATGGTTTGATACCCGTGGCTACCAGCTCCAACATGTCATCGAGTTTGGAAACCATGTGAGTGTGACTTTCGGTTTTACCCATATGGATAGGCAAACCGTTGGTGATCTTCGCTTGGAAAGTTCTGCAGATCCGAATCAATTGTTGACCAATATTTCGACCAATGAAGTCCAAGTTGATCTGCGCTGGGCGCCCTATGAGAAATTCTACTATAGGAATTTGACCAGAAACACCATCAAAGAAAAACATCCGGTATTCAATTTGAAATATACCCATAGCTTGGATGGTTTCTGGAACAGTAATTACAAATATGAGAAATTGGTTGCTTCTGCTTCCAAGCGTTTTTTCCTGAACCAATTGGGGTTTGCGGATGTACGTTTGGTCGGAGGGAAGATCTGGGGAACTCTACCTTATCCGTTGTTGGAAATCCCTAATCTCCGACAGAAGGATGACCGTCATAAGATCGATTTCGATATGATGAATTCTATGGAATTTGTTGCCGATCAATATGTGAAATTCAGTATTGACCATGAACTTCAGGGATTTCTGTTCAATAAGATCCCTTTGATCAAGAAATTGAATCTAAGAGAGGTATGGGGGGCTCAGATGTTCTACGGTAAATTGAGCGATCGCAACAACCCATACCTGAGTGATGAGGTAGTACATTTTGACAGGGATGCCGATGGACAATTATTGACCTATGTGTTGGATCGCGCACCTTATTGGGAAGGAACTGTCGGAATTGATAATATCCTGAACGTATTGAAGGTGGAATACGTGAAAAGATTGACCTATGAGGATGCTCCACGGGCCAGAGGAGACCGCTTTCGAGTATCCATCAATATTAATTTTTAAAACTAAAAGGAGCATATCCTTGATATAGATTTTAATTGTTCACAAACTATTCATTAATAATATGGAGAATTTTCAAAATATTGTCGTGGAGATTGTTGATCAGACTGCAGTGGTCCGCATCAACCGCGAGTCGAAATTAAATGCACTCAATAAAGAAACCATCGCTGAGCTTAAGCATGCCGTAGCATCACTCGCTGAAAACAATGAAGTGAGGGGCTTGGTGCTAACAGGCACTGGCCCTAAGGCTTTTGTAGCGGGAGCAGATATTCAGGAATTCTTGGAAAAATCCAAGGCAGAGGCGATGGAGCTCTCGGCTTTTGGCCATGAATTGATGGATCGATTGGCGAATTTTCCAAAGCCGGTCATTGCTGCCGTCAACGGTTTTGCTTTAGGTGGTGGTTTGGAGTTGGCGATGGCCTGTCATATCCGTATTGCCTCATCGAACGCTAAAATGGGCTTGCCCGAAGTCTCTTTAGGACTGATCCCTGGCTATGGGGGAACCCAAAGGTTGCCCCAATTGGTTGGAAAGGCAAAAGCCTTGGAAATGATGTTAAGTGGGGAGATGATCGATGCCGCAGATGCGTATAAGTGGGGTCTGGTGAATAAGGTGGTGGAGCAGGAGGTTTTAATGGAGGAAGTGTTTGCTTTGTTGAATAAGATGTATGCCAAATCGCGGAATGCCATTGCAACCGCAATTGAAGTGGTCAATACCGGGTTTGATGCAGAGCAGGATGGTTATAAGGCAGAGATCAATGCATTTGGTCAGTGCTTTGGTTCGGATGATTTTAAGGAGGGGGTTTCTGCCTTCTTGGAAAAAAGAAAGCCTGATTTTAAATAAGAAAGATTAAAAATTATATAATCCATCAAAAATTAGGTAAGCGGCAACAAACAAAAAGGCTTTATAAATTGTATCTATTCTTACAGTTTTCAATTATTACCATTATTTAATTTTTAAGGTCATTTTATGAGTTTAAATGATGTTTTTTCACAAAAGGAACGGAATATCATTATTCTGCTTATCATTATTGTTTTAGGTGGGATAATCCTATATGCCACTTCCGGTATATTCGGTGCTTTTCTGGGCACAATGGTAATGTATACCCTTTTCCGAAATCTCAACATTTTTTTCATTGAGAAATGGGGCTGGCCAAAGCCCTTATCTTCTGTGGTGATCATTGTTATCTCGATCTTCATCATCGTCCTCCCATTCGTAGGTATAGGGAAAATGTTGTTCGATAAAGCGATCGAACTGCAGCAAAATCCTCAATGGATCCAGCGGACCATGGATGCAATAGATAAATTTGCAGGAGATAAACTCGGACAACCTGACCTTATCGAAAAGCAGCTGGAGGCCAGTTCGGCCTATGCGGGTAAACTACTGACCTCTACCCTTAGTGGGGCCGCGAATGTGTTCCTTGAAGTCACTGTCATGTATTTTCTATTGTACTTCCTTTTTGTCAATTATAAAGGCTTTGAGGGGAGTATCGTCCATTACATGCCTTTTGATGATGAAAATGCCGTAGTATTTGGGGAGGAACTGAAGAACATCACCTATTCGAATATTATTGGACAAACTTTCATTGCCATTGTTCAGGGCTTGTGCCTGGCCATAGGCTTTTACATCTTTGGTGCCAAAGACCCCATATTCTGGGGGGTAATCTGTGCTATTCTTTCCTTCATTCCTTTGCTTGGTCCGCCATTGATCTTTGTGCCTGCAGCCGTTATTCTTTTAACAGAAGGCCACAACTGGCAAGGGATTGGCCTACTGATCTGGGGATTCGGCCTGGTGATCAATATCGATAATGTGCTACGTTTGGTAATTGCGAAAAAAGTAGGTGATATACATCCCATTATTACCGTTGTCGGGGTAATTATCGGTATTCCTCTGTTTGGGTTGATGGGGCTTGTGTATGGACCTTTGTTATTGGCGTATTTTCTGATTGCCGTTAGGATCTATAAAAGCAATAAAAGGCTCTCTTTGAAAAAGGATCAATTGCAGGAAACCTTGAATGAGGCGCCTTAGATTTAGATGGTAGATCTCATTCTTCCTCTGTCACGTACCCGAGCATGTATTCATTAAAACGTTCATAGAATACCCGGAATGGCGTTTGCTCACCATCTTTTTGAAGCCAAAGTCTCATGGTTCCTTGGGGGTGGTAATTGAATGGTAGGATGCGCATGTCTTCCAAAAAGGAGACTCCTTTATTGCCCTGAAGTTTATATACGGCTTCTTTTGCACACCAACAGGCATACAGCTGGTCAATTTCATCTGCTGGCTTAATGAACCCCAATTCATCAGGCTTAAGGAATTTGTTCTTGATACGGACAACCTTTTCCTTAACGATCTCCAGGTCGATCCCACACCTCCCTTTCAGGCTCAGCATTACCCCTGCATAATCATAGGAATGGGTCAGGGAAATCTCATAAGGAAAATCGGGAAGATAGGGTTTGCCATTACCATCCGAAGGACAATTGATGTAATCCGGTGTCTGCAGCAAATACCTCAACAAAACCCTTGTCGCCAACCAATGTAAACTACGTTTTCCCTTCGCCAAACTGCGGAGTTTTGCTCTCTCGCGGTCATCCAACTGCAGAAAGCTCACCAGTTCTTCCTCTGATTCTTCAATTTTCCATAAGGCGATGCGACTGTTTTCGTCGAGTTCTTTGAGATATGCTAAGGCCATATGCAAATATAGCTGTTTTAGTATTTAGATCGAGGACTGATAGCCTTTTGATTTTTAGTCGATAACCATTTAATATCTATTCGGATGCATGTGTATAATTTTGGTTCATTCTGAGAATAGGACGAAAGTAATGTAAAAGTATGTGTTTTATTACCGGGCGCCTATTTTGGGCTTTTACATTGGTTTGGCCATACTTGAAGCTCGATTGCAGTTCGATAAGTGGGTTTTACGATAAGGAAACGGCATGGAAATTCTTAGAACAGCATCTCCTATTGTCAATGCTGTTGCGAATGTGTATTTTTGAATCCCGCTTAATGGCAGGGTATTAGCTCAAACTTATGATTTTATCGGATAAAAGGATTTTAGAGGAGATAGACAAAGGAAGTATTGTCATCGAACCATTTGATAGGAAGTGTTTAGGGACCAATTCGTATGATGTGCATTTAGGTAAGTACCTTGCTACATACAAAGATGAGGTGTTGGATGCAAGGAAACACAATGAGATCGACCATTTTGAGGTCCCTGCAGAAGGTTATGTTCTGATGCCTGGAACCTTATACCTTGGCGTTACCCTGGAATATACAGAGACCCATGGCCATGTCCCATTTTTGGAAGGGAAATCCAGTACAGGTCGGTTAGGGATTGATATCCATGCTACAGCCGGAAAAGGGGATGTAGGTTTCTGCAATACTTGGACCTTAGAGATTTCAGTAGCCCAACCGGTGCGTGTATATGCAGGCATGCCGATCGGGCAGTTGATTTATTTTGTTGTGGAAGGTGAAATCGAAACTTTTTACAACAGTAAAGGAAATGCCAAATATAATAGCAAAACCATCAGGCCAGTAGAAAGCATGATGTGGAAAAATGCCTTTTAGTTCGTATTTCTTATTAATACCCCACCCCGGATCTTCTTGGTTGTCTGATGGCAGGCCAGTCAGCTGGTTTCCCATCAGGACCGTTCGGTAGAATCCTTTTTTCCCGGTTTACCAATTCTGGTTCTTCAGAAGCTTTATAGGTGAGCACGGCCGTTAAGATCACATTGGAGATCAGATCGTCAAAAACCAATTTATCGTAGGTATCCAAGTTGGTATGCCAGGTATTATTGAAATATCCCCATGATAGGGAGCTCAACATAAATCCCGGTACTCCGGCAGCCACAAAAGAGGCATGGTCAGATCCTCCACCACCGGGAGAACCTGGGAAGTCTGTTTTGATATCCTTGGTCACTTCACGTGGAACAGCCGCTAACCATCTGCCCATAAAATCATAGGCATGTACAAATCCAGAACCATTGATGTTGGCTACCCGACCTGTTCCATTGTCCAGGTTGAATACCGCTTGTGTCTTTTCGATAATGGCTGGATTATCCAATACAAAGGAGCGCGATCCATTTAGTCCTTGTTCTTCGCTTCCCCAAAGACCGATCAGGATGCTGCGTTTCGGGTTGGGTAATACTTTTTTCAAAACACGCGCAACCTCCATCATGGCAATGGTTCCTGTGCCGTTATCTGTAGCGCCGGATCCACCTTCCCAAGAGTCTAAATGGGCGGAAAGAATGATGTATTCATCTGGGAATTGAGATCCTTTTATTTCAGCTATGGTGTTGAAGGAAGGGACATTTCCGAGATGTTTTGAGGAGGTTTCTACCTTAATCTTTGGGGCATAGCCTTTTTCTGCCAAACGGTATAACATCCCATAATCTTCTAAAGAGATGTCAAGGGAAGGAACTTTATGCGATCTTGCACCGAATATCTTGTTTGCTCCGAATTCCATGGACCAGTAGCTTGTCAGGATGCCCACTGCTCCCGCTTCTTCCAAAACGGAAGGAATGGAATTGGTTTGCAGGCCTGTTGCCCTGATGCGGGCGTTCCAGGCCCGGTTCAAGGAATCGCGATTTTTCTGCATTTTCTCGATCGATTCTGGAGTTCCAAATTCTTTCCAATTGGCATCTGGGCGTCCGGTAGGTTGCGGCATGGATATCATGACGTATTTTCCTTTGACCTGAGGTAGCCATTGGCGGAAAGAAATGGAATCTTTAATGTCCGGTAACGCAATAACTTCTGCCTCGACTGCTTTTCCTTTGGTTGTGGGGCTCCAGGCAAGTTGGGTTCCCGCCAAGGATTTTGCACGAGGATGGGTCATATCGATATGGGAGATCCCCCTTTCCCAACCATGCCATTCGCCAAATTGTTGGTTCCTGGCTTCAATTCCCCAATTTTGGAAGGTTTTCAATGCCCATTCATTGGCTTTGGTCATTCCTGGAGTTCCGACCAACCGCGGGCCTACCACATCCAACAGCTCAAAAGCCAATTGTTCCAATTGGGAATTCCCTTTGGCTTCCTGAACGATTTTTTCAACGATAGGGTCTAATTTTTGCGGAGCCATCTGGCCACGCTGTGCGGATGCAGGGTTGATGAATCCTGCGCCAGTCAAGGTCAATCCTGTAAAAAGGAAAACAGTGGAAACCCGCCTGACGCGGAATATAAATTTTGTAATCATAATGGTTAGAATTTGGGTAAGCCCCTAATTTCGCCAAAATAATTCGCTAAAGCAAAGCATATCCGATCTGTTAAGTTAAAGATCTCATTTTCAATGTATTAACCCATTCTCCAAGCCTTGTATTGATTGATCAAGGCATTGGTAGAAGAGTCATGGCTACTGATTTCTTCGTTCCCTTTCAATTCTGGAAGGATTTTATTGGCCAATTGTTTTCCAAGCTCCACACCCCATTGATCAAAACTGAATATATTCCAGATCACCCCTTGGACAAAAATCTTGTGCTCATATAGTGCGATCAGCGTGCCAAGGGTCTTTGGTGTTAGCTTCTTGATCAGTATGGAATTGGTAGGTCTATTGCCTTCAAAAACCTTGAAGTTTTTCAATTCATCAATCTCACCTACCGATTTACCAGCATTTTTTAATTCTCCGACCACCTCTTCTTCGCTTTTGCCATTCATCAATGCCTCTGTTTGGGCAAAGAAATTGGATAGTAAAAGCTCCTGGTGGTTGCCAAGAGGATTGTGGGAGATGGCGGCCGCAATAAAATCACAGGGGATCATTTTTGTTCCCTGGTGGATCAATTGGTAGAAGGCATGCTGACCATTAGTGCCCGGCTCTCCCCAAATAATAGGTCCGGTTTGATAGTCCACCCGATTACCATTTCTATCGATATATTTGCCATTACTTTCCATATCGCCCTGTTGGAAATAAGCCGCAAAACGGTGCAGGTATTGGTCATACGGTAAGATGGCGTGGCTTTCTGCATCATAGAAATTGTTGTACCAGATACCCAACAAAGCCATGATTACAGGAATATTGCCTTCAAATTCTGTGTTTCTAAAATGCTCATCAGCTTCGAAAGCACCTAAAAGAAGGGATTCAAAATTGTCATACCCTACGGAAAGGCAGATGGATAGCCCGATTGCGGACCATAAGGAATATCGGCCCCCTACCCAATCCCAGAATCCGAACATGTTCGCCGTGTCAATCCCAAAATCGGCCACTCCCTTTTCATTCGTGCTCAAGGCAGCAAAGTGTTTCGCCACCTCCGTATCCTCGGCTCCACTTNNCAGTCTCAAGGAACCATTCCTTTGCTGAATTGGCATTCGCCATGGTTTCTTGGGTGGTAAAGGTCTTTGAAGCAATCAAAAACAAAGTGGTCTCGGGATTTAGGTTCTTTAAAGTTTCAGCAATATGGGATCCATCAACATTGGAAACAAAATGCACGTTCAATCGGGTCTTGTAAGCTCTTAAGGCCTCTGTCACCATGACCGGACCTAGATCTGAACCTCCGATGCCTATGTTTACAACATCCGTTATATCCCGTCCGGTAAAGCCCTTCCATACTCCTGATATTACGCGGTCTGTAAAATCCTTCATCCTCGCCAATACTTCGCGGACCTGGGGCATCACATCATTTCCATCGACAAGAATCGGGCGATCGGATTGGTTTCTCAGCGCCGTATGTAACACCTCCCTTCCTTCTGTCTCGTTGATTTTTTCTCCATTGAACATCGCCTCGATAGCATCTTTCAATTGACATTCTCTTGCCAATTGCATCAACAGTGCCATGGTCTGCTCATCGATTCTGTTCTTGGAATAATCAAAAAGGATATCTCCGAGCCGTATGGAGAATTTATGAAAACGCTGGGGATCTTCCGCAAAAAGTTCCTTAAGGCTTTTTTCGTTGATGTCGATATAATGATCTGCTAAATATTTATAAGCTTGGGTGGTCGTAAAGTCTATTTTTGGTAACATATGTCGATTGATTTTCTTCAAATATAAGGATTAACAGCCTATCAATGGACAATTTTGTATTATCTTTGTTCTATCAATTACATTTCAAATGTATAGAAAAAACATTATTTTGAATAATTGGGGCAAACTCATCGCTTCCTCCATGCTAACTGCTGTCATCTGTTCTATATTATCACTTTCCTTAAAGCATTTTACAGAGTTTTTTGAAGAAACGGTATTCCATTTTGTTGAACAACGCAACACCTGGCTCTTTATCCTATTGCCCACCATTGGTACCACCGCGATATATTTTTTGCGTAAATACCTATTTCAAGGAAGAAAAAACAAAGGGATCACCGAGATATATAAAACATTATATGCCCGACGGGAGCATCTTCCTTTATTTAAAGTGGCATCCCATTACATCAATGGATTCTTAACCGTTGTCTTTGGGGGTTCAACAGGCGTGGAGGTTTCCACTGTTGTGGCTTCCGCTACTGTTGGGAATGCCATGTACCAGCGAAAAATTGCCGCAAAAAAATACAAGATAGAACTGATCTGTGCAGCTGTCACAGCAGGAGTAGGTGTGTTGTTTGTAAACCCTTTGGTGGGATTTCTCTTTTCCATGGAAGTTATCCACCGAGGTTGGACAAAAACAAAAATCATCGCCTGTTCTATTGCTGCGGTTGTTTCCCTGTGTTTTATCCTGCTTTTTAATGAACAATCGATGTTTCAGGTAGCCGTAAATCATTGGTCCTATAAGGCGATACCCTTTATGCTGTTATTATCCATTTTGGCAGCTTTCTTAGCGGTATATTTCACCTTCATGGTTATTAAGGTGAAATCATTCTTTGGCAATATCAACAATAATTTTGTTCGTGTAAATCTTGGAGCCATTACCGTTGGACTCTTTATATTCGCCATTCCGGCGCTCTATGGCGACAGCTATCATGGGTTAAAAGAGGTGCTTCATGCAGGTACTATCTCTTGGGGAATGTTGATTCTCGTGGTATTATTGAAGCCGATCGCCGCTTCGCTTACCTTGGGTGCCGGTGGAGATGGTGGAGTTTTTGCACCGAGTATCGTGGCTGGAGGATTTCTTGGATTAATGGTCTGCTACTTGGGGAATACCTTTTTTGGACTTGATTTGGTGCCGATCAACTTTCTGGTCATAGGTGCTGCAGTAGCGCTTTCAGCGGCCATTTTCGCGCCTTGGACAGCCGCTATTCTGGCTTGCTCTTTAGCGCCAAATGCGTTCATTTTGATTGGTCCATTAGTGATCTGCTGCTTTATTTCCTGGCAATTAGCCAAAAAAATTCTTCCCTATAATGTTTATACATATGAATTTCATAGGTAAGTTCCATTTTATTTTATCTTTGTGATATGACCAAGGAACAAATACAAGACTTGAGGGATCGATTGGCATCCCTGAGGAGGCATCTTTGACATTGATGCCAAAAAAGAAGAGATAGATCGTGATACCCAGATCACGCTTCAACCTGATTTTTGGGATGATCCCAAAGCAGCAGAAAAAGTATTACACGCGATAAAGAACCATAAAGTTTGGACCGATCAATTTGATGCGGTAACGGCTTCTGTGGAAGATACAGGGGTATTGTACGAGTTTTTCCAGGCTGGAGATGCAACGGATAAGGAATTGGAGGAGCAATACCAGATTGCTCTTTCGGATATCGAAGAACTGGAGTTCAAGAACATGTTGAGTGCAGAGGAAGATCAGTTGGATGCAATTCTTCAGATCACTGCCGGGGCCGGGGGGACGGAATCCTGTGATTGGGCAGCCATGTTGATGCGTATGTATATCATGTGGGGCGAAAAACACGGTTGTAAGGTAACGGAGCTGGATTATCAAGAAGGAGATGTGGCGGGGATCAAGACCGTGACCCTTCAGTTTTCCGGAAACTTCGCTTACGGCTACCTGAAAGGAGAAAATGGCGTGCACCGTTTGGTCCGTATTTCACCGTTCGATTCCAATGGTAAAAGACACACCTCTTTTGCTTCGGTCTATGTTTATCCCCTGGTGGATGATAATATTGAAATTGAAATCAAGGATTCGGAGATCGAGTGGGATACCTTTAGGGCAGGTGGTGCTGGTGGACAGAACGTGAACAAAGTAGAAACGGCGGTTCGATTGCACCATAAACCAACCGGTATCATCATCAAGAATCAGGAGTCCCGATCACAATTACAGAACAAGGAAAATGCAATGAGGTTGTTAAAGTCCCAATTGTACGAGATCGAGATGCGCAAGCGCCAGGAGGCTACAGCTGCCATAGAGGGCTCCAAGAAGAAGATTGAATGGGGATCCCAGATCAGAAATTATGTACTTCACCCTTACAAGCTTATCAAAGACCTTAGGACGAATGTGGAAACTTCCAACACCCAATCTGTACTTGATGGAGATCTTGACAGCTTTCTAAAAGCCTATCTCATGGAATTTGGGGGATAAAATTTTGAATCGCTTTTAAATATTATCCTTTTAGGTTAAATATTTTTATATAAAGGTGTATCTCAGGTATTTATGCTTATCTTCACTGCTACATAATTAGATACCTGAGATATATTTATGAATATCCTACCAATTCCTGAGAACGAAAAGGCACGGTTAGAGGCTCTAGCCTCCTTTGGATTAATAGGGCTGGGCAAGATGCCCGAATTGGATGTTTTTGCTGAGCTGGCCTGTCTTTTGACCGATAGCCCCACCTGCATCATTGGCATCATGGAGGAGGACATACAAAGAATCCAGAGTTGCATTGGGATGGATCTGGAAACAGTTGAACGGAAAAATACTGTTTGCCAGTATACCCTGATGGGTGAAGGCCCCCTGATGATCACAGATACCTTTTCCGATCCGCGTACATCCGATAATCCGTTGATCAAGGCTGGCAAGATCCGTTTTTATGCCGGTGTACCATTGAATGATGATCGTGGAATGGCCCTGGGGACGATCTGTGTGGTCGATTTTAAGGAGAAAACATTGTCGGAGAAGCAGTTGCGGGAATTAACCAAACTCGGTGAGGCTGTAGTAGGAGTCCTACTTGCAAAAAGAAGGAGCCTTCAGGCCGGATATTTTAAGGAGATATTGTCCAATACGCAGAATATGATCTGTGTGATGGATGAAGGTTTCAGATTGAAGCAAACGAATCCTTCTTTTGCTGATCTTTTCGGGATGTCGGTAGGCCAGCTCATCGGTATGGATTTTCTGGAGCTGATGCAGGTCAAAGGTGATAGAGAGTTGTTGCTCAGGAAAGATATTAGCGAATTACAGACACATACAATGCTTCCTGGATTCCAGGAAGTTAGCGTTGATTGGAGTATTAAGCACGATCCTACGAACAGGGAAATCTTTGCATTCGGTCGCAATATGACCAAAGAAAATGCAGAGAAGCTGAAACTGGAGCTTTCCGAAAGAAGGTTCAGGAATTTCTTCGAGAACGGCATCGGGCTGATGAGCATGCACGATATGGAAGGGAATATCCTGGAAGTAAATGAAAAGGGCAGGGAAGTTCTGGGCTATAGGGCGGAGGAAGTCGAAGGGCTGAATCTCATCGATCTTATTCCCCAGGAGAACAAACATCTCTTTAGGGCCTATCTCGACCAGATTCAGGCCTACGGTGAGGCAAGAGGTATGATGGTGCTGATGAAACGATCCGGAGAATGGATCTATTGGCTCTATAATAATATGCTGGAACAGGATGGCAACGGGAGGTCCTATGTGGTAAGTACCGCCCTGGATATGACCGAGAGGATCATCCTGGAAAAGAATCTCCTACGAACCCAACAGATCCTTGAACAGACCAATCTTGTAGCGCAGGTTGGTGGTTGGGAATCAGATCTTGTTAAGAACGAAATCTTTTGGTCGGATTCAACGAAACTCATACATGGAGTGGCTTCTGATTTTCAGCCCACAATGGAAAATGTTTTTGGGTTTTATGCAGAGGAGGAAAAGAACCACCTCCGGTCAAACTTCCATGAAGCGATCAAGAGCGGTAGACCTNNAAAAGGACTCGGGCGAGGAGATCTGGGTCCGTATAAAAGGAATACCTGAAATGGTCAATGGCCGGTGTGAACGTGTATTCGGCATTATCCAGGATATTGACCAAGGCAAGCAAATGTTTCTGGAATTGGAACGTAAGGAGGCCATGCTACAATCTTTCGTGGAACATGTTCCGGCCTCAGTTGCAATGTTCGATAATGACCTTAACTATTTGGCAATCAGTCAACAATGGAGGGAGGAGTTCCACAAAGGCAGGTCTATTCAATTGAACCATAACCTTTATGAACTTTTTCCAAATATCCCGGATAAGCGAAAAAGAATATACGAGAACGCCCTACAGGGTATTGCCTACCGAAATACCGATGAGCTATTGTTGATCGAAGGGCGAGAGGAGGCTCAGCATTACAATTGGGAGGTCCGTCCATGGCGGTTGGGTGATGGTAGCATAGGAGGGATCATCATCTTTTCTCAGAACATCAGTGAACAGGTGGCCCAGAATGAAGAGCTCAAGAAGGCGAAGGAACTTGCTGATCTGGCCAGTAAAGCCAAGTCAGAATTCCTTGCCAATATGAGCCATGAGATCAGGACACCATTGAATGGAGTTATCGGATTTTCCGACCTTTTATTAAAAACCCCCCTGAATGATCTCCAGAAGCAATACCTTAAATACGTACATGAATCCGGTACCGGGTTACTCTCGATAATCAATGATATCTTGGACTTTTCAAAGATTGAATCCGGAAAACTGGAGTTCTATGTCGATCGCTATGATATTTACGAAATGGTGAACCAGGTCATTCATGTCATCCTGTACCAGGCCCAGAATAAAGGTATTGAATTACTATTGAACATAGAGCAGGGTCTGCCAGGGGTCATCTTCATAGATGAATCTAGGATAAAACAGGTGTTGGTCAATCTATTGGGAAATGCCGTCAAATTTACAGAGAACGGAGAGATCGAACTGGGGGTATCAAAAGTTTGGATCAATGAGGAGATTGTTCGCTTGAAGTTCTCGGTCAGGGATACTGGGATAGGTATCCCAAAGGAAAAGCAACAACGGATTTTTGATGCCTTCACCCAAGAGGATAGCTCGGTTAGCAAACGTTTTGGAGGTACAGGCCTAGGCCTGACCATCTCCAACAACATACTGAAGTATATGGGGAGTGAACTGATGCTGGAGAGTACCCCTGGGATAGGTTCCACGTTCTGTTTTGAGATTGATGTTCCCTTTGAAAATCCAACCTCCCTAGAGAAGGCCTTGGCCGTGGAGAATGTACTTATCGTAGATGATAATGCCAATAACCGCATTATTCTGGAGCATATGCTCTCGTTTAAGGATGTACATACCCAATCCGTAGAAAATGGTTTCGGGGCACTGCAGTTGTTGATGGAAGGTCAGCAGTTTGATGCCATATTGATGGACTATCGGATGCCCATCCTGAATGGCCTGGAAACCATCGAAAAGATCAAGGATCTATATGAGTCAAGACAGCAGGCAACACCAATTCTAATCCTGCACAGCTCCTCAGAGGATCAGGAACATTTTGGTGACTTTCGACATCAGCCCAACTGCTACTGTCTGGCCAAACCTATCATTTCCGAGGAACTCTATCGAATCTTACGGAACAGGCCCAAAACAACCGATGAAGTACAATCAGAGCCAGTGGATTCCAATCCCGGTCGCATTGAAACAGATCAGAAAAACTCAGGCCAGCATGAGCAAAAGCATATCTATAAGGTATTATTGGCCGATGATAATACCGTCAATATGGAACTGAATCGACGGTTGGTCGAACAGGTAATTCCTAACAGTGTTACAGTGGGTGTAGAGAATGGATCATTGGCTGTTCAGGAATGCCATAGGGAGGATTTCGATCTGATACTGATGGACATACAGATGCCATTGATGGACGGAACAGAGGCTACACAAATTATTCGTAAAA
The DNA here is from genome assembly GCA_002322865.1 of Sphingobacterium sp. UBA1575. Taxonomy (GTDB): domain Bacteria; phylum Bacteroidota; class Bacteroidia; order Sphingobacteriales; family Sphingobacteriaceae; genus Sphingobacterium. The sequence continues at coordinate 71,108 of DCOH01000056.1, read as the reverse complement.
TAAAGGGGTATGGGCGGACACCGATAATAGGAATATCAGCAGGGACCATCAAGGGAGAAAGGGAGAGGTGCCTGGAAGCCGGGATGACCGATTTCTTGGCCAAACCCATCCGGTTTGAGGAATTCAGGGCGCGGGTTCTTAAGCAACTTTGGGTCTCTAAAAGTAATGATAATCCCCAGGAGACACTCGTGATGCATATAGATAACCGGATAATCGAGCAGGCCACGGATTCCGATCCAGATTTTAGGAAGGTTTTCCTGGCGCTGGTCAAACAGGAACTAAGATCCCAGAGCGAACAGTTGAAAATGGCGGAAGACCAGGGCGATCTCGAGGTTATTGGTCGTCTTCTGCATAAAATGAAAGGTACCGCTGGTACCTCTGGACTTGTTGAACTGAACAATTTGATTGTGGGATTGGAGGCTATGATACAGAAGGACCAGGATTTGACCGAGGGGCCTGTGAATCTTCCGAACCGCGACAAGGCGACGGAATATCCGGACCTAGGCGTAGGTCTGGAAAATATTTACATGGAGATAGAATTGATTTTTAAACTTTTAAAGCAGATGGAGGAGTAAATTAATGGTTGTGTTATTGGCCGAGGACGATGAACTGATCCTCAGAACACTGGAACATAAATTGACCAAGGAAGGGTTCGATGTTGTGCTGACAAGAAATGGACTTGATGCCATATCCATAATCAGACAAGGAGGTATCGACCTGATCATTTCAGATATCATGATGCCCTTTGCCTCGGGCATTGAAATATTGGCCGAGGTCAAGATGATGGCCGAACCCATTCCCATCATCATGCTCTCGAGCATGGCTCAGGAGGAGATCGTTCTGGAGGCATTTGATCTTGGTGCCTCTGATTACATCATCAAGCCCTTCAGCCCCAATGAGCTGATCATCAGAATAAACAGATTACGGAGGAAATGACCATCTGATGGAGCCGGTACTGAACATTCATGAACTAATGATCGCTATCCAGGTCGTCTTGATCCTGGTATTCCTTTTTACATTGGGTCTGCTTTTTTATAGTTTCCGCGAATATAAAGCGCTGGCGGACAAGACCCGATGGAAGAAGCTCCTGGATGATTACCTTATAAAATCGATAGTCACCCAAATGGAACAGTCCCTGCAGGTGGATCCGTCTCTGGAAAACTTGTGCAAGAGACAGACCTTCAGACGTTTTTTTATTGGTCAATTGATCGAATCTGAACGTAGGTTTACCGGTACTGCTGCAAAGACCATAATGAACATCTTTTACATTTACGGGTTGGATAAGGAAGCTTACCAGATGCTTTCCAACACAAGGCCCTACCTAATCGCCCGGGGCATACAGGCCTTAACAGTCATGCAGGTCAGGGAAGCACTACAGGAAATTCGAAAAACATTGGACCATCCTAGCGAAATTGTATCCCAAGAGGCCCAATTGGCCATAGTTTATTTTGAAGGTTTCAACGGCCTATCATTTTTGTATGGTGTGGAAACCATCATATCGGAGTGGCAACAGCTGAGGATCCTGAATTCCATAAAGGTCCTTCCGGAAGATGCTGTCACAACTCTTTTAGAGTGGTTGCATTCTACGAATGTTTCCGTCATCAGATTGGCCCTAAAGATAATCAGGAAATTCCAGTTATTTGAAATGGAAGGCGTGCTGTTGGAAAGATTGGAAAATTCGGACCTTAGGATCAAAGAGGAATTGGTCGATACCCTGTTCAGTATTGAACAGGCAGATACCAGCACGGTATTGTTGGCCTATTTCCCAATAGCGACCATGCAAGAACAGTTCTCCATAATAAAAGGCTTGGGACATACCCGCGCATTGGATAAATTGGATTTCCTGAAGGAACAACTGTTGGATTATCCACACCCTGAGGGGAAGGTTTTGATTGCGGAAGCAATGGCGAGTATGGGACAGATCCCTTTCCTGGTGCAACTTCGAGGACAGCTGCTACCCCAGGATCAGACCCGTTTGGTATTGAATCATGCCCTTAAGAGTAAGATATGAGCGAAGTAGCAAAGGTAATTTATGAAATCATCATTTGGTTATTCCTGATGTATGCAGCAGGAATCTTTACTATATATACATGGATCGCTATATTTTCCTATGGTGCTCTGGTGCGGTATAAGCAGGGGAATGTCTTTACTGATTATTCAATCATTGCAACTAATCCAAATGCTCCAAGTTTCAGTCTCATAGCACCAGCATACAATGAGGGGATTACCATCGTGGAGAATGTACGTTCCCTATTGTCCATTTATTATCACGGATTGGAGATCATTATCGTTAATGATGGTTCCAAGGATGATTCCATTGAGCGATTGGTCAAGGCCTATCATTTAGTGCCTGTCCCTTATATCATACCGGGGAATCTGTCCACCCAAGAGGTCAAGCAGGTCTATAAAAGTACAAATCCGGCATTTAGGAAACTGATTGTTGTCGATAAGAAAAACGGGGGCAAGGCAGATGCGCTGAATGTGGGGATCAATATCTCCAAGTCAGATTATATCGTATGCATAGACGTGGACTGCATCATTGAACAGGATGCGGTACTCAAACTGGCCAAGCCCTTTATGGAGCAGACCGATGAACGTTTGATCGCTTGCGGTGGTGTANNAAACAACTGCAGGATCGAACACGGGAAAGTACTGGAGGTCAACTTGCCCAAAAGCTGGCTCGGTCGTTCCCAGGCACTGGAATATATCCGGGCATTTGTACTGGGAAGGATGGCCTGGTCCCGTGCAAGTGGATTGATCCTGATCTCTGGGGCCTTTGGGGCATTTGATAAGGAGATCGTTCTGGCTTGCGGGGGATATGACCATGCGACCGTAGGAGAGGACATGGAATTGGTGGTGCGTATGCGCCGTTATATGATCGAACAAAATCTACCGCATCAGGTGATCAATATCCCAGATCCATTATGCTGGACAGAGGTACCTGAAGATAAAGAAGTACTAAAGAAACAACGTAACCGATGGATGCGCGGTACGATGGAAACACTTTGGAAGCATCGCAAGCTGATGTTTAACCCTAGATATGGGAAGCTAGGCATGATCAGTCTCCCTTATTGGTTCTTCTTTGAGTTCCTGGGACCTTTTGTAGAGTTTTCCGGTTATGCCGTCTTTTGGATCTTTGTTTTTTCGGGGACCATCAACTGGTCTTTTTTTATCGCGTTGTATGCTCTGGTTGTATTTTCGAGCGTGCTGTATTCCTCATATGCCATAGCGGTAGATCTTGTCAGCCGGCAGGTCTATTCCAAACAGAAGGATATGCGGAAATTGATCCTGACGGCTGTTTTTGAGCCCTTTTATTTCCATCCCTTGGTTACCTGGGCTGGGATTCGCGGCATGGTAGATTATTTCCGCAAGAAAAGCGGTTGGGGCGAAATGACCCGACAGGGCTTTTCACAGGAAAAGAAGGAAAGTGTAAGGGCAAGGTTGCTTAGGATGGGAAAGCAGATCCTGCAATACTTTTCTGTAGCTGGAAGTCTTTTCATCGTCCTTGTGCTTGTTTTTTCCGTGATCGAATGGTTGCTCTATGGATCATTTATCCAACATTTTAAAGGGGCAACTGAGTTTTTTATCATGTTGGGGAACAACATGCTTTACAGTTTTACGCTACTATTTGTTCTTGGGATGATGTTCGGTCTTGTCCAGCTGCTTAACAGAACACTTTCCAAATGGTTATTTAATCTCTTATTGGCTGTTCTACTTATTTCCCAATTGCTTCTGGCCTTCTACTTTTCATCCTCGAGAAACCTGTTGGGATCCGATCTCTTCTTTTATTCGGCTGAGGAAATAAAAAACATCCTGGAATCCAGTCAGGTTCTGACCTTGAAGAATATCCTTGCCCTGGTTGCCGGTCTTCTTGGTATTTATAGCCTATTCTATTTTTTAGCTAAAAAATGGAAGGGCTCTGCACCATTGGGATTAAGCTTAATGGGATTAGGGATTATCAGTATCCTTCTGCTGAGCCTATCCATGGAATTCAATAGTGATAGGGACGAATCTGTTCAGACCGCCGAACAGAGTAAACTGGGGTTCTTTGTAGGATCCAATACCGAACATCTGATGCAGGAAATCAAGGCTGGATATTTTGACAGTAATCCAGGAGCTGTCTATGCGGGTATTTCTGCGGATTACCCATTCCTAAAACAGGAACAAACGAAGGATGTGCTAGGCCCATTGATGGTCAAGACCGATAAGGTTCCCAATCTGGTGCTGATCATTGTTGAGGGATTGGGGAATGCCTATTCGGACCCGAAGGGCTATATAGGTGATTTTACCCCTTTTTTGAGCAGTCTGAAGGATAGCTCAATGGTCTGGGAAAATGCCTTAAGCTCTTCCGGTAGGACATTCTCAGCACTTCCAACCCTTTTGGGATCTCTTCCCTTTGCCAGTGCCGGATTCCTGGAACAGGCAAATTATCCCGATCATTTCAACCTTTTGAATGTCCTGAGGCACAACCGGTTCCAAACCTCCTTCATCTACGGGGGAGATGTCAATTTCGATTACATGGCCAAATACCTGGAATTCAACAGGACCGATAAGATCATCGAGCAGCGGAGTTTCCCCAAGGGTTATCGTAAGCTTCCAAGTTCAGCTGGTGAAAGCTGGGGATATGAAGATCAGGCCGTGCTGGACCAATTGTACAGGCAAGGGGATGGGGCGACGCCTCCATATTTTCACATCGCCCTTACCTTGTCCACCCATAATCCTTTCTTGATCAATGATGAGAAGAAATATGCGGATCTATATGAGAAGCGCCTTCAAGATCTTAGATTGACCAAGGAACAGCGTACGTTTGCCTTGGCCAATAGGAAACAACTGATCTCGGTGATGAACGTAGATGATGCCCTCAGGGAGTTTTTTTCCAAGTATGCAACGAGGGCCGAGTTCAAGCATACGATTTTTGTGATAACTGGTGATCATGCCATGCCGGAAATTCCGCTGCAATCCAAGATCGATCGCTATCATGTACCTCTTATCCTGTATTCGAAAATGCTTAAGGAAAAGAAGAGGTTCACCAATATAGTCAGCCATTTCGATTTTGCCCCTAGTTTGTTAGCCTATTATCGTCAGAATTATGGTTTGAAAGTTCCACAAAAGGTTACCTGGATAGGAAAAGGCCTGGATATCGGAGGTAGTAGATCTGGCCTGGGTATTCCGATCATGCAGAGCAAATCCCAATTGATCGATTTTGTCTATGATGGATATCATATCAATGACCAAAAACTCTTTCAGTTGGATAGGTCCCTGAATGAGGATCCGGTTGGTGAAGATGTTAAAGGATCAATCATAAGTGATAGGTTCGAGCAATTTCGGGATATGAACAAGGATTTTATCCGCTCGGGCAAACTGATGCCCGATTCGGTTTACCAGGAGTTCTTTAAGCAGTAAACTGGTCCTAGAACCTTCTTCTATATCCCAGGCTGATATCAAACTGGTCATCCTTGGTCTGCGGTCTGTACTCTACTTTATAATAGGTCCCGGTAATGGAGAACAGATTCTTCGATCTAACCGTGAAATTGTAATCCATACCCGCTTTAAAGGATTTCAGTTTATAAGGATTGTCGGTAAAGAGGTTTTCGCGGTTCTCTTCGGGGCTGATGCCGGTTCCCACGATAAATCCCAAATAATCATCTGCGCCCCTGGTATAATATCGAACAGTTCCAGCATATGATTGGGAGATGTTATCTTCATCAGGAGTGAGGTATGTCCTGATGTTGAACCAAAAGTTCTTATAATATTTTCCGATGGATGCTGTGTACATCCAAATATCCTGGGTGAATTTCAATTGCCGGTAGCCAATCTCTGCTTCAAAGCTCTTTGGCAGGTTGGCGTAAAGGGATGCTCCAGATCTGAATTTGGGAAATATCCCCACATCATCGGAATATCCCGCACCTAGGTACATGTAGAATAGGTTGGAAAGTCGCGGATAGGCCTCCAGTTCAAATTGAACTCCATTGTCTGCAAATTTATTTGCGTAGTTTGTCCGCAATATGAATGAACCTATGGGTGTGGCACGCTTATAACTTGCACCTAAAACATGCCAATTGTCCTCAAACTGGGTGTTAAAGTACATGAAATTATAATTGATTCCGATTTCATGTCCTGTTTCCTGGTTCTTTAAACGAGCCAGCATATCCCTGGCCTCCCCATTTTTGGGGTTTACCTCCAAAAGGGATTGGAGAGAGTTCAGGGCATCATCATATTGTTTCGCGCTCTGAAGGATCTTCGCCTTTAATAAAAGGAGGTCTTCTGTTTTTGGCGAGATGGACAGGCCTCTATTAACGATCTGCAAGGCTTTGGGGTGCTGGCCTTCCCAATACTCTAGGGAACCATAGGCTAGGTAGAAATCAGGATCCTGGGGGGGGTTAAGCGCGATCATTTGAAAAACCATACGGGCGGAATCAGGCTGATCGGACCAGGTGTATAATCTTCCCAGGAAAACCTGGATGTCCGTATAGTCAGGGCTTCTTGTCAATGCCTGTTTCGCGATATTAATTGCCCCGGGATAATTTTTGTTCTCAAATGCTTCAATCCTTGCTTTTTGGAAAAGCTGATCAGAGTTAAGCTCCTGTGAATGGGCTGAGCTGATTCCGAGGCACAATATGACCCAAAGGAGCGCAGGACATAAAAAGTTATTGTAGAGGAATGATTGTTTTCCGTTTAAGCGCATGATGATATAGTTTATGCAAATGTAATAAATCTACCTGTCATTGAGAGAAACTTCGCTGCCCTAACCAGGCTATCTGTTAATTTCGAGATACAAGACAAGCAGGCCTTTAGGGTCATGCTGTCAAGACAGGCGATTTGCACATATGCGCACTTCCCAGCTTCCCTGCGGGAACCCTGCAATGAGGGATGATCTTGGCAATGAGGATCAGGATCAATGGTCTCCCTGTTCTTGGATCTTTGAACCCCTTACGGCATTTCATGCTGGACCTACAGAGGTAAAATATCCGGGTTCGTCCCGGTACATTCAATTATCCCCTGCAATAAGGTTTTCCATACGACCTTAAAATAGGGGTGCTCTGGAGTTCGGGTATAATAAATTTGGGCCACTGTATATTTCCCATTGGCATCCGGATTACTGTCATTGATCAGAAAGGTATTTGCCAGAAGGGACAGAAAGCCTTTCTTTCCTTTCTTACCACTATCCGGATCCTGCAATATGCTCACTTTAAAATGGTCATAATCAAAATGAAAGGTCCCCTTACTATTGACGTCGTCCCCATGGATATCAAATTTAATCTGTCGGATATTCCCCGAATTGAGCTCGATGTTCAATAATGGAACCAGGATCTTGTTGTATGCAGGTGCTTGCATCCTTTCCAGAGACCCTTTATAACTGTATCTCCCATTTCTGCTCAACATATCAAAGTTAAAATAGGCTTTCAACAATCCTTCCCCCATTGCGTATCCCTGAAGATCTGCTTCCATATGGCTGTTCCTTCTCAAACTTAGGGTATCATTGTTCACATTCCTTAAAGTTCCTTGGATCTGGTTGAAATGGACCGTACCGTCCCGATTGTATCTCTTGCTCCTTTCCGTATAACTTAAACGGATTCCTTTCAGATCTACCCGATCCAGGAAGATCCGTTGGTTGAATGCCATGATCTGTTGGGCCGGATTCTCGCCGATCTTTGATACATTCTCCTGTTGGTACCGTTTATCCTTGGAAAGGGCGATATTTCCCTGCTCCAATAACAGGTGTTCAGCTCTTATCAACCTATCCTGGATAAACCTTCGCAAGTGCAGACCGGTCATCCTGAAACCTCCCAATTTCAGGTCGATCATCGCTTTGTTCTCTTGATCGTTCTTTGCAAAGGTGGTTCTGGATACCATGGGTCGGACCATAAGGTCTGACATAGTCAATAAACTGTCCTTGGCATTCAGCCTTAGATCCTTTAAGGAAAGTTTATAGGGACTGTTGGGTATTTGAAAATCAAACTGGGGAAAAGATATCTGGATATCCTTTGCAAATAATACCCTTGAAGGGTTTTGTTCTGACTTATCATCGATCAGAAAATCCTTCATTTCCACATCAATTTCTTTTACTTGAAGGTCCTCTCCATCATTTTTTATCGTCAGATCGGCTTTTTTGATATCGATAATTCCAATATGTAGGGACTTGAGATGCTTTTGGATCAACTCATAGGCCGTTTTGGGTTTCTCTTTTTCATTTCTGTTGGTTTTAGGCTGATGCAGGACAAGATTCAGTGCATCCATGCTAATGGAGGATATATGCAATTTTTTGGATAGAAGCAGATCGATGATCTTTAGCCCTGATAGTCTCAGGCTTTGTGAACTGCCTTCAAGGACGAATTCAGTGAGCGAATCCTGACTATTCAGTTTTTTGAGGATGTTGGGGTCGGCAGTAAGTTTAAGATTCTGGATTTGGATGGTCCCTGTTGCCAGGGTCACATCCAGATCTTTCATGTCCAATTTATATAGGCCATCCGATCCTTCATGAACCTTTTGGGTGATTTCACTTTTCAGGTATGGTGCAAGATAGGAGGATAATATCCAAGAGGCTATTAAACCGATTAGAAGGATACTGCCTAGGCTGTATAAGATTATTCTTAGGGTGCGATTTTTCTTCGTTTGATCGCTTTTTCTGTTAACCATTAATGGAGGAACCGATGAAGGGCGGTTTTGTTTGGTATGGAAATGCCATAATTCCTGCGTTCTGGACTCCAAAGGCCCTGAAGTAAATAATAGCCAGACAATTTATCTGAGTTGGGCTAGGGCCCCATTCATAATGTTGGAATCATTGCATATAGGATTAATTACTTGCCTTATTTTCTATTTTAAGGTTATTTGGAAAAGGCTGGATCGGATGATTTTTAAGCTTTTATAAAGATTATCAAAAATGTCAGGTAACTATTTGGTAATGATGCTTATTGCTTTGCTTTTCAACGTGTTTCAGTTAGATTATAGCTCATATAATAATTATGAGGAGAAATTTATTCAGCATTTATAAAGCCAAATGATGTTTGCTTATTGAAAAAAACGGTGTAAAATGTAGTCATTGTCGGAAGAACTCGACCATTTTTTATCTTTTAAAGACTTTATCTATTTAAGACAGATTGTTCACCATCACTTTGTAGTTTCAAGACCTCAAGACATTTCAATAACTGCTATAGTAAAGGAAGGATAAACTATTGGGCAATTAGCTGCCCGGTCCGCGCTATCTGCACAAAGTATGGTGAAGACCCATGCAATGGTTAGGACAGACAATATTGAACAGAGTTTCGAAAAAACATAATATTATTAAAGATATTTGCCCACATAATTGTTGGAATGCAGTGGTCTGTGGCCGATCGGTCGGATCGGTCGAAATAATCCTTATTAAAAATGGGCAGCACGCTTGAGTGCTACCCTAAAATAAAACCTAATCGTTCCATCAGGATTGATATTGCACGATCAACTCTGACTAATGAATGTTTAAATCTAAAAAAACTATTTAAAAAACACAAGCCTACGATCGGGAGATGTAGGCTTGCTGACTATTTATTAACCAAAAGTCTTAAGACTTATATTATCAAAGTAAATATAGAAAAAAATATACTAAAATAAGCCCCGCCTGTTGATATAAAGGGGATGGTCATGAAATCTTTAGATTAAAATTGTAGTATAATTGATTTGGAGTATCTGTCTTCGCCTGGATAGGATATATTCGTTAGCATAATTGTAAAAAAAAGGCTAATGTTGATACATCCCATTGCTTAGAAAATCGCTATCCTCGCCTTTCAGCTCCCGGAATCCGTCAATACGGTAGGTGATTGCATTCCATAACTTGAAACTGCGAATTTATTTGCGCCTGCCTTTTTTCTAAAATTCATCCATGCAATTTTCGACCTTGTTCCATTTCTTTGATCCAGAATGGCTATTCTTCTTTTCATACAAGGTGACATTTCCGATCGGAACTGATTTCCTGTTCAGGATTATCTTTGGCCAATAAGCAATCTTCTGGTCTTTTGCATTCTGGCTGGCAGTTTAATGTTTTTTCAAATACTAAAATATCCGATCAGAACAAATCATCAATAATCTCCTTTCCCGATATAACCTACTTTTTCATAAAATTCTATTTAAATTAAAGTGAATTCGAGATAAGCAAAATCTCAAATCCGATCTTTTAGTTTGAGTACACTCCACTTTTGTCCAGATAGATTTCACTCCTTCCATTCTGGAAAACCTCATCAATAGGTGCAAAAACATCGATTAGATCCTCGCGATAACCTTCCAATAAAAATTCTATGCTCTCTGGACTAACCTTATACATGTTATAGATAGCATCCTCCTCCAGGAAACTGATGTCCGATTTGAGCAGGTTGACTTCATATCTTTTAAATAGTTCAATTGCTGAAGCCTTGTCTATCTTTACGAGGTTTTTTGCCGAGAGATCAAAGCTTTGCATTTCTTTCTGCAATTTCTCCGAATACCTATTAGTGAGGTATTTTAGGTATAGATCTCTGTCTGCTGTCCTTAGGGCTTCATTTCTGTAAGCGATCTTCTCCGGAGACATGTCGAACTCAAATAGTTCAGGTTGTTCTTTATAATGGAAATGCTCATTGAATTTTTCCAATCTTTCATCCAAGGTCATATTTTTTCTTTGTTCATGGTTCTGAGGCCAAATTAGATAAAAAATCCGAACCAATTTACATGAACAAATACTTTTTTTTCAGGACAAAATACCTAGGTAACCGCTGATTTTAAACCAAGGACTTAAGTGGGGCTCAGGTGCTTGAACTAAACATTCCACGATATTCATACCTATAGTGAAATTGAATATCACCTTTCCATTATTGTCCTACCATTTCAACACAAATGTACATATTGAATACGGCCTTGAATGATTTAAAATCAAGTGCTGGTCCTGGTTAATGGTTGCCAGCTCCCTATGGGTAGATGGAACAACTTATTTTCCATTTCGGGGATAGATCGGAGCTGAACCCCCAAGTAGGATTATCGCTATTGCCAGGAGTGCCCAGGATCCGGAATTCCCAAAAGCGAAACAGTATTTGTGCCCAGCGTCCGAAGTGTAATAAGCAGTACACCAGAAGTCCCACTACATCCAATCGGGACTTATAACCAAAATCATTCTCCGAGCAATAACCGAGCCTTTCGGATATTGGCGTCAAAAACCGATAAGGACAAAGATTCTTCTAGAAAATTACCTTTTTTTAGGGACTATGGTGCCTATCTATCGGAACTCGAAAAGATCATTATCCACTGTTGGGCAAGAGCCATCCCTTGGTTATAAAACGCACCTGCCAAAAACCGGAAAAGGAGTATGGGAAAATATTTCCCCATACTCCTTTTTAATCCAACAATAAGCGTCCTTTGCGGTACCATTGCTTGCAGCGGCAGCCATTTTTATGAACGAACGGTCAAGCTGCCCGCTGTTGATTTATTTCTTCAGATTGATAAAGTCCACCATGATCTTCGCACTTTCATCCAGAACGAAATCGTATTCTATCTTGGGTTGTGGTTGGCCCTCTTCCCACAATGGTTTTCCCTCGAAAGCTAATTGCTTATTGATCCTATCACGTAATTTCAAACGGTTCTTTTCTCGTTCAGCCTTCAGTTCCGCTTCATTCAGGCTTACGGATGGCATCTGTTCCGCTCTATTGAATTCCTCGATATCTTCCAATAGGAAACTGTAGGCTGGTGATTTCTGAACACGGGCCTTATGCAGGGCTTCCAATTTGCTGTTGGTTCCCGTCAGTTCCCGGATCTTTGAAAAATTGGTCGGTTTGATCTGGTCCCAGGGCAATGCCGAAGGCTCTGAACTTTCTCCGAATTTCTCCGCGGTATACTGGGTCGGAAATGTGACATCCGGGGTGACCCCCTTATGTTGGGTGCTGCTTCCGTTGATACGGTAGAATTTACCCATCGTGATATTGATCTGCCCAAATTCAGGTGCTCCATTAGGGGTATCCGGATCATTGTTACCAGCTGCTTTGATCAAAATCTTATTGGTTGCTGATATAAATCGGGACATATCCACCGCACTCTGAACCGTACCTTTACCATAGGAGGTTGAGCCAAGGATGACACCACGACCATAATCCTGGATGGCACCTGCGAAAATCTCTGAGGCCGATGCCGAGAAACGGTTGATGATCACACCAAACGGACCTTCCCAGGCCAGGCCCGGTTCTTCGTCACTATCCACCTGGACGCGGTTCCTGGTATCACGAACCTGTACAACAGGTCCTTTGTCGATGAACAATCCGGTAAGTTCTACAGCTTCTACCAATGAGCCACCGCCATTGTTCCTCAGGTCCATTACGATAGCGTCGACCCCATCGCGTTTCAGGCTGTCGATGATCAATCGGACATCTCGGGTGGTACTCTTATAATCCGGGTCCCCTCGTCGGACTGCCTCAAAATCTATATAGAATTTCGGAAGGTCGATGATACCAACTTTATAGGCCTTTCCATCCGTTCCTTTCACTGTTTGGATCTTACGTTTTGCGGATTCCTCCGAAAGGACGATCTTCTCACGGGTTAGTGTGACTGTTTTTGGCGGGGTGGACAATGCCGCTCCGGCAGGTAGAACCTTCAGGCGGACAACCGTTCCTTTCTTACCTTTGATTTTTGCGACCGCCGCATCCAAGCGCCATCCGATAATATCCTCGAACTCACCGTTTCCTTGTGCTACTGCAACAATGCGGTCATTGATCTGCAGGGATTTTTCCTTAAATGCAGGGCCTCCGGCGATGATCATCTTGATGGTCACCATTTCGTTTTCCATCTGCAATTGGGCACCGATACCCTCCAGCGTGTTAGACATGCTCTCGTTGAAACCTTGTGCCAAGGATGGGTTAAAATAGTTTGTGTGCGGATCCACAGCGTCCGTAAAAGAAGTCATGATCACTTGGAATGCATCATTGGCATTCGTTTTTTTGATCTGGGATATCAAGTTGTTGTAACGGCTGCGCAAGGACTCCTTGCTTTTATCCAGGTCGAACTTTGCTGAATCCGTTGATGCCAACTTTAGGTTCAGAAGATCATACTTGACCCTTTTGCGCCATTGGTCCTTCACCTCTGCAGCGGTTCTGAACCAAGGTAGTTTCTCACGAAAGCTGGTGTAGTTTTCATCCAAGGTAAAATCGTGGACTGCATCGATCTGTACCAAGGCATAGTTCATGGCCTGAAGATAGCGGTCCACATATTTGCTGAAAATGTAGAAGGTGCTTGTGAGGTCCCCTTTTCGGAAATCCTGGGAAATGCTGTTCTTGTACTGTTGGAAGTCATCGATGTCCGATTGCAGCAGATAGTTTTTTCCTGGATCAATTGTCTCGATGAGGTTGTTGTAGATTATGTTCGACAGGGAATCGTTCATGGTGGCTTTCTTATAGCTGACATTCTCCAGAAGATTCGCAACCTCCTTTGCTATGATTTCATGCTGTGTGGTCGGCCTCAGCTCCATTCCCTGCTTCTCCAGGTTTACTCGTGGTTTTGCGCCGCAAGCGACCACTGAAATCAACGCGAGACAAAAAATAAGATTTTTAAACATATATGTTCCTGACTTTAGATGTAATTATTTCCTTGTTTTATCAAAATATGTTAAAATTAATCAAAATTTCAACAATCCTGCGTTGCCACAACGTAAAATAATCATGCCAATTGTCAAAAATTCGTGGTTTTAAGTTTATTTAACCAAAAATCGCCATTCATTCTCACATTCCTCCATACTGGGTCAGGTGATGTCTATACGGATGGGTTAATGTGGGCAGGAAAAGGACATGGGTATTTGGACAGCACTGTTATAGGGCGGCGAGGCTTCAAGGGAAGACTTCTCGGCGCAATCGCCAATAGTCCACTAGAGCGGATTCTGCTTCTTTATAATCCCCCAATTTCATATAGGTGTCCCCCAGTTTATCGGAGATGGCCAACTGAAGGATTTTATTGTTCTCCCGATTGGCCATGGACATGGCTCTTTCCAGTTCCAGTTTGGCCACACTATAATTCTGCTGGACATACTTGGAATACCCCAGCATATATTCCATTTCGGCCAAATCGTTCTGGTAATCCCTGGAAATGGCAAGCTCCCGGGCCTGGATAAGGAACCACTGCGCCTGGGTGTGTTTGTTCTGAATCTGGTAGATCCTTGCCAAACTTGTCCATGCGTTGACTTTTCCCATGGTATCCTTGATCTTATTGTATAGGGGGATGGCCTTTCTGATGATCGTGTTCTCCGCTGCACGGTAATTCCTGCGGTCCGCCTTGCTGCGTGCTATGGCGACTAGGATATCAGCCTGGTCCTTTATATCTCTGTTGATGGATGCACTGCTCAAGTAGCTCTCCTGCAGGGCAGTGGCTCCATTGTTGTCCCCGATATACAGCAGGGTGTTTGATAGGTTGAACTGGAGCGCCATACGTTCGGATCCGGGCTGCAGACCGCTCATTCCGGACCTCAGGACTGAAATGGCCTTGGATGTCTCCCTGTTCCTAAGAAGTTCAAGGGCAAATTCGTTGGCGATCCCTGCTGCCAGGGGCCTGTTGTTGTTCTGTTGTAGTTTATTGATCAATTCCTCCCATTGCTCTGTGGAGCTGGGCAATGGTTTGATGTTCTGAAGGATATACCCTTTGTTGGAGGTGCTCCTAAATCCTTCAATGAGTTTTTGGTAATCCAGATGGTGAGAAATGGAGTCAAAGAAGTCGGATTTCTCCCTATAAGTATCCACCAGTACCTCTTGCTGGCTCCTTGGTGCAGGGAGAACGTATACTTCGGGACCAATGCCATCGAAGTCTGTGTTGTACTTTGTGACAAATCCAGATGGGTCCAAGGGTACCATGCCAGGTGTCTGGGCATGCGCCATCATCCCTATGATACAGGTGCCCACCAAGGCCAGCCAATATTTTTTCGATAAATCCGGAATATAATTCATATGGTCCAAATCTACAAAAAAATGTACTCAGTAGGAAAATTGCATATTGGCGATGGATGTCCCAACTGGTTAGCTTACAGAAAAATCACTTTTCAGGTTATCGGTTATGTCTTACGCGCGGAATCCCGGTGACAAGGCTCATACAAAAGAATGATCCATGCTATTGACTGGATGTATAAATAATCGGATGTTTGATCCATAAACCTTATAAGAATGGAATTCGGAATCAGAGAGATTACTTCGGGGGATCCGGTCGTTTCGGGCCTGCCACAGGACTGGCAGGACTCCCTGTACAAGATCCTGTTCATCAATGAATCCGGCTGCAGCCTAAGGGTTAACGGAAAAAAACTGGAGCTAGAACCCCTAAGCCTGGTCTTCCTTGCAAAAGGCATAGGGATTGCCCCTTGCAAAGGGGAGTCACGGATTTTCCAGATGCTCTATTTCTCCCAGGGGTTTGCTGCCCGGACCGAGGATGAACTTTCCTTTTTGCTGAGCTTTGGACCACTTCAGAAAAGTTTGCAGGGGTATACCATATTGAAGCTCACAGAACAATATTCGAGTTACTACCATTTAATGGTCAGCCATCTGGAAATGGCAAGGTGCAATTACAACCGTGCCATCTACCGGGATCTTGCCTTCAATATGGTAAGGCAGATCCTGTTGATGGGACATATCTATCTGCAGCAGTCTGAGTATGCTCCAGTGCACTCTGCCGATAACGAGTCCAGACTGGTCAGCGAGTTCCGTATCCTTGTCCAGAAGTCAGTCAAGAGAGAGAGAAAGGTTTCCGGATATGCCGACCAGCTCAAGGTAAGCCAGCGTAAACTCACGCAGATCACCAAGAGGATAACAGGCAGGACCCCTAAGGAGCTGATCAACGAGCATCTGGGTGACCTGGAAAAACGGATGCTAGCCGATGGGGACAGGAGCATAAAGCAGATTGCCTGGGACCTTGGCTTCAGGGATGTGAACAATTTCAGTGCCTCATTTTCCAAAAGGTTCGGTATATCACCCAAGGAATTCAGGAAAAAATGGAGATTGTAACATTTGTGGGTCAAATCGATTTTTTTTTTATCCGGTGGGCCCATGTGATGAAAAAAAACTATATTTAGTCAATCAGAAAAAGGAGGGGAAATGAACAGGATCATATTATCTTTGTTGTTGTTGATCGGAGCCGGCATCATGGTTTCCAATGGGCAGAGCGTAAGGTTGAACATCGTACTGAACCGCGTCCAGAACCTCACCATCCATCCACAGCAGGAGCAGATCACGCTCTCATATTCCAATATGGATGATTATAGGCAGGGGGTCCAGAGCCTACAACTTGCCCATATTTCTCTGTTCAGTACCGAGGCATTTGAGGTCAAGGTCAAACTTGCCAACTCCGAGTTCATCAGTCTGGATAACGGACCAGGTCGCAGACATCCGCTCTCTGGAATCAGGATGAACGCAAGGGCTGTCGTCCATGATGGGGACCTCTCGATGAACCAGGTCAGCCTGGATAACCGAGAGTCGGTCTTTATATCTTCCGGCCGTCCGAACCTCGGGGCCACATTCGATGTGACCTATATCGGTCCCAGCGGTAGCGACCTCCTTGACCTGGCATCCCAACAGCAGGCCCTCACACTGACCAATGACATCCTGTACAGTATCGAGACCAGGTAGGGCTCTTCAAGGTCCCCTTTGTGCAAATGGGGATTGTGGATGGTGGTACCTATGCTCTCAGTGACATTCCTGGAAATCGATCTGATGCCCATCCGGATGGTAGCGTACGTTTGTAGAGATGTGACTACAAAAATTCCAACGGAACGTTTTTCATAATTTTTAAGCATAAAATCATACTTTTTTTTAGGCAGATACCTCTAGTTTTGCATCATCAATTTCAACCGGCATCCAAACATGGTAGGGTTGAAATAGAATCTTGAACAAACTTAACTAGATAGAAAAAATGAAAAAAATGATCCTGATCGCTGCAGTTATCCTAGCTGGCATCAACATGGTGAACGCGCAGACAACTTCCGGTAGCGCAAAAGTAAAAGTAAACGTTATCCTTAACCCTTTCCAGACCATCAGCATTGGTTCCGGTGCTGGGCAGGACGGTCCGGTGAGCAGTGGGTATGATGATGAGGTTACCTTGGAATATAAAAACACCCAGGACTACAACAATGGAGTGGAGAAGAACGTCCTAAGGCAGCTCAAAGTTTCATCCGTTGGCTCAGGTTATCAGGTGAACGCAACCCTTTCTGATGGGGCAAAGCTCAAGAAAGCCCAGGGGAGTGGTGAGGATCTAGTGGATGCCAGCCAGGTGCTGAAGATTGCCGTTGGCAATAAGCAGACCCTGGATGCTGCTGCAAACATGAGCTGGGGTCCATTCGGCAGCTCCAGCGGAGCGGAATCTTCCGTACTTGACCAGGAGATCGATGTGAAATATATCGGAAAGCCGATCACGAATGCAGATCTTCTCAGAAAGATGTTGAACAACAAGGAATCCATTGCGAAATATTCAGTGGATGTGGTTTACACGATTGCTGCAAACTAATCATCCAAGAAGTTTTTCTGAAAAGCAGGGCCATTTGGGATGGATCCCTGCTTTTCTGTATACCTGGTAAAATTATATTATAGCATGAAATTTATATACGTTTTCTGCCTAATGGTGCTCTCGGGGATTCATTGTGGCTACGCCCAGACAGGTCTTACTGCGGGTCCCCCCAGGATCTATTTTGTATCGGAGCAGGGACAGGAGCAGGTCCAGTTCGTGGAGGTGAGCAATCCAAGTGCGGACTATGAACTGCAGCTGGCTGTTTCGTTCGAGGACTGGTCCTATTCGGAACTGGGCGAGAACCAGCTCTCAACGGGCGGGTCGCTTTCCAATTCATGTGCCGATTGGTTATCCGTTTCAGAAAAGTATTTTTCGCTCAAGCCCGGTGAATCCAAACGTATCCAGCTCCGGATGAAGGTCCCGGAAAACGGGGTGGTGGATCCGGATGTTCCGGTTCATACAGCCATGCTGTTCATCACCCAGATGAACCCAAGGGCCCGCCAGCAACGGGATGGGGCGAATATCCGGCTTGCGGTCCGCTCAGGGATCAAGGTCTACCATAGATTTCCGGCAAGGGAGTCGATCGATCTGGAGGTCACCGATCTCAGGCCCATACTTCTGGATAGCCTTGGACGATACCTGGAGGTTAGTTTCCGCGTTGAGGGGAACGTGTGGGTCGAAGGAAGGATCAGGGCCGAGTTCCTGAACCAGCAGGATGGGAGTAAGACCCAATTGCAGGACATAAGTCTGTACAGCCTGCCGGGGGACCGAAGGAAACATTACATCCCGATACCCCAGGATCTCTCCAAGGGCAAGCACCTGGCTTCTGTGATGTTCCTTTTCGAGGACCAGGACCTGGTGAAGATCGCGGAAATCGAGTTCAATTCGGAGGAGTGAGATGGGTGGATGCTGCAGATCCTTCGTGGGTTTTATTTTCTTATACCTAGTGAACCTTGGCCAGTTGGGGGCTCAGGTACAGTTCACTGTGTGGTCGGATAATTATTTCCAGGTCAGTTCGTACCTTGGAAGGACCACTCCAGAGCGATTCAATTCCTTCCAGTTCAATATCTCCGGACAGGGGACCAATGTGCCCAGGTGGAGCATTGGGGTCAGGGTACTTGAACCGATCGTTCCCATTTCCGGAGGGCCCAACCGGTCGGGTAGGGCCTTCCCAAGCGAAAGGATTTCGCTGCAGTGGACCCTGGATGACAACCAGTCCGTTTTTTCCCTCGCCGGGATTGGAGCATCACGCAATCCGATTAAACTTCAATCCTCATCTGAGGTCCGGTTGATCGAATCCTCCGGCCAGCCATTGGCTTCGCATGGATCTCATTATGTTCAGTACAGGCTTTTCGGCCTACTGAAGGTCGAGCAGGGCAAGTACCTGGAGGAGTACCTCAGTACGGACCAATATAGGCATATCAAGTACAGGATCCCATTGGTCTTCACACTGTATGATGCTCAGGGGAAGGTTTTGGGTATGCAGCGGGTGAACTATGAAATGCAGATGCCCCCCAACCTTAGCGATGGTGGAATGGTCGATGTAGAACCGGATTTCGGATTCTTTTTCTCTCCCCAGACTGCCACCGCGAATTTGGAGTTCAGGAATTCCAGAGATTATGCACAGGGGGTCTCCCTGACCATCAATGATGCCCTCAAAGTGAATTCCGCGACCGATTTCGAGGTCAGGGTCAGCTCGATGGATAGTGAATTCAGAGGGGTTAATTCGTCTTTTATTCCAGTTTCCATCCTTTCGGTTCAATTACTGCCGGGCCAAGGCGCGATAATTCAGTCGAACCCCAGGACTATAATCTCCCAAAACGAGTCCCTATTGGCAAGCTGTCTTTCCTCGGATAAGGGAGTCGAACGCAGATTCCATCTGGAGTACCAGGCAAAACCGACCATACAGCAGATCAAGGGGCTCTCCATGGGGAGCTATCAGGTCTCCATCCTCTATCTTTTATTACCCAGGTAATGAAGGTAAAAGTAACCATCAAACATGTTTTTTATATCCTGGAGGCCCTTTGCCTGACCATCACGTGCTGTTATGCCCAGAGCTCGAAAGAATGGCCGCAGATAACCGTCCAAAGGGAAATGAGCGTGCATCCAGGGATCAATTCGCTTGATCTGAGCATCAGTGCCTCCCAGGTCGAAGGCTTCAAGGGCTCGGTAAGGCTTGCTCTTCCCCAAGGGGCAGATGTTCTAGGTCGGGAACTGATACCATTGGAGATCGGGGAATCACAGGTGCGTTATTTTTCCATCAAGTTCCGTATGGCAGGGCTTCACCTGGCCCAGGATAAAGAGGCGATCCTGGAACTCATGGACTCCACGGGCAGGATCAGGGAATCTGTAGGGATCAGGCTTACGGTCCCCTCCAGACGTTTGGTGAGGATGGCAAACGAGACCCTGTTCCAGTACATCAGGCAAGTGGGTGATTCCATTGAGACCAGGGTCAGGGTCTCCAATCTGGGAACCCGGCGCGAGGTGGTGAAGATCGTATACTCCTCTGATGACAGGATAGGTAAAGCAGAATTCCTCGAATCCACCATTGAACTGGACCCGGGAGAAGATACCCTGATCAGGCGCTCGATCATCGTGGAAAGGTATATACTGCAAAGGAGCCAATATACCGTGAATGTGAGCGGAATGTACCAGAACAGTGATCTGGTGGACAATATTTCTCTTGTCTTTACCAGCCTTTCCTCCCATCGGGACTTCGCCAGGATGTTCCCCAGTGATGCATCAAGGGCATGGCAGACCCCTAATTTTATGGAACTGCAGGCGGACAATCTGGCCAGTCCGCTGCCAACCTACCATCTCAGGGCACAGGGGGNNATACGCTGATGGGGAGCAGGACGCACTTCGGTGCGATGATGTACCATGTGAACGGCATGTCGCGGCCGGTCATCAGCAATACCTACATGGAGATGGCCCTGGGAGGGCATGTGCTCACACTTGGAAACATCCAGGAATCCCTGGAGATGCCAGTGTATGGAAGTGGGGTCCGGTATTCCCATCGGGATACCTCTAAAACGATCTCCTATACCCTGGCGCTGCTGGAGAGATCCTCCGATCTTCTTGCCGGACTATACGGACAAGGGCTAGGCCATGCGGCATACGCAAAATTTGAAAAGTGGGTACGCCCTGCCGGTAGGATGGCATACCAGGCAGAGGTTGTGATGGAACGGAATGATCTGGACAGTACCAGAAGCCTTTTGGTTTACAACCAGTTCGATCTGTTGGCCGCCAGGGCTCCAAGAGGTGCCAGTCTGAAGGGCAGACTTGGTTTTGGACTCCATGGTCTCCAGGGTGAAGGGGAAGGGCGCCGGCACTTTATCCCTTCGGCTGCCGGTGGGCTCAATTTTACATGGCAGCCCGGGAAATGGCAGCTCAACAGTGAAGGGTTCTACAGTTCCCCTTACTACCCCGGGAACCGAAGAGGGACCCTGCAGGTCATGAACAGACTATCCAGGAACTGGAGAAAGGCCAATTTGAGCTTGGACCAGACCTTCATGGACCAGAATCCGAGCTACCTTTCGTTGAATTCCTTCCTTTACCACCAGCGTTCCTCCAGGATCTCTGCTTCAGTCTTTGCCCCCTTAACTCCACGGATGAACATTGGCCTGGTCCCCAGGTTGCTTTCCGAGCAGACCAGATTGCAGACGGCCCTTGGCGAGAGCATACTCCAGACCAGGTCAATGGGACTGCTGTTCTCTGGGAATCTACGATCTTCTGATCTGAGGCACCAATTTAACTTCTCCCTGGAGAACGCTCTTGTC
Source organism: Sphingobacterium sp. UBA1575 (assembly GCA_002322865.1). GTDB lineage: Bacteria > Bacteroidota > Bacteroidia > Sphingobacteriales > Sphingobacteriaceae > Sphingobacterium. The sequence continues at coordinate 49,878 of DCOH01000056.1, read as the reverse complement.
GACCGAAAAGGACAGGATCAAACCGGTTGGGCGATGCGTGCGGACCTTGGATATTCCTATGGCGAGTTTGCAATGAACGGTTCCTACCAAAAGGGAGCCATGCAGTCATTGGATCTGATTGGAAGCAGTTCAATGGTGGGCCAGCCCGACCGTTTTTCGGTCAGTGCCCGGGTGGGGGGTAAGCTCCTGGATGGAAGGTTTGGGTGGAATGCCGGATCCATGGCCTTTCTATCCAGCAGAAACGGGGATAGTTATGGCGTCAACCTGGACTTGAGATACCGTGCCATGCCACGAACAGAAATCCAGGGGAACCTCCAGCTGAGTAGGAACTCCAATGGGAGAGGGGATGCATTCATGTACAACAACCTCCGTCTGGGCGTTCGCCAGATCCTTCCCTACAGGGATCCGATGTCCCCACGGATCAAACGGGGGAATATCCAGGTGCAGTGCTTTTTCGATAGTAACGGAAATGGGATCTTTGATCCCGATGAAAAACCAGCGGGGTCCTATAACTTTTCTCTGGGGGATTTCCTGCTGACGACCGATCAGCAGGGGCTATCCACCTTTTCCTCTCTTCCCTATGGGACCTATAAACTGTACTTTCCCCCTCGGGAACAGTATCTTGCCGAAACCAGGATACTTGATCTTGACCATAGGAATGTGGAACTGCGGATTCCTCTGCGTCTGGGGGGTGAGGTCCGGGGACGCCTTGCGATCGACTATGTCACGGGCATCAGCAGAAGGGTAGATTATGAACTTAGGGACATCCGTGTCCTTGCTCTCTGCGATGGTGGGAGGTACGAAATGATGTGCGATTCCAATGGGGAATTCAGGGCAAGCCTGCCAGAGGGGACCTACAGCATCCAGGTGGACCTGCAGAGCCTACCTGCGGACATTGTCCATAATGGGAAGGGGACCGAGGTGCACCTGCGGCCAGGTAAGATCGCTGAAGTGCCCGTTATACATCTTTCTGTACGAGCAAAAAGGGTAGAAGTGAAGAGGTTCGGTACTCCTTGATTTTGGTGAATGGATCCGTCCGCACATGAAAGGGACCAGATCCCCCAAGGCCAATGGGATGTTCCAGTCAAGGTACATCCCATTGCCAGGGTATAATAGTTTAAGTGTTGGATCAGAGTATGTCGTTTTCTTTCTCGCCCTGTGGGAATAATATCTCCATTAATAGCAGGTAGTATCCCTTTTCCAATCCCAGGCTTTTGGCTTTTTCTTCGAGCGTTTCCATATGCTATCTTAATTTTGGTCCGATAATATATTTCCATATGCCAAATACAGGCCAAAATCCATCGAAATGATTATCAGGGATTTTTTTTGGATTTTCGTGCCACACGATGATTCTTTTTAACCAAATGACCTGCCGGATTAATTTATATGTAAAAAAAAATCGACCGACCGGAAAATGGATGAAGGTCGTGATGTATAGTTTTTAGGACAAATATTCCCGTTACGGTTCCACTTAGCATATTATTTAACCCTGAGGACAGTTGTCCGGTGATTACAACATTGGCGCAAGGTTCCCTAGACCAACACCTTTTAAAATCAAAAAATCGTATAATTGTATATGTCTAAGATACCTCTGGCCGAAAGGATGCGGCCTAAAGAACTTTCGGATTACATCGGCCAGGAACATATCATGGGTAAGGGGGCCGTTCTCCATGACGCTATCAGCAGCCAGAATATCCCCTCGATGATCCTATGGGGGCCTCCGGGTGTCGGAAAGACCACACTTGCCCTATTGATCGCCCATTCGCTGGATCGCCCGTTCTATTCACTTAGCGCGGTACAATCAGGGGTGAAGGATGTTCGTGAGGTTATCCTGAAGGCCGAGCAGATGAGCGCCTTCAACCAGGAGCGTCCCATCCTGTTCATAGATGAGATACATAGGTTCTCCAAATCACAACAGGATTCCCTCTTGGGAGCTGTGGAAAGGGGGACGGTGACATTGATCGGGGCGACCACGGAAAATCCATCCTTTGAGGTTATCTCTGCGCTTTTATCGCGCTGCCAGGTCTACGTACTGAGGGAGCTCGGAAAAAATGACCTTGTCCGGATCGTGGACCGTGCCATGCAGGATGATGAATTCCTCAAACAGGAAAATCTAAAAATTGAGGAGTACGAAGCCCTGTTGCAGCTTTCGGGAGGAGATGCCAGGAAATTACTGAATATTCTGGAGCTGGTGAGCAAGGCAGCAGGGCATCTGGGTCAACCCTTGACCAATGAGTTTGTCGCTAAGCACGTGCAGCAGAACCGGCTTCGTTACGATAAGGACGGCGACCAGCATTACGATATCATATCGGCCTTCATCAAATCCGTCCGTGGTTCCGATCCGAATGCGGCTGTCTACTGGTTGGCCAGAATGATCGAAGGTGGTGAAGATCCAAAATTCATTGCCCGTAGGCTTCTTATTCTTGCCTCTGAGGATATCGGGAATGCCAATCCCAATGCCCTTCTGTTGGCCAACAACTGCTTTCAGGCCGTAAATGTGATCGGATGGCCGGAATCAAGGATCATCCTTTCGCAAACTGTGACCTATCTGGCCAGTTCGGCCAAAAGCAATACGGCCTATGAAGCCATTAACAAAGCGCAGGCCATCGTAAAGAAAACGGGAAACCTATCCATTCCTATCCACTTAAGGAATGCCCCGACCAAGCTTATGAAAGAATTAAATTACGGCACGGATTACCTTTACGCACATGCCCATGCCGGGAATTTCGTGGACCAGGAGTTCATGCCCGATGAACTGATAGGCCTTCAATTATACGATCCGGGGAAGAACCCTGCGGAGGATAAATTGCGACAATCCTTAAAGGAGAAATGGAAAGGTAAATATGGCTATTAGATTTTTTTTTACATTTGTGTATTGGGCAATAGGAATTTCCGATTTCTATACATATTTATGAAAGCTTAGCATGCTAGAAACTTTTACAACGATCGATTTTGAATTGGCGACGGCAAAATACAATAGCGTTTGTGCTGTGGGTATTGTGAATGTCGTAAATGGCGAGATCAGCAATGAATTTTACAGTCTGGTACGACCGCCAGAGAATAAATACATGTGGCAGACCTCCCGTGTCCACGGGATAAAGCCCAAACATACAGCAAATTCACCTTCCTTCATCCAGATCTATCCGATCATAAAGGAGATGATCCAGGGCCAGCATATGGTGGCCCATGATGAACTCTTGGACCGATCGGTACTGAAAGAGTCCATGGAGCACTATGGACTGTGCTATCCGGAGCTGATGCTGTCGGATAGCTGGGACTGTACAAGCAAGATCTACCGTTCCTACGGCTTTGAGCGGACCAAATTGAGCATATGCTGCGAACTTATGGGCGTTGAACTCAAGCACCATGATGCCCTTTCAGATGCCAGGGCGACAGCAGAACTTTTCCTGAAAAAGGATGCCGCCATGGAAATGATGAGGTCAGGGAAGGTTTACTAACTTGGCAGTCCATTTTATTATTAATCAAATATTATTACTTGCCAAGGTGAACTATTTCCTTTTATAAAGGTTATCCATTAAAGGATCGTTTTCATCTAGCAAAAGATTAGGGGAAGTCCCTAGACCAATACATATGAGTAAAATTATTAACGTTATACTTTCAGGCGGTGTCGGCTCCCGGCTATGGCCATTATCCCGTAAATCAAGACCAAAACAATACCTTCCTATTTTTGAAGGCAAGACCCTATTTGGACTGACCGTCGAAAGGAACCTCGAGGTTTCCTCGAAGGTCATCTTGGTGGGCTCCAGTTCCAACAAGGACCTGGCCGAACCATATCTGAAAAATGTAGAACACGATATCATCGCGGAGGCTGCCCCAAGGAATACGGCTGCTGCCATTGCCTTCGCCGCTTTCCATGCCGAACCGGATGATATCCTGGTGGTGACCCCGTCGGACCACCTGATCGAAGGCCAGGAAGCCTATGCGGAAGCCATCAACCAGGGGATTATGTTTGCCCAGCGGGGGTTCATCGCGACGTTCGGTATCATCCCCACGAGACCGGAAACTGGATATGGCTATATCGAACACGATCAGAACAACGTTCTTTCCTTCCGTGAGAAGCCGAACGAGGATACCGCAAAGGAATTCCTGAAACAAGGGAATTTTCTCTGGAATTCAGGTATCTTCTGCTTTAAGGCAGGGGTCTACCTGGAGGAGTTGATGCGTTTTGAGCCAAAACTCTACAATGCATCAGAGGTGGCATTCGAGTATGCAGTGGACCTTGTCCTGGATGAGGACCATTCGATGAAGATCCCATCCAAGAGTATCGATTATGCCGTGCTGGAAAGATCGGACCTGATCAAGGTCGTCCCTGCCAGTTTTGAATGGTCGGATATGGGCGCTTTCGATTCGCTTTATACCTATTACAGGACCAAAGGGCACAAGCAGGATGAGAATGGCAACATTGTTGTGGGATCAAAAAAGCTCACGGTATTTGTAGGGCTCAGCAACTGTATGCTGATCAGTACAGAAGATGCTGTTTTGGTCCTGGATAGAAGTCGTGCGCAAGATGTTAAACAGGTTTACGAAGCCTTGGAGAAGGATAATTCCGAATTGGTATAGATACGTGTTGTAACGTTTAAGTATCTGATTGTAGCGTTTGGGAATCTCACTTCGTTAAATGCTTAATAAAAGCGTATTAATACTGTATTGCTTTTGCTACAGGTAGCCTGTAAACCAAACAATTTTTTACAAAGAAATACAACAACATGGGATTCTGGTCAAATTTATTCGGAGGAAACGAGAAGAAAAGGCCGCAGAGCGGCTCTCACCATAACAAACTAGCATGGATTGGTTGGGATATGCACAATCATATCCTGCCAGGAATTGATGACGGAAGTCAGGATGTCGAACAATCCATTGAATTGATAAAAGGACTCCAAGAATTGGGAATCCATCGTAGTATCTCTACGCCACATGTCATGGCAGAAGTGCACAACAATACCCCGGAAATCATTTCCGGAGCGCATACTGCCCTTCAATCTGCATTAAAAAATCAAAATATAGATTTCCAATTGCACTTCAGTGCGGAATATATGATCGATGATCAGTTGGATCAGTGGATCGATAGCAATAACCTTTGTTTATTAGGTGAGAAATATATGCTGATCGAGATGTCCTATCTGTCGGAATCCAAAGCCTTGTTCAGTATCATTAAATCCATCCAGGATAAGGGTTATCAGCCTATATTAGCGCATCCAGAGCGTTATAATTATTACCATAATAATTTTAAGATCTTTGAAGATATCAAGAATGCGGGCTGTATGTTGCAGTTGAACCTGCTTTCCATCAGTAAATATTATGGCGAGAATGTGAAAACCGCAGCGCTTACCTTGATTCGTTCTGGAATGTATGATTTTGTGGGAACCGATATGCACCATACTAGGCATTTGGAGGCTTTGAAGCAGGTAGTAAGGAAGTATGATGTGCAGGACTTGCTGAAAGAGAATCCGATCAGGAATGCGAGTCTTTTTTCCGATAAGGTAAGGAATATTGCTTGATGTTAGATCTTCGATCGAAGATCGAAGATTATATGAGAGATATTAGATAATAGATAATAGACGAGATGCCGTGGGCATCTCTTTTTTTTTGATCCATTCTTTTTTTTGGATGATCGAGATATGTTTTTAGGCAATAGCGTCATTGCGACAATCTACGTCATTGCGAGGAGGTACGACGAAGCAATCTTTCGAATAGTGTAAAGATTGCTTCGTTCCTCGCAATGACGATGGATTGCTTCGTTCCTACGAGGATAATATGTTTTAAATACCTTTCACAACGCTTAGAATTATTTTTTTAATGATTTTTTTGACTGTCAGGTTTTGGCGGAGTGGCTTTGTTCCTTTGAAAAAATAAAGTGGTTGATGCAGAGCGTATATTGTATTAGAATTAATGGAATATTGTATTTTACGGAAAACCTTTTTTATTGTAAAACGGAAAATTTACTTTTAAAGATTTATCAGCGAAACCTTATTAGCAGATCAAATGATTAATAAAAAATTGGATTTATTATTTACTTCTTGGAAGAAAGAGATGGAAAAAAATGGGCATGAAGGATTTTGTTACGATGGCTTAATCTATCGTGGAGGACAAGAGGATGAACTGTGGGCTTCGGCCCCAAGGAAGATACTCTTTCTACTCAAGGAACAGAATGATAATGATGGGGAAGATGTACGCGAGTGGAGTGGTTCCATTAATGGAAAAAGTCCATACCGAAATTTCTATAATCGCATTTCTGCTTGGCTTTATGGTCTTACCCACGCCACGAAAGCTGAATATCTAAATGCCTCAGAAGCCTTTGAAGCTGGAAATCAAATGAAAGCATTGTCAAGCTATCCCTATGCGTATGTTAACCTCAAAAAGCAAACCGGAGGAGCACAAGCAAATGACAAAGAAATTTTGGCACATGCCATGATTTATCAGGATTTTTTGAGGGAGCAATTGGATATTCTAGGAGCAAATATTGTGGTTTGCTGTGGAGATGTGGTGTTTCAATCAGCAAAAGAGATATTATATGGCGATTTAGAATTTAAACAGGTCAATGATTGGATCTGGCTAAACAAGGAAAGGAATTTAATATTGATCCATAGTTTCCATCCTGCAGCGTTGAATAAATCCAACGAGCAGATGTATGATTGGATGATGGAGAAGTTTATCGAAGTGTTATAAAAAAAATAAAAAATATATGGTAATTGATTTGAAATTAGAAAAACCAAAAGAGGATAAATTATTCCATTAGTAATAGGAGGTATCTTAGGGGTCATAGGTTTATCTGTAGGTTTCGCTTATATTCTGGATAGAATTTTTGGTAATCAGAATGAAATAAAGCTCTCGGTTTTAGGTATGGAGTCTTCTGGTAAAACGCTTTTTTTACAGCAGCTCAATTCAGCGTTAAAAGGGGGGGTAGCTTCAGATATTTCTGATTACGATGAATTTGTTATTAATCTAGGAAAAGATAAGGATTTAATTGTCCGTGCAGGTAAAGATATTCTTGGCTCTAATGCTTTTGTAAATGAGTATGAAAAATTATGTCAGGAAGGCGATGTAATTGTTTATCTATTCGATATCAGCAAATATCTAAATGAAGAAGATTTAGATTATAGACGTCAATGTAATAGCCGGTTAGAACTTATCTATGATTATGGTAGTCAATATCAAAAATTGAAGAATATAACCATCATTGGAAGCCATTTGGATGTATGCAACAAATCGGAGCGTGAAGCAAAAAAGATTTTGTATTCGCAGTTACAAAACAAAACATACTTTAAACTCCTCGAAAATATTCATTTGGTAAATGTTACCAATAAAAGAGCGGTGAAAGGACTAATAAAACCAATATTTGAAAGATTTGCATAGAATTTTAGTGAGCCAAACAGCCAATAACGACGGACAAGGTCTGTACGTAGTTGATGGCGTCTTAGTAAAAGATGCAGATCAAAAATTAGCTGCCCATCGTAAAACCATGGAGGCTAATAATTGGCGATAAGTATATCATTCTGAAGAATTCCAGATGCGAAGAAATGGAAATGCCCTTATAATGCAAGCTTATTTTATCAACAAAGATCATGTGGGGCGCAGGATTTTTTTCATGTATTTTCTGGAAGACTTTAATTCTACAGATGAATTGATCGAAATACTTAAAAAGGATGCAAACCAACTCGAACGACAAATCGATGCGGATACCATTTCGATGATACTTTCAAATATTCAGAAAGACAAAAAACTAATGAAGATAATCACCGCTTTCTTAGCCGCAATTGTCTTTGGATTGGCATGTTATTACATTATTAAGAAAATATGAGCAGCTTAAATACCCCCGAAGTGATTTTATTTAGGACTGATGAAGCAGCCTTAAATTACCGGTATAAAATTCCGTATGCGTTGGATCCGACAATCAGTGTTAAATCCATTTATTGTGAAAACAATTTTTTTAAAGAAAATAATTTGGAGGTTATTGGCGGTTTGCCCAAACTCAACTCCATATATTATAAACATCCCTACGAGCAAAATAAATATGTGTCGGCAGATCAAGGAGAACTCTACTTTTTAAAACCAAAAATGGCGCTCTATCGTATGGTTGGAACCAGGTTGGGTGCAAAAAAAATTAAAACCATTATTTGTTCAAGTCAATATCAGGCACAAAAATTGGATTTAGATAGTAAAGGGTCAGTTAAGATAGTAAGTGGGGAATTAAAGATAAAAAAAGATCGGAATGAGAGTACTGAACAAGTATTAATGGTGATCATGTGAAGTTCTGCCAACCTTCGATATTGACAAGAATATAGCCTTTTTAAAGGACTATTTTGATAGAAATAATTTATATCATGAGGTTGATCTGCTGACGTTGATTGAAGGCAGGAATTTTAATGAAACTGGTGTGATTACAAAATCTGAAAAAAGCAGATCAGAGGTGACGCATGAATTTAACAGTTTGGTAAAAAAAGGATTGGAACTAACCCATCCTGCTTTTAACCTTTCTGCGGATTACCAAAGTTCTGTTCAGACTATTAATAAATTGGTTTTAGAAATTGAGTTTGAATTTTAAATGGTATCGAAATACAAAATTCTGCGTCTGGTTGATCGATTCATTGATGCGAAAGCCTTTAACCTTTTTAGAGATCCAGCAGCGCTGGGAGCAATCCGTTAGTAATGATGAGGGTGCTAAACTTTTTGAGCGAAGTTTTAATCGCTATCGTCGACATGCCGAAAAATTGTTTGAGGTTTTCATCATCTTTGATAAGCGGATTGGAAAATATACTATTGCCAATCTGGATGATCTGAAAGGTAATAAATTGTTAGGTTGGATCTTGTCCAGTTACCGCTTTAGCCATATTGCTTCGGATATCCGAAAGAAACCTTATGTAAAATTAGAGGCACCCGCCCCTGCATCGGAACTTCTGGATCCCATTTTAGAGGCTATAGAGGAAAAGACCGTATTGAACTTCGACTATAAATCCCATTATAAGGATGTCAAGAAGGTGTATTTCCTCCCGGTATTTGTGAAGTTATGCCAACAACGCTGGTACGTGATTGGAATGAACATCAAAACCGGACAAGAAAGGATTTATTCATTGGAAAGGATCCAACATTTATCGAAGGATGTAGAACTACCGAATTAAAAAAAGAACTATGAACATACGATAAACCCTGACGAATATTTCCATCATAGCTTTGGGGTAATCAACGAAGGTGAGCCCCAATTAATTACCATTAGGGCATATTGGCCGCAGAATGCTTATCTTAAGGATGTGCCCTTGCATAGTTCCCAAGAATTATTGCGGGATACAGAAGATTATTCAGATTTTGAACTTTACCTGCGACCTACCTATGATTTCATTCAGGCGCTATTGGCCCAAAGGGAAAAAGTAGTGGTTTTGGAGCCTTCATCATTAAAGACTGAGATTAAAGCTGTGATTAAAGCCATGCTCAGGGAGTATGAAGCTTCCTAAATACGCTTTCCATCCACAAATCCGAATAATCCAGATTCACCTACAACAAAGGCCATCATTATTTTGTTATTTTAGCGGTTCATTTAAATAATCGCTTATATCAAAGGCAATTTGTTAAATTAGAATATGGATAAAACGATTCTCATTACCGGCGGTGCAGGCTTTATTGGTTCGCATGTGGTACGGTTGTTTGTGCAGAAATACCCGAATTATCGGATCATCAACCTTGACTCCCTGACCTATGCCGGAAATCTCGAAAACCTTCAAGATATTGAATCTGCGGAAAATTATACCTTCCATAAGGCCGATATCCGAGATAAGGAAGCTATGGATGAGGTGTTCAACACCTACCAACCGGATGGGGTAATCCATCTGGCAGCCGAATCGCATGTGGATCGTTCCATAACCGATCCGTTGGCATTTGTCTATACGAATGTGATCGGAACGGCAAATCTGTTGGAGGCTGCAAAACTTATTTGGGCAGGGAATTATGAAGGTAAAAGGTTCCATCATATTTCTACCGATGAGGTATTTGGCGCATTAGGAGAAACTGGATTCTTCACTGAAGAAACCAAATATGATCCCCATTCGCCGTATTCGGCATCTAAGGCTTCCTCCGACCATTTTGTTAGGGCCTACCACGATACTTATGGACTGCCTATTGTCATGACCAATTGCTCCAATAATTATGGTCCCAACCATTTTCCGGAGAAATTGATTCCCTTATGTATCCTGAATATTCTGAACAACAAGCCATTGCCTATTTATGGGGATGGAAAATATACCCGCGATTGGTTGTTCGTGGTGGATCATGCCCGCGCCATTGATCTGGTATTTCACCAAGCAGATGTCGGGTCTTCCTATAACGTGGGAGGGTTTAATGAATGGAAGAATATAGATCTGGTTCGGGAACTCTGCAGGCAGATGGATGTGAAATTAGGCAGAGAAACGGGAACTTCGGAGAAACTGATCCAATTGGTAAAGGATAGACCAGGCCATGACCTGCGCTATGCCATCGATGCGAATAAAATTAAGCATGAATTGGGCTGGGAACCCAGTGTGACTTTTGAAGAGGGCCTTTCTTTGACGATAGACTGGTTCTTGAATAACCAAGAATGGTTGAAACAGGTTTCCTCTGGAAATTATATGCAATATTATAAAGATCATTACTCGTCGAGGTAGGTAAAATCTCGTCATTGGGCAAGCTATTTCTTAATTGAGGAGATATTTCTTCATTGCGGAACTACCTCGTCCTTGCGGAACTATCTCGTCATTGCAAGAAGGTACGACGAAGCAATCTTTTGATAAGGTAAAGATTGCTTCGTGCCTCGCAATGCCGCTGGAATCTAGCAATGACGCGGAAGGTCTATCAATGAAGGGGTTACAGATTAAAATATAAAAATGAAAGCGACAGAAACTATACTTTCCGGCTGTTTTATCCTTGAGCCAAACGTATTTGGCGATCATCGGGGATATTTCTTCGAGAGCTTCAATAAACAATCCTTCGAAGCTACCATCGGTGCTGAGATAAATTTTGTGCAGGACAACCAGTCCTTTTCCTCCAAAGGGGTTCTTCGCGGATTGCATGCCCAAAAAGGAGAATTTGCCCAAGCAAAATTGGTCAGAGTACTTCAAGGCGCAGTTTTAGATGTGGCGGTAGATGCCCGTCCGGATTCCCCAACCTTTGGGCAATATGTGGCGGTAGAACTCTCTGCAGAAAATAAAAGACAATTGTTCGTTCCACGTGGATTTTTACATGGATTCATTGTAGTGAGCGATACTGCCGAGTTTTTTTACAAATGCGATAACTATTACCATAAGGAAGCGGAATGGGGCGTCAAATACAACGATACACAATTGAATATCGACTGGCAATTGCCTGCCGAACTGTTTAAACTATCGGAAAAAGATGAAATCCTGCCCAGTTTTGTGGAGGCAGTTAATCTCATTTAGAAATTCAGTAAATAATTATATAGAAAACATAACAATTTCAAGACTTAATCAGCAAGCATGAAGAAAAGGATAGTAGTTACAGGGGCAACAGGTCAATTGGGATCCGAAATTAAAAGTATCTGGCCTACTGACGAAGCCTATGAACTGATATATCTGGGGAGGGAGGAACTTCCTTTGGACGATGTGGAAATGATCTATGCCCGATTACGTAAATACGATTCTGATGTGATTATCCATGCCGGCGCCTATACGGCTGTTGATCTGGCAGAATCCGAAACTGAACTAGCCGATAAGGTCAATAACCAAGCGAGTCGGGAAATTGCTAGAGTAGCTAAGGACTGTTTGGCCAAATTGATCTATATTTCTACGGATTATGTGTTTCCGGGAGATGTTTCCCTGTCTCTTACCGAAGATCAAGATACGGATCCCATCAACGCATACGGACTGAGCAAATTGCAAGGAGAACAAGGTATACAAGCCATCCTTCCCGATAGCATCATTATCCGTACTTCTTGGTTATATTCCAGTTTTGGGAAGAATTTTGTGAAAACCATGTTGAACCTGATGGCCAGCAGGGAATCGATCAATGTGGTCAATGATCAGATCGGTTCGCCGACCTATGCAAAGGACTTAGCCAAGGCTATTCAACACATTATTAAGTCAGATAAATGGCAAGCTGGAATCTACCATTATTCCAATGAAGGTGAAGCATCCTGGTTTGATTTTGCGAACAAGATCAAGGAGCTATCCGGATCGGCCTGTGAGGTGAATCCCGTTGAATCGAATGCCTTTCCAACCGTTGCCAAAAGACCAAAATACTCTTTGTTGAACAAGGAGAAGATCAAAAAGACCTTTCAGCTGGAAATTCCGCATTGGGAAGCTAGTTTGAGGGAGATGCTGGAGGGATTGTAGATTTAAGACGTTAGATAATAGATAATAGATTATAAACGATAGATGTTAGATCATAGACGTTAGACATTAGATTATAGATTTTAGATATATGAAGGGGATTATATTAGCAGGGGGATCAGGGACGCGTTTGCATCCGCTTACGCAGGTGGTTTCCAAACAATTGTTGCCGGTTTATGATAAACCGATGATTTATTATCCTTTATCGGTATTGATGTTGGCGGGGATTCGGGAGATCCTGATCATCTCTACGCCTCAGGATCTGCCCAACTTCCAACGCTTGTTCGGAAATGGGGAACAATTGGGATTGGAGATTTCCTATGCGGAACAGCCCAAACCGGAGGGATTGGCCCAGGCTTTTATTATAGGAGCTGGTTTTATCGGGAATGATTCGGTCTGCTTGATATTGGGGGATAATATCTTTTATGGAGCTGGTCTACAGACCCAGTTGATGGAAGCAAGGACTAAGGTGGAAGAAGGAGATGATGCGGTTGTTTTTGGGTATTATGTTGAGGATCCGGAGCGTTATGGCGTTGCTGCATTCAATGCGGATGGTCGGGTAACGGATATTGAGGAGAAACCTCAGCATCCGAAATCTAATTATGCGGTGGTGGGCTTGTATTTCTATCCGAATTCGGTATTGGAAATTGCTAAGTGGGTGAAGCCTTCGGATAGGGGCGAACTGGAGATCACGACGGTTAACCAAACGTATCTGGAACAGGAGAAGCTGCACCTGCAATTGTTAGGTAGGGGGTTTGCTTGGCTGGATACCGGAACGCATGAGTCCTTGTCCGAAGCAACGGAATTTATTAAGACCATTGAAAAACGGACATCGTTGAAAGTTGCCTGCTTGGAAGAAATTGCGTTGAGCAAGGGGTATATTGATAAGGAAAAGCTTAAATCGCAGATCGAAGGAATGAAAGGGGTGTATTATGATTATCTGAAGAAGATTGTTCAGATTTGATTTGTTTATCTAAACCTCCACCTTTTTCTTTAACCTTTGTTTAGCTTTTTTGACCCCTTCAATAGAAACACCCAATAGATCACTCATACTTCTGTTGTTCAGATCCAGTTTCATTAAAGCGATCAATCTCAGGTCGCTTTCAGAAAGCTTTTGGTTTTCCAGCTTTTGGGTTTCCAGGAAGTCAGGATAAACCTTGTCGAACACATGCTTGAATTTCAGCCAACGTTCATCTGTCATGATGTGGGATTCCAACATGCTGCTTAGGTTTTCGGAAATCTCCAAAGCCAATTTCGGATCATGGGTTTCCTTCTCCTGGATCTCTTTTCTTAACTGCTGTATGGTATGGTCGTTCTGCCTGATGGTATCCGTAAAATCCTGAAGGGAGTTTTTGAGAACTGAAAGTTCCTTATCCAGCAATTGTTTCTCAAATTTCAGGGCGAGCTGTTCTTTTTCCAGTTCTGTACTCCGGATCTGAATCCTTGTTCTTGATCGGTTGATTAATAAAACTACAATGATAAATCCGAGGATCAACACTACCCCGACATACTGATAGTTCTGTTTGATCTGTTGTCTTTTTGCTTCTGCCTGTTTATTGGCCTGTTCATAACGTTCGATTTCCCATTGCCAATAGATCTTCTGCATAACCTCATTATTGCTTCTTGCCTCTAAAGAGTCTTTCAGCACTAAATATTTTTTTAACTGCGTAAGTTCCAGGTCTTTTTGACCTTTCCCAGCAGCAATTTCCGCCAATATTTTTGCAGCATCCCGTTTGAAAACTAAAAAATAGGGTTTATCAGCCATTAATGCCGTGCTTTCTGCGATATGCTTTTCAGCAAGATCCCATTTTTTCTGATGGGCATACATTCGGGCAACCTCCAGGTTGGCGCGCATGGCATCCAACACCTCGTTATATTTCAAGGAGAGTTCGATATTCTGTTTGACCAAAGCAATGGCTTCATCTTCATTCCCTTTTTCCCATTCGTAGTCGGCTAGATTCCCTGCGATAATACCCATCCAAACCGAATCTTTGGCCACAGTGGAAATCTCCAAAGCCTGCTTATAAAAAGGATACGCCTTGTCGAATAAGGCTGCTTTTTTGTAATAAACACCTATGGCATTGGTCATATCGATCTTCCTACGGCTATGTTCTTCGGTGTAGGGCAATGCAGTTTTGAGAAAGGAGATGGCTTTTTCCTGATCGCCGATATAGGAATAGAAATTAGCGATAAAGCTATAATGCTCCGGAAGCAAGGGGATTTTCGCTGTATTTACCTCTGCCTCGAGGTCAGCTGCCAGTAGGAAGTAAGGAAAAGCTTCCTTCACTTCACGATAAGTATAGAGATAGTATCCCTGTCTGATATTGCCAATCATCCTTAGTTCGGGAAGATTTTCTCGTTCTATCAATTCCGAGGCTAATTTATAAAAGGTATTGCTTCGCGGATTTACCTGATCGAAAGCAATGGAAAAACCATCCGCCATCAGCATGTAATAGGCCCACTTTAGTGGGATGCTCCGTTCCTGGTTGGCCAGTTCCAATAAGGGGTGCAGATTCTTGATCAGCCCAATCGTATCTTTCTGAAAATCGACCTTCATCTTTAGGGCATGCTCTAATTGTTTTCTTTGGTTCTTTTGCGTTTTGATGTTGGTAATTTCCTGGGCAGATAAATGCACTATACTACAAAGTACAACAAGATAGGTTAAAACTAATTTGGTTAATGTGGTTTGCATTGCCCTTAAATTTCGGTAAAAAATTGTTCAAACAACGAGTAAGAGATAGATATTTTTTCATTATCGATTGTAGGTTTGCTTTTTTTGGAACGGGTAGTGAAAAGGTAGTGGGTGATTTTCGTATAGTTTTTAGGGATAGTTTTTGTGATAATCGGTTGTTTTTCAGCAAAAATGAGTTTTTGTCCACCTTTTGTCCACCCCCTCTTATTTTGAATATAGGAAGCTGCCGTGCTACTTTGGTGCTGAACTATTTATTGAACTAATCAATCTAATCATGTACTATTTGTTATTGACGATGGTCATTTTTATTGCCGTTGCTGGTTTTTATTTCATCCGTAAACGGAAGGTTTCTAATTTTCAAGAGCATGCCGAAATGCAGGTTCGGGTATTGTTGGACCGTAATAATATGGATTATGTGAAGCAGTATGGTTGTGTGATCTTCCAATTGAATATTTTGGATGATCAGCTGAAGGAAGGGGTCATTACGGAAATAAGAACCACTAACCGGAATTTTCTGATCAATAACTTTGAGAAATTGAACTTTTTTATTTCTCCATCGCATATAGGGGAATCAGCGATGAGATCCATTGGTTTTTCCATATATATTAACTATCTGAAGAATTATCAAACGAAGATGGAGGGGTTAGTAGTGAAGGGATATATCAAAGATGTGAAGAATGTGAAAAGAGCTTTTGTGCATACTTCGTATTTTAAGATGGAACCCTTGGGAAAGGAAATCGAACAGGAAACATTTCCTCGTCATTGCGAGGAGGAACGACGAAGCAATCTTTATACCATTTCATGCTGAGCAACGTCGAAGGATCTGTACGGGTACCAGGTCTAGATGCTTCGGCTTCGCTCAGCATGACATGGGTAAAGATTGCTTCGTGTCTCGCAATGACGCGGAAAGAGATTGCTTCGTTCCTCCAAAGACTAGAAATTGTCTTCGAATTTCAAGTACTTTGCAAGTAACATGTAAGTGAGTTGTAAGTGACTTTTAGCACTTACAACTCGCTTACACCTCACTTAAACTGTACTTCCGCATCGAAGCTAAAACACATTAAAATCGTATTCAAAAAGAAATTAAATCAAAGCCAAACTATGCCCAAACCAAAACCTATAACATTAATAAAATGTTAAGTTTAACAGTTAACTCATCAAAATTTGGTTTATAAAAAACCAATGAGTACTTTTGTTGCTCACAATACTAACATGCTTGATTCGATCATCACGTCCAAGACCAGGCTTAAGTTGCTGATTAAGTTTTTTGTGAGTTCCACTAACAAGGGATACCTTCGTGGGATAGCAGAAGAGTTCAATGAGTCGACCAATGCCATCCGGAAGGAGCTGAACCAGCTTTCTGATGCCGGATATTTGTCCAGGACCTCTGAAAACAACCGAATCTACTACCAGGCCAACACCCAACATCCCTTATTCCAATCCTTACAGAATCTAGTCCGTACCTATCTGGGTATTGATCAGGCCGTGGATTATGTTCTGGAACGCGCGGGTGATGTGGAAACGGTATCCCTATTGGGCGATTACGCCAAGGGGGTGGATTCTGGAACGATCGAGCTGATGGTATTGGGCGATGAGCTGGATAAGGCATACTTATTGCAGTTGAGTGCCAAACTGGAGAAACTTCTGGATAAGGAGATCAAGCTCTATTTCGAGCGGCCTGAGGAAGTTCTTCAGCAGATCATTTTGTACCAGGGTGAAGATTAGGAATATTTTTTACACTCCAACAGAAAAAGGAATTTATATTCAATGGAAATAAAGAAAATAACATGTATTGGCGCAGGCTACGTTGGGGGACCGACCATGTCTGTGATCGCCCAGAAGAACCCCGATATCCAGGTGACGGTTGTGGATCTGAATGCACAGCGTATTGCCGATTGGAACCAGGATGACCTGAGCCAATTGCCGGTCTACGAACCGGGATTGGACGCGGTAGTTGCTGAAGCGCGCGGAAGAAACCTTTTCTTCTCTACGGAGGTGGAAAAGGCGATACAGGAAGCCGACATGATCTTTATTTCAGTGAATACACCAACCAAAACTTACGGTAAAGGCAAAGGACAGGCGGCAGATCTGAAGTTCATCGAACTTTGTGCACGTCAGATTGCAGATGTTTCTACCAGCTCGAAGATAATCGTGGAGAAATCTACCATTCCGGTCCGTACGGCGGCAACCATCAAGAATATCCTGGACCATACCGGAAAGGGCGTGCAATTCCAGGTCTTATCCAATCCGGAATTCCTTGCCGAAGGTACGGCGATACGGGATCTTCACCATCCGGACCGCATACTGATCGGTGGAGAAAATCCAGAGGCTATCCAGGCCTTGAAGAAGATCTATGAAGCCTGGGTACCATCGGAAAGGATCATTACGACCAATCTTTGGTCATCGGAATTGTCCAAATTGGTGGCCAATGCGTTTTTGGCACAACGGGTATCCTCGATCAACTCGATCTCGGAGCTTTGCGAGGCAACGGGAGCCAATGTGGATGAGGTGGCGAATGCCATTGGACAGGATTCCAGGATTGGATCTAAATTTTTAAAGGCCTCTGTCGGCTTTGGCGGTTCCTGTTTTCAAAAAGACTTATTAAATTTAGTATATATTGCCCGTTCGTATAATCTTCATGCTGTGGCGGATTATTGGGATCAGGTAATCAAGATCAATGATCACCAGAAGACGCGGTTTGCGGAAAAGATTATCCAAACGATGTACAATACGGTAAATGGCAAGAAAATTGCTTTCTTGGGCTGGGCATTCAAAAAGGATACGAATGATACGCGGGAATCGGCAGCGATTTATGTAGCGGATCATTTATTGGAGGAGCAGGCGGAGATTTCGGTGTATGACCCGAAGGTGCTGGATGTGCAGATTTACAAAGACTTAGACTATTTAGCGACAAGAACCCTGGAAGAGAATAAATCCCTCTTACAGGTAGAAACTAACCCTTATGATGCAGCAGCAGGCGCGCATGGCCTTGCGATATTAACCGAATGGGATGAATTTAAGGATCTCGATTGGGCTAAGATCAAGACACAAATGAAGAAACCGGCCTTTATTTTCGACGGTAGGAAACTATTGGATGGAAAGAAACTGACGGAGATGGGATTTGTGTATTATGCAATTGGTGAGTAACAGGAACATATGCTAATTTCTTATGGAAAAGAAAGAAAAAAAGGATAAAAAGTCGAAATTAAAGGATTATAACCCTGGCCCTCGGGTGGGGATTACCTTTAGTACTTTTGATTTATTGCATGCCGGACATATCATGATGTTGGCGGAAGCTAAACGTCAATGCGATTACCTGATCTGTGGATTGCAAATGGATCCGACCTTGGATAGACCTGAAAAGAATGCACCTAGCCAGACTGTGGTGGAGCGATATATTCAGTTGAGAGGTTGTATCTATGTGGATGAGATCGTTCCATATTCTACAGAACAGGATCTGGAAGATATTCTGAAATCTTTTAAGCTGGATGTTAGGATTGTGGGGGATGAATATAAGGACAGGGATTTTACAGGTCGTAAGTATTGTGAGGAAAAGGGGATTGAACTTTACTTCAATAGCAGGGACCATCGCTTTTCTTCTTCGGGATTAAGGAAGATTGTAGCGGAGAAGGAAAATTTGAAAAACGGGAAATAAATACACCTACACTAACAATTGGATCTACCAATGGATAACAACAGGGATAAAATAGCGATACTCGGATTGGGTTATGTGGGATTACCGCTAGCCTTGGAATTCGCTAGAAAATATCCTGTAGTTGGTTTTGATATCAACGAAAGCCGTGTAGATCAATTGAAGTCCGGTATAGATGAAACCTTAGAGGTTGATCTGCTTGAAGAATCAGCACTTTTTGGTTATAATGAAGGAGGAAATGGTATTTTGTTCAGTTCCGATCTTTCGGATATTACAGATGCCAATATATATATCGTTACAGTTCCTACACCTATTAATTCATTTAATGTTCCGAATTTAAAGCCTTTATTATCGGCTAGTAAAATGATAGCTGAACGGTTAAAAAAAGGGGATTTGGTTATTTATGAGTCTACAGTTTATCCGGGCTGTACGGAGGAGGATTGTATTCCTGTATTGGAGAGGGTCTCTAAATTGAAATTCAATCAGGATTTCTTTGTCGGTTATTCTCCAGAACGGATCAATCCCGGTGATAAGGTGAACACCTTAGTGAATATTAAAAAGGTAACCTCTGGTTCTAATGAAGAAACGGCTGAAAGAGTGGATAAACTTTATGCTTCTATTATTAAAGCAGGAACTTTTAAGGCTGCTTCGATTCAAGTTGCAGAGGCAGCGAAGGCCATTGAGAATGCACAGAGGGATGTGAATATCTCTTTTGTTAATGAGTTGGCCTTGATATTTGATCGTTTAGGGATAGATACGCAGGATGTGTTGGATGCGGCGTCTACTAAATATAATTTTCTGCCATTTAAACCGGGTTTGGTGGGTGGTCATTGCATTTCCGTGGATCCTTTTTATTTAGCACATAAAGCGGCTCAAGTAGGATATCAGCCTAATGTGATTTTGTCGGGAAGAAGGGTTAATGAGCGTATGGCAAATTTTGTGGCATCGAAGGTGGTAAAGCTAATGATTGCTAAGGATATTGCCATTAAGGGATCTAGAGTTTTGATTCTAGGGATTACATTTAAAGAAAATTGTCCTGATATCAGGAATTCTAAGGTTGTTGAAATATATAAAGAGCTTCAAGATTATGGTGTGAAGGTAGATGTATTTGATCCTTGGGCAAGTCCTGAACAGGTTTTGGCAGAATATGATATTGATTTGTTGAAGAATTTAATAGTAAATGAAGGTATAAAGGAAAGATCCCGAAATGGGATTTCTATACAATCAATCAATCAAGTAGAATTTTTTAATGGCAATTTAATTGAAGTAGAAGTAGCGGAAGGGACAGGGAAATATGATGCAGTAATTTTAACCGTTGCGCATCAAGAATTTAATGAAATGGATATCCGAAGTTTGGTTAGGGAGAATAGTGTTGTTTTTGATACTAAGGGTATTTTAGATAGAAATATAGTAGACGCAAGACTTTAATATATGAATATTTTAAATCTAATTGGGAGGACAAGTGAATTGTTTTCTACAGATATCAATAATCACGAAGATGAACTTCGTCGTATTGTATCAAGTTCTCGTTTTTTGGTAATTGGTGGAGCTGGATCAATCGGTCAAGCCACTACAAAGGAGATTTTTAAAAGAAATCCTAAGAAACTTCATGTTGTTGATATTAGTGAAAATAACATGGTTGAATTGGTTAGAGATATTAGAAGTTCACTGGGCTATATAGATGGTGATTTCCAAACATTTGCATTAGACATCGGTTCTGTGGAATATGATGCTTTTTGGGAAGCAGATGGAGAATATGATTATGTGCTTAATCTATCCGCATTAAAGCATGTTAGGAGTGAAAAAGATCCATATACGTTAATGCGTATGATTGATGTGAATGTTTTCAACACTGATAAAACATTACAGCAGTCAATTGATAAGGGTGTAAAAAAATATTTTTGCGTTTCAACTGATAAAGCAGCTAATCCTGTGAATATGATGGGTGCATCAAAAAGGATAATGGAAATGTTCTTGATGCGTAAAAGCCAATTTATTGATATCTCGACTGCAAGGTTCGCAAATGTGGCTTTTTCGGATGGGTCATTACTGCACGGGTTTAATAAACGAATTGAAAAAAGGCAACCAATTGTAGCGCCGAACGATATCAAACGATATTTCGTTATTCCAAAGGAATCAGGCGAATTATGTTTAATGTCATGTATTTTTGGTGAGAATAGAGACATTTTCTTCCCAAAACTTAGTGAGAATCTTCACCTCATTACTTTCGCAGAAATTGCAGAAAAATATCTTAAACAAATTGGATATGAGCCATTTATTTGTGAAACTGAAGAAGAAGCGAGATATTTGGTTCATACTTTACCACAAGAAGGTAAGTGGCCATGTTTATTTACCAAAAGTGATACAACTGGAGAAAAGGATTTTGAGGAGTTTTTTACTGATAAAGAGACATTGGACATGAAACGGTTCAATAATTTAGGTGTAATCAAAAACGAGTTAAACGTAGAAGAAGAAAAATTAAATCATTTTGAAGCTAAATTAAATAACCTTAAGAAAGTTAAGAGATGGTCTAAGGAAGAAATTGTGGAATTATTTTTTGAGATGATACCTGATTTTGGACATAAAGAAACAGGTAAATATTTAGATGCAAAAATGTAATTATGCAACATACTGATAAAATAATCTCTTTTATTAGAGACCAATATAAAACTGATAAATTTATTCCTTTGCACGAACCTAGGTTTCGTGGAAATGAAAAGAAATATTTGTTGGATACTATTGACTCTACTTTCGTATCCTCTGTAGGAGCTTATGTAGACCAATTTGAACAAATGATGGAAAGTATCACTGGGACTAGTAAAGCAGTTGCTGTCGTAAATGGAACTTCATCACTTCAGGTATCTCTTCGATTGGCTGGTGTAGAAGCTGGTGATGAGGTGATTACCCAAGCTTTAACTTTTATTGCAACAGCAAATGCTATTGCATACAACCATGCTGAACCTATATTTCTTGATGTCGATTTAGATACAATGGGGTTATCTCCAAAAGCTGTTGAAAATTTTTTGGATGAAAATGCTGAATTAAGAGAACAAGGATGTTTTAATAAGAAAACTGGAAAAAGAATTTCAGCTTGTATGCCAATGCATACATTTGGCTTTCCCGTTCATTTAGATGAGCTAATAGCTGTTTGTAATAAGTGGCGAATTCCTGTTGTTGAAGATGCTGCAGAATCCTTAGGAAGTTATTATAAAGGAAAACATACTGGATCAATAGGTTTAATAGGGGGATTTTCGTTTAATGGAAACAAAACGGTTACTTGTGGAGGTGGCGGTGCTATTGTGACCAATGACTTGAATTTAGGCAAACATGCTAAATATCTGACTACTACTGCTAAAAGACCACATCCCTATGAGTTTTTTCATGATGAATTAGGATATAATTTCAGGATGCCAAACCTCAATGCCGCATTGGCATGTGCACAATTAGAAATGTTACCTTCTTTTATCGAGGATAAACGGAAATTAGCGGCAGAGTATATTAATTTATTTAAAAGTTTCGGTATTAATTTTCGACAAGAATTACCGCATACAAAAGCCAATTATTGGTTGATGTGTGTAGAATTGGAAAATGGAGAGGAGAGGAATGATTTTCTAAAAGAAACAAATGAAAATGGAGTTATGACCAGGCCAATTTGGAATTTAATGTTCCGTTTACCCATGTATGAACATTGTCAAAGAGATGAACAAATAAATGCAATTTTCCTTGAGGAAAGGATAGTAAATATACCAAGTAGTGTCAGATAATATTGGGATTATAGGATATTCTGGACATGCTTTTGTTGTGATAGAAGCTGCAAAAGAATCTCATATGCCTATTTTTGGTTATTGTGAAATAAAGGAACAAGAATTTAATCCATATGATCTAGAATATTTGGGTAACGAAAAAGACCTAAACTTTCCTTGGTCGAAATATAGGAAATTTATACTTGGAATTGGTGACAATAGAATCAGAAAAGATATAGTTTCTAATTTGACAGGAAAAGCACAATTTGTAAATATTTACCATCCGAGTGCTCAAATTAGTAATACAGCTCGTTTGGGAGAGGGCACATTTATAAATGCGATGGTCAGTATAAATGCATTAGCAAATATAGGCAGACACTGCATAATAAATACAGGTTCAATTGTGGAACATGAATGTGTAATAGCAGATTATGTGCACATTGGACCGGGAGCAGTTTTAGCAGGAAATGTTAGTGTTGGTACTGGAACTTTCATAGGAGCAAATTCTACAATAAAACAAGGAATAAAAATTGGTGAAAATGTTATAATAGGTGCTGGAGCTGTTGTTATTAGAGATATTCCAGATTCAGTAACTGTAGTTGGAAATCCTTCAAAAATTTTAAAGTAAATGGAAAAAGTTATCATTATTGCAGAAGCAGGTGTTAATCATAATGGAAGTTTAGAAAATGCTTTCAGACTAGTTGATGCAGCTGTTGACGCTGGGGTAGATTATATAAAATTTCAGACTTTTAAAGCTGATAAATTAGTGTCTAAGAATGCTAAGAAGGCAGATTATCAAATTCAAAATACTAAAAATGCAGAAGATTCTCAATTGGAAATGCTTAAAAAATTAGAACTTTCTGCTGAGAATCATGAGAAGTTAATATCTTATTGTAAAAAAAAGAACATTAATTTCTTTTCTACTGCATTTGATCTAGATTCTTTACAATACTTGAAGGATATTGGGTTAGATCTTGTAAAAATACCTTCAGGTGAAATAACAAATTTACCTTATTTACGCAAGGCTGCTAAATTATTCCAAAATATTATAATTTCGACTGGTATGTGTACTATGAACGATATTTCCGCTGCAGTTGAGGTGTTCACGAAAGAGCAAATTTCATTGGAAAACATAACTATATTACACTGCAACACGGAATATCCAACCCCCATGACTGATGTAAATCTTAAAGCTATGTTGACAATAGAAGATAAATTCAACACTAAAGTTGGTTATTCCGATCATACATTGGGCATAGAGGTCCCGATAGCTGCCGTTGCATTAGGTGCCAAAATGATTGAAAAGCATTTTACGTTGGATAATCTAATGGAAGGGCCTGATCATGCGGCTTCATTGGAACCTCGGCAATTAAAAGAAATGGTGTTAGCAATCCGTAATATTGAAGAAGCGATCGCTGGGTCAGGAATAAAAGAACCGAGTCCATCAGAACTTAAAAATATGGCAATAGCAAGAAAAAGTATTGTTGCTAAGGAACGTATTAAAATAGGCGAAGTTTTTTCTGAAGGAAACATTACAATTAAAAGACCTGGAACTGGCATTTCGCCAATGGAATGGGATAATATCATTGGTAAAGTAGCTAATCAAAATTTCGATATTGATGATTTAATTACATTGTCATGAGGAAGATTTGTGTTGTTACAGCGACGCGAGCCGAATATGGGCTGTTAAAACCATTGATGTCTATGATACAGGCTTCTGAGGAGCTTGAATTACAGATCGTTGCAACAGGGGCACATTTGTCGCCAGAATTTGGATTAACCTATAAACTCATTGAAAATGATGGATTTATTATTTCTGAAAAGATAGAGATATTAATGTCTTCAGACACACCCCCTGGCTTAGTGAAAACGATGGGAGTTGCTATGATTTCTTTTGCTGATGCATTTAAAAGAATAAATCCTGATCTATTAGTTATTTTGGGAGACAGATACGAAATGCTTTCAGTTGCTTCTGCGGCTACAATATTTCGAATTCCAATAGCGCATATTCATGGAGGAGAAATTACGGAAGGGGCTTATGATGATGCAATTAGACATTCCATAACAAAAATGAGTCATATACATTTTGCTTCTACTTTGGAATATAGAAATAGAATTATTCAAATGGGAGAACAACCTGATACAGTTCATCATGTCGGTGCTATAGGCCTAGATAATATAAGATCAATTAAATTGATGACAAAAGGGGAACTTGAGAAAAGTTTAGATGTCAGGTTTAATAAATATAATTACCAAGTTACTTTCCATCCTGAAACTTTAGGTGAGCTAAATTCTGAGGAGCAATTCCAAATACTTCTAGATGTAATTGATAAACAAGAAGAAAGTTTTTTTGTTTTTACAAAGGCCAATGCAGATACTGATGGAAGAATTATTAATCAGATGATTGATGATTTTGTTGTAAAAAATCCTAATAAGGCTAAGGCTTTCCATAGTTTGGGTGCCCATAGATTTTTATCTTTAATACATTATTGTGACGCTATTGTAGGGAATAGTTCAAGTGGCATTTTAGAAGCTCCTTCCTTATTTACACCTACTATTAATATTGGTGACCGACAAAAGGGAAGAACGCAGGCGGCAAGTACCATTAATGTGCAATGCACATTTAGTGAAATTGAAAGGGCATTTTTTGACATTAAGGAAAAATCATTTGTTGAAGGATTGAAAAATATAGTTAACCCTTATGATAATGGTGGGGCAGCTAACAAAATATACCATACATTGATTAATTCCAAGAATATTGATACACATAAATCATTTTATAACTTATAATGGAATCGATTAAAAATCATATAATAACCAAAGCAGAATCTGTTAGGGAAGCTTTAATTAAATTAGACAAATTGGGAAGTGATGCTATTTTATTTGTTGTGGAAGATTACCGCAATAAATTGATAGGATCATTAACTGATGGGGATTTACGAAGAGGATTTATAAGAGGATTAGGCTTTGAAAATAACCTCCTTGAATTTATTCAAAATAATCCAAGGTATATTAGAGAAAATGGTTATAACCTCAATACTTTAGAAGAATACAAGCAAAAAAACTTTAAAATAATACCTATTTTAAATGAAAAGGATGAAATTGTGGATATTCTAAATTTTAGAACAAAATCAACACTAATTCCTGCAGATGCTGTACTTATGGCTGGAGGTGAAGGAAAAAGACTAAGACCACTTACTGAAAATACGCCTAAACCACTCTTAAAAGTTGGTGACAAACCTATTATAGAATATAATATAGACAGACTTAAAAATGTTGGGGTGAAAAACATACATTTAAGTGTCAATTATCTTGCGGATCAACTAATCGAATATTTTGGTAACGGGGAAAATAAATCACTAAACATTAAATACGTAAAAGAAGATAAACCGTTAGGAACCATAGGATCTATTCTACTAGTCGACCATTTTGAGCATGAGGATATTATTGTAATGAATTCTGATCTTCTGACCAATATTGATTATACAGATTTCTTTAAGTTTTATAAAGACTCAAATGCCGACATGGCTGTTGCCGCTACATCTTATCATGTAGATGTTCCTTATGCTGTATTGGAAGTAAATGAGAGTAATTGTGTGAAATCTCTTAAAGAGAAACCTCGATACACTTTTTATTCAAATGCTGGTATTTATATTTTGAAAAAAGAATTATTAAATATGATACCACAGAACCAGTTTTTTGACATAACGGATCTGATGGATAGGATTTTAGAAATGAATTTTAATCTTGTTACCTATCCAATAAATGGTTATTGGTTGGATATTGGTAAACATGAGGATTTCAAAAAAGCACAAGAAGATATTAAGCATATAAAATTATAAATATGAATATTCTCATAACTCTTTGTGCCAGAGGAGGATCAAAAGGAATTCCTCACAAAAATATAAAATTATTAAACGGTGTACCGCTCATTGGATATAGTGTAAAAATAGCAAAAGCTATTCAACAAAAATATGTTAATTCAATAATTGAATTATCCACTGATGACGACGAGATATTAAAAGTTGCCGGTCAATTTGGAATCGTAACAGAGTATAAACGACCAGAGATTTTGAGCACAGATACTGCGGGGAAAGTTGATGCAATAAAGGCATTACTTTATTATTCCGAGAAGGAATATAACATGGTTTTTGATTTTGTTTTAGATTTAGATATTAGTTCTCCTTTGAGGACCCTTAAAGATATAGAAGAAGCAATTGAAATTTTCCATCAAAATAAGGAGGCATTGACTTTATTTTCTGTAAATAATGCTAATAAAAATCCATATTTTAATATGGTAGAAGAAAATGAAGAGGGCTATTTTTCTTTATCAAAAAGGAGGGACTCTACAACATTGTCTAGACAGTCTGCTCCTAGTGTTTATGAGCTTAATGCATCTTTTTATCTGTACCGTCGGTCATTTTTTAATTTGGGATTAAATGGTGTGATAACTGATAAATCATTGATTTATAAAATGGACCATATTTGTTTTGATCTTGATCATATGGTTGATTTTGAGTTTATGGATTTTCTTTTAAGCAATAATAAGTTAACTTTTTCAGTTTAATGAAAGTTTTAATAGTAGGGTTTGGAACAATTGCTAGAAAGCATATTTTAGCATTAGAAAAAATATCTTCAGACATTGAAATATATGCTTTAAGAAGGGAAGATTCCACAATTTCGGAAGAAATGGGTATTCAAAATATATATAACGCAATAGAGGATGCTGATTTTATTTTGATATCTAATCCGACCTCATCACATGCACAAACTATTGCCGATATGAGTCGCTTAAACAAGCCACTATTTATCGAGAAACCCCTATTTAACGATTTACAAAATGAGGAATTAATTAAGGAAATAAACAATTTAAATATCCAAACTTACATTGCTTGTAATCTACGCTTTTTAGAATGTATTCAATTTATTAAAGAAAAGATTCTAAATAAAAGAATTAACGAGGTAAATATTTATTGTGGGTCTTATTTGCCTAATTGGAGACCAGGAGTAGATTATAGACAAATATATAGTGCAAATAAAGACATGGGAGGAGGGGTTCATATTGATTTAATTCATGAGGTGGATTATGCAACTTATCTTTTTGGATTTCCTTTAAAGGTTAGAAAATCTTTTCAAAATAAGTCATCTTTAGATATAAGTGCTATTGATTATGCAAATTATTTACTTGAATACAATGATTTTTCTGCTAATATTATTCTAAACTATTATAGAAAAAATCCCAAAAGAAGTTTGGAAGTAATTTGCGAGGATGGTGAATTTTATGTCGATTTATTAGAGAATAATGTTTCCTGGAATGGAAAAACTATTTTCAAATCACAAAATCTAATTCAAGATACCTACGTTTCTCAAATGAATTATTTTATTAAAGAACTATTAATAAATAAGAATAAGAAATTCAATGATATTAATGAAGCATTTAAAATTTTAAAATTATGTTTGGAAGATTAAAAGATAATGTGATTATAGTTACGGGGGGTGATGGATTGATCGGGAAACATATAGTGAACTATTGTAAAAATGAAGGTGCCAAAGTAATTAATGTAGATATAAATCATGAAACGGATATTACTAATGGGCTTTACAATTGCGATTTAACAGATGAAAGTTCAATATCCAAATTAGTTGAGAGTGTAAAAGAGCAATTTGGGAGAATTGATGGTTTGGTAAATAATGCTTATCCTAGAACTAAAGATTGGGGTGAAAAATTCGAAGATATACCTTATGAATCTTGGCAAGCTAATGTGGATATGCAACTAAATTCAGTTTTTCTATTATGTCAAAAGGTCCTTGAGGTAATGAAGTCACAACAATCTGGATCTATTGTCAATATCGGGTCTATTTACGGGGTAGTTGGTAACGATTTTACAATTTATGAAGGTTATGGGGGAACTTCACCGGCAGCCTATTCCGCCATTAAAGGAGGTATTATTAATTTATCTCGATATTTAGCTTCATATTTTGGTAATTATGGAATAAGAGTGAATTGTGTGTCTCCTGGAGGAATTCTGGATAAACAACATCCATCATTTATTGAACGATATGAAAGTAAATCTCCATTAAAGAGAATGGGAGAGGCAAATGAGATTGCACCGGCAGTAGCTTTTTTGTTATCAAATGAAGCGTCCTATATAACTGGCCATAATTTAATGGTTGATGGGGGATGGACAGCAATTTAGAATTTATGGTAAAATAAAAAATGTTTGTTAAAAAAAAATATATAATAGCTATTGTAATTTGTTTTTTTATTAATACTCTTAATGCCCAAAGTATAAATGTTTTATCAATGGGAGCAAAGGGTAATAATATTCAAGATGATACTAGAATTATCCAAAAGGCACTAGATTTAATTGAAAAACAAGGGGGGGGGACTGTGTATATCCCGACAACAAAAGGATCTTACAAGATTTCAGAAACATTGTATATTGGTTCTAATACAAAGGTGGTTTTTGGTGAATCATTTTTAAAGCTCGTCTCCTATACAAAGATTGGGACAATTCTTTATAATAAGAAAGGAGCTACTAATATCGAAATTGTAAATCCAAAAATTGACGGAAACAATATTTCTAGTGGAGGGACAGGGGAAAATGGAATTAGTTTCGGAAATGGAGGTACGTGCTTAGTAACAGGTGGAGTTATAAAGAATTGTAAAAGTGGAACCATTGCAAAAAAATTAGGCGGTAAAGGTATTCAAGTTGAAGATCGAAATGTCATTTTATTTAATGTAAATGGTACCAGGATAATTAATTGTACTTTCGCATTGTCCTCACAATATGATATTGAGGCTAATAATAAGATGGGGTCAAAAATGAATATAATTTATTCAAATATTATTGCCGAGGAATGTGATACATTCTTATTACTTCAACAGGCCAATGGTTTAAAAGAGTCGTCTACAGGACACAATGTTACTGTTTCTAATTTTAAAGTGATTAATTCTGGAAAGAATGGTAATGTGTTTGTTTTTTCTAGAGCAAGATCAGGTAAAATCATCAATGGAGTAATTGAGGGTACAATACCTACTCACTCTGTATTTCGTGGTCGACACTCAGAAATGTTGATTAAGGATGTTATCATTCAACAGCCTTGCAATAATATAATCGACCTTAGACCTTCGTTTCATGGAATTGCGACATCTAAATCTGAGCAAAATATTTATGATTTGTCTTTAAAGGCAAATTTTGATTTTTTATTGTATAGCTCAAACAACTATGATTATTCTTTTAGGGAACTTTTCAATAGTAAGATCACTATTCGAAGTTCTAAACCATATAATAAGCGTATTTTACTACCTCAGGCTATTTATAAATCTTCAAATTTATCATTTATTTATTTGAATAGTCGCCAGGAGATAATGAATAAGGTAGAGGGTGGATTATTTGATTTAATTAATTTAAAATAGGGTTTGAATAAAAATTTAATATATTCTTTTGGTAACATTTTAGTCACCACTCTTTATCCCTTAATGGTATTTCCATATATATCTAGGGTTTTTGATGTTGAAAATATAGGTAGTTACAACTATTATAATATATTATTCTCATATATCTCATTAATAACCCTATTTGGTATTGGGCTATATGCTTCGCGTGAACTGGGGAAATTTGCAGATAATATTCCTCGTAGAAATGAATTAGCGAGTGAATTAATAAGTATTATTTTTTTCAATTTAATTGTAACAATATTTTTAATATTGTTACCTCTTTATTATAGCTTGCCCGATAAGGATATTCCTATTGCTTTGCTCTTTAGTTTGATGATAGTTGCAAATGCAATCTCTGTGGAGTGGTATTTTGTTGCTGTAGAGAACCAGAGATTTATTTTTTTTCGTAATTTGATATTTAAGGTTATATCCTTAGCCCTCATTTTTTTGTTAATTAAAGATAATTCAGATTTATTATTGTACGTAGCTTTAGTTATTGGAGGTTTGTTATTAAATGGTATTATTAATTTTATAAAATTATATTTAGAAATTAGGGACTCTTTTAAATTTCGTCTGAATTTTAAACATTATTCCGGACTTCTAATAATATTTCTTGTCGAAATAACATTTAGGTATTTTGGAATGGGGGATATAACTGTAATTGAAAAATATATTACAAGAGAAGAGTTGGGTTATTTGACATTTTCACTTAGTATATTTAACATTATTTCATCTTTTCTTAAGATCATTGCAACAACATTACTGCCCCGTGCTTCATATTTATTGCAAAATAATCATATAGACGATTTTTATTCCTTAGTTAGGAAGTCTATGTCTTTAATATTTTTTTTAGGTTTTCCGGCAATATTATTTCTTTTTTTTGGCTCGAAATTTTTAATCATAGCCTTTGGCGGAATTAAATATATACCTGCTATTCCAATTCTCAAGCTTTTTTGTCCTTTGATTATATTATCAGCTCTTATTAACACATTAATATTCCAAGTAATTTATCCTATGGGGAAGGGAATGAAGATTGTAATTATTTATATTGCTGTAATTATTATAAATATCTTGATGAATATAGCCTTGGTTAACGTTCTGAATTCTTCAGCGTTGATTATCACCTCAATTTTTTCTAATATTTTGTTAATATTTTTGTTGTTTGTAATAATAAGAAAGAAAATTAGCTTGAATAATTTGTTCTCTTCAGAAATATTGAAATATTTGATTGGGTTTATAATTTCTTTTATGTTTGTGTTATTACTGAAATTATATCTGAATGAAAGTTTGGACATTTTATCCTTATTTCTTGGCATTTCTTTATATCTTTTAATATTATTTTTATTAAAAGAGAAGTTAGTATATTCCTTCATATTAAATAAAACTTCCAATAAATGAAAAAGAGTTTTTGTATTGTATATTTTGGGGATATCTATGATGTCAATGGTGTTAATTTTGTAACTAATTTTTTTGTCCAAGCAAAGGAACTATTCTCTAACAATTCTTTTTTTCTCAATAAAATCTATTCGAGAAATGGTGTTTTAGATATTTCTCACACATCATCTCTTCCAATTGGAAAAAATGTAAACACAAACAGGTACGTTATTGTTAGACTTATACGGACTATACTTTCAAAGGTTATAAGTTCAAAATTATCATATAATGCTTGGTATAAAGTTAAGAATAGTTACGTCAATCCAGCAGAGAAAGTAATTTCAAATAATATTCTTCATTTAAATCAAGAAGACATTATATTTTTCCAAGATATTTTTACAGCCTTTTATTTCTTAACTAATGCTGAAAGAAATAGAAACGTGAAGACTGTCTTATTGCTACATTGTAGTAAGGAACCTTTTGAACAATTATTGTCATATTATCCCTCACTAAAAAGCTCACATTATTTTAATATTCTTGAGAATATTAAAAAGACTGTTTATAATGAAATTGATCAAGTTGTTTTTTTATCTAAAAAAACTTTTGAATATAATAATTTTATACAAACCAAGTCTAGGTACATATATAATGGAATAAGAGATATAGATCATACTTTTTACAATAAGAAAAAAAATTTTAATTTAATATGTTTAGGTTCATTGACTGGACATAAGGGACAAGAATTAATAATTGAAGCACTTTCTTTAATTCCTAAATATATTTTACAATTTATTAAGTTTCATATAATAGGTGGTGGTCCACAAGAAAATTATCTTAAGGTTTTAGTTGATAAAAAGGGCTTAAGTAACAATGTAATATTCTATGGAATTCGAAATGATGTATCTGAGCTACTTAGAGAAATGGATATGATGGTATTACCAAGTAAATCTGAAGGTATGCCAATTTCTATTATTGAGGGTATGAGACAGGGTATGTTTATTTTAGCAACAGATGTTGGAGCTATTTGTGAAATGATAACTTCTGATTATGGAAAAATTATTAAAAGGGATCCAGAAGACATTAAGAATAAAATTTTGGAAGTATATAATTTGCCAAATGAAGATTATAAGATAAAATCGAGACAAATGTTTTTAAAGAAATTCACACTTCAAAAAATGGCAGAAAATTATTCTAAACTTTTCAAAGAATTTTTCTATGAACATTAAAAATCATTTGTTTATAAAATCGATCAATAATAATATTTACATTGATAAATATTTTAATTCATTGATGTCTGCTACAGAAGATAAATGGCGGTTTATTGTAAGTCCATTGAAACTTTCAAGTTATAAAAAAAGATATGGATTGCTTTTTGACATATTCTACTTGTTTTTCATAATTTTTTTACCAGCTTTAGTTTTTTTTAAAATAAGTGTCGATTTTTTTAAGGTCTTAAAAAGAAAAATTTATAAACGTGATTTTAAGTCAGATTTTAATACAAGAAAATTTCAAAATATTATTATTCTGAGTGATTACCATGTTTTAAATCTTATTGATAAGCAGCAATTGTCTGATTATTGTTTAATAACATTACCTTTATATAAGGAAAAGTTAGATGATAGGTTCCTGCCTCTAACTCAATCATCAATACTATCAATTTCGATCAAGTCTTTGTTTGTCAATTATTTTATTTCATTGAAGGCTATTTTTGAAGTAGCTATTAATTATGGTTATAAGAATATATTGTACGCTAGTCATGCTTTGGAATGGTTTATTTTATATGATGCTTTAAATAGTCCACAATTTAATAAAGATCAAACTATATACTTCAGTAATCAAAAAGATAGATGGGCTATATTGTATGATAATATAGATTTTAAAAATAAAGTATTAGTCCAGCATGGAACCAATATAATTAAAGTTTTAAATTCGAAACTGTTGGAATATTTTAAGTATGTGGAAGAATATAATTCATATGCTCTTATTGTACCGGTTAGATATAATACAATAAATAGGCTTGTTGCCTTTACGGAAGAGGAAGCTAAACACTTATTTATAGGCGAATTTAATACATTGCCTACAGAAATTAATTATTCTGGTTATTACTTGACTATTAGTAATTGGCCAATAAAAACAAATAAAACTTTAATATTGCTTATTGGTAATATTAATTCCTTTTATAATCAAGAAAAATTTATTGTTGAAAATTTAGATGAACGCAAATTTGAATTATTGGTTAAGCCCCACCCACTAAGTTCAAAAAAAGAATTTGAGGCAGTTTATAATCAATGTACTGTAGTGGATATCAATCCAAAAGTTGATATTGTTATTTCTTATAACTCAACCTTAGCCTATGAATATATGTCACTAGGATTTAAAGTTATGATTTATGACACGATAGAGAACGCTCAACAAATAGTTTATAATTTAAATAAAGGATATGTTACTGTCAAATAGAGGGTTTTTAAGTATCTTTTACGCATTATTTCTTCTTATTTTCATTATTGAAGGAATATATATTTTATTATATAACACATTAGGGAATAACTTTACAATAATTTTGATTTGGGAGTTATTTTTACTTTATATAGTATCAATTATCTATTCTATTAGAACTTATGGAATTTCAAATATATTTTCATTATTTTTATTATGTTTAGGATTATTTAATTTTCAGAAGTTTTTTTGGGATGGTATTCTACATTTAAATTTTAGATATGCTGATTCTTTAATTAGAATAAACTTGCCGGAAAGTGTAGTACAAAAAACTATTCTTATTTATTGCATTTTTACACTTTTTGTCTCCTGGACATATGTATCTATTAGAAGTAGAAGTGAACTTAATTTTTTTGGATTTCATAATTCAACCGATATTAAGCTTTTAAATGCCGGGACAACTTTATTCTATATAACTATACCATTTGTTTTATATAAAAGTTACCTAGAAGTCTCAGGTTTAATCGGTAAGTCCTACACCGAATTTTATGTTGGTGAAAACTCTGAATCAATACCATTCTATTTAAGACTTGCGTTACTAATATTCCAAGTAGCTTATATGATCTTTTTAGGCAGCAGGCCACCAGTTAAGAAGTTTTATTGGTTTTCAATATTGTATTTAATCACAATAATACCTTATTTATTTATAGGATTGAGAGCTAATTTTGCTGTAGCTATAATCTTTTTGTTCTGGTATTATAATGAAGTCTATAAAATCAAAATACCATATAAAAAGATTATTCCAATATTATTTGGTTTATTAATAATCTTTCAATATATCTCTATTAGTAGAACTAATAGTAATAGGAGTGGGAATGTTATTGAGATGGTTCCTCAGTTTTTATATGAACAATCACAATCCATGTACGTTCTGGCTCTTTATGTCCAATATAAAGAGAATATTATTCCTAATTCGAGACCATTTTTATTAGATCCATTTTTTTCAGGATTTTATCCTTCAGGTCAAAGTGTAGAAGTAGCAAAAGAAAGAAGTTCTTTAGGGCATAGTTTAACGTTTTCATTAAGTCAAGATTATTATTTATCGGGAGCATCCTTAGGTACTAATTTTATTGCAGAGCTTTATGAATTTAATATTTGGGGTATAGTTTTTGGAGCAATATTTTTTGGATATATTATATTCTTTTTTGAAAAAAAGATGAAAAAAAGTAATCTATATTTTATGTTTTCATTTGCCATTCTACAGTATATACTTTTAGCACCACGTTCCAGTTATTTCATAAATGTATATTTTATTTTAAAAATATTACTTGTATACATTTTTGTGCTCTTTCTTTTTAGAATATATAAATTAAAGTATTTGAAGTAATAAATATTAACTCCTATCAAATTTTAATTTTGTTTGATAGTCAATTTTAGATCATAAATTAGTACGAATTAATTATAATTGAATGAAAAATAACAGAAAGTATCAAATATGTACAAAAACAATTATGGACACTTCAGATCCTAATATTGTTTTTAATGAAAAAGGAGAAAGTGATTATTACACCAACTATTTAGAAAATATAGTTCCCAATTGGCATACAGATGAAAGGGGATATGAAGAGTTGATGAAAATTGCAGATAAAATTAAAAAAACAAGCCGTAATAAGGACTTTGACTGTATCATTGGTTTGAGTGGGGGGCTTGACAGCTCTTATGCAGCTTATGTCGCTAAAGAAATTATGGGGATACGTCCTTTAATTTTTCATGTGGATGCAGGATGGAATACAGATAAAGCTGTTGGAAATATTGAAAAATTAATCAATGGCCTAAACCTGGATTTGTATACGGAAGTAATCAATTGGGAGGAGATGAAAGATCTTCAAGTTGCCTTTTTAAAATCGCAAATTTCTGATCAGGATCTTCCTCAAGATTACGCCTTTTTCTCCGGCTTGTATAAGTTCGCTCGGAAGAACAATATCAACTACGTATTAACTGGCGGTAATTTTTCTACCGAATGTTGTAGGGAGCCTGAGGAATGGGGTGGTTTTCCAGGAATTGATGTCAAGTTGGTTAAGGATATCCATGGTAAGTTTGGTAAGCGTCCTTTAAAGACATTTCCACTAGTAGATATACTTAGCTATAAGATATATTATAAATATGTATATGGTATGGAGGTATTCAAACCATTGAACCTTGTGCCTTATATCAAAGCTGATGCAGAACAGTTATTACAAGACAAATATGGTTGGGAACCTTTCCAACATAAACATCATGAATCTAGGTTTACAAGATTCTATGAAGATTATTGGTTGCCTCGCAAATTTGGCTATGAAAAAAGAAGGGCTCATTTTTCTTCCTTGATTTTAACTGGTCAAATGACTAGAGAAGAGGCACTTGATCGTATATCAAGACCAGAATTGTCTGAGGAATTCTTGCAAAAAGAATTTGAATATGTAGCTAATAAATTGGACCTAACAAAAGGCGAGCTACAACAAATTTTCGAAGGTCCAAATAAGACATTCCATGATTATAAGAATAAAATGGGTCTTATTAAAATGGGTGCACAAGTGATGCAGAAATTAGGAATGGAAAAAAGATTATTTAGATAATGATAACATTAATAGATTACGGTGTTGGTAATATTAATGCATTTGTAAATGTTTACAAACGTGTAGATGTTCCTGTTAAGATTGCTCGAACCAAAGAAGACTTAGAAGGGGCAGAAAAATTGATTCTTCCTGGGGTAGGTCATTTTGATCATGCCATGACGCAACTGAATAATTCAGGAATGCGAGATGCCCTAGATAAAAAGGTGTTGGAAGAAAAAATTCCAGTGATCGGTATCTGTGTGGGCATGCAGATGATGGCAAATTACAGTGATGAAGGAAAGTTGGAAGGTTTAAAATGGATTGATGCATCGGTTCGTAAATTTGATGAATCTAATATTCAACAAGTAACCAGACTACCTCATATGGGTTGGAATGATGTTACTCCGGTAAAAAACATCAGTTTATTCAATGGGTTGGAAAAAGAAGCTATCTTTTATTTTTTACATACCTATTATTTTGAATGCAATCACGAGGAAGATGTCATGGCGGTAACTGATTATGGTATTAAATTTGCCTCAGCTGCCCATCATGAGAATAAATATGGCATTCAATTTCATCCGGAGAAAAGTCACCAGTATGGAGAGATGTTGTTACACAATTTTGCTAAACTATAAGATCATATGTTAAGACCAAGAATTATCCCAAGCTTACTAATTCAGGACAATGGTTTAGTTAAAACGGTGAATTTTAAGAACCCAAAATACGTGGGTGATCCTATTAATGCGGTAAAGATTTTTAATGAAAAATCAGTTGATGAACTAGCCGTCTTTGATATTGATGCCACCGTTAAAGGTCATGAACCAAATTATAGTCTTATTGAGCGCATAGCAAATCAATCACGCATGCCGCTATGTTATGGTGGAGGTGTGAAAACTGTAGAACAGGCACAACGAATTTTTGGATTGGGAATAGAAAAAATAGCCTTGTCTTCTGCCGTGCTTAATAACCCACAATTAATA
The DNA here is from genome assembly GCA_002322865.1 of Sphingobacterium sp. UBA1575. GTDB lineage: Bacteria > Bacteroidota > Bacteroidia > Sphingobacteriales > Sphingobacteriaceae > Sphingobacterium. The sequence continues at coordinate 12,637 of DCOH01000056.1, read as the reverse complement.
TCAGATATAGCCGACAGGGTTGGTGCACAATCTGTGATCGTCGTTTTGGACGTAAAAAAGAAATTGTTTGGGGGATATGAGGTGTATACCCATAATGGTAAAAAGGGAACAGGAATAAATCCATTTCAATTTATTCAAGAAGCCCAAAAGCATGGAGCTGGCGAAATCATCATCAATTCCATTGATCAGGATGGTGTGATGAAAGGTTATGATTTTGGACTGATTGATAAAGCTCGGGAACAAACCTCCTTACCCATGACTGTTTTGGGAGGAGCAGGTACGCTCGAGGACATAAAGAAAGTAATTGACAAACATAAAATAATTGGAGTCGCAGCTGGAAGCCTTTTTGTATTCAAAGGAGTCTATAAAGCCGTTTTAATTAATTATCCAACAAAAGAAGAAAAAGAAAAACTGTTTTAAATCGAAAAACATGGAAATTAAGAATAAAGTTTTATTGATCACAGGAGGGACAGGCTCATTTGGTACAGCTGTGTTAAATCGGTTTTTACAGACCGATCATTTTGGTGAAATCCGCATATTTTCACGAGATGAGAAGAAGCAGGATGACATGCGGAATCTGTATAAAAATGATAAAATCAAATATTATATAGGCGATGTCAGAGATTTTGCATCAGTGGAACCTGCAACAAGAGGAGTAGATTATATTTTTCATGCTGCCGCACTTAAGCAAGTTCCTTCATGTGAGTTTTTCCCAATGCAAGCGGTTAAAACAAATGTGGAAGGAACGCAAAATGTAATCCGTGCTGCCGCTTCCAATGGAGTAAAAAAGGTAATTTGTTTATCTACTGATAAAGCGGCCTATCCAATTAACGCTATGGGGATTTCAAAAGCTATGATGGAAAAAGTAGCTGTAGCAGAGGCAAGGAACTTAAAGGATACTGTCGTCTGCTTAACTCGCTATGGAAATGTTATGGCTTCTCGTGGATCGGTAATTCCATTATTTTTAAATCAAATCCAAAAGGGGGAACCCATTACGATCACCGATCCTAATATGTCACGCTTTTTTATGTCGTTGGAGGATGCAGTTGATTTGGTTTTATTTGCTTTCGAACACGCAAATCCAGGTGACTTATTTGTTAATAAAGCTCCAGCAGGTTCAATTGGCGATTTAGCCCAGGCCCTTATTGAATTGACAGGTAAGGAAGTTCCGGTAAAAGTCATTGGCACCCGTCATGGGGAAAAATTGTATGAAACTCTTTGTACAAGAGAAGAAATGATCAAAGCGGAAGATATGGGCGATTTTTACCGTGTGCCTGCCGATAACAGAGATTTGAATTATGCTAAATATTTTTCAGAAGGCGAAAAAGATATCTCAAAGATAGAAGATTATCATTCTCATAATACGGAACAACAGGGTGTTGAGGGGTTGAAGAAATTGGTTTCTAAATTGCCTTTAATCCGAAAAGAAGTGTTTGGTGAGAATGTTATGCAATATCCGTATTAAACATGATAGAATTCATTCAAGGAGGGATTGCAAAAGATGATAGGGGCCAAATTAGGTTTGTAAATGATTTTGATATGTCTTTAGTTAAACGCTTCTATATCATCAAAAATGCAGATACAGATCTTATAAGAGGTTGGAGAGCTCATCGAATGGAACAACGGTGGTTTTATGTACTCTCTGGTTCTTTTATGGTAGATATGGTGGAAATTGATGATTGGTCCAACACCTCTAGAAATTTACCTATAAGGCGAGAAATAATCGATTCAAAGGAAAATAAACTTTTACATCTGAGTACAGGTTATGGAACTGCTTTCCAGGCATTAGAAAAAGATAGTGAATTGCTTGTTTTTTCAGATTTTCCTATTCAAAATGCTCCAAACGATGATTATACGTATCCTTTAGATTATTTTTATAATAAATTAACATGATAAAAGTTGGAATAACTGGCCAAAACGGTTTTGTAGGAAAACACCTTTTTAACACTTTAAAATTAACACCCGAAGATTTTACCCTTGTTGATTTTGAGAAAGGATTTTTTGATGATCCAAATTTATTAGATGATTTTGTTGCTAAATGTGATGTGATAGTTCATTTGGCGGCTATGAATCGACACGAAAGTGAGCAGTTTATTTATGATACCAATATTAATCTTGTAAATAAGCTAATAAATTCATTAAAAAAAACACGGTCAAAAGCACATATATTAATTTCTTCCTCAACCCAAGAAGAACGTGATAATCTATATGGAAAATCAAAAAAGGAAGGACGTGAAGCGTTAATCCAATGGGCAGAAGAAAATGGTGGGAAGATTACGGGATTAATCATTCCTAATGTTTTTGGAGCTTTTGGAAAGCCTTTCTACAACTCTTTTATTGCTACATTCTGTCATCAATTAACACATGGTGAAATTCCTCAAGTAGCAAATGACGGAGAAGTGAAATTGATTTATGTTCAAGAGTTGGTTAATAAAATTATTGAAAACATTAAGGCAGGAGAAGGTATTCCTGAATTAATGATCGAGCCTACTTCTACCAAAAGAGTAACAGAAGTATTATTCTTATTAAATGACTATAAAACTAAATATTTTGATCATGGAGAAATTCCTGAGCTAAAAGATATTTTTGAACATAATCTATTCAATACTTTTCGGTCATATATTGAAATAGATCAGCATTATCCAGTGAAATTCACTCAACATATCGATCCTCGAGGAGCTTTTGTCGAAGTAATAAGACTGGGTGTTGGTGGACAATGTTCTTTTTCAACAACTGTTCCTGGGATTACCAGAGGAAATCATTATCATACACGTAAAATTGAACGCTTTGCGGTCATCAAGGGAAAAGCATTAATTCAGCTTCGTAAAATTGGTACATCCAAAATTTTAGATTTTTATTTAGATGGGGATCAACCTGCTTATGTCGATATGCCTATATGGTATACCCATAATATTAAAAATATAGGAGAAGAAGATCTTTACACCATTTTTTGGATAAATGAGCCTTTTAATCCTGAAGACTCAGACACCTATTTTGAAACAGTTTAATAATTAAAATAAATGGAAAAATTAAAAGTAATGACGGTCGTTGGTACTCGTCCGGAAATTATTCGATTATCGCGCGTATTGTCAGCTTTGGATGCCTCGGATGCTGTTGAACACATCATTGTGCATACAGGTCAAAATTATGATTATGAACTGAATCAGATTTTCTTTGAAGATTTAGGTCTTCGCAAACCTGATTATTTTTTAGAAGCAGCAGGTAAAACGGCAACAGAAACCGTTGGAAACATTCTGATTAAAATAGATCCGCTATTGGAAGAAATTAAACCAGAAGCATTCTTGGTTTTAGGAGATACCAACTCATGTTTATGTGCTATCCCTGCCAAGAAACGTCATATACCTGTTTTCCATATGGAGGCTGGAAATAGGTGTTTTGACCAACGCGTTCCAGAAGAAACGAATCGTAAAATTGTAGATCATACGGCAGATGTAAATTTAACCTATTCGGATATTGCACGTGAATATCTATTAAGAGAAGGATTACCTGCAGACCGTATAATAAAAACGGGATCACCAATGTTCGAGGTATTAACACATTATTTACCTCAAATAGATGATTCTAAAGTTTTAGAGAAACTGAACTTGGAAGAGGGTAAATTCTTTGTCGTATCCTCTCATCGAGAAGAAAATATTAATTCAGAAAAGAACTTCCGTGGACTAATGTCATCTTTAAATGCAATTGCAGAAAAGTACCAATATCCAATCATTGTATCTACGCATCCAAGGACGAAAAACATGATCGATAAAATGAAAATTGAAATGCGTCCGGAGGTTCAATTCTTAAAGCCTTTGGGATTTCATGATTATAATGCCTTACAGAAAAGAGCTTATGCAGTTTTATCTGATTCAGGGACAATTTCAGAAGAATCATCCATTCTCAATTTTCGTGCACTGAACATACGTCAAGCTCATGAAAGACCAGAAGCAATGGAGGAAGCATCTGTCATGATGGTAGGACTTTCACCAGAAAGAATTCTACAAGGCTTAACTCAGGTATTGCAACAAAAAGTTGGTGCTGAACGAAATTTTAGACCAGTAGCAGATTATTCGATGCCCAATGTATCAGAAAAAGTGGTTCGCATCATTATTTCTTACACGGATTATATTAAAAGAACTGTTTGGTCAGAAGAAATATAATGCAGAAGAAAAAAAAGATTTTAATTCACAGCATAGCTTTCAGTCCCGATGGCGTATCAACCGCTTATTTATATAATGATATCGCTAAGGGGTTTAAAGATGTAGGATATGAGGTGGTCGTGCTAACCACTACCCCTCATTATAATCCATTAGCATCTGAATTAAAAAAACAACCTTTGAAGAAAAGGTCCCTGGGTTTATTTTACGAAAGTAATTTTGATGGAATAAAGGTATTGCATGTTCCACAAAAGAAATTTAAATCTACGGCGTTGCGTCTTATTGGGTTTATATATTGGCATATTATGGCTATTATTCTTGGACTAAAAGAAAAGAAAATAGCCGCTATACTTTCGCCATCTCCCCCTTTAACGATAGGATTTATTAATCTATTGATTGGTAAATTAAAAAATGCAAAAGTCGTATATAATGTACAGGAAATTTATCCTGATTTTTTAATAGAGCAAGGCGGGTTAAAATCACCATTAGTCATTAAATTTTTGAAATGGTTAGAACGATTTGTTTATAATAAATCAGATGCTGTAACTACCATAGATGAGGTTTTCTATAATACCATTGTAAATCGTTTCGATGAGAAGGACAAACTTCATATTATACCAAATTTTGTAGACACCGCTTTATACAAACCTTTAGATGAGAAAGAACTCCATTTAGATCCTACTATCTTTCGACCAAATAATCATTTAAAATTGATGTATGCTGGTAATATCGGTCATGCGCAAGATTGGAAACCCCTTATTCAATTGGCGATATCCTTAAAAGAGGAAGATTTTGATTTCTATGTAATCGGAGAAGGTGTGATGAAAAAATATGTTGAAGAACAAGTGGCACTAAATGGTTTAGTTAAAGTGCATGTTTTGCCTTATCAGCCTCGAGAATCTATGCCGAAACTTCTTGCCTTTGCAGATCTTCAATTTATTTTTATGTCTAAAGAAATGGAAGGTCATGGCTTTCCATCTAAAGTATATACGATAATGGCGAGCGGGAAGCCATTGCTTGTCTGTTCAGGTGATGGTACACCGATCATCAACTTTTTAAAATCTACATACTGTGCACATCTGGTAACTTCTCCTCAATTTGATGTGAAAATCAAGGATATGATTAGTTTTTTAAGATCAAAGACCAAGGACTCATTGAAGGAAATGGGTTTAAATGGCTTGGAAGAAATCAATAAATATTATTCAAAAGAAGTGATTGTTGAACAATATATCCATTTAATTGATAACTTGTTAAAATAATGAGCATAATTATTACTGGTGCTTCCGGATTTGTTGGACAGAATTTGTCCATCTATCTTCAAAAAAAAGGCAGAACTGTTAAACCACTTTCCCTAAGAAAATCCAATTGGAATGAATCTTTAGATAATAAAGCTGAGGCCATTATTCATTTAGCAGGAAAGGCGCATGATACGTCCAACACTTCTCAATCGGAGGAATATTACATAATCAATAGAGATCTGACAATTGCTGTTTTTGAAGAATTCTTAAAATCTGATATTCGTGATTTTTTTTATTTNNTCTTCCGTAAAAGCCGCAGCTGATACCACATCATTGATTTTGGATGAAAATGTGCAAACAGACCCACGTACTCCTTACGGCAAGTCTAAGTTAGAAGCTGAAAAATATATTCTAAAAAAGGCAATTTCCGGTGGCAAAAGAGTATTTATTATTCGACCATGCATGATCCATGGCCCTGGAAATAAAGGGAATCTTAATTTGTTGTATAAAATTGTCGAAAAGGGAATGCCTTGGCCATTGGCAGATTTCAATAATCAACGATCGTTTTTAAGTATAGATAATTTATCATTTCTTGTCGATCAAATGTTGGAGAAAAAAGATTTACCAAGTGGAATTTATAATTTTGCAGATGACGAATCTTTATCAACAAATGAATTAGTTTCATTAATTGGAGCAGTTTTAAAGAAAAGGGTACAGATTTTGAAATTACCCAAAAAATTAATCGAAGGGTTAGTTAAAGTTGGAGATTTTATACCCATGCCATTAAATTCAGATCGCTTAAAGAAATTGACAGAATCTTATGTGGTTTCAAACTCAAAGATTAAAAAAGCTTTAGAAATTGATAAATTACCTGTTTCAACAAAAGAAGGACTAATAATTACAATTGAATCATTCAAACATATTCATTTATGATCGTTTATTTTATAATTTTTGTTTGTTTGTTTCTTTTGGAACTGGCCTATTTTAAAGTAGCCGATCACTTTAACATTATTGATAAACCCAATGAAAGATCTTCCCATACACGTATAACCTTACGAGGAGGAGGAATAATATTTTATTTTGCAGGTTTAATATATTTTGTATACTCGGGTTTTCAATATCCTTTCTTTTTTATTGGCCTATCTTTAATGACGATCATATCATTTTTGGATGATGTGTTTACCTTGTCTAACAAGATTCGATTAATCATACATTTTACTTCTGTATTATTAATGGCCTATGAATTGAATATTTTCGAAATGCCTTGGTATTATCTGTTAACTGCATTTATCATTATTGTAGGTGTTATTAATGCTTATAATTTTATGGATGGAATCAATGGAATTACGGCATGTTACAGCTTGGCTGTTGGGGGCTTACTGATGATCGCTAATTCTAATATAGGTTTTATTGATCAAGATTTATTAGCCTTTACTATGATTTCCGTTTTGGTGTTTTCATTTTTCAATTTTCGTATCAACGCCAAATGCTTTGCAGGGGATGTTGGTTCTGTTGCAATAGCATACATATTATTATTTGGCATCGGTTCCTTAATATTTAAGACAGGAAATTATATTTACATATTGTTCCTATTTATTTATGGTTTAGATGCTGTATGGACTATTGTGGAACGATTGCTAAAAAAAGAAAATATTTTCAAAGCACATAGAACGCATTTGTATCAATACCTAGTAAATGAGGCTAAAGCAAATAAACTTATTGTATCTTTAGTCTACGGTTTACTGCAATTTGTGATTGGATATGCGACAATTTATTTGAGTAAGATGTCAAATCAAGTGCAAATGATTTTTGTGTTTAGTTTATTAATAGGAGGTAGTGTATTATATTTGTTTCTTAAGTCTATTATATTTAAGAAATATGTGCTTAAAACAAGTTTTACACGCTAACTATTTAAAGTTATAATTGTTAATTTTGTTGTTTAATAAAATTTTTATGAAAAGATTTTTATTCTTTATAGTGATTTTGGTAATATTTGCCTCTTGCGCATCCCGCAAGGAAATAGTGTATTTACAAAATTCAAACGTAATTCCAGAAAACATTTATGCTAAGCATGCTCCCAAAATTCAACAAGAAGATCTCCTTACAATCACAGTTTCTGCTGCTGATTTAAAAGCAACTCTTCCCTTTAATCAACAGAATCAATATCAGCAGCAATCTGCTACATCCACTGACTTTGCCTTTAAACCAAGTTATTTAGTGGATAATAACGGTGAAATTGATTTCCCCGTATTAGGGAAATTGAAATTGGAGGGTTTAACCAGATTAGAAGCAACTGAATTTTTAAAATCTAAATTAAGTGAGTACATTGTTAATCCAGGAGTAAATATAACTTTTGGAAATTTTAAAATTACTGTGCTCGGTGAGGTAAATAAACCAGGNNAATGATGTTATTTATGTTGAACCAAACAATTCCCAAGTGAGGAATTCAAGATTCGGTCAAGATACGAATGTTTGGATTTCCATATCAAGTTTGTTAATTACTATTACTGCTTTAATCGTAACCAATATTAAAAATTAATATGTCTCAGTCTACAATAAATAATATTTCCAACGAGGATGGTAAAGAGTTGGATTTAAAGCAAATATTAGAGCAGTATTTTTATTATTGGAAGTGGTTTGTATTAACTGTCATTATCTTCATATTAGCTGCTGCAATTTACCTGCGATATTCTACACCTCAATATAAAGTAGATGCTAAAATTCTTCTAGAGAAAGAAGATAAGGCATCTGGTGAACTCTCAGGCTTAGCAGAACTAAGTTCCCTCACAACTGGATCTAGTCAATCTGCGTTTGTTTTAGATCAAATTGATGTAATTAACTCAAGACGGTTATTGAGGAAAATTATTGAAAAAAACAATCTTCATTACACCTATTATGTTAAAGGAAGTATTAAGGAGTCGGAAGTAGTTGAAGCAAAAAGTCCTGTTAAATTAATTATTCAAAAACAAAACGTTAATAATTCCTCAGGAATTATTACTTTGGAAATTTTGGAAAATAATCTGATTTCAGTAGATGAGAAAGGTGGAGTTAAAATTGATAAAATTCCATTTGGCAAAGCCTTCAAAACTTCTTTTGGAGAAGTAATTATTGTTCCTAATAAAAGTTCAAATAATAACAATGTTAAGATTGTAAAAATAGATGTTCAATCAGTTGAAAAAGTTATCGACAATCTACAACAAGAAATTCTAATTTCGCCTAATTCAGAGAAGCAATCATATATTGTTAATTTTTCGCATACTGGTCCTCTTATCGATAAATCTAAAATAATTATAAATGATCTAATTGATCAATATAATAAAGATGTTTCGGATGATAAGAATAAGGTAACTTTGGCCACTTCAAGATTTATAACTTCTCGTTTAAATTTAATTGGTAATGATCTAGAATCTGCTGATAAAAAAGTACAGGATTATAAATCATCCAATAACATGACTGATTTAGAAGCTGAGGCTGAACTAAATCTTAGAACTTTGACAGAAGCTGATAAAGAGGTTGTTGAAAAAAGGACTCAATTACAATTGGTAGAGTATATGCGTGAATCAATTGGTAGAAATGCAGATTTGCAATTATTACCAACCAATATTGGTTTAGAAGATTTGTCTATTGAAAATACAATTGCAGAATATAATAAATTGGTTTTAGAACGCGATGATCTATTAAAAAGTTCGACAGTTGAGAATCCTATAGTAAAAAATATTACAGAAAATATTCGTTCTGTTAATAATAATCTTAAAAACTCTATAAATAATTATAGATCTGTATTACAACTTTCACTCAATAATTCGGAAAGTAAAAGGAATCAATTGCAAGGAAGAGTGTCTGCTGTACCAAGGCAAGAACTTGGATTCAAGGATATTTCCCGCCAACAGAAAATAGTAGAGTCTATTTATTTGTTTTTGTTAGAAAAGCGTGAAGAGAACGAGATAAAAGCAGCTGCTCAACCAGATATTTTAAAGGTAATTGATTCTGCATATGGTTCTACTATTCCCGTAGCTCCTAAAAAGTCTATCATATTGCTGGGGGCATTAATTTTAGGGTTTTTAATTCCATTTGTTGTTTTATACATCAAATTCCTTTTGGATAATAAAATTCATTCACGCAAAGACATCGAAGAAAAATTCAATGCTCCAATTTTGGGTGAGGTTCCTAGTTCTGAAGATCCTATTGTTAAGGATAATGATCGGTCATCTCTCGCTGAGGCTTTCCGTATTTTAAGAACAAACATAAGTTTCATGTTAGGAACTAAAAAAGATTCAGCAGTAATCTTCGTTACTTCAACTACCTCTGGGGAGGGTAAATCTTTTGTTTCAACCAACTTGTCTAGAATTTTGGCTATGTCTGGTAAGAAGGTGTTGTTAATTGGTGCGGATATCCGATCTCCAAAAGTTCTGGATTACTTAGGTTTATCTCATTTACAGCATACCAATATCGGGATTACTCAATACTTAATCAATCCAGATATGCCAGTGGAAAATATAATTCTTAAAAAACCGATACCTTACGATTTTGATATCATCTATTCAGGTTATATTGCTCCAAACCCTGCTGAGCTCCTAATGAATGGTCATTTTAACGATGTAATTGATTATGGTCGTAAGAACTATGATTATGTATTAGTGGATACTGCGCCGGTTAGTTTGGTAACAGATACCTTATTAATTGCTGATAATGCAGATTTAACCATCTATGTGGCTCGTGCGAATTATCTAGACAAACGTTTATTGAATGTTCCTAAGGAACTTTACGAAGATGGCAAGTTGAAAAACATGGCTGTCGTAATCAATGACGTTGACTTTGCAAGAGGATATGGTTATGGTTATGGATACGGTTATGGATATGGTTATATTGATTCGGACTCCGTATCCCTGAGGGCAAAATTGAAAAAAGAATTCAAAAAGCTCTTTAAGAAAAATAAAAAGAAATAAGAGTCAAATATAAAGACTAGCATCATAAATAAATGCCCAGCTATTAAATTAGCTGGGCATTTTTTATTAGGATTCTCTTTGTTTAAAAACAATTATGGATCAACATTTAACTCATGTTGTAATGGCCTAGGATTATTGATAGTACAATATCAGATGTATACTTTCCATATATAATCCACTAAAGCCATTCCATTTATTTAGTTCAATAAAAAATGATTCTCGTCACTATTTTTAACCAAAAATATAAAAATGCACCTTCTGGATATTTCGGATCGATTTGTGCCAGTCATTTAAGTCTGTTATGTAACCCTCCCTATTTTNNATAGTTGTTATCAATAGGTCAATCTTTTTTAAAGTTGACCTATTGATAACATGCCGCCGGCAGGGCATCGTATTCCATTGGTGTTTTTCCTCCCAGTGATTCATGTGGTCTTTTGTAGTTGTAATCCTGTAACCACTCTTCTGCGAGTATCTGTACTTGCAGAGTATCTTCAAAGAGGTAGGCATCTAGGATACTTTCACGAAAGGTGCGGTTGAAACGTTCAATGTAGGCATTTTGCATAGGCCTGCCTGGTTGGATATACTGTATCTCTATTTCTTTGTCAGCACACCATTCTCGAAATTCCCTGCTGATAAATTCCGGGCCGTTATCCGTACGGAAACGTGAAGGTTTTCCCTGCTCTTTTATGATGCGTTCCAATAGATAGGTTACTTTGCTTGCTGGCATACTATGTGCAACCTCAATAGCGATGGCCCGCCTATTAAAGTCATCAATGATATTCAGTGTCCTGAACTTGCGCTTATTGGTCAGTACATCGCTCATGAAGTCCAAAGACCATGTTTTTAGCGGCTTATCTGGAATCGACAATGGTTGCTTTACCCGGGTTGGAAGTCGTCTTCTGGTCTTTCTGCGACGATTCATCCCCAAGAGTTGGTACACCCTGCGTATTCGTTTGTAATTCCACTTCAGTCCCTCATGTCGGATCCGTGAATAGTAAAGGTTCTGTCCTTCGGTTGGATACCGATCGGCCAGCTCTCGGAGCTTCGCTATCGTTTCGCTGTCATCCTTCTTGTTCCTGTAATAATACATCGACTTGGGCAGGTTGACAACCTTGCAGGCCCTGCTGATGCTGATCCGGTGCGTCGAAATCACATAAGCAGCCATATCCTTGCGCTGGCAGGGCCTCAGAACTTTTTTGATAGTACGTCCTTGAGAATCTTATGGTCCAGGGCAAGGTCCGCATACATCTGTTTGAGACGGCGGTTCTCTTCCTCAAGTTCCTTCATACGTCGCAGCTCTTGGCTGTCCATCCCGGAATACTTCTTCTTCCAGTTGTAAAATGTGGCTTGGTGGACACCCAACTCCCGGCAGATATCAGAAGTGGATTTACCTGATTCATGTTGCTTGATCGCCGAAACGATCTGACTCTCGCTGATTCTTGTTTTTTTCATTGTACTGTTCTAAGTTACGAATTTTCGCATTTCAAACAGTCCGACTTTTCGGGAGGGTTACAAGTTAATCTTCGGTCATCCCGCTGTGAAATTGGAATTGGGAGTTGGATTGAAGAGTTTTACAGGCCGACTTCTTACCGATGAATCCATTGTTTGGATCGATAATTTTAGGTTTTACGAATTGCAGGACAGCTATTTGGCAAGTATTTATTTAAAAGATCAAAACCATTATTGGTATATGCAATGTAGCAAGGATTTTCGGCAGGCCAAAATCTTCATGAAGGAAGAGTCTGCAGAGAGAATGTCTAGCCTAATCTCCTGGTTCTTAATGATGCTGTATGGACAAAGTGCAATCTGGAAAGGCGTGTTATTAATCCATGCCTCTGTTGTTGCCTTAGAGGGAAAGGCTTATGCCTTTTTGGGAAAAAGCGGAACCGGTAAGAGTACACATAGCCGCTTATGGTTGGAAGCATTCCCAAATGCCGAATTGCTCAATGATGATAATCCAGCCATTCGAATTATGCCAGATGGTAAATGTTTTATCTATGGAACCCCTTGGAGTGGCAAGACGGCTTGTTATAAATCGAAGAAAGTGGAGCTGGTAGGTATTGTTCGTTTGCATCAGTTTAAGGAAAATCGTTTTGAGCGTTTAGAAGGGATGAAAGCTTTCCTGGCGCTACTCCCAAGTTGCACCGGTATTCGCTGGCACAGCAAATTGTTTCGAAAGATGAACGACTTGGTGGAAGAGATTGTTAATGAAATTCCAATAGGCTTTCTGCGATGCTTAGCAAATATTGATGCTGCCATCAAATGCCAAAAAAAAGAAGGTGTCTAAAAAGGCACC
>DCOH01000034.1 GCA_002322865.1 Sphingobacterium sp. UBA1575 | reverse complement strand
TAATGTAAAAGTATGTATTTACTAACCTAAGTATACTAAAACTTGATTTACGATTGCTTTAACCATGGTTTTATTACGAAATCATCCTTTTACCATAGGAAAACATCATCATTGATTTGATTAAATTACAAAAAAAAAGCCGTATCGACATCGATACGGCTTCTTACTTTTTAATAACCTGGATTCTGAATCAATCCTGGTTCTACGCGTAAGCTGTTCTCATGGAACGGCCACACATAATTATGCTTTTGGAACGTTCGATCTTCGATCTTTAATGTTTCCACTTTTCCGTTCACCAATCGGGAATGTCCTAATGCGGGTTGGTTCAACACCTGTTCCGCAATTCTCCAACGGATGATATCATCATAGCGGATACCTTCTCCAGCTAATTCCGTTCTACGTTCGTTACGGATTAGGTTTACCCATTCCTCTTGGGTTTTGCTGCCCAATTTTACGTCTGCCACGGTCATATCCAATCCAGCACGTTTCCGCAACTGGTTGATGCAATCTTTTGCTAGGTCATCCACCTGTCCCAACATGATCTGTGCTTCGGCATAGGTTAATAATACCTCTGCATACCTTAACAATGGGAAATGCATGTTACCACCAGATTTGAAGGCATCGGTTTCATCGACAAATTTCTTGAACCAATAGCCAGATTTACTGGAACGTTGGTTCTCAAAATAGAATAAACTAGCAGTATTGTAAATATCAATCTTATCACCGTAAAACGTATCTCCCTGTCCGAAAATACTAGCTTTCAAACGTGGGTCACGGTTTAGCTTCGGATTCAGTTCATATTCCTGTTTCGTATGCAATGGACAGTTGTCGATCGGTCTACCTTGTAAGGTCCAATNNATTACCGGTACGGTATTGTGGTGCAAGATCGCGGAAGGAGTTGGTAGCCGTATTGTTATGGCTTTCCATATCGAATTTCATGATGAACTCCTTGTTCGTCTTATCTGCTTTGTAATTGAACAGATCGGCATAGTTGGTATGCAACTGGTACTTGCCACTTTCGATGATTTCTTTGGCCAACTTGGCTGCCAGTTCGTATTTGCCATTATACAACGCATAACGCATGGTTAATGCTTTGAACGAATACTTATTGAACATATAGGCATCCGAAGTATATTCATTTTCCGGTAGGCGGGAAGCGATTTCTTCCGCTAAAGGGAATAAGGTTCCCAAAATTTCTTCCTTGCTTTTCGCTGGCTGAAGAGCGGTTTCCATATTGGCTGGCTCCAAGTGGAAAGGTACATTTGCCCAACGGCTGGTCAATTTGAAATAATGCCAAACACGCAGCGCTTCCAAGATACTTTTAAATTTAGTACGAACAGCTTCATCCTCCACATAAGGAACATCCACGTTCGCTATAAAGGTATTCAGACGGCCCAAATGTTTCATCTGCAATTCATAATAATAGAGGAATGCAGCGGTATTGGCGTTGATATTACCATTGGCGATACGTTGGTGATGGTCATTTTCGATGCGGCTATAGGCATTGTCCGATTTTGAATCTTCCAAATAGAACAATAATCCACGGGCGCCCACAGAAGTGAACACATCCACATAACTACTGTACACCACGCGGCGAAGGTCTTCCTCCGTATTGAAGAACTCGGTGAAGGAAGTTGCCGTAGGATCTGTTTTGTCTAAGAATTTTTCACAACTGGCCAACGACATACTTGCCAATAGACCAAAATATATGATTGATTTTCTCATTTTCTTTCTCTGTTTATTAATTAAAAGATAGTGGCTCTGATACCAAAACTATAGGTAGCCATGCGTGGGTAATTACCATTTCCTCCATTACGTTCCGGCTCTAATCCTTCGTATTTGGTGAAGGTAAAGGCATCCTGTGCATTCACATACACGCGTACATTCTGGAATGCTTTGCCCCATTTCGGGAAAGTATAGCCCAATTGAAGCATCTTGATGCGGAAGTAGGACGCGTCGCTTAACCATACATCACTAAGGAAAGTGTTGGTGCTTGCGCCTGTCCATACCCTTGGAAAGCGGGAGTTTGGATTATCTGGCGTCCATCTGTTGTCTGCATATTCCTGGCGTGGTGCACCTAATGCATTCGAGGCATTATCCACGTAGATCGGATAGCCTTCCTGTCCGCCAATACGGGAGGTACGGCGACCAACGCCTTGTCCCATGGCTGCAAAGTCCCAACGTTTGTATTTCAGGTTTAGGTTGACTGAATAATTTAAATGTGGGAATGGATCGCCTAATTCCACACGGTCGTCATCATTGATGATGCCGTCTCCATTCTGATCTTTATAACGGATGTCACCAGGAATGGTATTTGGTAATTTTGCAGTTGTTCCATCGATTTCTGCTTGATTTTGGAAGAATCCTTCAGTTTCATAGCCATAGTAGTTATCAATGGCTATACCGTTGTACCAAATCTTATCGTTGGTGTTCTTGAAGATCAAGGTATCGGATTTGTTGTAGCCTGCCTTTTCCACTTTATTGCTGTTGTCGAAGAACATACCACCGATGGTATATTTCACATTTCCGATCTTATCCGACCAATTTGCCGAGATTTCGTATCCTTTATTTCTAACCTCACCAATGTTTACCGCCGAAGTTAAGGTGTTCGATCCGGTCAATGGAGGTACTGGGAAGTCGGAATAGATCAGGTCGTAAGAGAATTTGTCGTATACATCCGCTGTAATATTCAAGCGGTTGTTCAATAATGTTAGGTCTGCACCAACGTTCCATTGTTTTTGTTTTTCCCAAGAGAACAATGGGTTCGGAACACGCATGGTCCATCCCCAGGTATTCACCACTTCCTGCCATAGGTAGGGTTCCACATTCTCATTACCGATCAAACCGTATGATGCACGGANNAGTTGGTCAAGGTTTTGCTGTCGAGAAGGCTGCTCATGAAGCTTTCGTTATGCAGGTTCCAAGCAAGGGCAGCAGAAGGGAAGAAGCCCCATTTCTGTCCTGGCGCGAATTTACTGCTACCGTCTGAACGCGCGGTTAATTCCAGCAAATAACGCTCATCGAAGGAGTAGTTCAACTTTCCGAAGAAAGATGCCTTATTGATTTCGCGGTAATCTGTGTAGGTGAAGTTCATCATCTCCGAACCAGCAGTCAGGTACAATTTATCCTTGTTTCCACGAAGATCTTTGGTATAGTTCACCAATGCTCTTGCCGTGATCTGGGATTGGCTGACCCCTTGGTCGGCAGTCACCGAATTGGCCCAGATGGTAGCCGGTTTTCCGGTGGCATCATAGAATTTAAAGGTCTCACGAACAGATTTGTTCGCCGATTTATTGATCATATACGAAATATTACCCTCAATGTTCAAGTTCGGATTGATGTAATATTTTGGTCTTAGGTTGATCGTACTCCGGTCGTGCATATAGTTTTTGATACCACCATGGTTGATGGAAGCAACAGGGTTCAGGTTGTTGTGCAACATGTAGTGATTTGGTAAGTCTGTCACTTCAAAGAATACCTGCTGCGTAGGGTTCATGCGCCATGCAATCTGGTNNCATCATTGGCCATCAAACGATCTACCTGTAAACGGTGGGCATAGAAATCGGCAAGAAGCACGAATTTGTCAGCAATATTGACGTTGGTATTGAAGCGTGCAGAGAATTTTTGTGTTCCTTCAATGTTGTTCAATCCATTTTCCTGGATATGGCCAAGCATCAGGTTAAATGTTCCTACACCACCACCACCGGAAATATTAGCCGATTGGTTATGGGCATAGGCGCGGCTTTGCATCACTTCATCTAACCAATTCACACTTTTGGTTTCGCCACTTTCCGCTTTTTGGATATCCTCTGCGGTATATAGCGTGGTTTGTCCTTGAAAGGATCTGGCCTCATTGTTCAGACGCATGTAATCTGCGGCATTCACAAAGGTAGGTAGGTCGATTGGGTTGTCGATCGATCCCCATGCATTCAGATCCACCTTGAATTGTCCGGTAGTACCACGTTCTGTTTCAATGATGATTACCCCATTGGCACCTCTGGAACCGTACATCGAGGTGGAGGCAGCATCTTTAAGGACCGTTAGGCTCTTGATCTGGTTCGGGTCGATGTCGCTTAAGGATTGTTCCATACCATCGACAATAACCAAAGGACTTGCATTCTGCAAGGTACTCACACCGCGGATAGCAATGCTTCCTGGCGAGCTTCCTGGAAGGCTGTTGCCCTGCAACATGGTTACCCCTGGAATGGTTCCGCTGAAGGCTTGTTCCATTTTCATGATCGGACGGGTTTTGGTCTGCGACATGTCCATTTGGGCAACAGAGGAAGCCAAGTGTTTTTTGTCGACCGTAGAATAACCCACGACTACGACCTCATCGATGCCTAGGTTTTTTTCAGCAAGAATGACATTCAGGTTTTTTTTGTTGCTAATGTTGACCTCTTGGTCATCATAGCCGACTGCGGAGAAAATCAAGACGGAAGCTGTTGCTGGGACTTGAATTTCGAAGTTTCCGCCTGCATCGGAAGCAGTACCTAGGTTGGTTCCTTTCACCAAGACACTTGCATTCACCACAGGTCGATTTTGATTGTCTTTAATGGTACCCGTAATGGTCTTATTCCCTTGGGCATAAGACAACGAGCCGCATAAGACAATGAATAACATCATTGTAAAGATATTTTTCATGATCTGATTTTGGTTATTGATTATATAGAAAGTTAAATAATTCAATTCCATAGGCTTAATCCGGTAGATGTTTAGGATTTTGCTCGCCGAAAATACAATTAATTAGTTTAATAATGTTTAATAAGGTTGAATAATGTTGTTCAATAAAGTTTATAATTGTTTAGGAAAGTATAGATTTTATAGATAAGAAAGGAAATAGTAAGAATAATTAATTTTATGAATAAAAAATGCCGTTTTGGTTGGGGGATTTGTTTATAAAGAGATATTTGTGATGGAATTGTTACAGTTTTGATGGAGGATGGGAAGGGGGAGAGGGTTGGGAGATGGGGGAAAGGATGGGTTGGGGGAAAGGATGGGTTGGGTTTGAAGGGTGAGGGAGGTTTGAGAGGGAAGGTTGGGGATGGGTTGAGGAGTTGTCATGCTGAGCGTAGTCGNNGTACCTCCTCGCAATGACGGTGAGCCTCCTCGCAATGACGGTGGGTCTCCATGCAGTGGCTGGCAGGCTTAAGGCAATGACGGGATGGCTCAATGCAATACAGAAATTACATCAGTTTTGCTTGAATAGCTAATATTTTCTTTTTCTGAAGGAAGTATCGTTGATAAATCAAATAAGGTAGTGCTTCCATGGCTTCTCGCAGGATCATTATATTTTCATCTACATATGCAGAGACCATGAAATATTTCCACTCCTTATCCATATACTTTTCTAAATTTTCCACGTACTTCTTATCCAGTTCATTTTCAAAGCCAGGATATTCCAATAATTCCTTCAATTCTTTCTTCAGCCTCAATTCCAAAACCTTGAATTCAATAAAGAATGTTTCTATTTGATCATAATCCAACACTTGGTTGAGGTAGCTGAATCTATTGTTCAGCTCATAATAAAAATTCATCTGATCTTCATAAGTTTTATCATAAGCCGCCAAAAGCTGATGCGCTTCCAAAAACTCCTGCTCCAGGTTCCTGGCTTTTGCCAGATGATGGAAATGTTTAAAAATCTGTACATTCAATTCATCCAATTCAGCTGCTTTAGATACTTCCTCCTTTTGCAGTCTTTCCAATAACGCAGAAATGTCTCTCCGATGGTATTTTAAACCATCATAATCAAAGGTCTTCACTCCAATTTCCTTAGCCTGAATGGATTTTAAAGTGCCAATATCTTGACGCAAGGCTTGCAATTCATAGGTTAGCTCCGTATCCTCATCCGAGAAATAGGTTCTCTCTGGAATATTAGCACCTAGATCAATCTTTTCGTAATCAGAAATCACTGGGGTAACTAAGTTGTAATATTCATTGAATACCTCATCAAAACTCCCTTTGTTGAAAGCCAATTCATATTTATGGATAAATTCATCTGCACCCAATTTAACAATAGGTATGTTTGGATTCGGATCTTCATTCTCCGAAAACATATTTTTAAACAGGATATCTGTTATTTTCGAGATCACTTTCTCTTTATCCTTGATCATATCCATGGCTGGGCTATCCTCTTCCACCGTTTTTTCAAGATTCAATTGCCTAACCTTTTTCACCCGATCAGCAGTGCTCGGATGCGATGCCCATTGGTTTTCAAAGTTCAGTTTAGATTTATCGTATTTGAGATTACTATCCAGATCGATCATCGGCATGCCATCCTTCATCTCATAACTGTTCTTTTTTGCTAAAAAGCGAAGCACGGTCTGATGATCCGCATAAATATCATCAGGTAACAAGCTTTCGGAGGAGCGATTATAATAGAACTGCACCGCTTCATTGAAGGCATGGCCAGCAAAATCTAAACGCATTAGGGAGCTGGTAAAGGCTTCCGACCCAGCAATATGGGCCGCCACTTCATCCGCATGGAATTCCATCTCGCGGGATAAGGCCATGTAATTCTTATTGATGAAATTGTACAATTTTTTGAGGATCCATTGGATTCCACGGATGGCATAAATAGATCCCCATAGGGTGATGACTAAGGAATTACTCCAGCTGGATACCCTATGGATCGTCCTGTCAAAAGATTCGTTGTTGTACAGCATGTTGAAGATCACCTGGTTCACATGGTATACGTATGAGCCAAGTTTCATACTCCGTTGGGAGAAATGACCAAATTCATGCGCTATTATGGCCTTTAACTCCTGTTTACTAAGTACATTGATCAAGCCCATCCCGATTTGAAGGTTTTTCCGAACGGGAATGATCATGCTCCAGAAACTGGAATTATAAAAAACCGAGGCATTAACTTCTTGTGTTAAAAACACTTTCTTTGGGAAGTCCGTTCCTGCCTCCTGCACAATCTCATGGATCATTTGGAACAGTTCAGGCTGCATTTCGGCGGTTATTTCCAGCATACCGTCGGTATGGTTTTGATTCTTGGAAAAGATGAATTTTATCAGGAAAAACAGAATGGTCAGTCCGGAAAATATCAATCCGGCACCAAATAAAATGATATATAAATTGGGGACTTCTATGATCAAAAAAATACCAAAATAGGTGAGCGCAATGGTTAAACCTATTGCGGCTAGCAAAAGCAGCAAATAGACAATAACGAAAACGAGAATGGAAGTAAGGGTTTTTTTGATGCTTCGCTGAAATGCCCGGCTGGTCTGAATATGCATAAAAGGTAATTTCGATTAGTTTTATAAATATAGACGAATTGGAGAATATATTTAAAAGAAAACCTATTAATAATATTTAGTTAATACTTCCTTAGCGGTTAGATAGCCTCGATAGAAAGCTTCCTCGAATAGGGAAAGTCCAGAAAGGTCAGAATGGGCAAAATATATCCTCTCGGCAATAGGTCTTGCCATTTCCTTTCGGGCATCACTCATCAGAAATCCTGGAACCGGGCTGATCATGCCATGCCCAAGGCGATAGATTTTCATATCCAGGATTTCCGCCTCAATCCCAAAATGTGCTTTGGAGAGGTCTTCAATAATGAAATCTCGCCATTGATCTTCGCTATATTCCAATAATTTCTTTCGTTCTTTCCGAAGGTCCTGTGCATCCAGCGAATGGTAATAGCTGATTACATAAGGAGCCTTGTATTGAGCAAGGCTTTGATGCTGATCAAAGATATAGCCTAAGCCCTTGCCTTCATGGATCACATTATCCCAAGATAAGGGAGCGCCGGATGCAGCGGGGAAACTTTTCAGCGTAATCGTGGCAACCAACCATGGAGCATAAGCAAATTTATCGCTTAGGGCTTTTCTGGAGGGGATCAGATATTTATTCACAAATTGTGGACAACAATTGATGACTTGGTTAGCAATATAAAGAGTTGATTTGTTGGATTTACTGTCGTATACTTTGACTTGAACTTTGTGATCATCCCAATCGATTTTATAAGCCAAACAATTGTTTTTTATCTTTCCCGCTGCATAGCTTTTCAATAAGGACACCAATCTTCCATTGCCTTCCTGCCAGGTTAATACGGCTTCTTCAGTACCCGAAAAGTCATGCTTTCTACTTGAAAAATAATGTATACCCGCAAAGGCCGAAGTATGTTTAACGCCCGTGCCGAAATCATCCCTGCAACAGTAATTCACGTAACTAAATACCGGTTTGGTTTTGAAATCCTGATCCAGCAGCCACTTTTCCATGCTGATGCTATCCAGATGCTCCAAATCATGGTCGGTTGAGGCGAAAAGCGTCGGGATATCAAATACAAATTTACCATCCCTTCCTTTCATTACCGTAAAATCCTTCATGAGGCTATGAAAACGTTCCATTTCGGCCAGTTCCTCTACATCTAATCCATACTCAGGAACAATTCCATCCTGCCAATAGTTATCGATAAAGAGCCTATGCATGGGGTCAAAAGACAGCTGTTCTTCATCAAATATTGGCTCACCAGTTTGTGTCCAACCCTTAACGATCTTTGACTTTTCTAAAAATTGGTAAATCTCTTTGTTTGAAGCGTTGGGTATGGGCAGGTAATGGGCGCCCAAGGGATGTTTACTGTAGGCATTGGAACCCGATTTGGAGTTTCCGCCCACCTCATCTTCCATTTCCAATAAGAGAAAGTCCTGAAAGCCCTTTTCATGGAATTGGTAAGCAGCAGATAAGCCTGCGATACCACCTCCAAGAATGAGCACGGGGATTTCAATCTTTTCAGAAACGGGCGGGAAGTCGGGTAGCCATAAGCGATGCCCTAAGATGTGGTTGGTACCGGTCAGTTTTAATAAAATATGGTTTGCCTTTCTTTTACAGGCTTGCAGGAAGGTAGTGCCAAGACCCAATAAAAGGCTTGCTTTCAGGAAATGACGCCTGTTCCACTTAAATCTTGCTCCACTCTTCATCAAAATACCGAACTAAAATCTGATTGTCCAATCGGTTGATCTGTACCGGTATTTTTTGCATGACTGCTGAAAAGTCGGTGAGTTTGGAGAAATTATAATCATAGAAACGCAGGTTGGCCACCTTATGGTTCACTTGTTGGAAATCTATATCTTTATCTGGGGAGAATAAACAGAAACCCCATTCGCCGAAGGAAGGCACATAGGCATAGTAAGCCTGTGGGTTCGGAAAAATAGAGGCAATGGTTTCATGAATGCACCAATAGGCTTTGGGCGCATAATAGGGAGATGTAGTCTGCACAGCAATAATGCTTTGCTCAAGCATCAAAAACCGTAAGCGCTTGTAAAAAGCATTGGTGTATAATTTGCCCAAGCTGTAGTTTGAAGGATCCGGAAAATCGATGATGATAACATCATATTGTTCCTGATGGTCTTTGATCCAGATAAAGGCATCTTCATTCACGATCCTTAGCTTAGGGCTGTTCAATGCATCCTGATTATGCTGACGAAGGATTTCATTGGTCTGAAACAGTTTGGTCATCCCTTCGTCCAGGTCCACCAAGGTAATATGCTCTACCATGGGGTATTTGAGGATTTCCCGTGCGGCCAAACCATCCCCGCCACCTAGAATAAGCACGCGTTTCGGCGTTTTGGCAACCGACATGGCCGGATGCACCAGGCATTCATGATACCTATACTCATCCTTGGTATTGAACTGAAGGTTGTTGTTCAGAAACAATTGGTAATTTCCGTTGGAAGAGGTTAGTACAATACGCTGATAAGTCGTCGAATGCTTGTAGATGACGTTGTTCCCATATAGCTGGTTCTCCGAATAGGCAAGGAGCCGATCGGAGTAATAGAAGACAACTACAAGGAATACTAAACATAAGATGGCTTTGATCTTCATCCAAGTAGGCCTTTTCAGGAACTTGCTCAGGTAAAAGGCCAGGAAAACACCTACACAGATATTAATGATTCCGAACAGGAGGGAAGTGCCCATTACCCCTAGTTTTGGAATCAAAAGGATCGGGAATAAAACCGAAGCGATCAATGCGCCGATGTAATCAAAAGCGAAAACATTGGAGACCAAGTCCTTGAATTGCACCCTGTCCTTCAGGATATTCATCAACAAAGGGATTTCCATTCCACAGAGACAGCCTGTCAGAAATACAATAAAGTATAGAATAAACTGGAAATGTTCAACCTGTTGAAATAGAAGGAATAAAAGGACAGAGCTTGTGCCCCCAATGATACCTATCAAGAGCTCGATCTCGATGAATCGATCGAACAGGTTCTTATGGATAAATTTGGCAAGATAAGAACCAACCCCCATCGAAAAGAGGTAAGTACCGATGATAAAAGAGAATTGCTTCACCGAATCTCCTAATAAGTAACTGGCCAATGCACCAGCCACCAATTCGTAGACCAATCCACAAATGGCGATGATGAATACAGCTAATAAAAGGAAGATGGATAGATTTTTCTTTCTATCCATGAATTGAGGCTGCGATAATAATGGAAATGCCTAAAATAAAGCTGGCAAAAACAATGGCCAGTGCCATGTTCTGGTTCTTAACAATCTCCTGCCAAGACTTTTCAGGCGTTAATTTCTCGATCAATAGATAAGCCAATAACAGGATCACTATTCCGATAAGGGAA
Organism: Sphingobacterium sp. UBA1575; assembly: GCA_002322865.1. Lineage (GTDB taxonomy): Bacteria > Bacteroidota > Bacteroidia > Sphingobacteriales > Sphingobacteriaceae > Sphingobacterium. The sequence goes on along the minus strand of DCOH01000034.1, from coordinate 2,729 downwards.
TAAATAACCGAGGCAGCAATACCTTTGAAAAAATAATCGTAATTCATATGCTTTTGCTTATTTATGACTACCACTCACCAGTGGCGATCTAGTGTATATTATTCTGTTTCCGGTATGGGTATGGTCCACCTGCGCTTGAACTTCCAAATCTGCATTACAGGTTTTCATAGTATCCTCATAATATTTATAGGTTGGGAGGGACAGGCAAGCAAAGAAAAACAGGATCAATAATCCATCTTGTTTGATCATGTACCAACCTGAAAAATCTCCTCGTTGACTTAGTTCCTCAATTTTATCCGGTTGGTTAAAATTGATGAAAAAGAAAATAAAGATCATCACCGTGGCGGCATAGGTAAATATCAAAGGCGTATAACTGACCCCACCATATTTCAGTTTGATCTGTTCCTCCAATTTAACCGCTTGATTAGGCGATCCAGTCATGGAGGTTTCAAATACCAGATGGTATTGTCCCGGTTCGACCCTACAAAAATCAATGTCCAGGGCATTGGCCTGATTCGAAGGGTTGAATTTATGCACGTATGGTCGAACTTGGCTGACCTGATTGGTCTTCTTGTTCACTAGATTGACCTGGATCACCAAATTCGGTACTGAGGAGATGGAGAATCCGTCCATCACCAACTGCTTTTTGGTATTTCCTTTCAATTCAAATGGCGTGGAAACAAAGCTGTTCGCCAGGTTTTCGCTGGTAAAGGTTTCATTGAAAGTAAGGGTCTGGGTACTGAGCTGATTATAATATAAAAAGTAAAATAATACGCCAGGGATAAGTAAAAACGGCAACAAAGCCCCTAAGAGCTTGGAATTGATGTGCTTCTCTTTCTCTTCGAATTCCCTGTACTTCTCAAACATGGAGTAATAATTAGGACCGTGTAGGTACTTTCCGGCATAATATTCCTTTTTCCCTTGGAATATTTCTTCCGAAATAAACTTATCCTCATTTAAGGTATGCGCATAGGTAATGTAAGAGGAGGTGGCATCGAGATCTTCAAACACAAAGCCTTCCGCATAGATTACATTTTGCGTTCCGCCTTCTTCCCGATTATAATTACCATCGTATTTAATGCGTTTTTCAGATTTTCGGTCGATTTTATCTTCGGAAATCGGCTCTAGGAAACAGGTATACTCATCGCCATCGGCCAGGTACAGTTCTTCATCATCCGTGGATAATCCGACATACTCGTTGGATTTGCCTAAAACAGGTGAACGACGGATCTTGGTGATGATCTGATAAGAATTGGCTTGGAAAGTAATGAATTCTCCAAGTATAGGCCATAGTACATCCTTTCCAGGATTCAGGTTTTTTTGAAAAACCCATTTATCCGGATCGGTACCTTTGAAATAGGCATGGCAATTCGGGCAGACGTATCCCTGGAATTCGGATACCTCTACCTTAAAATTCTGTTTATGTTGACATTTGGAACAGCTGATCTGCATAGCTTAGCGATTTACCAAAGTTTCGTTCAAAACCGTAGCCTCAAAATATGCTTTATATTTTTCTCCAATGGCTATTACCTTTTGCGAATTGTCTTTCAGGTAATTACATAGGTAAATATCAAGGGTCAGTTGATGGAATTCAGGCCAGGTGTGTACACAGATGTGGGATTCCATCAAACAAATTGCCGCCGTAAATCCGTTCCCCTCAAACACATGAGAAGATAAGCCTACTACCTGTAGATCTTCTTCCAGCAATAAGGATTGGCTGAAGGATTGGAACCGCTCCAAAGAAGTCAGTAATTCNNCCCAACAGCCCATGCGGTGATAAATCTGTCCGCCGAAGCCGCTTTTAAAGCGGAATAATCCATACATAGGATGGGAAGGGTCTGCCTGTGGCGAAATCCCGAAGAAATCGTATTCTGTACAGCCTTTTTCCTTGGCCAACTGCATGGCTTTCCATTGCAGGGCATAGGTTGCCATGTAATTTCTGTTTTCAGTGGCTGAGGCCCCGTAAAGATAGGTTCCTCGGTTTTTGGATACAACGAGAAACATCGCTGCCAAAGGAAGTTCATCCACCTCGGCCAAAAGCAGGTATACATCGGCAGGGGATTGCGTATCATTTGCGCGGGCAGAAAGGACTATCCGGAAGTAATTGATATCATGGAGGAAGAAATTATTCCTTTTAGCGGTTTGTCGGTAAAGCTCATACCAAATATCCAGGCTTTCCAGTCCTAGGGATTTTACTTTTACCCCTTTACGGCCAGAAAGGTTGATGTTGTATCGGGTTTTTGGCTTCATCATTCCCAATAAATGATCTTCATCCTGCTTAAGATCCATAAAGATGGTATTGGATGGCAGGATATCGGTATTGGCTTTTCGGAGGTTCCAATGTTCGGTATTGAAGTTGAAACGAAGTTCTTGGATCCTTTTTTCGGGCACACCGATCCAATTGCCATGAATATCATAGCAATCTTCTTCTTTTGCCCATAGCGACTCCCAGGAAAGATCGTAACGGATCATGATGCAGTTTTTGGGAAGGAAATGCCTCAAGGTTTCGGATAGTTGTTCCAGAAAATAGCCTTGGTTTTCTTCCGAAGGTTCTATTTCCGGTCCATAAGGCACATAAGCAATGCAATGCTCCTGATCAACAGCCTGTAAGATGATCAATAAATCACCGATGAAATAGGCGTCATCCTCCGAGCCAGCGAAAAGTTCTGAATTTTTCACCTTGAAATTAAAGGCCATGGAGTTGACCCGAGGGCACTGAAAAAGTCTCA
>DCOH01000032.1 GCA_002322865.1 Sphingobacterium sp. UBA1575 | reverse complement strand
CTCCGCGAACTCAAACTCTCTTTCTGTTGTTTCCATACACTTTGTTTTTGTGTATAGCTTTTTTAGGATTGGACATTACTAAAAGCATGTTCGTTTTTCTGAAAATACCGCAATTCGAATTTTAATATGCTAAATTAGAGGAAAGACAAAATTTTGGCTAAGTACGACGCGATTATTATAGGTTCAGGACCGAATGGTTTTGCTGCAGCAATAACCCTTCAGCAAGCTGGCCTGCAAACGCTATTGATAGAAGGTGCAGATAGCTACGGTGGGGGTATGCGGACCAAGGCATTGACCCTCCCTGGTTTCCATCATGATGTTTGCTCAGCTATCCACCCGATGGCATTGGCCTCGCCTTTCTTTTCCAAGCTCCCATTGGCAGATTATGGACTGCGATTTACTTATGCAGACTATGAAGTCGCGCATCCCCTGGATAACCAACCAGCGGTGCTGTTGCACAGGGATATGCAGGCTATGGAAAAGGAATTGGGAATGGATTTCCAAGTATATAAACAGTTATATGTTCCTTTTGTGGAGCGTTGGGAGGAGCTTTCCGAAGATGTCATGGGGCCATTGCGGTTGCCGAAGCATCCTTTTTTGATGGGTAGATTCGGGCTGAAGGCATTGCGGTCGGCAAAGGCCATCGCTGATGGCTTCCAATCCGCAAGGACCCGGGCTCTTTGGGCTGGTCTAGTTGCTCATGGCATGCAGCCCTTGGATCAACCCGCTACCGCAGCCATCGGTATGATGTTAGGGACAGTTGCGCATCGGTTCGGCTGGCCAATTCCGTTAGGTGGTTCTCAGGCTATTGCCGATGCCCTAGCTGCTTATTACCAAGCTTTGGGAGGAAAGATCCAGCTGCAGGCCTGGGTGAAGGATATGGCCGACCTGCCATCCCATCGGATCTGTATTTTGGATATGACACCTAAGCAGATCTTGAAGTTAAAGAACTTACATCTTTCCAATAGTTATAAAAAGCAATTGGAAGCTTTTCGTTACGGCATGGGGGCATTCAAGATTGATTGGGCATTGTCCGAAGCCACGCCATTTCAGGATACCCGCTGCCAACAGGCAGCAACAGTGCACCTAGGAAATAGTTTTGAGGAGATTGCACAATCGGAATCGGATGCTCAGCATGGACGCTTGAACAAAAAGCCTTATGTTTTGTTCGCTCAACAGAGCATGTTCGATTCGAGCAGGGCGCCTGTTGGAAAACAGACAGGATGGGCATATTGCCATGTTCCATTTGGTTCTGAGGTGGATATGACCTCGGCTATAGAAAATCAAGTGGAACGTTTTGCTCCGGGATTTAAAGATACGATATTGGCGAGATCGGTCATGAATACGGCGGATATAGAAGCTTATAATCCGAATTATATTGGTGGGGATATTTCCGGCGGAATGATGGACCTTCGTCAATTGTTTACCCGGCCTATAAGATCTTTGACGCCCTATCGAACTTCGGATCCGAAAGTGTATATAGCCTCGGCATCTACTCCACCAGGTGGGGGTGTACATGGTATGTGCGGATTTCATGCCGCAAGAATTGCCTTGTCTGATCATTTTAAAATAAAAACAATGCTAAAACACAGAGAAAAATGAGTAGTCAATCTCAAAAAAATATAAATTTTATAGCCAATCAATACTGCTACAACCTGTAGCAGTATTAGCCTTAATATTGAACGAAATAAACGAAACTGAAGGAGATAATGAGCAAAGATGATGAAGAAAATAGTGATCGCTGGTGGGACCGGCAACCTTGGAAAAATATTGACCAAAGAATTTTTGGAAAGAGGCAATGAAGTTTTCTTATTGAGTCGAGAAAAGCATCAGTCTGACCATCCGGACTTGCATTATGTGCTGTGGGATGGAGAAAAGTTAGGAGATTGGGTAAAAAATATAGAGGGGACAGATGTGCTGATCAACCTCACTGGCTTATCCATCAATAGAATTTTCAATGAAAAGAATAAAGCTTTATTGCTTTCCTCGCGAGTAGTTCCTACTGCCCTTTTGGGTAAAGCCATCGGAACCATGGAGCATCCACCCAAAATTTGGATCAATGCTTCCGGTGTTTCCATCTTCAATGGAAGAAAAACCCTACAAGATGAAACCAGTACAGATTTTGGCCATGATTTCTTAGCCGAATTGGCCAAGAAGTGGGAGGCAGCCTTTTTAAACACATCGACTCCAGATACCCAAAAGGTGATTCTTCGCATAAGTCCGGTATTGCTGCAGGGATCTGGAATGTTTGCCGAGTTATACCCATTGGCAAAATTCGGGCTTGCCGGAAAGGTAGGGGATGGGAAGCAAATGGTTTCCTGGATACATGGGGAAGATTTTAAACGGTTGCTGCTTTGGATTACCTCTCTGGAAAAGCCAGATCAGGTGTACCATGCCTGTAGCCCAAATCCTGTTTCCAATGCCGAGTTTATGAAGGCCATCAGAAAGGCAGCGCATATGCCAATCGGTTTGCCCTTGCCAGTTTTCATGGCCAAGATTGGTGCTAAATTTAAAGGGGTAGATCCAAGTTTACTTTTAGAAACCGTTCCTGTAACAACAATTTTAACCAGCCAAAGAGGCTTTACATTTAAATTTCCCTATATTCAGCCCGCAATTAGCGATTTAGCTGATCAATCAACTTAAACGAATACATGGAAAGAAAATCATTTGAACTCTCAGAAGATTGGGTAGTTGTTATCTTGGGTTTTGCTATTATAGCCTTGGCCTTATTTGGTATCGTTGTTCCAAAACCAAGTTTCAGTTGGGCGGATTCTTCGGAGTTGACCCAAAAGGTTTTTTCCGGAAATAACCTGTTGAGCATGGCTTCCCAATTTGGGCTGGTCTATGCGGTCGCCATTTTAGGTGCCATCCTCTTGAAAAAGAACCTAAAAGCCTTATTGATCGTCTTTCCAACGGTTTTTGTTCTCACGTTAATCGCATTGGTTTTGGCAGGTAATTCGACCATCAAAGAATATAACCTGGAGGCCGTGATTTTCAGTCTTGGGATCGGTCTGATCATCAGTAACTGCTTTAAACTTCCGGAATGGTTCAAAAATGCCTTGAGCACGGAACTATATGTGAAGATCGGTTTGGTATTGCTCGGTACGACTGTGATTTTCGGGGATATCCTAAAGGCAGGATCGCTGGGTTTGATCCAGGCCTTATTGGTCGTGGTTTCGGTATGGTACTTTGCCTATTGGGTTTGCCGTAAATTGAAAATCGATAAAGAAATGTCTTTGATGCTTTCCAGTGCGGTTTCCATTTGCGGGGTATCGGCCGCTATTGCAACTTCGGGAGCAATAAAAGGCGATAATAAGAAATTATCCTATGTCATCTCCTTGGTCTTGATCACGGCTATACCGATGATGATCTTCATGCCTTACATAGCGCAATGGCTGAACCTCTCCCAAGAGGTTACGGGTGCCTGGTTGGGTGGTAGTATCGATACGACCGGAGCGGTAGTAGCCTCTGGATCTTTGGTCGGTGAGGAAGCCTTAAAGATCAGTACGATTGTTAAATTCTCGCAGAATGTCTTATTGGGGATCGCGGCTTTTTTTATCAGTATCTATTGGACCTATTCCAAATCGGTCGATGATGAAACAAAGAAAGATAAGCCTACTTTAAGATTGATCTGGGACAGGTTCCCAAAATTCGTGGTGGGCTTTGTGGCGGTTTCGCTCTTATTTTCCTTTGTGATTCCGGCAGAAACCACCAATCAGATTAAGGAAAGCCTGAAAAGCTTACAAGGTTTATGGTTTGCATTGGCTTTTACTTCCATCGGATTGGAAACCAATTTTAAGGACCTGTTTAAACAGGATAACAAGAAGCCATTTTATGCATTTATCATTGCACAGACTTTTAATATTTTGGTCACTTTAATCATTGCCTTAGCCTTGTTCAATTAAACCAACCAACCCATTTCGACACAATGCTTGATTAAGCTACTGCTGTTGAAGGTCTGGGTCTTTTTGAGCATGTTTTTGCGGTGTACCCTTACGGTCTGATCGGAGATGCCCAGTTCCTGCGCAATCCTAATGCTGGAGTAGCCTTTGGCGATATAGTTCAAGATATCCAATTCACGGACCGTAAGCGGATTTTTATGCTTTTTCTCCTGGGCAATTTTCTTGGATAAATCAAATTGGTAAAATTCATCAATTCCATTTAATCCGATCACATGGGCTACATAGCTGTTCTTTTTACTGATGTGTTCGATATTGGTATGGATATTCAACACGCTGATTACCTTTCCAGCATGATCTATGCTCACCGGAATGGCTTGGTGATGGAATAGTTTATATTGTCCATCGTACATTTTCATCCGAAAACAATAACAGGATTTGTATTGATTTTGGTTGCTGATAAGTTTCGAGATTTTCTGATTACAGACCTCCTCTGCTTTCAACATATAGGATACATCTTCGGGATGAATAATCTCAACGATCTCTTGGATGTTTTTTGGTTGTTTTGTTAAGCCATGCAATTGGCAGATATTAGGATGAACATGGGAAAGGGAATGATTCGCAATCTCCATTATATAATAATAGTAATCGCCAATGACCAACATCTCTGATAGCATCTTAATGATGGTGTCGGAATCAATTTCATTGGTTCGATGAGCAAATAATTCCGGGAATTTCTCCCAAATTAAAGCTAATCTATTTTCATTTTCATCCATCGTCATTAATAATTAGTTGGTTATTGTACTGCATTTTAAATGCTTATTCAATGTTAGGAATAAAAGCTTCATGAGAAAATACCTCAATCGAGGTATTTTGCGATTAAATGGATGAAAATTTAAAGAATTCCCCATTCTAAGCATTTCTTAACGAGTAAATGGCTGCTGTTTGAATTTGTCTTTTTCAGAATGTTCTTCCGATGTACCCGAACGGTATCTTCAGAAATAAACAATTGATCAGCAATCTGTTTGCTGGAAGACCCTTTGGCAATCAAAGGAAGGATCTGTAGTTCTCGACGACTGAGTTTTGGTTTTGGAATCTGCGCATCTTCCTCGTAGGGGTCAAACTGAAGGTGTTTATTCAACTTATTGTTGCTCTGTATATATACCAATCCGGAATTGATCTGCGTAATGTGATCGATATCCGTATGGATATTTAAGGCAATCTTGATCTTTTGCTCCTCATCGAGGACAAGATGAACCGCTTGATGCAGGAAAAGATGGTAACTCCCATCTGCCACCTTCATTCGGAAGGAATAGCTCATCTTGTTATGGAGGAAGTCCCCATTATTGATGGTTAATAATTTGTTCAGGATCAGTTTTTCCGATAAGATCACAAACTCCATATCATCAGGGTGAATCAGATCAATGATCTGGGTTAAGGAGTTTGGGATTTCCTTAAATCCATGGATTTTTAATACATTCGGATGTACCTGTTTTAAGGCGATGTTAAGGACATCGAACGTGTAATAATAGTAAGGACCAATACTAAGGATTTCCGACAAGAACATGGTCAGGTCAGGGTGAATCATGATTTCATTGGAGGCGGATAAATGCTGGTCAAAATTATCCCAAGCACTAGATAGCATATGTTTTTTCCGTTCCATGGAATTGGATTTTTTTGAAATATTTTGTCAGTTAATTTTTGGTAAGAGCTAATTTATAAAAAATAATAATGAATTAACCATTGTTCAAATTCAGTATTTTGTTGGTTAGGTTAATTCCAAATATGTTAATTCCCTTTGTTATTAAGGGGTTAAAATTTAAAAAATACCCCAATTTGGGTATATGATTATTCTATAAAAATAATTTATTTTAGGGCATGAAGCTCGATAATTTCTTATTCCGAAAAATTTCTCAATCTTTTCAAGAGTTCAGTTTGTATTCACAAAAATCATTGGGAAAAGCAGAAGCCTTGCAACGGAAAAAAGAATTTGACCTCAATAATTACCTTCGGGTATTCCATGCCTTCGATACTTATTTCTATTCTTTGGCGGATATCAGTACCCTAACGGTTATTGATGCAGGTGGACCTATCGAGCAGTTTACCGGTTATACTAAGGAGGAGGTCATTAAAAGAGGGTATTCGTTGATGCTGAGTATCCATCATCTGAAGGATACGATTAGAGCAACAAGAGGAGGGACGAAATATTTCAAATACTTATATGCCCAAGAGCTGGAGAGAAGGCCATATATCAAGGTTAACCGTACCTTGGATTTGATCTGTAAAGATGGTCGGAAGCTCTTTGTATTGGCCCAGAGTATTCCTGTGTTGTTCAACGAACATATGGAACCGATTTATATGCTTAATATCTATTCGGATATTACCGATCTTCAGCCCAGTAGGCAGTATTCCCATTATATTATCGATAGTTCTGATCCGGAACATCCCAAGAAAATTTCCCTTTTTGATAAGAACGATTATAGCGATTGTTTTCAAAGTGCTGTTTCAAAGAGTGAAATGCGGGTGCTGGAATTGATTTCGAAAGGCATGGATAGTAAATTGATCGCAGATCATCTTTTTATTAGTGAGCATACGGTTAGGACCCATCGGAAGAATATTTTGAGGAAAATGGAATGTAGTAATATGACGGAGGTGGTGAAAAAGGCGCTGCTGGAGGGTTGGCTTTGAGAAAGATGATAGATGATAGACGATAGATTATAGACGATAGATGTTAGACTTTCCCCGTCATTGCGAGGAGGCATGACGAAGCAATCTTCCCGTCATCCGAAGATTGCTTCGTTCCTCGCAATGACGCGACAAAAACAATCCCATAAAAAAGGGCTATCTTTTCAGATAACCCATTTCCATAATCAACCTAATACTTAAATTATCAACCTAAAACTTAAATACCGTATAACCTAAAACTTAAATACCGTATAACCTAATACTTAAAAACAGTATTTATTTTCTTCTATTAATTTCTTAGCAATCCGCTGTCTCGCATCTTTCACATTGAAAGGCGCAGCCTTAGTAAATCTACGCAAGCCAACCAACATCATGTTCAATTCATCGCCTTCGGCAAAAGAATACAACGCTTCTTTACCCGCTACATTAACCTTGTCGATAGCAGAATACAAATAGATTTTTGCCATATCAGCTGCATAAGCGGCTTTTTCGCCCCCTACCGTATGTTGTAGCTTTTCCGCACGTAACAATACCGACTCCGCTACATACACATAACCAATAATATCAGCAATATTCATCAAAATCTCCTGCTCTTTTGCCAAAGACATCATTAATTTCTGAACCGCAGATCCTGCAATCATCAATCCTGCCTTCTTAAGATTAGCAATGATTTTCTTCTCTGCAGCAAATGGTGCATCATCCTCCTCACCGAAATCAGGAATAGACATCAACTCATTGGCTACTGCCTGCGCAGGACCCATCAAATCAATCTCCCCCTTCATTGCACGTTTCAATAACATATCCACCACCAAAAGACGGTTCACTTCGTTCGTACCTTCAAAAATCCGATTGATACGCGAATCCCTGTATGCTCTTTCCATTGGTGCATCGGCAGAATAACCCATACCACCATAGATCTGAACACCCTCATCTACCGTATAATCCAACATTTCTGAACACCATACCTTAATGATGGCACATTCGATGGCAAACTGTTCCACCGATTTCAATTTGGCTTTTGCCTCGTCCATTCCGCCAGCGATCAATGCATCATAAGCATCATCGATATTCTGACCGGCACGGTATGCTGCCGATTCCGTAGCAAATAAACGAGTGGCCATCTCTGCCAGCTTATAACGGATTGCTCCGAACTTAGAAATAGGCAGATTGAACTGTACACGTTCGTTTGCATAATTGATCGCTGTATCCAACACCGCACGTGAAGAACCGATGGTTGCAGCACCCAATTTAATACGGCCGATGTTCAGAATGTTTACCGCGATCTTAAACCCATTCTCGCGTTCAGAAAGCATGTTCTCTACAGGAACAGGGCAATCGTTGAAGAAAATCTGACGGGTAGAAGAACCTTTGATCCCTAATTTATGTTCCTCCGGGTTCATGGTAATTCCACCGAAATCTTTTTCTACGATGAATGCGGTCAGGTTTTTATCATCATCAATTTTAGCGAATACGATGAAGATATCCGCAAAGCCACCATTGGTGATCCACATTTTCTGTCCATTGATCAGGTAATGGGTTCCTTCGGCATTAAGCTTAGCAGAAGTTCTTCCGGAATTAGCATCCGAACCAGCGTTAGGCTCCGTTAAACAGTACGATGCTTTCCATTCACCAGATCCCAATTTAGGGATGTATTTGGCTTTCTGTTCTGCATTTCCATAGTATAGGATTGGCAAGGTTCCGATTCCGGTATGTGCCGATAGGGCCACCGCAAAGGAGAAACCTCCACCTACAGCATCCGCTACCAACATAGACGTATTGAAATTCTTTCCGAAACCACCATATTCCTCCGGAATGGATACACCCAACATCCCCAACTCACCTGCTTTATCCATCAGGCTTTCCATCAATCCTTCCTCTTGGGCATCGATCCGCTCCAATTTATTCAAGACCTCGGTATCCAGAAAATCCAGACAGGTCTGACGGATCATCTTTGCTTCCTCGTCGAATTCCTCAGGGATAAAAATATCTTGGTAAGAAGTCTCCCTGATAACGAATTCTCCACCTTTTATTGCTTTGTTTTTTACTTCCTCGCTCATGATTATATTTTTTTACTATTTAAAATATGGATGCTCTAGTGGTATAAAATTCTATTGCTTTAAAATGATCCTCTATAGCAATTCAAAAATTCCTGCAGCACCTTGGCCGGTTCCCACACACATGGTTACCATGCCGTATTTTTTATTCCTACGCTTAAGTTCATTCAATACCTGTACAGTTAATTTGGCACCGGTACAACCCAGTGGATGTCCCAATGCAATCGCACCGCCATTGACATTGACCTTCTCTTCATCCAATCCCAATTCACGGATCACCGCCAAAGACTGGGAGGCAAAGGCCTCGTTCAGTTCGAACAAATCAATATCTTCTTTTTTCAACCCTGCCATTTCCAAAGCCTTTGGAATAGCATAGATAGGACCGATACCCATAATCCTTGGAGGTACACCAGCAACGGCATAACTCACCAATTTCGCGATAGGCGTTAGGTTCAGTTCCTTCATTTTCTTTTCGGATACCACTAGCACAAAAGCAGCACCATCCGATGTTTGGGAAGAGTTACCCGCTGTTACGGTTCCTTTCGCATCAAATACCGGTTTTAGGTTTGCCAATGCCTCCAAGGAAGTATCTGCGCGAGGTCCCTCATCTGTATCCACCACATATTCGCGAGTAGCGATCTTGCCATCCTTAATGTAATTTTCCTTCACCGTGATCGGCACAATACCATCCTTCAAATGGCCATTCTTAATCGCCTCCACAGCCTTTTGATTGGATTTCAAGGCAAACTTATCCTGATCTTCGCGCGAAACATGGTAGTCTTTAGCCACCGCTTCTGCCGTTAATCCCATGCCCCAGTACCAATCTGGATGCTCCTTGGCCACCGTAGGATTAGGAACAATCTTCCAACCTCCGAACGGCATGCCCGACATCACTTCCACACCACCAGCAATAATCACATCTGCCATTCCAGATTTGATTTTTGCTACTGCAGTGGCAATGGTCTCCAACCCAGAAGCACAGTACCTATTCACCGTAAGCCCCGGCACCTTGTCCGTATCCAATCCCATCAAGGAAATGAAACGTCCCATATTCAAACCCTGCTCCGCCTCCGGCATCGCATTCCCGACGATCACATCGTCAATATCTTCTTTATTTAAGCTTGGCACCGAGGCAACCAAATGCTTGATCACTGTTGATGCCAAATCATCCGCTCGCGTAAACCGAAAACCCCCTCTTGGTGCCTTCGCCACCGCCGTGCGATAACCTGCTATGATGTATGCTTCCATTTTGTATATCTTTTGGAGATAACAGATATGAGATGATAGATATCAGATACTGTATTGCTCCAGTTAGTAATCTTATTAATCTTATTAACTTTATTTTTTAATTTCCTTCACTAGTTTTTGTCGAAATCCATAAATCATTTTCTGGATCTCCACAATTTTATACGATAAATCCTTAGACTCCTCTATACTGATCAGCTCAAGCTTCATGGCTATTACAATCTGTGTCAATAATTCAAAACAAGAACCATTTGCAATTCCTAAGAAATAAATAAATTCCTTGTTAGAATTTCTACCAGCCCCCTCAGCTATATTTGAAGGAATTGATATTGCTGATCGTTTAATTTGAGATGTTAGACCATATTTTTCATCAGNNGCAGCAGGAAAGTTTATCAATGCTTTATAAATATCAGTGGATAATTCTATCGATTTGCGCCAAACTTTTAACTCTTTAATGTTGTGCATTTACCCCTGGATTTTTTATTTAGTGTAATATTCTTTATTACACCGCTTTTAACAAACTATACTTATCTATTGTCTATAATCTATTATCTATCATCTAAAACCTAGTTTCTCAGCGGTTTCCCCGTCGTCAGCATATGCTGTATTCTTTCCAAAGTTTTCCGTTCGGCGCAGAGCTCGATGAAAGCTTTGCGTTCCAGGTCAAGGAGGTATTGTTCGGATACCTCGGTTGGTTGGGAGATGTCTCCGCCAGCCATGACATAGCCTAGTTTTTCGGAAATCTTCTTGTCGTGTTCGGAGATGTAGTGACCAGCTTCCATGGAGGATGCACCTACGTAGACCAATCCCAAGGCAGTATTGCCTAAGGCTTTGATGTCGGTACGTTGGATCGGTTGTACATAACCTGCTTCTGCCAGTTCGATCGCTTTTGCTTTCGCGTCGGCCAATAACCTTGCGCGGTTCATCGTGATGGCGTATTTACCCTGTTGCAGATAACCTAATTCGTAGGCTTCAACCGCTGAAGTGGAAACTTTCGCCTGACCGATGGTTAAGAAACGTTCGCGGAAATAGTTTTGGTCGATCTGATCCGGACGGTAATCATCGGATGCCCGAAGCGCAAATTCCTTTGATCCACCACCACCTGGGATCACACCTACACCAAACTCCACCAATCCCATATAGGTTTCTGCATGGCACTGCACAAAGTCAGCATGCATGGAGAATTCACAACCACCACCCAAGGCTAATTGGAATGGTGCAGCAACCACTGGGATTGCGGAATACCGAATCCGCATCGATGTATTTTGGAACATGCGAACCGCCATATTCAATTCATCATAATCCTGTTCTACCGCCATCATGAAGATCATACCGATGTTTGCACCGGCAGAAAAGTTCTTGCCATCATTGGAGATGACCAAACCACGGTATTCCTTCTCCGCAAGATCGATCGCTTTGTTCAATCCTTGGATTACATCGCCACCGATGGTGTTCATCTTCGTGTGGAACTCACAGTTGATGATGCCATCGCCCAAATCGATGATGGAAACACCGGAATTCTTCCAAATGGTTTTCGACTCCCGGATATTGTCCAAGACAATAATATCTTCCGTACCTGGAATCGGCTTATAGGATTTGGATGCGATGTCGTAGTAATGACGGATACCATTTTCTACTTTATAGAAGCTGTTATGGCCTGCATCCAACATCTCATGTACCCAAGAGGCAACCTCTCCGGTTTGTCCAGGAAGTCTTTTTTCTTCGGTTTTGATCTTTTCGATCGTCTCTTTAACGCCTAAAGCATCCCACACTTCGAATGGACCAATTTCCCATCCGAAACCGGCACGCATCGCATCGTCAATACGGAAGAAATCATCTGTTATTTCCGGTACCCTGTTGGAAACATATTCGAACAATGGATAATGCATGGCACGGAATAGGGTAGCCGCTTTATCGGTACCCTGTTCATATACCTTCATCCTTTTTCGGATATCTTCCACCGCTTTTGTCGCCTCTAGCGTGCTGGATTTTACTTTCGCCTGCGGGCCATATTCCATCGTTTTCAGGTTCAGGGAAAGGATTTCGGATCCTCCTTTGGCGTCTTTTACCTTTTCATAGAATCCTTTTTTGGTTTTCTCGCCCAACCATTTGTTCTCTACCATTTTGGTAATGAACGCAGGTAGTTCAAATACCCCTTTTGCCTCATCATGAGGGGCATTCTGCTCCAATCCTTTGGCCACATTCACCAAAGTGTCCAAACCAACCACATCCGCTGTACGGAAGGTTGCTGATTTTGGGTGTCCCATCGCAGGGCCGGTATATTTATCTACTTCTTCTACCGTAAGATCCAATTTGTCTACTAAATGGGTAACAGCCAACATGGAATAAACCCCGATGCGGTTACCGATAAATGCTGGTGTATCCTTACAAAGGACCACCGTCTTGCCCAGCATATGATCTCCATAATACATCAAGAAATCAACCACCTCTTTCTTCGTGTCTGGGGTAGGAATGATTTCCAATAATTGCAGGTATCGCGGCGGGTTGAAGAAGTGTGTGCCACAGAAATGGGCTTTAAAATCCTCTGAACGACCTTCGTTCATCAAATGGATCGGAATCCCTGAGGTGTTGGAGGTAATTAATGTTCCGGGTTTACGGAATTCCTCTACCCGATCAAATACGGATTTTTTAATATCCAATCGTTCTACGACGACTTCAATCACCCAATCTACATGGGCAATCTTTGCCATATCATCATCAAAATTTCCAGTTGTGATGCGCTTTGCGTAGGATTTGCTGAATAATGGTGCCGGATTGGACTTGATCGCCGTATCCAAGGATTGGTTGACAATCCTGTTGCGGACTGCTGGACTTTCCAAGGTCAATCCCTTGGCCTGTTCCGCAGGAAGCAATTCCTTCGGAACAATGTCCATCAACAAAACCTCTACACCGATATTAGCAAAGTGGCAAGCAATCCGGGATCCCATTACTCCAGATCCCAATACAGCAACTTTTTTAATATTTCTATTCATATCTTCTGATTTTTCTATGTTATTAAGGCTCTATCTGAAACACTGGTGAATAATTTGTAGCCAATTCACTGATCTTTACCAACATCTTGGTCATCAAGGCGCGTTCTTTTTCGCTGAAAGAATTGTTCAGGAAATCATTGAACTCCCTTACTACATCCTTGGCGATCTTCCGCTTTTCCCGACCAAGGTCTGTCAAGTAAACCTTCACCGAGCGCTTATCCGTATCGCTGGTCTCCCTATAAATGAACCCTAAACCTTCCAGGTTGTTCAGCACCCGGGACAAAGAGGTTGTTTTAACGCCCGTGGAATTCGCAATCTGCGAAACAGGCGTACCGTCGCGGTGGATATTGATCAAAATATAACCGGCGGCTTGGGTGAACCCATGCTGTGAAGCAATCACATTATATTTATTTGCTACAGTTTGCCACGCCGTCTTTAAAAAGTAATCGATCGTATTGTCTTGGCTCATATTTCGGTTATTCTTATCTTGTAGTATGAATGCTGCTTATTTATTATGCATGCATAACAAATTTAACAGATTGGATTGATAATTCAAACTTTTTGTGAATTTTTAATAAAACCTTGACATAATTGAATTTAACGTTATTTATCCGTTAACTTTGTATAAACAAAATAAACATGGCATTAGTAAACATTCCTAGATTAGATCTACAGCATTATACCGCTGGAGATGAGGCCCAAAGAAATCAATTTGTCCAAGATATTGGAAAAGCATTCAATGAGACTGGATTCGTGACTATTGCGAACCATGGTCTATCGGCAGAATTGATTGATGAGCTTTATAAAACTGTTAAAGCATTTTTTGATCTTCCGGAAGATACCAAACGGAATTATGAGTTTCCGGAGTTGGCAGGACAACGCGGTTATACGGCCAAAGGTCGTGAGAAGGCAAAGGATTCGAAGACACCAGATTTGAAAGAGTTTTGGCAGCGAGGACAGACCATAACGGATGAGGAATATTCGAAAACCGATTTTCCAGACAGCCCGAAAGTGGCGGAACTACCGGCCTTCGATCAGGTGACAGGAGAGATCTATCAAAAACTGGAAGACGCAGGAAGAAACATCCTAAAAGCAATCGCTACCTATTTAGCACTACCAGAGGATTATTTCGAGCCATTTGTTCACAATGGAAACTCTATTTTACGTGCGATACATTATTTCCCGATCGAAAATCCGGAAACTATTCCTGATGATGCGGTTAGAGCCGGTGCGCATGAGGATATCAACCTGATCACCTTATTGATCGGTGCTTCTGCCGATGGATTAGAGGTATTGACGAAAGATAACGAGTGGTTTGCCATCAAAGCAAAAGGGGAGGACATCGTGGTGAACGTGGGTGATATGTTGCAGCGCTTGACGAACAATAAGTTAAAATCAACAACGCATCGTGTGGTAAACCCTCCACGTGAATTGATGAAGACCTCCAGGTATTCCGTGCCTTTCTTTTTACATCCAAAATCGAGTATGAGTCTGGCTTCGTTGGATTCTTGTGTGGATGCGGAACATCCGAAAGCATATGAAGATTACACAGCAGGGCAGTATTTGGATGAGAGGTTAAGAGAGATTGGTTTGAAAATGTAAAAATTTGAACATAAAAAAAGGGGATTTAATCCCCTTTTTTTATGTTGTTATACTATCAGCTGGAATGCTTAGAACGGCAAATCATCATCGTCAGCACCGCTTGAGCTGATGTCTACTGGCGGCATATCTGCATATCCAGGTGCTGGAGCTGCTGCTGCCGTATTTGCTAATTTAGTGACACGCCATGCAACTAAGGAGTTGAAATACGTGGTAATTCCTTCTTTGTTTGTCCATGGACGACCACGAAGGTTAAAAGATACTTCAATATCATCCCCTACCGATAGGTTGTCAAAAATGTTTACACGATCTTGTGTTGCTTCAAAACGAATATATTCTACGAATTGTGGGTTTTCTGCATAGGCAACAATTAAATCTCTCTTTTTGAAGGATTCAGTTACTTGTTGAATCGCACCTACTTCATGTACTTTTCCTCTTATTTCCATATCAAATTTATTAAACCGTAAAATTAAACATTTTTTGCTTACAGAATAAGTAACTTTGCAGAAATATGGCAGAAGTTTTCAACAGCAGAAGTAAGGTAATCGTCACATGTAACCGACGTTTATCTCCATTTTTAGAACAGGAAGTCCGCGAATTAGGATTTGATATAAAGCGTAGTTTTAATACCGGGGTAGAATTGTATGCCTCTGTAAATGAGTGTATAAAACTGAACCTGAATTTGCATATTGCAAGCCAGGTGTATTATGAATTAAAGGCCTTTCGTGCGAAGGATGCGAATGAACTTTATAAAAATCTGGTGCAGATTCCTTGGGAGGATTACCTTCCTTTGGATGGTTACTTCTCCGTAACATCCAACGTGCACAACGAAACGATCACCACGCCTTTATTCGCCAATGTGAAAGTGAAGGATGCTATTGTGGATCGGATCAAGGATAAAAAAGGCATGCGCCCTAATTCAGGTCCTGACCTTAACCGGGCGGTGATCCACCTTCATTGGATGGAAGATCGCGCCGAGATATTTTTGGATACTTCGGGTGAAACCTTGGCAAAACACAGTTATAGAAAACATCCGGGCAAGGCGCCGATGTTGGAAGCCTTGGCAAGTGCAACCATCATGGCTACCCAATGGAACCGGAGATCGCCTTTTGTCAATCCGATGTGTGGTTCTGGAACCCTTGCGATCGAGGCTGCCTTGATGGCACAGACCAGAAAGCCGGGACTGCTGCGTATGAATTATTCCTTCATGCATTTTAAAGGTTATGATGAGGAGGTGTTCTTTAATGAGCGCCGCATCCTAAAAGATATTACCGAAAAAACCAACCTTCCAGAAATCATTGCTTCGGATATTTCGTCCGAAGCCATTGAAATTGCAAAATTGAATGCAAGGACTGCTGGGGTAGAACATCTGATTAAATTTGAAGTCTGCGACTTCGCAGAAACGACTATTCCTGTTGGTCAGGGCGTCATCATGTTCAATCCGGAATATGGCGAGCGCTTAGGGACGCATAGTAAACTGGAGATGACCTACGCCCGTATCGGGGATTTCCTGAAAAAGGAATGCCAAGGTTACAGGGGTTATGTGTTTACCGGAAACCCAGATCTTGCTAAAAAGATTGGATTGCGTGCTTCCCGTCGTTTTGAATTCTTCAATGGTAAACTGGACTGTCGATTATTGCAGTATGAATTATATGAAGGCAGTAAAGACTAAGGAACAGCAAGAGATTATTGATAAGACCGCTGCATTCGTGCAGGATCGCTTAAAGGATGCAGAATCTGGACATGATTGGTGGCATATCCTACGAGTTTGGAACAATTGCAAATTGATCCTTCAAACCGAAGAGGCTGATCCTTTCGTGTGTGAGCTGACGGCTTTACTCCACGATATAGCGGACAGCAAATTTCATGGCGGTGATGAAAGCGTTGGCCCGCGGATAGCTGGAGAATTTTTGGCATCTCTTGGAACAGAACAGGAAGTCATTTCGCATGTGCAGAACATTATTTTGAACATGTCGTTTAAGGCTTCCCTGGGCGATGTCAAGTTCCATTCCAAGGAATTGGAAGTGGTACAGGATGCTGACCGTTTGGATGCGATCGGTGCGATCGGAATTGCCCGTGCATTCAATTATGGTGGATATAAGAATCGGGAAATCTACAATCCCGAAATCCCTTTCCTGGAGAATCAATCCAAGGAAGCCTATAAAAATACCACAGCCCCAACGATCAATCATTTTTACGAGAAATTGCTTTTGTTGAAGGATAAAATGAATACGGATGCGGCCAAGTTGATCGCAAAGGGTCGACATGAGCACATGGAAGAGTTTTTGCAACAATTTTATGGCGAATGGAACGGAGAACGATAAGTTTAATGTTTTGTTAATAATAAATGGGTAAATTCGTGGAACTTGTTAATAATAAACATGCTTCAACGAAATCTCCAAAACCTAAGCCTCCTCGTTGCAGTATTCACTTGCTTCTTGCATCTGAATGCCTCAGCGCAGAATCAGGACTCCTTAACCATTGTTCAAACTAAATGGAACAGTAAGGAAATAAAAAAAGGTATTACCTGGCACCAAGGCCATTTTTCCAATCTATTTAATGCCCAGCAGGAAATCAATTGGATAGAAATCGATTTAAAAAAACATGCCAAGAAGGTTCATTTTGCGGCAGATCCTAAAATCTTAAAGAAAACCAGTGTGTTTGCCGAAGAGAACAATGCTTTGGCAGCCATCAATGCTGGGTTTTTCGATATGAAGAATGGTGGTGCGGTGGATTATATTCGCGTGAATAACCAGATCGTAAACCTAGGGGGCAAGATTGCCGGTAGAGCAACAGCCGTCCTGACATTGGATGGAAAAAAGGTTCAGATGGCCTCGGCTATGGATATTGACCCCGTTACTTCCAAAGCCGCCAATGTAATGGTAGCTGGTCCTTTGTTGATTCATGACCAACAGATCATTCCCCTCGGAAATAATCCCTTCAATACCAATCGCCATCCACGGACTGCCGTTGCGATTACTCAGAAAAATAAATTAATTTTATTGGTGGTTGATGGCAGAAGCAATCAATCCTACGGCATGTCTTTGCCGGAATTGGCTAGCGTTTTGGCTTGGTTGGGTGCAAAAGATGCCATGAACTTGGATGGTGGTGGCAGTACAACCATGTATGTAAAGGGAGCAACCCCAAACCATATTGTAAACTATCCTTCGGATAATAAAAAATTTGACCATGAAGGTCAACGTTCTGTAGCAAATATCATCTATATTAAATAATTATAACAGTAATGAAAAACACCCTATTAATTGCCCTTATGACTTTATTGATCCACACTGGATTATCGGCACAGACCGCTATCATCGCACATCGTGGAGCTTGGAAAAATACCAATGCCCCGCAGAACTCCTTGGCCTCCCTAAAAGCTGCCATTGACCAGAAAGTATGGGGTTCGGAGTTTGATGTACATCTTACGAAAGACGATGTATTGGTGGTAAACCATGACCATGATTTCTATGGAATTGAAATTGAAGAAAGCACTTACCAGGAACTATTGGCCAAAGCACATCCAAACGGAGAGAAAATCCCTACGATAGAAGAATATTTAAAAGCAGGAATGGGTCAAAAAGTGACGAAATTGATCTATGAGTTAAAAACCAGTCGGGTGAGCAAGGAGAGAACGCTGAAAGCAGCTGAACTTTCAATTGCCGCTGTTAAAAAGATGAAAGCGGAGAAGATGGTAGAATACATCGCCTTCGATTGGGACGCTTGTTTGAAACTGAAATCCTTGAACAAAAAAGCCTTGGTGCATTATTTGAATGGGGATAAAACGCCGGCAGAGGTTAAAGCAGCAAAATTATCAGGTGTAGATTATCATTTCAATGTGTTCAAAAAGAATCCAAACTGGATCAAGGAATTCAAAGCATTAAAATTGAAAACAAACGTTTGGACGGTGAATACGGAAGAGGATATGAACTATTTTATTAAGGAGAAGATTGATTATATCACGACGGATCAACCGGAATTATTGAAATCCATTTTAAATAAATAAGATGAAAAAGTTGCTCTTGTTCTTAGGGGTAATGGCTATCAGCTTGTCTGGTTTTGCCCAGACAAGCATGAATGTGGCCAGTTTTAATATCCGTCAGAAAAACACTTCGGATGTAGGGAATATGTGGGATGACCGGAAACATGCGGTAACCGATCTGATCAAATTCCATGAATTTGACATTTTTGGCGTCCAAGAGGCCTTCAAAGTACAGATGGACGATATGTCGGCTGCTCTTCCTGGCTTTAAGAGTATTGGGGTAGGGCGTGATGATGGCGCGGAAAAAGGAGAGTATTCGGCGATTTTCTACAACAGCAAGAGGTTTAAGGTGATCAATAGTGGCACTTTTTGGCTTTCGCCTACGGAGACGACTAAACCCAATAAGGGATGGGACGCGGCTTTGCCAAGGATCTGTACCTGGGGAATCTTCCAAGACCTGAAAAACAAGAAGAAATTCATCTTTATGAATACTCACTTTGATCATGTGGGCGTGGAAGCAAGGAGAGAAAGTGCAAAATTGATCTTGGCAAAAGCAAAGGAATTCGCAAAGGATCTTCCGTTGATCCTGACAGGCGATTTTAATATCGACGAGAAGAACGAGGCTTATTTTACCTTGGCAAATAGTGGAGTGGTAAAGGATGTTTACGACCTGGCACCGATCAAGTACGAACCAAATTCCAGCTTTAACGGTTGGTCAAAATCGCTGAAGGCTAAGGGTAGGATAGATCATATTTTCATCACCCCTCCATTCAAGGTTCATAAATATGGTATTTTAACCGATACCTATATGCATAAATTTCCATCAGACCATTTTCCAGTATTTGCAGAATTGATCTGGTCAAAATAATAAGCTTTTTATTACTTTTGATCTTATGAATCAATTGAAAAAATTAGGAATATTGGGGATTTGCAGCACAACATTGGTTTTTTCCGGTTGTGATACGTTAAATCAAGGTGGATTTGGATTGCCTCCTCAAGGAACAGGCTCAACAGGAACCGGAACAACAGGAACTTCGGGTTCTACTTCGACAGGTTCAACGGCTACCGGAACTATCACGCAGGCGGAAGCAACTTCTGGAGTGAAGCAAGCATTGAATAATGGCCTTCAACAAAGTATTTCCATCCTTTCTAAAAAAGATGGTTTCTTAGGTGATCAGGTGGTTAGGATCTTGATGCCAGATGAGGCTAAAAAGGTGGAATCAGCTTTGCGCGCAGTAGGTATGGGTAGTCTTTGCGACCAATTCATCACCAGTATGAACCGTGCAGCAGAATCTGCCGTGAAGGAAGCTTCTTCGGTGTTCATCAATTCCTTATCCAGAATGACCATTACCGATGCTTTCAATATTTTGTTGAGTGGGAAGCAGGATGCTGCAACGACGTTCTTTCGGAACAGCACCACACAGGAATTGACCGCTCGCTTCAGCCCGATCATCGAATCAGCAATGGGCAAAAATAATGTGACTCAATATTGGACGCAGTTGACTTCTGCTTATAACCAATTGCCTTTGGGCAAGAAGATTGAAACAAATCTGACCGCATATGTAACCCAAAAAGCTATTGATGGGCTATTTGTGAAGGTTGCGGATCAGGAATTGAAGATCAGACAGAATATTGGTGGAGCAAGGGATTCCAATATTTTGCAACGTGTATTTGGCTGGGCAGATAAACAGTAAGCTTTCAGGTATTAATTCGTAGCTTTGTTTCATGGAAATTAATAATATTAATGATTTTCAGGTTGCTGAAAATTTCAAAAGATATGTGCAGATAGATACCCAATCTGATGCACAATCCACTACAGTACCCTCTACAGAAAAGCAAAAAAATCTAAGTAGGCTATTGGTCGAAGAATTGCTGCAATTGGGAATAACCGATGCACATTTGGACGATTTGGGTTATGTATATGCCACTATTCCTTCCAACACCGATAAAAAGGTTCCTGTAATCTGTTTCTGTTCGCATGTGGATACTTCGCCTGATTCATCCGGTACGGATGTAAAGCCGTTGGTTCATCCGAATTACCAAGGCCAGGATCTGGTATTGCCAGATGATGAAAATGTGGTGATCCGTTTTTCGGAGCATCCGGATTTAAAGGAGCTGATCGGAAATGATATCATTACTGCTTCTGGAAAAACCTTGTTGGGTGCAGATGATAAAGCCGGTGTTGCTGAGATTATGGATGCTGCGCGTATCCTGATGGCAAACCCGGAGATCAAGCACGGGGACATTAAGATCTTGTTTACACCTGATGAGGAAATCGGAAGGGGAGTAGACCATGCAGATTTGAAGAAACTTGGTGCTGATTATGGTTATACCATGGATGGCGAGCGTGCCGGAACTTTGGAAGATGAAACATTTTCTGCGGATGGAGTAAAGATAAAGATCGACGGTGTTTCCATTCACCCTGGATATGCAAAGAATAAGATGGTTTCTGCGCTGAAAATTGCAGCCGAGATTGTCGAATCTTTACCGAAGGATCGTTTGTCTCCAGAGACCACTTCTGGAAAGGATGGATTTGTTCATCCAACCAATTTGAGCGGAACGGTGGAAGAAGCTAGCTTAGGTTTTATTATCCGTGATCATGATACCGCAAATCTAGCAAAGCATGAAGCGGAGTTGGAAGAAATCGTAAAATCGGTTTTAGCTAAATATCCGCAGGCAAAATTCACCTTTGAGGTGACGGAACAGTACCGCAATATGAAGGAAGTGTTGGATCAACATCCTCGTGTGGTTGATATTGCTTTAATGGGTATCGAACGCGCCGGCATGAAGGCGGAGAAAAGAAGTATCCGCGGTGGTACCGATGGTTCCAGGTTATCTTTCATGGGGCTACCTTGTCCTAATATTTTTGCTGGTGGACATGCATTCCATGGTAAACAAGAATGGGTATCGGTACAGGATATGCAGAAAGCGGTGTTGACCATATTGCATATCGTGGCTTTATGGGAAGAGGTTTCTTAATCAAAAACTATTAAGAGTAAGTTTCTTAATTAATAAAAGTAATATGATACAACAAAATGAAGTTTTAAAGGCGATTCAATTTCGTAGATCTGTTTTTCAGGCAAATTTTACGAATGAGGAAGTGAGCCGTGAAGATATATTGACCATTTTAGAAGCTGCCAATGCGGCTCCAACCCATAAACGTACGCAGCCTTGGCGCTTTGTGGTTTTTCGTGGGGAAGGGCTGAACCGTTTGGGAAATGAATTGGCGAGGATTTATAAGTCAGTAACTCCTGCGGAGAAGTATACAGAACAGACGGAACAGAACATGGCAAAGAAAGCTACGGATTCGAATGTGGCGATTGCTATTGTGGTGAATTTTACCGGCGATGTTCCGGAATGGGAGGAAATTGCTGCTACTGCCGCTGCAGTGGAGAATATGTGGTTAGCTGCTGGATCTTTGGGATTGGGTGGGTATTGGGCGACGCCAGGATTGATCAATCATATTGGTCCTTTTTTGAATCTGGAGCCTAATCAGAGATGTATCGGGTTTTTCTATGTTGGACATCATGAGTCTGAGCCTAGAGAACCGGTAAGAGGACCTATCGCTGAGAAAATCCGCTGGGAAGAGTAAGGGAACCGTCATTGCGAGGAGGTACGACGAAGCAATCTTTCGATCAGTGTAAAGATTGCTTCGTTCCTCGCAATGAC
>DCOH01000059.1 GCA_002322865.1 Sphingobacterium sp. UBA1575 | reverse complement strand
AAAATAGGGAGGGTTACAAATAACATTACTGTTTTTGCGCCATCAAATGCTGCATTGAAGGCTTTCGGTTACAGCAATTTAAATCAGATTGCCAATGAAGACCCGCTCATTCTGGAAAAAATAATTCAACAACATATTTGCACACGTGTGATCTTTTACAGTGACTTAAGTCTTTATCCATCGAAATTAATAAATACGAATTATTCAGATTCGGGTTATCTATTCTATTTAGGGTATTTATTGCGCAAGCGTGGACTTGGAAAAAGGTATGGCGAACCCATTGGCATGTTAAACAACAGTGTATTACAGATGTATTATTTTGAAGGACTATTTGCAGATGACTATACGAATATGGTTTATAATACCTCCTATTTACAATTGAGAAATAAGGATAATAAAATAGTGGATGTAAATTTTGAATTAAAAGACATCATCGCCGGAAATTCTGTAATCCAGATATTAAACAATGTAATTAACTATAACTAATGATTATGAAAAGATTCATCTTCCTATTGATTCCATTTTTTATTTGCATTAGTTCCTGTAAAAAAGATAGCATATCGGATATCAAAGCAAAACCTGAGGTTTCGGGTTATTACCCCAATTCGGGCAATGCCGGGTTGTGGATGACCATTGAGGGAAAACATTTCAAAGGGATCAGCGACGATCTTTCCATAAATTTTGGCGATCAACCTGCGGAAATCCTAAGCACGGATTCCACCCATATTATCATCCGAGTTCCAGAAGGAAAAGGAAAAGTTCCTATTGTGTTTCAATATCATGAAAACAAACTGTCACTTGGTGATTTTACCTACCAAGATCTTAGCGTCCAGCGTATTTCTCCTAGTCAACAAGGTGTAGGGCAACTTTTGCGTATCTACGGTCAAGGATTTAGTATTACGGATAGTTCGGCAAAAGTTTGGGTCAATGGAATTGCTGCTGAAATAAGTGATGTTAAAGATACCTTACTTACCGTATTGGTTCCTAAAGGACATGGTAAGGGACCAATTAAAGTAAACATTGGCGATAAGGAAGGCTTAGGGCCAGATTTTGAATACCTAACGATAGACAGTACCATGGCGATGTCCGGAGGGGTCGGCACGAATGTCAAGCTGTTTATAGATGGTTTACAAAATACCATCGAAACACCTATCGTTTCTTTTTCCAATTTAAGTGCTAAGGTGGTAAAAAAAGAAGGCAAACTACTTGTTGTTGAAGCACCAGCAAAAGTTGCGACTGGGCCGATTTTTATAAATATTGGTCAATCAACGATTAAAACGCCCAATTTTGAGGTTGTTCCCATTCCAGAATTATTAAAAATAAGCCAGCTTTCAGGTGGATCAGGAGCTAAGATTAGCATTGAAGGAAAGAATTTTAGTACGCTTCCTGAAGAGACTACCCTTTGGATTGGAGATCAATCGATTCCTATTTCAAGTGTAACTAAAACGAATATTACTTTTGTTGTTCCACCAGGAATTAACTCCGGTAAAATCAAGATCAAAGTTAACGACCAACAGGTAGAAGGGGCCATATTTACTGTTCAGGATCTTTTCATTTCAGATTTTTATCCGAAGGATGGTTTGGCTGGAACCGAGGTCGAGATACAGGGGAATGGTTTCAGTATTATCCCACAGGAGAATTTGGTTTCATTCAATGGAGTTACTGCGCAGGTTACACAAGCTTCGGGCAGCAAACTCAAGGTGATTGTTCCAGAAGGTGTTAGTACGGGTATGATTCAGGTACAGACAAAGAACATGAAATCCATAAGCACCCAAGAATTTTTACGTGCAGGGATGGTTACATTAGGTAAAGGTAAACTTAATATTTCCTCCAATAATGGAAAAATCACGGTAGACAAAAATAATAACATCTATGTATTGGAAACTGGCCAGCATCGGATTATGAAAATCAGTCCTGATGGTGTAGTTACTCATTTTGCTGGAAGTACCAATAATGAAAAAGGTTTACGGAATGGAAAAGGTAGCGATGCATTATTCCATCTGAACGCCTACTCCTGTTTGACTTTCGGCACCCTCTCCAATAGGCTCTTTTTATCAGAACCTGATAATCAAGCTATTCGATCGATAAACCTAGACGGCACGGTTAGCACCTTACGCGACGCCAATTCTTCAACCAGAACGCCTCCACCGATGATCAATCAGATCGTGGATTATAGAACCAAAGTTAGACCTAGTGGTTATAATATTTATGTGGAAACACTATTTTTGGATTATAAGTCGCATATGGTCAGCAATTATACTTCCCAATATGGAACGTATGCACCTGTTACGGAACATTATCCAAACAATACCGATCTCCAAGCCCGACCAGTCTTTTATGCCGTACAAAGTACCGATAGAACCTATGAGTTTTATGGAATAAAACTTTTTGTCGCTGATAACAATCAATTTATTATAGGTGAAAATATTACTAATCCTGCTATAATTGGCAGCCAAGTAAATGGTGGTTATAAAGATGGAAACCAACAGGAGGCTTTATTTCAACATATAACGGGTCTATGTCTTAAAGATGAAGCGAATGTATATATTTTAGATCTGGGTAATTTTGCGGTAAGGAAATACAATGGTATCACCAACCAGGTAAGTACCGTGTTTAAAACCACGGCTGGGTTTTCTGATGGAGATTTCAGAAATGCAAAGATCAGTAATTCGGTTCAAGACATAGCGGTTAGTGCAGATGGAAATACAGTTTACCTACTTGATAATGGAAACAACTGTGTTCGTAAAATCATGTTGCGTTAATGGGTTACATTTATGAAATTCAATAAACTGGTTCGTAATTTTTTATGTTAAAAAATTAAATTATAATCTGATTTTAACTTATATTAGCTGTATAACATACTAACATAAGCAATTGTAAAATCTTTTATAAACTTAATATTAACTTAACATAAGTTAATGCACTAACCATTAAATATGGATCAATCTTTAATTGAATTTTGCCTATTTGAACGATTTCAGGAGGGTGGAGAACAGGAATTCGCCTTATTTTATAATTATTTCGTCCCAAAATTAAAAGACTATGCTATTCGGAAATTAAATTCCATCGATGAAGCCCATGACCTTGTACAGGATTTATTTGTCTCCTTATGGGAAAAAAGAGAAAAAATAACGATAAATAAGTCGGTTAGTTCTTTTATGATTACCAGTTTAAACCGACGAATTTTGAATTTACATCGATCCAATAATTACGAAAGTTTTTATAAAAAAGAACAATTACACCAGGAAAATGAGGCCTGTTCAAATTGTCTTAGCAAATTGCAGATGCAGGATATCCAGATTGTGGTTGATCAAGTTTTGAACAATATGCCTGTTAAGGTAAAAAAGATCTATAAATTAAGTCGGCAGGAATATCTATCAAATAAGGAAATTGCAGATGTGATGCATTTATCGGAGCAGACGGTTAAAAATCAATTATCTTCTGCGATTAAAGTTCTGAAAATGAAACTAAAATAAAATCCAAAATTCTTTTCGGCCAGTATTTAATGTCTAAACAAATACCTATCTTAGGATTGAAAACCAACATTATTAACTCAACTAATGAAAAGAATTTTTCTAACCATTACGGTATTGCTTTCAATGGGAGCTTATGCACAGGCACAAAGTGGCTTTGGGATAAGAGGAGGTTTAAACCTTGCCCAAGAATTTTCTAGGACGGATAATATGACGGCAATTACGAAGATTGCACCGCATTATCATTTAACTGCCTATTATGATGCACAGATTAAACCTAGCTTTTCCATACAACCGGGATTATCCTTAGAAAGAAAAGGTGGGTCATATGAAGAAAACGGCAGAAAATACACAGATAAATTACTTTATCTCCAATTACCGGTCAATTTTTTAGGTAGAATCCCTACGCGAAAAGGCGACTTTTTTATTGGTGGTGGATTTTATCTGGCGTACGGGATAAGTGCAAAATTATCCTCTGGAGGAGTTTCCGTAGATTTAGAGATGGGAGAACAAGAAAACCAGATTAAGCCATTTGATGCTGGCATAGGAACGCTAGCCGGATATAGATTGAATAATGGATTGGTTTTCCACCTAGCCTCCTCAGCAGGTTTTATAAATATGTCAAATCAATCACAATCGAAATTTTTTAACAGAACAAGTTCTATAGGTATTGGATATGAATTTAATAAGAGATAAAAAGCTATTGAACTTGAATTGGAACTAAATTCTAAACAAGGAACAATCGCCTTGATCGATTAAATATCGTTGTTCAAACCTGATAAGGTTAGCAAATAATTATCGATGTAAATGTCTTTGTCTTTGGATTTATATTGCTGGATATATCGAGGATGTTCAATAGCAGTCATTTTTTCGAATAGCTGTTCTTCCCTATTGATGATTTCCAGGAATTTTAAATTTTTCTTTCCAAGGACAAAGACTTCCGAAGTATCCAGGCCAAGTTCGATATGTCTTTTCAAGGAGGTAATCATAAAGGGTTTTACATCTTGAAATAAGGCCATATCATCATAATAATTGGCATTGGTCCATTGGCCATTCTTGCCTTGGCGAATGATCGTCAAAGGAAAAGGGGAATTGACATAAAATTGGGAATAAAATCGTTCCGGCCCTCCAAAGGCCCTAACCATATCATAGAAAAACACGGAGGAAAGCTCATGCGTATGGGCAGAATGCATTTCAATCCCACATTCGGTTTTCAAGCGTTTTGTATCGGTAAATGGAACACCCGTAACTCCTGCTCCATGCCGACTAGGATTAATGCCTATTATAAATTTTCGCCTATTGTTGTCGTTGTAGTATTTATAGTAGAATTGCGCCATCACTTCCAATGTTTCCGGATTTTCTAGAAACGGATTCATTACCCTGAAATCTGGGGGTAAATCCCCTTGATAATGCAGGGTTTTGTTAAAGCTGATGATTTTATCTGCTAAGGTTGTTGACATTCGAGCAGGATTTAATGGCTGATTTTTAATTGATGACAGATTGTTCCAATTCGGTTGGTTTCATTTTTATTCCCAAAAATGCCCCAATAATTACACCTAAAATTAAGCTGGAAACGAAATAACCGGTTAAACTAAATCCTCTATCTATATCCGCCATAATCCCTACCGAAGTTTCCAATACTAAACCAATAATAGAGAAGGTTATTAGATTTTTGAGAAGGTCACCTTTTACGTTATGATAGGAGATTAAAAAAGATCCTAAAAGGTATACAATACCAAAAATAAGACCATTTGATATGATATCTAAATTATTAAAGATTCGGGTAGTAGAGGCTAACAGTTCCGTTGAAAAACCAAATATCAATAGCAATAATATGGACGGTTTAGTTAGCAAGGATTTTAAACTGATATGGCCTACATTTTTTAGACTAAAGATGATACTGAGAGCTCCTAAGCCCATACTCATTCCTAATAAATAGAGACTAAACTCGGCATAATCATTATCAAATTTATAGATTGGATATCTCAAAGCATTTATCATTTCAAAATTCAGTTGCCTTGGAATGAAAATCGTCAAACACAATGGAATAAAAGCCAATAACACTGTTTTAATCGGATTTATTTCCACTTGTCTTTCCACAAATCGGGAGATGTTATGCCTTTTCTTTACGAGATAGAAAACCAACATTATTAAAGCCATATGGAATAGAACAACCATTACAGAAGAAACAGCTGTTGTATGATAATTTTTGAAAACAAGTAGGTAAAAACTTCCTCCTAATAGTCGTAGAAAAGTCCATCCTCCTGCCAAAAATGCTACTCCCAAAAACATATAAGCCCATAGTTTATTGGTTTGGACACTTGGATTTACCTTACTATATTCATTAGTCAATATTTCCGTATCGCCTAAGCGGTGGCGAGCAACCATAAATGCTTCTTCGGGATTTAATCCATTGGATTTCAATTCTTCGAATGCATCATACAAATGCGCCTTTAATTCAGCGAGATCTGAATCGGTAGTACTGCCCTTTTGCTGAATGAGCAGAATATGATTGGCAATTGCCTGATCTAAATTGAAATCGGTTTGTCCCATAATTGATGTATTAAATCATTGATAAAATTCCATTGTTCATATTGAGTCTCCAGTTCTTTTCTACCCTTCTCGGTCAATTGGTAATATCTTCTTGGGCGACCGGAATCTAAATTCTTCCATTCGCCAAGGATCCATTCCTTTGTCTCCATTTTTTTTAACACAGGGTATAACGTGCCTTCAGCCACAGAAAGTTCTGATCCTGTTTTTTCCTTCAAAAGTTGGATAATTTGATATCCATAGCTTTCTTGCCTTTTCAAAATCAGCAGGACGAGTGGCGCTAAGGCACTTGCCATTAATTCTTTACTAAGTTCTTTCACAGAACAAGTATACTTAGAAGTTCTAAGTATTCAAAATAATTTTGGAATAGTAATGAATAACTGCCCCAGAATTAAATCTTTTTAAATGCTGAAGAGTAAAATCCGTCCTGATATTAATATTCTCAAATAATTGTAATCCGGGTCCTGCAATGATGGGAAAAATGCAGAGTTGGAATTCGTCAATTAAATTTAAGTTGAGCAATTGTATGATCAAACTTCGGCTACCGACCAAAATAACTTCGCTTCCTTGTTCTTTTAGTTCGATAACTTGATCGTACAATGTACTACCTGCTAATTTCGCGGAATCCCAGCCAGTTGATAACATGGTATTGGAAAAAACTATTTTTGGAATTTTATCGATGGATTCAGCAAAATCATTTCTAGATTTAACATCTGAAGGCTCATCAATCAAGTTTTGCCAATATTTCATCAGTTCAAATGTCTTTCTGCCATAAAGGATTACATCTGCACGCTTTAATAGATCAGCATAATGCTCGTGTACTTCTTGATCCGGATTAGGGATTGTATGATCACAATTTCCATCAATGGTCATGTTGAATGCAGCAATGATTTTTCCCATATTCTTTTTTATTTCTAATGTAGGTATGTATAAAGGAATTCGGATTGCCATATGGCAAGAAATATTCCTGTATTTCAAGGGTAGATTCTCATCTTTAGAAAAATTATAAGCTTTTTCATGTGGGATATCGATGGTAAAACCATCTTTTGAAAAATAGGAATGTAGCTATCCTGCTAATCTATTTCTATGGATATTATGAAGTATTTTTTTATTCTTAGAGGTAATGGTAGAATTCTTTTCAAACCAATCAAAATCTTGATTATCATCAATTACATCCGATGGTGCATTACCTTTTTTTGTAGAATTAACATTATTAGTCAATCCTTTTGTTAGAATAGAAATAGACTGGTTGATATTTAAAATTTTGCTTTCTATATGGTTTAAGAATAGGCTATCAGCATTCTGCTTACCACTCGCCAAATCAGGATGATAGTATTTAAGAAAATTCCAAACTTTTATAAAATCAAAAACCGGATTTTCTTTCGCGTGTAATTGTTGAAGGAAGAATAGGCATATGATTAGGAAGATTTTTCTCATTGTTTATTGGCTAGTGCTTGAAAGTAATCTAAAAATACGTGATAAATTATTAAGGAACAATTTAAAGGGATTTAATATAATAGTTAGGTCTAAATAGTCCCCCATATTTTATAAATTGGATTCGAAATGTACTGGAGATGGAAATGATGTCTAGAAAAATGAGGGATTTGAAATGTCCTTGAATTAGGACTCCTTTGGGTATAGTTCGCTTCGAAGAAAAAGCATACTGAAAGTATGCTAAAAGTATGTAAAATGTATACTTTGCATACTTACTTAATACTATAACCCTGCTTTAAACATACTTAAAGCACGATTTCACCCTTAAAACAAACATATTTTGAATGGGGAAGTTGGATACGCTGCCGAGAAAATGGATAATAAATGTCAAAAGAAGAATAGAAGCTAACTAATTCTTTAGCTGGATTTCTTGATATGTACACTATAGGTGACATTATTTTTTAACAAGTGGAAAAAGGTATTCAAAAACTTGTAATGGGTTGTTATTCTTTGTTAATACCTAGTTTTTGCTTTTTCGAAAGACGGTCTAAATACCAAAAAGTAAGAAGTGGTAAAGCAAATACCTGAAATATAAAAACCAACAATGATGATAAGCCTTGTAATTGATTGTCGTTCATCCTTACAAAAATTGTTTGTCCGGATGTACCCTTGGAAAACACAACAGTATTAAACAAATTCCATCCAAAATGCAAACCGATTGATAAATAAAGAGACTTTGTTTTTGCAAATGCGAGAGCCCATGAAAACCCAACAATAGCTGTCATTAGAAAAGTGATAACCATCATAAACGGATTGCCAAATACGTTAAAAGTAAACCAATGGTAGATACTAAAACAAATAGCCGAAAATACACAAGCTTTTGTAATACCTATCTTTTTTATGGCGATGTAAAGTAAAGCTCCTCTAAATATCAGTTCTTCATACAAAACAGATACTAAATTCCATCTTGACCTTTCCAAAATTGTTTCCGCACTTACTTGTTTATTTAATATCCAACTATTGTTTGCAAATATCGCAGTCATTAATTGGTGCATGATACAACATGAAACTGCAAACAAAAATCCGACACCTAAAGTGGTTATTCTACTTTTTGTTGGACTAAATCCCAATACAGAAAGATCCTTCTTGGTAAAAAACCACAGCAAAAGCCAAGAAACGACTAATTCTACTAATATTCCTACCACTGTGTCAAGATTGCATTTTTAAGAAATGATTTGCTTTGCAATTACCGCACATATTTTTTTACACGAAACTAATATAGAAAAAGTTTCGCAAAAAGCAATTTTTGCCAAGAAATTTGTAATAAGGATTTGGGATAATAAAGTTAAAAATAACTATAAACCAATTGAAACCTATAGACATATTTTGAAATTTTTCAGCAAGAAGATAATTTGGATATCCGAAAAATGTCCGAAAAAAGAAAAGCCACTGAATTCTCAGTGGCTTTTTAAGTCGGGGTGGCAGGATTCGAA
>DCOH01000008.1:714-4550 GCA_002322865.1 Sphingobacterium sp. UBA1575 | reverse complement strand
TTCTCCTTGATCACATTCAGCAAGGAAGGGTTATCAGGTGTAGTATCCAAAAATGAGGCTAAACTAGCGCTGTCATTAAAAGATTTTGTATAATACTTATCAATTGCCCATCCGGAAACACGAGAGCCTAGAATCGCACCAAAACCGTTCGTCATCATCATGAACAATCCTTGTGCCGATGAACGGATCTTATTATCTGTATTGGTCTCCACAAAAAGAGAACCGGAGCTATTGAAGAAATCGAAGGCCATACCATATACGATACAGGACAGAACGATCATCCAAAGGCCGGAAGAAGGGTTTCCATAAGCGAACAAACCAAAACGAAGCACCCAGGCAAACATCGCGATCAACATCACCTGCTTGATGCCGAATTTCTTCAAGAAGAAAGGAATAGCCAGGATAAATACCGTTTCAGAGATCTGGGAAATGGACATGATGATCGTAGAATACTTAATCACAAAAGAGTCCACATATTTTGGAAAGTACTTGAATTCGTCCAGGAATACATCTCCGTACGCATTGGTCAGCTGCAGGGCAGCACCCAAGAACATGGAGAAGATAAAGAACAATGCCATTTTATAATTGGCAAACATTTTGAAGGATTCCAAGCCCAACATTTGAGTCCAAGAAGCATTCTCGCGGATATGATGTTGTGGAGGACATTTCGGTAAATTAAAAATGGAATACACCGCCAAAAGGATAGATCCGCCGGCCGCAATATAAAATTGTCCTTCCGTTGCTTTGCTGCCCGTTAGGTTGGTCAGCCACATGGCCACAATAAATCCGATCGTTCCCCATACCCGAATAGGAGGGAATGCCTTGATCAGGTCGTAGTTGGCTTGATTCAACGCCGTATAGGCAATGGAATTGGATAATGCCAAAGTCGGCATATAGCAGCACATCGCCAATAAAATTACGGTGAAAAAGCTGTCCGGATCCGGAACATGCGCCAGGGAAATCAAACAGACAGCATACAAGAAATGCAGGATGATGTAGAGTTTCTCGGCGTTTACCCAGCGATCGGCAATAATCCCGATGATGGTGGGCATGAACAAGGAAGCAATCCCCATGGTGGAGAAAATGGCTCCAAATTCAGTTCNNAAACCAATAATTGGCAATGGTGATTAACCATGCTCCCCAAACAAAGAATTGCAGGAAGTTCATGATGGTCAACCTATGTTTGATAGACATATCGGTAGATGATATTAGGTTATCGAAAAGATTATGATTTTCGTTTTTCTATTTCGTCCCTGATCTTGGCCGCAGTCTCGTACTGCTCGTTTTCGATGGCTTTTTCCAGGGTGTTTTCCAATTGCTCCAAGGTAAGGGAAGCATAAGGGGATGGTTTGTTTTTGATGGGTTCGGCAGCTGCAGGAGGCTCAGGGTCCTTTTCTGTTTTAGCTGGTTCATCCTGTTTGTAGTTTCCTACATTTTCGATATTCTCCAAAAAGGCGAAATCATTCCCTTCGATCACGATTCCAGCACTGTTCATAATGAAATCGTAGGTAAAGATCGGACATTCAAAACGTACGGCCAATGCTACGGCATCCGAAGTGCGCGCATCGATCTCTGTGCTGGTGGTGCCATCCGAACAGATCAGTTTGGCAAAGAATATCCCGTCGATCAGGTTATAGATGAGTACTTCTTCCAGTTTGATCTTAAAGGTCTCAGCAAAAGTTTTGAACAGATCATGCGTCAAAGGCCTACTAGGCGTCATTTTTTCAATCTCCACCGCGATGGATTGCGCCTCGAACCCGCCAATGATAACCGGTAACCTTCTGTTTCCTCCTACTTCTCCCAAAACTAATGCATAGGCTCCAGACTGCGTCTGGCTATAGGAGAGACCGACAATATCTAACTTGATTTTCTTCATTAATAACGCGTTAACGGAAATACAAAGATGCTAATATTAAAAGCAAAAAAAAAGTGACCTTGCGTTTTTTTGAGCAAGGCCACTCGTTCATTGTTTAGTTTGTTTTAGTTGTTTTTCAAGTTTTTGATCGCCTGAGTCAATTTAGGAACGATTTCAAAGGCATCTCCAACGATTCCATAATCGGCAACTTTGAAGAATGGTGCCTCTGGATCTTTGTTGATGACTACGATGGTTTTTGATGAACTCACCCCAGCCAAGTGCTGGATAGCACCGGAAATACCGATAGCGATGTAAAGGTTCGGGCTTACCACGATACCTGTTTGGCCTACGTGTTCGGAATGTGGTCTCCAACCGGCATCGGAAACAGGCTTGGAACATGCAGTAGCAGCTCCTAATACATCTGCCAATTCCTCGATCATACCCCAGTTTTCTGGTCCTTTCATACCACGACCTGCAGAAACAACGATTTCAGCTTCTTTAAGGTCTAGTTTACCTGAAGATTGTTCGTGGTTAATTACTTTAGTATCTTCATTAGCTACTGAAAGGTTTTTAACCTCCTCAGAACCTGAAGCAGGATTTTCTTTTATACCGAATGCATTCTGAGAAACAGTAATTACAACATTTGAAGCATCTGCTTTTGCATGCATATAACCTTTACCAGAGAAAGCTTTTCTTTTTACCTGGAAAGGAGAAATGGATTCTGGTGCTGCAATTACATTGGTAATTAATGAAGCTCCTTTAGAAATTGCCAGCATTGGTGCAACTGAAGAAGCATCTGTAGTGTGAGGGAAAACAATAACGTTACCATCCAAAACTTCGCCAACAGCTTGTGCATAAGCTTTAGCACTGAAGTTTTTAAGACCTTCATCTTTTACATTGATTACTTTATCTGCTCCGTACTTGTAAAGAACATCTGAAGAATCTGTAGGGTTAATTGCAATAACAGTTNNGCAACCGCTTTAGCGTAAGAAACTGCTTCGAAAGCTGCTTTCTTGTAAACGCCATTTATATTTTCTGCATATACGAATATTGCCATTTTCTTAAATTTTTAAAATTATAAATTTTGAATTTTAGATAAAAAATGAATAATTAGATAACTTTTGCTTCTTCGTGAAGTAATCTTACCAATTCATCTAAGTTGTCCGGAGAAACTAATTTTACAGCAGCTCTTGGCGGAACACTGTCAAATGAAACAGCTTCAACCTTAACTTCTGTAGAAGAAGGTTCAACAACTTGCAAAGGCTTTGTTCTTGCAGACATAATACCTCTCATATTCGGGATAATAAGATCTTTCTCTTCTACCATTCCTTTTTGTCCGGCAATAACCGCAGGAAGTTTTACAGAAATAGTTTCTTTACCACCTTCAATTTCTCTTACAGCAGTAGCTTCGCCACCATTAACTTCAAGACCAACGCAAGCGTTAACAAATGGCTGGTTAAGGATTTGTGCAACCATTCCCGGTACTGCTCCACCATTATAGTCGATAGACTNNATTTCTTTTGCTGTAGAATAACTATCTTTAGCTTCGATATTTACTCTTACTGCATCATTGGCTCCGATAGCTAATGCTTTTCTTATAACAGGTTCTGTTCCTGCATCTCCTACATTGATCACAGTAACTGTAGCGCCCTGAGATTCTTGTAATTTTATAGCTTTTGTTAAAGCAAATTCATCAAGCGGATTAATTACCCACTGAATTCCGTTTTTATCGAATGCAGATTTATCTGCTGTGAAGTTTATTTTTGCAGTTGTATCTGGTACACTGCTGATACATACTAATATTTTCATAATTAGAAATTGTGTATTGAATTTTGGCTAAGTTAATAAAAAAATGTTATGCATGCATACTAAATTTATCAAAATATATACATAGCATATTAATTACCATTTAGTTCACAGATTACAATGACTTGCTTTTAATTAATGATTAATATTGCGTTTTACAGCTTTTAATATGTAG
>DCOH01000008.1:0-634 GCA_002322865.1 Sphingobacterium sp. UBA1575 | reverse complement strand
CTGCTTGTGTAAAGCCTACAACACCAAATTTGGAAGCGTTATACCCTGAACCGTTAGCAAAGAAATTGGTCCCTGCCAGGCTGGCAATAGAAATAAAATAACCTTCGGATTTTTTCAGCGCTTCTACAGATGCCTTTAGGGTGTGAAAAACACCTGTAAGATTTGTATCTATCATATCCTGCCATGCTTCAACAGAAAGTTCATCTACGGGGGCAAAATGACCCAGTCCTGCATTTGCTACTACAAGGTCAACTTGTCCGAAGTGATTTTTAATTTCCTGAAGTGCTTTGTCTTCATCTTCAAAGTTGCGTACATGGGATTGTATCGCTAAGACTTTTGAAGGATCACTGGAAAGTTGCATTGCCGCAGCTTTTGCATCATCCAGATTTCTGCCACTAATGGCCACTCTCATTCCTGCATTTAACAAAACACTGGCGATACCCAAGCCTATGCCTTTGGTACCGCCAGTGATGTATGCTACTTTATTGTTTAGCATAAATTTTATTATTTTTTTAAATCCGTATAGTATTCAAAGAAATATGGAATAGACTCAATGCCCTTGTAGAAGTTAAATAGTCCGTAGTGCTCATTTGGAGAGTGGATTGCATCTGAATCCAACCCGAAGCCCATTAGT
>DCOH01000013.1 GCA_002322865.1 Sphingobacterium sp. UBA1575 | reverse complement strand
TTCGAGTCCCAGCGGGATCACTAAAGGAGACACTATACAGTAGTTGTCTCCTTTTTTTATGCCAATATAAATCTGCGACCCAAACTGTTATAATCTGGTCAATTATAGTTCGATTTTCATGACTAAAATCTTTGTGCCGATGTGTGATACTCTCTAAAAAACTTTCTTTAGGACATTACTACCCTGTTTTTTATAAAGTTCGATTTCTCCTTTGGGTTTCGACATCTTTTCCACCTTCTCTTTTGTGAGATTTTTTGCCATGAGATAAAGGAAGTCCACAATAACATTTGCTTCATCATCGTCGACTTCAATACCATTCTTTGCTAATATCGTAATTGCCCGTCTAACAGAAACCTTTTTATCGATAAAATTCATATTCATTGCTTTTTTGATTGTCGTTTTGTCGATAATATTTTTGATAATCCCCCAAATAGTTCCAATGACATATCTCCTGTTTGAAAATCAACATTAAGCGGAGTAATAAGACTGACAAGATGTTTTTTGTTTGCTGTGTCCAAGCTTGGAAACGTTTTAAGAATACTGACAAAAGAACGGCTACCCAACAGGCTTTGTTTATCGATACGCTCTAATTTAACATTGATATCGTTCAGTTCCCTTTTCAGACATTTGGCATTGACATGACATTCTCTTTTTACTGTACTGTAATCATCGGATTTTAGTACATCGGCTACAAATAGCTTTCGGGCTTGGGAAAGGGTTGATTCCTGTTCAATCAGTTCTCTAACGACCAGATTTCGATGCTGTAAATACATAGCCTTTAGTGTGCCTGTATTCCAATCCTCTAAAATACTCTTGAATAAATCCATCGCTACATTTGAAAGTACCAGTTTTCTAAGCTTATGTTCATAACACTCATTCAGAAATAGTGCGTTGATTCTTGTCTTGCATCTTTTTTGGCAATGGTAATATGGATATCTTTTTGTTGAGCCTCGGGAGAAGCTTCCACCGAGTTTTCTATAACAGAGAGGACAGACTAAGATTCCCCTTAGATAAAATGTTGCCTTCAAATCGTCTCTTTGGGAAGTAATCCTTCTCTTTGTGTTGATTATCTTCTGTACCTCATGAAATAGTGCTTGGGAAATCAACGGTTCATGGATTCCTTTTACCTTATACTGTTCGATTGATTCATTTTTAATCGAGATAAGACCACAGTATGCAGGATTGCGTATAAGACGAAAAAAGTATGAACGGGAACATTTCAATCCTTTGCCGTCAGCCATCTTTCTGACTTCCTCAATTTTATGGATATTTTTGGCAAGTTGGAGAAAGACCCATCTTATGATACTGGCCTCGGGTTGCTTAGGTGTAATGATTTTTTTGCCATCTACCGTTGTCAGATTGATAAAGCCCAAGGGAGCTTTGTTCGGATATCTGCCCATCTGTTTTGCCCGACGGATGCCATTTGCCGTGTTCATCGCCCTTCTACTGTTTTCCGCTTCCGGTACGGATAGGTAAACGGCAAGCATGACGGTACTTTCTGGCACGGAGAAATCTATAGGTTGGTCAATCTCCATTGCTATCGTTTTGTATTTTCGGAGCATACCTATCATCTCATAGGCATATTCAACATTCCGGCTGAACCTGTCCCACTTGATAAAACAATATATTCTTTCCCATCTTTGGTTTACTTCTGACTTCTAAAAATAGTTTTTTCCATTCAGGTCGGTTGAAATTCTTAGCAGAGAAGTCTTCACGGTAGATACCTTTGACTTCGATATTGTTGTACCTGCAATATTTCAGCAATCGTTCTTCTTGTTCGGGTAAGGAATATCCTTTTCTTTTTTGCTCGTCCGTACTGACACGGACATATAAGTAAGCTGTTTTCATTTGCATAATGTATTTGATTGAGCTTTAAAGTCAGTATTTCCAACGGGATGATGAAAATTATAGAAGTTCTTTGCATGCTTATGTACTAAAAATTTCTACATTTCAAAAATGATATATTTCTCACATCTATTTTGTTTAAATTCGCTGATTACAATACACCTCATTAGTAGATATTATCGTTATGGCAAGAAAATTAACCACCAATTCCAGACTCGTTAATGAGTTGTTTGCGAATTACATCAGCACATTTGTAGCATTTAGTGAGTTGATGAATAATTCTATTCAGGCTAAGAGTAAAAATATTTGGATTGAGATAGATTATGCAGCTGACGAAGAATTAAGCACAACCTATATAAAAAGGATATCAATAAAAGATGATGGAAAAGGTGTTCACATCAATGAACTTGAAACCAAACTATTAGATATTGGAACGACTAACAAAGACGGTGGAAAAGGGATAGGTCGATTTGCAAGCTTTCAAATCGGAAAAGAAATTGAAATTGAAACGGTGGGATATTGTACCGAAAGAAAGACTTTTTCTAAAGCCATAATACCACTTTCTTTTGATAGTTTCGGTAATAATATCAATGTGTCCGAGATCAATATCCCTACTGATGAGGAAATTTTAAAAGGTAAGAACCATAATACATATTATAAGGTTAGTATTACGAACCTCTATCCTTCGTATGTTACAGACAAAGAACCCAAGAAAAAGATAATTGATAAATTTTTACGTCAAAATATCGCTGACGCCATTTTTGAAAGATATCCACTGAAAATCTTTAATAAAGAAATTGTCTTTCATATAAACGGACAAACAATCAATCCAACTGATTTTGTGACAAGTGAACCAATTAAAGTTGCGTCAACATTTACAGATAGTAAGGGGAAAGAGCATAAAGTACTCTTTGACTTTATGCCAATAAAAAAAATTGAAAAAATAAAAGTTTTTTTGACGGTCCAAAATGCAGGATTGAATACTATTGCAGGAAGTTTGGAGTACGATGCTACTTGGTTAAGCCCTAAAGTTGGGGGTGGTTTATTTATGTTTCATCTTCGACACTGTCGTCTGATATTTATCGCAATATAGACCTCGAAGACTTGGATCCTGATTGGAAAAAAGTTAGAGAGTTCATCAAAGACAAACTCAATATCTTTTTTAAAGAGAGAAATCATGAGTTTGATAATTTTTCAGACAACTTAAAAAAAGATACATATTATCCATACAAGGAAAAGTCTAGCTCACAATCCAAAGTGATTTTATTTGATAAATTAGCCTACTTAGTAGAAGATAAGTACCATTTATTGAAAGAGGATAATCAATTGAGGGAAATTATTTATCCGCTGATAGACAGAACTATATCAAACGGAGAACTTAATAAAATTCTTTCCAATATATTGAAGCTAAACAACAAGCTTACCTCGAAGTTTTCCGATTTATTGGAGAAAACCGATTTAGAAAATATCATAGAGTTTTCAGATAAGGTTGCAACGAAGATTGAAGAAGTAGAGTTTTTGGAAAAGCTGGTCTATAGTGATATAGCCAAAAATGTTAAGGAACGAAAAGAATTACATAAGTTTCTTGAACGTATGTTGTGGATATTTGGAGAGGAATATAGCGAAACAACAAAATTGCTGTCGGATAAAAACCTGGAGAAAAATCTAATTCAATTGCGAGATGACTGTCTAGGGTACAAAGCGTCAAAAAAAGACGACAACATCAATGAAGGCGCTGAACGATCTGTCAAATCTATAACAGATCTATTTATGTATAATCAACGGATATTAGATCATAAAAGGCGAGAAGTCTTAATTGTTGAGTTGAAAGCGCCTAAGGTGAAAATTAGTCCGAAGGAAATTGGTCAGGTGATGAAGTATGCACGAGAAATCGAAAAATTAAATTCAGTTAGCCGTGATGTTTCTTTCAAAGTGTTGCTCATAAGTTCCGAAATTAATTCGGATGCTATATTTGATATCCAAGGCAGGCAAAAGGGTGAGGATAACCCATACTTTTATTTCAGAAATGAAAATAAAAACATTGAGATATGGGTCATGAAATGGTCTGACTTAATTGAAAATGTCAAGAGAAAACTTCAATACATGTCGAACCTATTGCAAACCAAGGATATCGATGTTCAGGAAAAAGCACAGAGGGATTTTGCTGATATTGAGTTTAACAAGGTTAGCTCATCTTTGAAAAGGGTGGCGATTTGATAAGATAAAATCAATTGGAAAATTGATTTTATGACAAGGCAAAAATAAGTCAGAAATTCAAATTAGTTAGATGATAATTTATGATGTTTTCGGAATCGGATCAACAGCAAATCAATAGCATTTTGGTTAATCGTTTCTATGGTAGTTTATCCATTTATCACGTGTTAAACTGGTTGAGCAATTTTGATAAAGAAGATTTACCAGACGCGTTAAAGGTGTTGGCGAATATTGAATATATACCTTTGGGTAAGATGTTTGATATTTACTCACAAGGTCTTTCAAGCGCATTTAAACAATATAAGCATAAAACAATAGTAATATTGGGGATT
This sequence comes from Sphingobacterium sp. UBA1575, assembly GCA_002322865.1. Classification (GTDB taxonomy): domain Bacteria; phylum Bacteroidota; class Bacteroidia; order Sphingobacteriales; family Sphingobacteriaceae; genus Sphingobacterium. The sequence goes on along the minus strand of DCOH01000013.1, from coordinate 38,525 downwards.
GGAAAATATGGAAAAAGTGGTAGCTCTATGTTATATTTTATTAACAAAGCTCCCGCATTCTCTGATAAGAGGTATAAAAGAAAAAAGTATTTAATTGGTCGGAAAGAGGAGATACTGCCACTAATTAATGAATTGAAAATATTAAGAGATGATTTCCTTTTGATATTGTTAGATGATTTTGTTGGTACAGGAAACTCTACACTAGAGTATTTGAATGGCAATGATACTGAACAAGGTTTAATTCTATTTTTAAAAGAAAATGAATTAAAACCAAATGTTGCTATCTTATCTGTAATAATTAACGAAATAGGGTTTCAAAGACTGCAATTCGAATATCCAAACATTTCTTTATTCGGCGAATTACGAAAGAAAGCTTTTGCTCAGCCCTCAGTATTTGGTTACCGGCCTAACTCAATACCTATTAGGGAATTTTGTTATAAATATGGCGCTAAATTAACAGGAGAAAAGTACAATATTTTAGGGTACGAAAACTCTCAATCACTTGTTGTTTTTGAACATACTACTCCTAATAATACTTTACCAATTATATGGAGCAACAAAAATGATTGGACTCCCTTATTTCCCAGATTTTACACTGATTTTGTAAGAAACCACGCCAATTTTAAAGATGGGATATTCTATTGGATATCAATCTCCAAAAACAAGTTTAAAATACCTGGTCTCGACTTATCGTCTATCCCTTTTAGCAAGCGGAATATAGAACTATTTAGTATGCTAAAATTGCTGAAGACCAAAAGATCAGAATACGTAATTTGTCAATGGTTAAATATTACAAAATCAAAATTTGACGAGAATTTAAATATGCTAGTATCTCTTAATTTATGCTTTTCAAACAAAGGATTAACTACAAAAGGAATTGAGATCGTAAATGAGATTGAGCAATTCGCTTATTTGAAAGAGAGAAAAAACACCTCTATTTCTAGTCAACCATTGAATAAAATAGTATATTTACCTAAGACTTTCGGCGATATGGCATGATAATTAGTTGGTAGTGGTCAATCTCTATCAGTTGGTATCTTTTTTACCAACATATCTATAAGTCATTTTATACTAATCTATATGCAATATCTCGCGTGCCAACACACGGTCAACGCAAACGCTCATCTTGCATATAGTTCACTAACGTGAACTGAATCAAATAATCGTAATTATTATGTCATTCGACCGAAAGCTTTTTATTGAAGAATGTAAGAATCAGGAGAAGTCTGAAAAATACATTGAAAACACACTTAAATATGCAGATAACCTTGCATCTAAAGGTTATCCTGTTTTATTCTCTCTAAAACATATGGCCTTTGAATTAGGCATTAAGTATGAAGACCTGAAAATAATGGAAAGGGAGCGAGAGCATTATTATAAACATTTCTATATAAAGAAGAAAAATGGAGGGGTAAGATTTCTGTCAGTGCCATACTCTAACTTAAAATCTATTCAATCTTGGATATACCACAATATTCTTATAAATCAAGATCCTACATTATCAGCATATGGCTATATCAAAAAGAGGTCAATTAAAGAAAATGCACAGCAACATGTAGCAAGAAAATTTATTTTAAATTTGGATTTAATGAAGTTTTTCGAAACCATTACTGAACAAAAAGTATATAGGCTATTCGTTGAAATAGGATATACTCGAACTCTTTCTTGGAGCTTTTCAAAATTGGTTACAGTTCCTATCGATGAGGATTATTATTTGGCACTGCCTGATAAAGAAAAAAAGCTTTTTAGTAAAACTTTTGAAAGAGAGTATGGTGTATTGCCACAAGGAGCTCCAACTAGTCCCTCGATTTCTAACTTAGTATTGAGAAGTTTGGATAACAAACTGGTTGCACTAGCAGAATTAAAAGGGTGCACATACACAAGATATGCGGATGATATCACATTTTCTGGTAACGACTTAAAAAACATACCGACTAAAGCAGATATAATAAAAATAGTTCGGTCCGAAAATCTATTAATTAATTGGGACAAATGGATACTTCGTAAACAAGGTATGCGCCAAAAGGTTACGGGGCTAAATATATCAAATGGAATTTCAGTGCCTAAATCATATAGAAAAGACGTAAATAGGCATATCCACTTTTGTTTAAAATATGGGCCTGAAAGCCATCAGAAGAAAATGGGAGTTGATAAGCAGTTCTATAGATATTGGCTATTAGGAAGAATTCATTATATAAGATTTATTAGTCCTGAAATAGGAAATAAAATGCTCAAGAACTTTAACAATATACAATGGCCTTTGTAAAGGTTAATAAGAACGGAATTAGACTACAATTTATATCGGCTCATTTTTTCAGTTTTCCTTCTTTCATAGAACTTAAAGGTTGTTTAATAAGATTAACCTTTTCCACGAATATATCAGATTGATATGGACTATCTTTCAGTTGATTCAACCGTCTTAAATCTTCCAGTAAAGAGTTCGAGTTTTGTACCAGCGGGATCACAGAAATAAGCAACTCTAAAAGAGTTGCTTTTTTAGTATTTAGTAGTTAGACCCATGGCGCCATGCCTAAATTTTGTATTTCATTCCCAAAAACCTTTAATTACTTTGAATCCACCTAAAAGGTTAGAGTTTTATCCCTCTATGAACACAAAAAAAGAGAATGCATCTTTTTAAACACCTTCTCCTTTTTGCTTAATATCTTAAAAAATTCTTTTAATACTCTTTTAAAATTTAAAATTAATCCCAAGATTTATTGCTGAAAATTTCACATCACTTGACACCCCTCTATATCCAGTATACACTTCCCAATTTGGCTTTTGATATCCAATTTTCGGCAAATAATAAAATCCTCCAGCATCTTCTGCCCCACTTGTTGTAAATGCATATCCTAAATCTGCTCCAATAAAGAATTCCGGAGCGATTGAAAACTGTCCAGAAGCAGCAACAGGAACATAACTTAAAGATGTTTTATCATGATAATTAGGATCTTCCTTTCCGAAAAAATTCTGAAATCCTACAGTAGGACCTACTTGGAAATTTGTCCCTACATTCCATAAATAAGCTAAATCAGCACCCAGAGAAAAAGTAGTCATTTCTTTAACATCACCAACTGGTAATCCAACATTAACACCGGCCTTAAATTGTCCAGTACTTTGTGCTTGAGCAGCAAACCCCATAAATAAAATCGAGGCTCCTAATAATGATTTCTTCATATTAATAGTTTTGTGTAATAGTTATTGAAAACTATAATCAATAATTATTCCAGTTGAACTGCTCTTCTTTTCTTAAAACCAAAATCCAACCTTTTATTTTTTAAATCATAATTGGCTCATTAATTTTAGAAAAAAAATCCTAACCATAATAAATTTATAATGCAATGAAATTGAAAACTAATTATTTTCTTTGTTTAAAGATGTTGAAAAATACCGCTATCAAAGCTTAATTTCTTCTAGTTACCTTCGAAGTAAAACCATACTGAAAGTATACTAAAAGTATGTAAAATGTATGCTTTACATACTTATCCCATACTTCAACCCTGCTTTAACCCTACTTAAACCACGATTCTTACCCATATTCAAACATATTTTGAAGGCATAGCCTAAAACCCACCCCTAGAAAATGGATAATTTTCGTCAAGGCTACTTGCTTAATCCACAGGTTTTGAAATTATTAATTTAAGCCATTCATTAGAAGTGCTATCACATTTAGTTCACTTATAAATGTGCCAAATATCAATTATCTTTTTTTGTGCATTTATTTGAAATCTATTACTGCAATAAAATCTAGGCTTCTGGCAACGATTATATAACTTCTTCAATAATGGAGTGTTTTTGATATTTACTCCAATATATGGGCATTAATCATTATTTTTAACACCACTTAATATTCTATGTGAATTGGAATATTATTCATGCGTCAGAACGATCATCATATGATTTAAAAAAATACGCCTAATTAATCAAAACGTGTTAAAGAAGTGCTTGTTTAAATTCTAAATCACTATTCTTTACTCAACAACAAAATCCAACCCTTTCCTTTTTCAATCATTATTGGCTCATTAATTTTAAAAGAAAACTTCTCTTGCACATTATTAATTTTTGGTGCAATCATTTTGACCTTCTTAGGATCCAATCCCAATTTCTTCCAATCGATTTTTAAATTAACCTTCGTATCTGTTTCATTCCAACTTGCCAAAGCAATCATCGTCTTACCTTGATTGACATAAGAGGTGGCTAATACCGATGGATTATCCGTTTGTACAGGTGAATTTTCCACCCAATAACCTATCATTTTACTGGTTTTTATGCCAAACTCATCCCAAACCCGCCAGATATCACGGGTGTCCTTAGCTCCCTCCCAAGGGTATCTATTGGTCATGCCATAAATCATACCCCGCCAAGGATTTCCACCATCCTGCAGCATCTCCCCCATCAATCCAAAAGGAATTCCGCTGACCTCAGTCAACAAGAAATCAGGACTATTATTTTCATAATCGAAATATTCGCCAAACCAAAGCCTATTCAGGTAAGGGAAATGTTCCAGGTACAGGTTCGCACTGTTATTGAACCCATCCGATTTATTGAATTGATTGGCCGAATGCAAGTCAATAATACCTGGATGATTGTTTTTAGTCATTACCCGCTTGATCCTTTTCATGGTGATCCTATCAAATGCCACATCATCCAAATAAATACCATCAATCCCAACATGATCAACCAACCAATTCATCCCCTCTACATAGTAATTATGCCATCTGTTCATCCCACTATTAATGATCGCCGCATCCTTAAATTCAGGAACAAACCAAGCGGCAATATAATCATCATGGATATGTTCCTGAAGCCAGGAATAACCTTGCCCCTTACCTGTAGAAAACACTTCATGCCCCAAACTTCGCAAAGGATAAAGTTCATACAGCCTATTGGATACCTCCCTTACCGTATTATAAATCTTCACTTTTAATCCGGCCTGATGGGCAGAATCGATGTAACTCTTCATCTCTTTTGTCGCCACAAAAGGATAGTTGATATAAGGGTTTACCCTACTCCCATGGTGAAGATTCACAATATTTGCACCGCTATTTTTAACTTCTTCTATAGGTTTGTAAGCATGGAAAAACCGATTGTTCCATTGCCAATCCGTGTTAATTGGATGAAATGGTGTAATCAGCATATGCAGATTAAAATTCAAGGTATCACCTTTAGCTAATTTGCGTTGACCACTATAATTGTTGACCAATACAGCTGCATTTTTTTCGGAGATCTGGATTCCGCCCTTATTATCATTTCCCCATGACTGCGGCAATACCAATGGTTTTTGAAGGTAAAAATTGGTGTTCAAGGGTCTTGAATAATGCTCATCGCGTAAGGAGAACTGAACACCCCCATTAACAGCACCTATCCAACCTCCATCTTGATTTTTGTTTTTAACATCCCATTTCCAGTCGATCGCTTCCTTTCTTTTGCCTCCCTTTTCACCCAATCCCATAAAATATTTGGCGTATTTAGGCTTCATCGGTAATTGCAGTTGTATATCAGAAAGCTGCATGTCTTTCGTGGCAACCACCTGCTTATTGATATCCATAAACCCATCAAATTCTAGCAAGCCTTTCACAAAAAGCTGAATACCATCAGATTGACTATTGGATTCCCAACTATACAGCCCCTCTTCTTTTTTAGTGAACACAAAATCATTCGTCTTCAAAACAATATTGCCTCCCCTTTGATCCTTAATCTGAAAACTCATCGGCGCATCTAAAATGTCGTTTCCTTGTTTTTCGATGCTTAACATATCCTCGCTAAAAAAAGACTTGATTTGCTGAGGAAGACCGTTTTCTTGAAGCATAATCTGCCGCCCCAAAATATCGATCGTTCTCGTTCCTGTAAGTTTTAAAGGTAGGTAGGGAGCAATTACACTATTTTCCTGTGCCAATGTAGAATTTAACCAGGAAAGACGAGTTAATTTCCAAGGCTCGTCGAAACCTTTATTTATGGCAATTTTGTTATTGACTTTTAAGCGAATTGGAACTTCTCGAGCAGCAGCATTTTCAGGCTGAATGGTCAATATCCCTTTGATCTCCGTATTAGTTATGTTTTCAGGAATTTCAAGCCCACACCAAACCGCCTGAACCTGATTTTGCGGAACATTTAGCACAAATTTTATAGGTTTTCCATCATAACCAATGCCATTTGTATTGAAACAGGTGAATGCATCCTTGCTGAATCCATTTTTTGAATCCCCAGAACTTCTGAAACTAACTTTTACATTTTTTAGATCCTGCTTGCTTGCAAATAACCCGATCTGAAAAGGGAATAACTCACCCTTGTCCACGGTTGCCTTGAGTTCCTGCCCTTCAATGGCACCCGAGGTCCAGCGATAAGGCAAATAGGTTTTCATTTTAATTTGGTAATCTTTGGTTTCAGGAAATACCAAATAAGGTTTAGCATTATGCTTACGTAAAAAAGCCTTTTTTTCAGCATCCGTGGCCAGGAGAGCCATCGCATCATTTTGATTGAACTTGTCTACAGACTCCAAACGGATGAGTTTTGCCTTTCCCGTCGAGGCTTTCAGGTTTTGATGACTTCTGTTTTTCTCTTTTAAATAAATAGCATCCGGATAATATTTACTCCTCCCCCCAATTTGGTAGGGCAAAAAGTAGATGTAATATATTCCCTTGCCCGATATAGGATTGAATTGAATCGTTCCGGATTCAGGAGATATCGGTCCGTAAGCTAAAGGTATAATTTCCTTATTGCTTGCACTATCTATGATGATGATTTTTTGATCGGCGGTAATAGTTGGATTTCTCCAAGGAATGGTAAGCGTTATGGCCTTTTCATAGCTGTTAACTTGAACGACTGCTCTTTGGTTTCCCAGTTTGTCTGCATCCCATTTTTCTTTTTCGGGTGGATATATCCAGGCTGTTTGTGCAAAAATGGGAAATATGATGATACAACCTAGGAGGGATAAGAGGTAATTTAACTTCATTTGAGTTTAGTTTTCTATTAAACTAATTTCAGAAATATTATTAGGAATTAAAAGATATATCATACTCAACTTCCTTACCTCCAATCTGCCTTACCCGATTACGAATGGCATAATCAACCAATAAACTTCAACGAATTATAGAACCATGAATTCTTGAAATTACTAAAAAAAAAAAGATCCATAAATAGATTTTATATATCAAAATTGGGTTAATAATCTATAGTAGGACTATAGATCCCATAAAAAAAGGTAAGGATATCTTGCCTAAAAAAAATATAATTTAGACTGCGACAGTGTAATTAGCCTGACTTCTTCCCAAAGTAATAAGGTTCCTCAAAATTCTTATTTTTCTGAATATAAGCATATCCGCCCTTTATATCTATAATCCAATTGAACCTATGGATCATATCCGCGCCTAAATAATTGCTGAGTTGCTTAAAACCATCACCTACAAAGAAATTTACAGGAACTTCATTAAATTGAAAATCACTAATTTCAAAACTTGACAAAACTGCGATCATATTATGCACTTCCTTGCCCGAAGAATTCTTCATCACCTTTTTTTCTATTATAGGAAGCCCAGTTAATTGTAGATCATGGGAAATGTTCTGGTTATAGAGTACTGCCCCAGAAAATCCAGATTGAAGTAAATATTCGTCCTTTTGCTCTTTCTCTCCGCTCCTAATTGATGCTTCTACAAACAACTGACCTCTATTTAGTTTAAGCGGTAATTTGCTGTACCAACCAGTATCCGGCAATGCATCATAAAGCACAAATTGAGAAGCATCAAAATCCATCTTAAACACCTTATTCTGAAACATTTTTAGCCCAATTTTACCCTCAGCACCATAGCCTGTAAGTTCATTATCCCAGATCCAGATACTATCTACCGTAACTCCAGCCACCTGAATGCGATTTACCTTGCTCAAGCCTTCAGGAAACTCCGTCGTATCAAATTTCACCGAACTCATTTTCCTCTCCCGATTTGGTGACAATGATGCCTCCTGCATAGATATCTGGAACATGAGATCAGCAGAGTCCATTTCATTGATCAAAGCCTTAACCAAAATATTGTAATGATCATTAAGTTTAAATGGAATAGTATCTTGACCTTTTGCAAAGCCAACTACTGAAATACAAAGAAGGAAAATTAAAAAATATCGGTTCATTTAGAAAATATCTTAATATTATTTCAAAAAATGAAACTTTACAACAGATTAAAAAAAGGTACTAAGGTATACCAAAGGATATACATAAGCGCAATGCCCATTATTCCATCAATCCGAGCAGGTTTATCGGCTTTATTGATGTATTGGTAAAGTAAATATAACAACCAACCGCCGTGTAAAAAGGCTACATAAATAATATCCGAATAAACCCTATCCATCAGCACATCCTTTTTCAAAAGGAGTACAGAACTCATGGACAACAAAACGGAAAGGCCCGCCAAATAAGTCGCCCTCACCTTACCAAGCCTAACCACCAAGGTCCCTTTTCCGGCGGCTCGGTCGGCATCATGATCAGGTATTCCCGCCATGATAATCGCCGGAACGATGGAAAAGAACAAGGGAATACCAACCACCCAAGAATAAACATTATTCAACCCTCCACCCTGATAAACAAAACCACAGATAATAACAGCAAAACTATGGGTAAAACCCACCACAATCTCACCCCAACCATTGTAGGAAAAACGTAAAGGCGCGGCCGTATAAGATACAGCAATCAAAAATAATAGGACAGTAACCAACAAAACATGCAAAACGGAGGCAATGGCGAATATGCCCATGAACACACAGAGAACCGCCAAAACTACCAACAGATATTTCAAGGAATTTGTATAAGCTTTTTCACTCAACACACCATCGACCAATACCCTCGATCCTCCAGAAAAAGTACTGAAATGCTTATTCAACCGATCGGTTTCCCGATCTAAATAATCGTTACTGAAAACCGTAATCACCTCAATCACAAATAGGACAAAGTATCCCAATACGAAAATCCAAGGATTAAAAGTTCCAACTAGTGCTGCATACAAAAAGGCACCGATAGCATAGGCAAAGAAGGTCATGGGATAGAATTGCAATCTGATCGCCTTGATCCAAGGCATGGCCTGGTCCATCAACTTTTCCCAAGGAGTAAGTACACCATTTTCAAGTGATTTTCCTTTATGATAGGCCTTGGTCAGCCATTCCTCTTTCTTTTCATCAGATGAATGCTTTACCGGACTGATCAACATGCTTCTAACAGGACTCACCCCACAGAATTTTAAGGTAGCATTTGCCAAGGATCTTCTTGAAGGTGCGCCATTGATCAAACGGTCTATCAATACAGGCGTATCCATGGTAATGATCAATTGCGCGGTTTTCGGGCTGAGCAATTTTTTAAAAGCATCAGGTTGAATCTCGTAAAAGGCAAATCCAGGAACGCATACCCGATCGATAAAGCCTTTTAATAGGGCAGGCATATTCCCCCACCAGGTTGGATAGACAAAAACCAAGTGGTCCGCCCATTTGATCAACCGCTTAGCTTCTTTGAGGTCCTTCTCTTCAAATTGATCCTGCGGCGAATGAATCTGAACATGCAGATCAAAATGAAGGTCCGCGACATGCAAGTATTCTACATGTGCTCCAGCTGCCCTTGCCCCGGCCACATAGGATTCGGCCAAGGCCGCATTATAGCTGTCTTTACGGGGATGCCCCAAAATAACCAAAACCTTGATGTTTGCTTCCTTCATACCTGCTCTTTTAGAAAGAACAAGAAAGCCCAGCAACTGTTTAATTGAAATACAATTCTTCCGCCAATCGTTTGATTTTGGGAATGATATTGGAGATATAAGTTCTGGAATTTTTCAAGTTGACAAGGATATTTTGATCAGAAGGGTCCAGGTCTACTGCCAAGGTCAATTTTACCCCAATTATATTCTCCCTTAACGTATAGATATAATCCACATTATTTTCTATATCCCAATGTACGATGCATTTTTTCTCGGCATCCACCTGCAGCTCCTTAAAGATCTCAAAACCCTGCTCCCATGCTTGAATATATTGGTGTTGAACCAATAATTTCTCCAACAATTCTACATCCGCATGAATGGCAATTTCTTCTTGATACATAATCATCTAATTTTGTACTAATCCGATAAATAACAAGATCAAAATTAGCGTATACAGGTAGTAAATAGGTTTCAACTTATAGAACTGAACCTATACAAACAATCGCTATCAACAACCATATTGTCAGATGGTTACGCGTTCGGATTTATAAATCAGATCAACTTAATCGGTGTTGCTGTCTGTACGAGGTGGGCGTCAATCCGGTGCTATTCTTAAAAACGGTATTGAAAGCCGTCTTGGAATTGAATCCTGAAGAGAATCCGATCGAAACGATATTATATGGCATCATCTTCGGATCCAATAATAGTTCTTTAGCTCGCTCAACCCTAAATGAATTGATGAACTGGAAAAAGTTTTGCTGAAAACCATTGTTGATGATGTAGGACAATTGATGACTGCTCAGCTCCATTCTATTAGCCAATTTCAACAGGTTTAATTCCGTATCCAGAAAAGCTTCCTGTTGCTCCATCAACTGCATCAATCTTTCTTTACCAGCCATAAGGTCCTCATCACTCATCAATTTGATCTTTTGCTGGTTGGGATTGGACTCCTCTTCTTCCGATTTTTCAAGCTCTTCTACAATGTCCAAACCTTTAGGGAATATCTCTTTCTGACGGATGGAATAAAATGCCACCAAGTAAAGGATGAACAAAAAGAATAGATTCGCAAAAATATTCAGGTTCCTATTGGGTAAGAGCAGGTTATATGCAAGGATCAATAAAGATGATGCGATAAAAGCATAGATAATATATTTTATCCAACGTAGATCCACATCTTGGGTATGGGATGAGAACGATTGGATAAGCTTTTGATGCCGATGTACCTTAAAATACGCCAAAACCACACAAGTGATGGCGTGGCTAAAGAACAGGGCCAAAATCAGGATATGATAAGTCTTTTCAGGTAAAACATCTTTTAAAGACAGTGCAATCAGTATCAGGAGTGGAACCAAGAAAAGGATAACCCGAAATTTCCCGAATTTATAATCTGGATTGGTATAATAGTAAACACTGATCAAAAAAGTAAGCGGCACTAGGAATTGAATGAATACCACCCCAATTTGATAGATAAAATGATGTTTCAATGCTCCAAGATAAAGCATCTCATCCAACCAGAACGTCGACCAGAATATAGCAAAAACTCCGAACCAGATATTTGCCTTCCGATTGACCTGAACCGCATGACTAAAATTAAGAAATGCAAGGAGGAACATTCCTCCAATTAGAAAAGCTTTGATTAGGACTTCGAAGGTAAACATTAGAACGTATTAAAGCGGCAATATACACAAAGTTTAAAGCGCCAATTTACACAAAGTCGTACAAACCATTCTTCCAACCTAAAATTTTATTGGAATCAGCCTGAAGCCAGTTCTTCAGCACCGTAGCATAGACCTTCCGAAAGTCTTCTGTATATATCAAATCACCTTCATATAGGTTTTTAAGATCCGGAAGTGCATTGAGCATGCCCTGTTTCTTTAATCCTCCACTGATAAAGAAAAGTTGATTGGCCGTTCCATGATCGGTACCATTGCTGGCATTCTGAGCCACCCGCCTTCCAAATTCCGAAAAGGTCATCATTAGTACGTTTTTGAATAGATCATGTTTTTTTAGATCGGAAACAAAGGCTTTTACTGCTTCATTGATTTCCTGGAACAACTTCCCTTGTCGATCATTCTGGTTCACATGGGTATCGAAACTACCGATGGATAGGTAATACACCCTGGTATTGATATCTGATTTGATAAGCGAAGAAATGGTCTTGAACTCCTTTCCTAATCCTGAGTTTGGATAACTGTCGTTATTTGCCTTAGCCTTGCTCTTGTCAAAGATATAATCGGCATTATTGATGGTTGAGCCTAATGTGCTGTAAAGATAAGAAACCGTTTCTTCTTCATGGTCATGTTGCTGGGCTAGCGTTTTGAGATAATTTTCCTGGCTCAGCTGGTATAGTTTCCGTGGCTCCTTGAACGCAAAAGCTTTATTGTTCTTTCCTTTTAATGCCAAGCTCAGCATATCATCCACCTCCAAAGCCTGGGTGGGATGCGGACAATCGTAACAGGCTTCATCCAAATACCGACCTAACCAACCCGTTTCCAGGTATTCGTCGGATCGGCTGGCCGAATGCCAGATATCCATGCTTCGGAAATGGGATTTATCCGGGTTGGGATAGCCTACATTATTCAACACCGCCAATTCCCCTTGTTCATATAAATTCTTGAAAAAGGCAAGGTTTGGATTGATGCCCGCCTCATCGTTTAATCGCAGGGAATTTATGATACCGATTTGACTTCTTTCCCGGAAATAAATATCATTTCGGGTTGGGATGATGGTGTTCAATCCATCATTTCCGCCCGTAAATTGCAGGACCACCAATATATTCGGCCTATTTTGGAGCGAATTATCAGTTTCCAAGGCTTTCAGGAAGTTTGGAAGCATCATGGATGCGGAAACCAAACTTCCCATTTTTAAAAATTCTCTTCTCTTGATATACATAATTTCAGGGTTACATCAACTGATATTCTGGAGTGGACATCAAGTTGATCATATTCATTTTTATTCCCTCAACTGCGAATCGTGCAGCTACTTGTTGAACGCTTTTATTGGGAGATTGCAGGATATAGTCTACTAATTTCTTGTTTTTGAACGTGTCATTGACTTGATCCCAAGCAATTTCAATCTGTGGGTTCTTGAATTGGTTTAAGTTGCTGTTCTTGTTTTTGGCACCCATGTCTAGATCATCATCCAAAGGTGCATCGTAGTCCATAGGTCTTAAGCCTGACCAAATTTGAGGCATCTGAAGTCGGAGCATCAAGGTGGAGCTATCGATCCAGGATTTTCCATTGGGCCATCCGGCCACATTCGGTGGATAGAGCAACATCTGTCCTAATAAACGTTGATAGTCGATCAGGTTTTCGGGATGCGCCACTCGCATAGGCATCATCCGCATCATGCCTACCATCAATTCAATGGGCGATTTAATACGGTTGCCAATATGTTGTGCTTCATAGAACCAATCGCTCAGGAAAATGCTATCCATTAATTTTCGGATATCATATTTTGCATTGTAAAAAATGGAACTTAATTCTTGAACCCTTGCTTGATCTATTTTTTCATTTACAAAGAATCTATAAATCTTCTCGGTAATAAACCTGGCGGTTTCCTTCTTTTCCAGGATTATATGGAGGACATCTTCACCTGAAAAGTCACCTTTCTTTCCTAAAAACGTCTTTTCTCCAGTATCATGCTGATTCTTCCGTTCAATAAACTCACCTTCCTTATTGTAAGCCCAGCCGGTAAATGCCCTCGCTCCTTCCCTTACATCTGTTTCTGTATAATTCCCCCTTCCCATGGTAAATAATTCCATGACTTCCCTTGCAAAGTTCTCATTAGGGTGCCCTTTTTTATTCTGTTGGTTGTTCAGAAAATTCAACATGGAGGGTGATTGACTCACGGCAAACAAGAGATCCTTGAAGTTGCCTAAGGCATGCCGACGGATGCTGTTCAGCAATTGCTTACTAAACCTTGGATTAACAGACCGACTCGCAAAATGCCCGTGCCAGAAAAAAGCCATCTTTTCCTGCAGTTGCGCTTCGGAAAGGATCATCTGGTTCATGAAATCGATATTCAGATCCAGGTTCTGGGATCGGTTTAACTTTTGGGCTTGTTTCCGCTTCTCCGCATTATCCATGCTGTTGTAGCCATCATCAGTTGGCTGATCTGGTTTTTGGAAATTTACTGCCTGGAATTTCTGAGGCTTTGACAAATGCTTGTAGAGGTCTTGAATGCTACTATTCGCAATGGTCGGAATCTGTTCCAAAGCAGGTCCAAAGCCAGCACGCCATAACAGATGCAATTTTTGGGTTAAGGTTTCCCCTTTCATAAGGCGGTTTTAATTTATATACCAATTTACGTAAAAATTATAATAAGTGATTTATGAATTTATTGTAAATTGTCGGGTATTTTTTAACCTATTGAATTCAACATTATGCATCCAAAAAATATAGAACGCGTTTATAAAATGTCTTTCGCAGGGGTTATCCTATGTATATACAGAAAGCTGAGAAGAAGAATAGAACGAAAGCGGAGGTTGATGAGATTATTTTTTGGCTTACGGGTTATGACGAAAAGACCTTACAAAAAGCCATTGATGATAAGATAAATCTGGAGGATTTTTTTGGGAAGGCGCCGAAGATGAATCCAAATGCTGTAAAGATTACTGGGGTAATCTGTGGCGACCGCATTGAGGAAATTGAAGACAAGCTAATTCAGCAGGTCAGGTATTTGGATAAATTGATAGACGAGCTGGCCAAAGGAAAGACGATGGAGAAAATATTAAGGTCATAAATTTATGTAAAAATGATTGAAGGACTTATTTCTATGTAATATTTCCATTATGCAATCGATTGAATGATTAAGGCTGGTTTTCCAGAGTCTTTTATTCATTATCTTGGAATAAATGAATGAAATGATGAAGAAACTAGCCATAATCAGTTTTTTGATCTGTGCCAGCAACCTAACCTTTGCACAATCAGAAAACGACCTTTCCTTTTTTAACAAGAAAAATCTGACGAGTCTGACCAAAAAAGCAAGCCCGCAAGCTATCCAAGAAATCCAACATCCGATATTGCGCGAAGTTGCAAAGGAGATGAAAAACGGAAATTACCCATTAACGGAAAGATTCAAAACCTATGAGAGCTACTTAGACCCTCAAATTCTTGCTAAAGAATTAAAAACCAGCCCTTACTCCCAATTTGAAAATCCTACAGGAATTTATTTTTCCGCAAATGAGGAAGTCCTTGTCTGGGTGGAAGATAATGAAAACCAAAAATTAAATTTATTGGTCAGCAACTGGGATGATGAGCATTTTCGGATGCACAAATATCCTTTAAAACCAGGTTTAAATAAATTTCAGGTAAAGGATAAGGGCAATGCTTATATCCAACATTTCTATGAGTCAGGTAAGCCTTATAAAAAAGTGAAGATCCATATCCTTTCTGGTAAAATAAACGGTGTTTTTGATGCCCGGAAAGATGATAATAGCAAATATCAAAAGATGCTAAATTCAGCTCATGGTCCGGTTATCGATTTAATTGGTAAAAAAGTACACTTAGCTTATTCCAAAGAATCCTTAAAAGCTGGAACGCCAGAAAATGGCAAAGGATTAGTAGCGCTATATGATTCGATCATCCATATTCAGCATGAGATCATGGGATTGGTAAAATATAAAAAAGAACCTAAAAACCATATGTTCGGCCGGGTTATTTGGAAAGGATTTATGCATGCAGATGGATTGGGTGCTGCTTTTCATGATAACACGATGAAAGATCTAGCAGACATCAGTCGGCTAAGGAAAAATTCTTGGGGAGTTGCTCATGAATTTGGCCATGTTAATCAAGTTAGGCCAAATATGAAATGGACTGGCACAACCGAAGTAACCAATAATATCTATTCCGTTTGGACACAATATGTTTACAATTCCCATTCCCCTAAATTGGAACATGAAAAATTAAAGGATTACGATGAACCTAAAATCGGTGGAAGGATAACGGCCTATATGGAATCTGCTTTTGTTCATAACCAACCTTGGTTAACACAAGCGGGACCTGACCGTTGGGATAGAGAGCGAACAAGAGATTGGGGTGGTGATCATTTCGTCAAATTGGTTCCACTTTGGCAATTACAATTGTACTTCCATGAGGTGGGTGCAGGTAAGAAATGGGGAAATAAGGACTTTTATGGGGATATATTCTACAAAGCAATCCAAGAACCTGTTTCAGATCAGGAGTCCGAAAGCTACTATCAATTACAATTTGTCAAGAATGCATGTAAAGTAAGTGGATTAGACTTAACAGATTTTTTTAAAAAATCAGGCATCCTAGCACCTATTGATCTTATAGTAGATGATTATACGGTTGGGCGCATGTTGATTACCGATCAGGACATACAAGAAGTAGAAAAATACGCTTCCCAATTTCCGAAACCAAGTAGTCCTGTTATCCATTACCTAACAGCGAACAGTATTTCAATTTTCAAGAATCAAGAAGTATTAAAGGGTAAAATTAATGAAGGATTTTCGAAGGAAAAGGATAGGTTAATTATCGATAATCTTGCTTGGCCAGGTGCGGTTGCATTTGAGACGTATCAAGGCGATAAATTAGTCAAAGTTGCATTCCGTGGTGCTGGTTTCACTAATAACCAACACACCATTGTTCATCTTCCAATTGGTTCAACCAAAGTAAAAGCAATTGGTTGGAATGGCGAAAAAATTGATGTTATTTAATCTTGTATATACTTTGTATATAGCAATAAATAGCTTTTAGACAAGGCTGGCATATTTTTTATCCTGATATGGATACACCAATTCATATCAGGATGAAAATAGCACAATCACTAATTTTAGGCGTTTTAGCCCTTTCTTTAACTGTTGGATGTTCCGGTTCGGGAGACAAATCCAAGTCGGGAGAAAAAGAAAACGAATCTGGAGGATTATTTTCTTCCGGATCTAAAAATGAAGCCCAAGAAATCATTGATTTCAATAACAAAATGGTTCAAACGGAAAATAACCAGAATAGTTTTATCCGTAATTATATCCGATCCGTCGATAATCTAGATAACTTCATCAAAAAAAAGATAGCCAATCCTGATGCGATTGCTATAGCTCCTATTTTGATTCGGCCAATTATGGTAAATCAATCAAAAGATCTAAAAGCCCCAAGCTCTTTAAAAGGTAATTATGCAGCATGGATAGACAGCTTGCAAACCAGTTTCGCTTCCTTACAAAGCTTATATAAGGAAATGGAAAACTATAAATCTGCTGAAGATTGGAAAGAAGATCAAGGCAAAAAAATGAACGAGTTTAAGGAGAAAGGCATGGCAGAAATCCAAAAGAATGAGAATGCCTCCAAAGCCTTATTCAATGCTTTACGTCCTGAAGCGGATAAAGCAGAAGCGGAAATATTGAAGGACCATCCTTTTAAGGATCAGATTATTTCTTCTAAAAAAGTCATGGAATATTGTAAGGAAATTACCATGGGCACCTACGATGATGTGAGTAACCAAACTTTCAAAGCAAATTTTGATAAACAGTACAATGAATTGGAATCTTTATTGAAAAAAAATAAGGAGAACCCGATCAAAGGCGATCAATATGAAAGTAACAACCGAAGATTCAATACCTTCAATGATGCTGTGGATACCTACTTAGGAAAAATGCGCATTATCCAACGGGAAATGAATGCTGGAAGCGAGATTTCGGAAGGAGCATTTACCGATTTGGACAACGCTGCCCAAACGGTGGTGAGTACCTATAATAATTTTGTAAACTAATTTTTTACCGGTGGAATTTGGAGATCACATGGATGATCGGAAAAGCTACCGTTTCCGATGGGGCGATGGGTAGATATCGGCTAAAACTGTAGAATAGTCTTGGTATTCTATTCATTCGTCCCATTGGATTATTGATATCCGGAAAGCGGGAATCATGAAATGCAAAATTTCCCGCAAAAAGGATATCCTTGATCATCCAATCGTTAACCGATTTCTTATCTAAAGGGAAAGGTAAATTTTCTTCTTTTAATCCCAAATACTTGACCAAGGTATAATGGAGTTTATGCATCCATGCCAATACCCCCAATTTCTTGTAAACAAATTTCAATCTGTCCCCATCCAATTTTTGGTTTTGGGTATGGTATAAACAGGCAACATCACATAATTGCCTCAAACCAATGCCATAGCCTACTTGATGGCTAAGAATATGTACATTCAACATGATGGAATTTAGAAATGGATTGGGCATATGGGTCTGAAAACCTTGACTTGAAACGGGCTCAAAAGGCTCTCTTTCTTCTGTCTGAAGCTTATTTAGGAATTTTAGATTCCATGGATTTCTAGCCTGTATGAGCCGTTGATGATGTTCTACATGTAGGCCTTTCCAGTCGTATCCACAGCTGTATCCTGCATGAAAATGGATGTTCGTTTTAAGATCTACCATGAGCTTGAACGCCTTATTATAGGGAAGGCCCCGTTCAAAATACCAATCGATATCGCCGCAAACACGCAAGGAAGGATTCGGATAATATTGGGCAACGGCCTGCCCCTTTTGTAGAATGGGCCGAATACCCTCCGCATTATACAATCCATCCAACTCGGAAATGATCGTATTCATTTTCTCGTTTTTTTCCCTGATCTGCTGTTCGCGAAGGATCATTTTATATAACATGGGCTGCTCGGGCATAAAAAAAGAAGGTAGCTGTTGGGCGGCATGAGCGATCAACCCATCGAGCGTCTGAAAGTAGGCAAACCTATATACATTTTCCCAATCTCGGTTTTTTAGCTCCTGAAATTTATCCAATGCTAAGGGTTTTCCCCATAAGGCAAATTTCAGGAGATCTAAAAAAACCAAAACGGATTTATGATATAGGATATGCTGTTTTATCATCGTGCAACAAATAAACCTTCTTGGAAGAAATGCGTCAGGATTTGCCGAACATCAATTTTTGCCCTTTGGGCTTCCACCTCAAAATTTCGCAGAACAAAGTCTACAGCATCCTGTTCTTCAAAATCCCTCCCTTTAAACTCCTCGATGATCATGGCCGCCGACTCGGAAAGGGTAAAAACGCGGGCCATATCGAGCATTTCCAATCCAGGTTGCAACATGATGTAATCATTGCCAACCTTTCTGACCGATAAGTGGGTTAAAAATTTCATNNTTTCATAGGTAGATTTTTTTAATTAGCCCGCACGCATCGTACATTCTTAAACGGTGATTCAATGACATCAACACCCAGGGTCTGAACATTTAAAAGCTCAGCTTCCATCGTGTCTCCCAATGCGTTCGACAATAACATGCTGTAGCCTCCGAGCCCAATCAAACCTAATATATTGGTTCCATTGGTAGAACTCCAATATTCGCCGGTAACACCAAGATTACCAAAGGTTACCTGCAATAGACCTCCAATAATTCCAACGGACAAACTTCCGCCATTATAATTGAAATGGAGATCATTGCTTGGGTAAGGTGCCGCTGTTCCAGTAGCATTGGTGTATTCGAGATAACCAAGGCCACCTGTGCTACCCGTTGTGTTGGCCTGTCCGTTTAGATATAAGGGAGGAGTACCAGTCAATGCCATGAGGTCATTATTGGTAGGCACGCGCCATTTACCTGCTGGGTACACTTCTGCACAAGGGTCACCATTCACCCCAAAACTTTCCGGAACAAGACCTCGGAAGGAAAAGAAGGTGTTTCTAGCTGAAGAATGGGCATAGGTATGGTGGAAACGATAGGGATTGTGTCCCCCTTGATAGTAAAGGTTTGCACGGCNNCACGGCCCCAACGAACTCCCCCTACGGTCAATGGCGATTCGATCAGATCGACCAATAAGCGGTGATCATTCGCCACAACCGGGGTTACATTAAAAGTAAACACCGATGGTGTAGCGGCTAATAAAGCACTGAAAGATCGTATGTTATTATCGTCTAGCTTCAAGGAAAGATCGGTCAAGGTTACCGTCAGGTTATTAATAGCCGCGGTACTTGGCGTATACACATAAGCGATTTTCCGATCGGCATACGGTTCCTCAATATTTACAAAATCTGCCCAATCAATACCGTTGGCTGCAGCAGTGAGGGTTCCCCAAGTACCCGAAGCGATGTCAAAATTACCAGAGTAGGTCGATAAGCCTGTTACCGAAACAACAGCGGAGGTCATGTCAGCAAACATGCCCATGGTATTCAATTCAATACCTATCCGGGAGACCATATGGTCAAAGACAATATTAACCGGAACGTCAATTGGTGTTGGTCCCGTCGGCACGGAAAATGTCCCTGCATCATAGAGGATATCCTTGTTGGCAGGCAATGCCAGAGAGGTCACGGTTGGTGTTGCCGGATTTATATCCGCTGGCGATTCGCTGTTGTTATAGGATAAGGCATACCATTTATAGGATACATCTTGGTCCACTTCGATCTCAGCAGGTACATCGGAGGTCAATTCCGTTGAACTCACGAAGCTATTATCTGCCTTATACAGGTAAAGCCTATATTTTACCCCGGGATCCATCACTGCTCCCATGACTTGTTTAGAAGCTCCTTTTCGGGAACTCGATTTGATCATTCTTCTGCCTCCTGCGGTCCCTAATTCGTGGTCAACAGAAAGAGAAGCATCAAAACCTGCAAAATGTAATTCTGCGACTTCCTTGGCACTAACTTCCTTAGAAGATGCGGATGCCTTTGGTTCTTCTTTGGCGTTCTTTATACTCTCATCGATTCCAACTACCCGTACTGAAATCTTGGTTTTTTTTGAAATGCCATCATCCGCGGTCATTTGTTTGGAACATCCAACTAGAAGAAAATACGCGGTAGTAAGGAAAATAACACCTGCTAGTTTCCAATTGAAGTTAGTCAACTTTTCCATAATGTGTGTCATTAGCTAGGTTTATAAATCGTTATCATCGATACCGCCTGTTCCCTCATTCCAATCGCCTACTGATGGATTTGGTGAGGCAGTTACTGATTCGGCAGCAATTCCCTGCTCGAGCTCCACGTGCGTAACAAACATGCTAGGCACGATATAATCTTTTTTTTCGTCTTTTTTCATAATATTGTCCATTTTGGGTTACTTTATTATAATAGGATTTATAATTATCTATCAGTTAATTACACTTTTATGAACATTCCATCAATAAAAATTAGTCCTTAAAGTAATCTTGAAACTCAAAAACAACTTTCATGGTGCTCTTGGAAATTATATTTACAGCAGGTAGAGAATCGTAGGTATTTATGCTTTTTTCTGGGTATATAGCACTTATAGGAACAATATTAAAACAAATATTTCATTAATACAAGATTAATATTGTCTTAATATTAATATTTTATACTATTAAGCTTTTTTAGCTATATTTTGTAGCGATATAGCTACTCTATAGCCATTTTTATTATCTATTTAAGATATTTTTGTCTTATTAGATTAATCAAAAACCTAAATTTACTTAACCAGCCTTTTTTCACTGTTTCTTCGATATATCCATATCCATAACCATATCCCAAGGA
Organism: Sphingobacterium sp. UBA1575; assembly: GCA_002322865.1. Classification (GTDB taxonomy): domain Bacteria; phylum Bacteroidota; class Bacteroidia; order Sphingobacteriales; family Sphingobacteriaceae; genus Sphingobacterium. The sequence goes on along the minus strand of DCOH01000013.1, from coordinate 17,412 downwards.
GAATTCTACATCATTTAATAAAAAAGCCATTTTTTTCAATTTCCCTTCTTCTAAACAATCTTTGGAAACCTCCAGGAGTCTTTTGTCCAAAAAATTTGCTCGAACGACATAAATCGTCAGATCGGCAAGCTCGGAGATCAAAAATGTATCGGTCACTAACCCCACCGGAGCCGTATCTACAATCACATAATCATAATTTTCCCTACCGTATTGGATAATCTCCTCAAACCGTCCATTCAGAAGCAATTCTGCCGGATTAGGGGCGGTATAGCCCGAATAGATCAGGTCAAATCCAAAACCTTTTGCCCGCGGAATGATCAGATCTTCCACTTGGTAATTATCGTCTACCAGAAAATTGCTGATGCCAGGTTGGGTGTGTCGAAGGTAGGTCAAGTCGAGATAAGTTAGGATTTTTGGGGATCGGATATCTGCTCCGATCAACAAAACCCGTTTATTAGCAAAGGAAAGTATTTTTGCTAGGTTAGTGGCTATGAACGATTTCCCTTCACCCGCAATGGTGGAAGTAACAAAATACACCGAAGCTCCATTGACGTTCTTGCCCATCAAGAATCGCAGGTTGGTGCGTAAGATCCTGATGGCCTCGGCAAGCGCAGTCCGATCACTTTCTGCTTTGATGTCATGATGAGATCGGGGCACTTCGCCTAAGATCGGCACATCCCCTATCTTCAGTAAATCGGCCTTGCCTTGCACTTTAATATCTAAAGAAAACTTAATGTAAAGCAGCGATAAGGGTAATAGAAAACCTATTGCCATTGAAATTGGTAAAACCAACATTTTACGCGGGGAAACAGGCCTCCAAGTAGCATACGCGAGATCCACCACCTTTAAGGTGGAAGGAGTTGCCGATAGGTTGATCTCATTTTCCTCCAACTTTTGGAGCAGGAAAAGGTACAAGGTCTCGATCGTCTTTTGTTGCCGAACAATATCCTTGAACTTTCGCTCATTCAATGGCATACTGGATTTTTTCTCTTCAAATTGCACTCGTCGGCGCTGGTGCATATTCACTTTGGAAGTCAATACCTGCCTGGAATTGGCCAAAGAACGCGCAATATTGGCATGGGAAATGGATACGGCATGATCTAAGTTCTGAAGCACAGGATTCTGCGGGCTCGCTGATTTCTGAAGTTCGTTTCGTTCCAGCAGCAGCTCATTATGGGTCTTGATCTCCGACTGGATGGCCATATCCGAAAGCCCGATATTGACCGGCAGAAGATCTAAATTATTGTTTTGCAGGAATTCATCCATCATGTTGACCAGCTCTAATTGCATCTTGGCATCCATGAGTTCCTTTTCGCTCTCCAATGCTCCCTCCGCCCGGATGCTCCCCTCCAGAGCCAAGTCCAATACCTGATGCTGCTGTTTAAAAACCTCCAACTTGCCATCCGCAGCCTTCAGGCTCTCCGATATGATGGACAATCGATTATGAATGAAATTACTCGTGGACTTAAACACCCTGGCTTTATCCGCCAAGGCGTCTTGATTATATTGCTGGATCAGGGAATTCACCACTTCAATCCCTTTCTCTCTCGATGGATAACGAAATACAAAATCGACCGCAAAGGATAGCACATCTTTGGTTGGTGAAACCCGCATTTTACTCCGTAAAATATCCACCGTAATTTCCTTAGGCATAAAATTGATCTTGATCGTAGATCGCCAAGGTATGTTTCCGTTCGGAACAAACATGATCTTTCCGATCGGAGATGGGATCGCCTGCCCCAGTTTGATAGGCACTTCATCTTCTTCCTCATTTGTGAGCACATATTCAGCTCCCTCCTGCCTAATTTCCACCGAGTAAGCTTTCCTCTCCAAGAGTGGTGAATTGGGCTCCAACAGGATCATTTTTAAAGGGGATTCCTGGGTAGGTAGCTCCTTTTCCCTGATCAGACCTTTCTGAAAATACGTGATCTCATAGCCATTGGCATCCACCACTTTACGCATGATTCTTCGGGATTGCAAAACCTGGATCTGATCATTTACGAATGCGGCCGAGGAAGTACCTCGTCCCGCTAAATTGGCCAATTCGGCAAGACCCGCCATTTCCCCACTAGCTTTTTTCTCATCCTGAAGCAATATCTTGGCGTAGACCTCATAAATCCTAACGGAGTATCGCAGGTAAACAAAACCAATCACGAAACAAATCCCCATGGATACCACAAACCACTTCCAATAATGGGAATACCTTTCCAATTGGGATCGAATATCCATCAATCGCTTTTCATGATCAAATTCCTTTGATTCTCCAGGTTTCATATTGGTAGGTTTATAGGATAAATTTAAACTATAAATTTTATTTTTTCTTATAAGATAATTATAAAATTTGTTTTAAAAATTTAAGCAGCTATAATACAGTCGTTTAATTTAAATTATTTTATCTCGCCATTCCCTCATGATATTTAAATATTAATCGTATTTTAGGGAAACCTATTTGAGTAGCTAGCGCTATTGATTAGATCAATTTAAACTAAACAGACCAAAATGATGAAAAGAACCGTTGCCATAGCATGTTTGCTAACCGCTTCGCTTTCTACAGGATTCGCACAGACGTGGAAACCTGTAGCCGACAAGATCCTGAGCCCTTGGGCAGAACAAGTAACCCCACAAAATGCACATCGCGAGTACCCCAGACCACAATTGGTTCGGCAGAACAATTGGCAGAACCTCAATGGACTTTGGAAATATAAGGTTAGTCCGAAAGATCAAAAAACAGCCCCAACTTCTTGGGATGGCGATATCTTAGTGCCTTTTGCAATAGAATCTGCGCTGTCAGGGGTCGGAAAAAGAGTAAGTAAGGATGATGCGATATGGTACCACAACCAGATCAGTATCGACAAGAAATTGAACAAAGGCAAGGTGCTCCTACATTTTGGCGCGGTGGATTGGCAATGTGATGTATATTTAAATGGCCAACATGTCGGTAGCCATGAAGGTGGATTTGATGCTTTTACCTTTGACATCAGTAAGGCGATCAAAAAATCGGGTAAACAGGATTTAACAATCCGGGTTTGGGATCCTACGAGCGAAGGACCACAACCTAGAGGAAAACAGATCATCAATCCGCATGGGATATGGTACACACCTGTTTCAGGCATCTGGCAAACGGTATGGTTGGAAAGTGTTCCTCAAACCTACATTGTATCTACTAAACAGACTCCTGATGTAGACCAAAAATCGTTAGCCATTCAGACAGCGATCGAGGGCGCCCAAGCTTCGGATGAAATTCTAATTGAAGCGTTTGATGGTGGTCAAAAAGTAGCGGAGGTAAAAGGAAGTCCATCCGATCAGCATCAATTGAAATTGATTGACCTGAAACTATGGAGCCCATCCAGGCCACACCTTTATGACCTACAGATTAAAGTGCTTCGAAAGGGTAAAGTGGTAGATGAAGCGAAGAGCTACTTTGCGATGCGGAAGATCAGCAAAAAGAAAGATGCTCAAGGTGTTGAACGCATGTACCTAAATGATGAATTCATCTTTCATTATGGCCCATTAGACCAAGGCTGGTGGCCAGATGGCTTACATACTGCTCCTTCTGATGAAGCTCTGAAATTCGACATCGTTAAAACCAAAGAAATGGGTTTCAACATGATCCGGAAGCATATCAAAGTGGAACCTGCTCGTTGGTACAGACACTGCGACAGCCTGGGCATTATGGTTTGGCAGGATATGCCAAGCGGTGACCTTGGTGGGAATGTTTGGGATATGCAGCCCGGAAAGATCAGCAGTGCAAAGCACGATAAGGATAGATCACCTGAATCGGAAGCAATTTATAGAAAGGAATGGAAAAGTATCATGGCGCAATTGCATAATTACCCAAGTATTGTGATCTGGGTTCCTTTCAATGAGGCTTGGGGACAGTTCAAGACCAAGGAGATTGTGGATTGGACGATACAGAACGATCCATCAAGATTGGTGAATGGGGCATCAGGCGGTAACTTCAATGCACCTGGCCATATTTTGGATATCCATAATTATCCGGATGCCGCTATGCCTAGCCCAGAATTGTTCGGCGACAAATATATTTTGGCACTAGGAGAATTCGGAGGATTGGGCCTTCCTGTTGAAAACCACACCTGGCAACAGAAAGATAACTGGGGATACCAATCTTTTAAGAATGCAGATGAACTGAAAAAGCGGTACAGTGGATTGGTCGATCATTTAACCAGGTTGATCCCATTGGGATTGTCGGCAGCAGTTTATACCCAGACTACTGATGTAGAAATTGAAACCAATGGTTTGATGACCTATGATCGGAAAGTGATTAAGATTCCTGTAACGGAATTGAATGGTATCCATCAAAAACTTTATAATAAGGAGCTGGTGAAATAGGTTTTTTAATGTCATGCTGATTAATGTCATGCTGAGCGTAGTCGAAGCATCTGTACGGTTGTTTACGAACAGATGCTTCGACTTCGCTCAGCATGACAAAAAAAATCAAAATATCACCAACAAATTCAGAATAACCACCCCTATCCTCATCCCCAAACACTACATCATTACCTCAGCACGGCCAATGTGTAACATTTACACCCTATCCAAAAATTATTGATTCCCCACAGCAATACATCCACCTAGCTACCAATAACATAACCCCTTCCATCACCTCAAAAACATCCACAAACAAATCTGTAGTAGTGATGTATAAATATTAAATTTTAAAACAAAAGCCTTACATCACATCTTTGTATTAAATCAGATAACCATTTTTAGTTCCATATCTTTAGCCATGAAGAATCGCATACTAACTATAGCATTACTATTTACCGGTTTGGCTAGTTTTTCCTGCCACAATCAAGTTCAGGAAAAACCTGTTTCAACAACAGACACAACAACCCATTCGATTCCAAAAGAAGACAGCCTACTAAACAAAATACAATCACAGACTCTACAATATTTTTGGGAAGGTGCAGAACCGAATTCCGGATTGGCTAGAGAACGAATCCATATCGATGGCGTCTACCCGCAGAACGACCCGCAAGTAGTTACTATCGGTGGAAGCGGCTTCGGCATCATGGGATTAGTGGTAGGCATGGAACGTGGATTCATCAACAAAGAAGAAGGAACCCAAAGAATGGATAAAATCATGGATTTCCTAGGTAAGATTGAGCGTTTCCATGGCGCATGGTCACATTGGTACCAGGGCGATACCGGAAAAGTCAAAGCATTTAGCGAAAAAGATAATGGAGGAGATATTGTAGAGACCGCTTTTTTGACCCAAGCCTTAATCGTGGTTAGGGAGTATTTCAAAAATGGAAACGATCAACAAAAATCCATTGCTAAGAAAGCGGATAAACTGTGGAAGGAAATCAATTGGAAACATTATACCAATGGTCAACAGGTAATCTATTGGCATTGGAGCAAAACCCATGAATTTGGGATGAACCATGCCGTCCAAGGATACGATGAATGCCTCATCACCTATATCCTTGCAGCCTCCTCGCCTACCCATCCTATTGATACTGCTGCTTATAATCATGGCTGGGCAAGGAATGGCGCTATTAAAAGTGACCTTAAGAAATTTGACATCCCTATCAGCATCAAGCATAACGCTAAGCCTGGTGAAGTAGGTCCACTTTTTTGGGCACATTATTCCTTTATGGGACTCAACCCTACCGGTCTTCAAGACGCCTATGTGAATTACGGTGATGTGGTGAAGAACCATGCAAAAATCAATATTGCATATAGTGAAGCAAATCCAAAGGGATATAAAGGTTATGGAGCAGACAAAGGTTGGGGATGGACGGCAAGCTATTCGATTGCAGGATATGATGCCCATCATCCCGATAATGACAAATCGGTGATCAGCCCTACAGCGGCCTTATCGTCCATGCCCTATACACCGAAAGAATCCATTTCCTTCGCCAACTACCTCTTTGATCAACTTGGAAATAAAGTCTGGGGAAAATATGGCTTTTACGATGCCTTTAGCGAAACAGAAAACTGGTATCCACAGCGCTATCTAGCCATCGACCAAGGACCAATCGTAGTCATGATCGAAAATTACAGAACAGGATTGATCTGGGACTTATTCATGCAGGCGCCAGAAATTCAAAAAGGATTAAAAAAATTAGGCTTCAAAAGTCCGAACATAAAATAGCTTGTACAACATAGCGTTATTAATTGCTTGCCCCATGAACATATTAAAATCAACAAGTCTTGCCCTTTTGATTTTTAGCACTTTAAATCTTTTCGGACAGGAAAAATCGAAAATGGATGCCTTCATTAATGTATTGATGGGTAAAATGACCTTGGAGGAGAAAATCGGGCAGCTCAATCTGGTTACCGCTGGTGAAGCGACCACAGGATCGGTGGTTTCCAGTAATGTAGATAACAATATCAAAGCAGGAAAAATTGGCGGCATCTTCAGCATGTCCAGCCCGGAAAAGATCCGTAAGGCGCAGGAATTAGCGATCAAACATTCCCGCTTAAAAATCCCCATTATTTTCGGTATGGATGTTATCCATGGGTATAAAACGGTATTTCCGATTCCTTTGGGATTGGCCGCCACATGGGATATGCCCTTAATCCGGCAGACTGCTCGCGTGGCAGCTGTAGAAGCTTCCGCCGATGGGATCAATTGGACATTTTCGCCTATGGTCGATATTTCGAGGGATGCACGTTGGGGAAGGATTTCAGAAGGAAGCGGAGAAGACACCTACCTAAGCTCCAGGATCGCAAGGGAAATGGTCATTGGGTACCAAGGTGATGATCTGGCTAAATATAATACAATCATGGCCTGTGTAAAGCATTTTGCGCTATATGGAGCAGCTGAAGCTGGAAGAGACTACCATAGCACCGACATGAGTCTACATCGCATGTACAACGAATATCTCCCGCCTTATAAAGCAGCTTTAGATGCGGGTGCCATGTCTGTCATGACTTCCTTTAACGATATCAATGGAGTTCCAGCTACCGNNTCTTACGTAAGGATTGGAAATTCGATGGTTTGGTGGTTACCGATTATACGGCCGTAAATGAGCTGATGGAGCATGGGTTGGGTGATCTTCAACAGGTTTCCGCCCTATCCCTTAATGCTGGGGTGGATATGGACATGGTTGGTGAGGGTTTTCTGACCACATTAAAAAAATCATTGGATGAAGGGAAAGTTTCCCTTACTGAAATTGATCGGGCATGCCGCTATGTATTGGAAGCCAAATACCGTTTGGGATTATTCGAAAACCCCTTCCGATATTGTAATGAAGACAGGGCAAAGAAAGAGATCGGAAAGGCAGAACATCTCCGCTTAGCGCGTGAGGCCGCTGGAAAATCCTTTGTTCTATTGAAAAATGAAGGACAGGTTTTACCGCTTAAAAAACAGGGAACGGTGGCTGTTATTGGCCCATTGGCAAATACCGGGGCTAATATGCCAGGTACTTGGAGTGTAAGTGCGGATCTGCAAAATACACTTTCTTTGGTTGATGGAATGAAGTCGGCATTGGGAAATAAGGTTAAGATTGTAAGTCATCTTGGTGCTAATCTTACTTCAGATGCTAAATTACAGGAACGATCGACCATGTTTGGAAGAACGATCCCTCGGGATGAACGGCCAGCGGAAACGATTATCCAGGAAGCTTTGGAGGTTGCTAAGGGGTCAGATGTTATTATTGCGGCATTGGGGGAGAGTTCAGAGATGAGTGGAGAAAGCTCCAGCAGAACAGATTTGAATATCCCTGATTCGCAGCGGAAATTATTGGAAGCTTTATTGAAAACCGGAAAACCTGTTGTTTTGGTATTGTTTGCAGGGAGACCATTGACTTTAAAATGGGAGGATGAACATGTTCCAGCGATATTGAATGTTTGGTTTGGGGGTACGGAGACAGGTAAGGCTGTGGCGGATGTTTTGTTTGGTGATGTGAATCCTTCGGGGAAATTACCGGCAACATTTCCACGGAATGTTGGTCAGTTGCCGATTTATTATAGTCAAAAGAATACGGGAAGGCCATTGGGATATGGGCAATGGTTCCAGAAGTTCAGAAGTAATTATTTGGATGTTTCTAATGATCCATTATATCCTTTTGGATATGGGTTGAGCTATAGTAAATTTGATTATGGAAAACTTCAATTGGATAAGGATAAGTTTAGTAAGGGTGAGGAGATTAAGTTATCTGTAGAATTGAGTAATTCGGGTGGGTTTGATGGAGAGGAAGTGGTGCAATTGTATATTAGGGATATGGTTGGATCTGTGACAAGACCTGTAAAGGAATTGAAGAATTTTAAGAAGGTTTTTTTGAAGAAGGGGGAAAAGAAAAGGATTGAGTTTGTGATATCAGAAGAGGATTTGAGATTTTATAATCAAAGTTTGGAGTTTGTTTCTGAGCCAGGTGCATTTAAGGTTTTTNNTTAGTGTAAAGATTGCTTCGTACCTCGCAATGACGTAAAAAAGATTGCTTCGTTCCTCGCAATGACGTAGAGTCCTCGCAATGACGCGAAAAAAACAATCTACTCCGCGTAATAACTTACCTCAATAAACTTCTGCGTACTACTTCCCTCCGATTCTTCCAACTGAAACTCCTTAACCACCCCAGCAATAGTCAAAACTCTTTCTGGCATTTCTGCCTCCGATTTCTCATGCGCCAATAAAACACCTGTCCCATTCCCCTCTTCCATCAATTCATACACCGTATAAGTCTCCGAAATTGGAATCAACGTAAAAGTATCCACCACCGGAATCTGAATAAAACCAGTCACATACCCTGCTTCTTCAATTTTCCTTACTGTCCCCCTAATAATCACATTCGTAGAAATCTTATTATCGTTCAAGTTCCTCACCGAATGCAAAGTTTCCGCCTGAAACTTGGCATAGTTTTCTGAAAGGGTATCATCAAACCTGCCTTCCACTTCCAATTGCTCCCGTGATGATAATTTTGAAAGAGCCAATTGCAGATACAACACCGCTTTCTGCTTTTCAAACACCACACCGGCTAATTTCCCCACTTCCGAAGGAGAAATAATATCATCATCTGCACTGGTAAAAATATTGTAGAACTTACCGCCATTATCCAACAGATCAATTGCTTGGCTGGCACTTGTGAAAGGTTTAATCAATTCCATAGATATATCAATTTTGAATAGCTAAATTTACCAATTATTTTTCTCTTTGCATATCCCAACGCTCCTCAAATACCGGAATATAATCCAGAAATTGAGAGTCTTCATCTGCATATTTCTTAAGGATCGATACCCATTCATCAAACTTCTTCCGATCCTTAACATGGAAAAAACTCTGCACCATATTGATCGCCATTTCAGCTTTTTGATAGTTATCATTTGAAAGATCAATACCCTTTAAATAAATCCGTTCCGCTTCCTTTAGGTTATTAAGATGTTTAAATGAAAACCCTAACTCCCTATAATACCAGAAGTTATCAGGATCATTCTCAATAGCCTTATTCAAAACCACCACAGCTTTGTAAAAACTTCCAATATGGTTATAGGCATAGGCCAGCTCAAATTCAAGGCCTTCAAGATGCGGATTTTTCTCATACACTTTCAACAGGATCGGCAATGCCAAATCAATAACACCGGCCGCATTGTATGCCCTTCCTTTGGCTACCTGATATTTATCGGTTTGTTCGTTGACTTTATAAACCGATAACCAATTGGGCTCCTTGGGAAGCTTCAGCTCCTGCAACTGCTTATCCGATAAAATAGCCAAGTCAACTGTCCTAGAGTCAAGTCTTGCCGCGATAATGGCATCCGTAATCGGATCAACTAAAATTATCCCTCCTTCTCTTTCCAGAAGAGACGCATGATGCCGAAAAGAAATCCCCGCCTGCTCATCTAAGTAAACAAAACCAACCAAATGCTTTTTAGGATTCCCAGTGCCTTCAAATACCACCCATTTATCTAGAGCATCATAAAACTTCTGATCGAAGGACAACACTTGCGCATTTCCAAAAAATGCAGCAAAAACAAACGAAATAATTAAGAAAATTGATTTCATCCAGACATTTTTTTTATTTCCAAGACCAGTTCAAATCCTCTTTATAAGCAATCTGAAGATCTTCGGATAATTTATAGAAATAATCTCCTACCGATTGCATATCCACCTTGGATTTGGGAATTATAAAACCATGGCCTTCATCAATCATCAGATAAAACGCCTTCCCTGTTTCAATAATCTCCGTCAATTCATCAAATCTAACCTTGGTCTCCTTCATGCCATCTTTTGATATAATATAACCATCTAGAAACTCCATACTTACCACCTTATCCAAACTTTTACTTATGTTTTGTTGGATATGTTTTTTATAATGTCGGATATACTTTTTAGCTTCATAGCCAGGATAACTAAAAATCCACATCACAGAGATCGCAAGAAAAATATAGGCCCCCAACTGATATCCTGAATAAAAAAAGTAAGCACTCATTAATAAATAACAAATGGGAATTACCCATTTTGTTAGCTGCCTCCTTTTTCTAATACTTTCCGATTTGGAAGCCACATATAGACTAAAATCCACATAGTCCGCTTCGTGAAGGGTAAATTCTAATTTCATATTTTTTTAATCTAACATTCTGTTTTTGGTTACTTCTAACTGCTTGATGGAAGAAATTGGGGTGATCTGAATTTTCTTGGATCCTTTCGGCAAATAAAAATAATATTGACTATTTGAATGAATTAAGGCAATTTCTTCCTTTTCACCACTCGAATAGGTAAGCGTATTCCGATATTTAAATTCATCGTTAAGAATTTGTTCCTTCGTAATCATACCTTGTCCAAATCCTAATCCTAAAAACATGGACAATACCAGGGTTGTCGCCAATTGTACCGATTTTTTCGATAGAAAATCATTGACCTCTGCAGAACTCATATTTTCCATATTTTTTAAGTTGATGGATTTTTGAACCCACTTCTTGTGCAGGTGTTTTTGTATAAATATAGGGTAATAATATCCAAAAGTCATGGTAATCATGACTACACAAAAAATCAAAGGATGCATGGTTAGTGTAGCGATTGGACTCATTAGAATATCAGTAATGGAAGAAAAATCAAGAATATTTATTCCCAATTGATAGAATTTCACCGATTCTTTGATGATTCCCATGATAACTAAAAAAGCATAGCCGAAAGGAAGGTATCTTTCCAAATTCTTAGCTGGATTCATTAATTTGATTATTTAGGTTAAAAATATTGGTTTAATATTATATCGCTTTCCATTTCGATATCCATTTTTGTTCTGGAAGCGAAAGCTTTTTACTATCAGCTACATAAGCCGGATTTGGCATGTACCAATCCAATCTTTCATAATAATTTTTGAGATCCTTATCTTGAAAAACAAATCCCCTCCTTGCAAAAGGCAAATTCCGAAAGATCTTCCGCTGAAGCGAAGAAACAGGTTCATCAATTGCCAATTTCTCTTGTTGATGAATGGAAAATGGTAAATAAAAATCGATTTCTTTATTATTCAAGGATTGCAAATAGGTATTTAGACTATAAATGAACAGTTCACCCTTTGGCTTAAAATTCTTTTTATGAAAGGTCAATGAGCCATCCTGCACATAAAATGTAACTGCATCCTTATCTTTAATACCATTTGGAGAGCCTTTTACATCCATCTTCTTACCAATCCCATTGATTTTCCAGTCCGCATTATTCGTAAAAAAAGTTTTTTGAATATCAAACTCCTCGAAATTACCCATGTCTACATTCAAGGTAAAATCATCGATTTGTTTATTTGCCCAACGATTAGCCGCCGTTAATACATATTCAAAATCATAATGGTAATCGACACTGCCCGAAACATCAAATTTATAAGTATGCTTTATGATATTCTTACCCTTTTTAAATTTCGCGTTAAAATGATAGACATAAAAGAAGTCCACATAATTCCCGGAAGTATTACCATCAAAATTTTTCAGATCGATGCTCTTTATTCTTCCCTGTTGGGCATACAAAGAATCCTTAACATAAGAAACTTGATATTTCAGGTTATTCCCATTCATATTCACCGTAAAATTATGCATGTATGGGTGAAGTCCTTTTTTGGGAGCTCCATCAACATCTCCTTGCGGAGACATCGCTTCAAAACCAACAATGATTTCCTTATCTGCACCGGGATTAATAAACTCGTAATACACCGATACTTCAATAAATTGATTATTAATCTTTTTGATGTTAAGGATTTCCTTTTGAACGGATATATCGGTTTCCTGAATCGGAATCAATTGATTTCCAGAGGCAAAATAGGCACCATCATTCGCATAAATAGGTACCTTACAAAAAATGATTAAAATAAGGAAAAGGAATTCTCTCATAATTTAGATGATAAAGACTAAAGATTTGTCTGCGTGCTTACTGCCCAGTAATTCCCTGCACAATCATAAAAAGAACCTCTCGTGTCAGCATCTCCTGCTTTGTTTATGGGCTTCTCAATTAATTGACATCCCAAATTTATTGCTTTTTCAAATGTCTTAAACACATCTGGCACATACAAATGTAACATTGTTTTTTGAGCAGGATAGCCAGAAACACTATCACTTATCATAAGAACGGAATCATCAATTTTTAATTCTAAATGTGCAATTTTTCCATCTTCTCGGTCAAATCTTCGAAGAACATTTCCGTTGAAAATTTCGATTAATTGGTTAACCAATTTTTCTGCCTCATCAACGATTAAATAAGGTGAAAGTGAGTTGTAGTTTGTCGGCTTATAAGCTTTCATATCGTGTGATTTTAATTTTCACTTTTTAAAGAGTCAAGTATGACTATAGATAGCAACAAATGGCAAATCACAAGGATTCGGAAACCTACTTGCCATTATTGATTTTAAAGGTTTGCAAATAGCTTTCTGCGTTCATTACAGGAATTAATGGATTCTTATAATCCCTTTCATTTCTTGTCACAATTAATTCACAATTTGAAGCCAAGGTTGATAATAAATTTTCTCTTTCAGCTAGAAAATCAATTACAATATTAGTATCTAAAAATATCCTTTGCATTTTATCGATACTTTTTATCTAAATAATCCGTGAAATCTTCTCTTATATTATTGTAATCCATATCATTTGGAATACTTATCCCAGTTGAAATACTTTTTACAAATGGTGAAATTTCAAAGTCTTCATTTTGTTCACGCGTTAATGATTCAAGGTAATTTTCATTTAATCGCGATAAACTAACCTTATTAGTTGAAGCATATTTTTTCGCGCGCACAATTACATTTTCATTTAATTTTAATGTTAGTTTTGCATCCATATTATCCTAAATATACGTATTTTAAAATCTGAATCACATACCATCATTTCATTCTATATTTTCTCCCCAGCAAAAAAATGATCGGTATTAATATTAATAAGCGTAGATTTTTCTGATGATTTTTTTGAATTCTCCACTATTAATTTAAAGGCCTCTATACTTTGTTTAGGCAATAGATTCGACCAAAAAAAGATAATGGTATTCTTTGTTTTTGGTTGAGGTAATGTAAATTCGGTTAAAATAAAATTCAAACCTTTATTAGCTTGAATTTGAGCTGAAGTTTTAGGAATAAATTCATCGAACTTACCATCATAATTCCATTTTAAAGATCCTCCAAAAGAACCTTTTGCATAACAATTTGCATGGAATGAAACCAGCGTGTCATTCGTATAGTAATGAATTTGAAGGGGTTGCATCAAATCATTTTTATATAAATCACCAAAGCCATCTCTATAGTATAGAAATTGTTCCTTTGAAATTGTTTTTGTGATAATATTAGGATTTAATTTTTTAAAATTCTTTTCGACCTCTTCAACTTTAGAGTTGTCGAATTTTTTAATAGCTTCAATTCCAGCTGCCTTATACATTAGATTCTTACAACTTGAAGTTGTTACTAATAATAGCAGTGATATAGAAATTACGCTAATAAATTTTAATCGATTTTCCATCTATTAAATTTATCACAAATTTTTCAGAACTTCATTCATCCATACTGGGTTTTATCAAGAGAAATGCATCAGCAGAATCTTTCAAGACTTACCATAAATACGCTTTTTATTTATTGTTAGCTTCGTTGTAAAACCATATCGAAAGTATGCTAAAAGTATGTAAAATGTATGCTTTACATACTTTTTCATTACTTTAACCCTACTTTAACCTTGTTTAAAGCACGATTACAACCCTATTTCAAACATATTTTGAAAGTCTATATGGGAAACTACCCGGAGAAAATGGATAATTAATGTTAAAATTAATTAAACGACTTGATAAGCGAACTTGAAGGGATCAAATCCAAAATAGTTTAGTTTTCTTGTTGATATATACAAAGATAGCTTGGCTTTTGATGAACAGAGCTTTCTTTCCATTAATTTAAACTCGACATTTATTTATATACGCTATACTATCATTAATTTTAAGCCTCGTCCACATCAGATGGTGATCGGAGAGCTGCCAAGTTTTCCATTCATCATAATATTTTCTCAGCGCCTCTTCTTTATCCTGAAGCTTTTTACCTTTTTCAGTTGTCAATATTTGATTACGGTATACCTCAAAATCATCCCCGTTAAAACAATTTTCATAGATATCAAACACACCAGCATTTCCAGTCTTTGAAGTGGAATGATTCGCATCAATAAATTCAAGCTGACCTTTGTTGGTCTTAAAAGCAATCTGATCGTAATAATGATCTCTGGCAAGGTTTGTTGGATTTTTTAATTTCTCAGGAATAACAAACCCCGAATCTGTCAGCGCTTTCATGGTCCTGTGCTCTTGATCAATTATGTTAAAGTCACCTAAAAGGATAAGACTTTTGTCTTCCAGGAACGCATGATCAGCACGCTTACTCAAATAGTTTGCAATAGCTTGGATTTCTTCAACTCTTTCCTGTAATTCTGGCCCTTCTTTATCTTCACCATAATAGATATGTACCGTACAGAGGTCAAATTTAAACCAACCACACTGGAATGATACGATATATGGGGTTCTCCTAAACTGTTTACCTGCAATCACTTTATCTCCCTGTACTTCAAGCTCTGCCTTTGAGATCAAAAGGTTAGCTGGCAATACAATCTCACCTGCAATATTTTTGAACCATATTTTGCGTTTGTCATAGATAAAGGTCATCCTTTCTCCGTTTCCACCTGAAGATCGATCGGATACATCTGTTGCGATATAGCTGTACTGGGTACCCATGATGGAAATTACTTTTTCCAAATCATCCAATTCGTTAACTTCCTGAACTGCAATTAGATCAAAAGAGGATAGTATTTCAGCAATATAAAAATAGCTCTCCGGTAGACGAGCTTGTGGGTTGAAGCCACCTACTTTTCCAAAATCCCGAATATTCCATGTCGCCAATAGCAAATGATTTTCAAGATCTCTGTCCGGAATCTGCTGGTTAAGCTGTTCTTTTAATTTTAAAAGCTTATCTATTACATGATTTCTTCTTTCCCTTGGAATAAAGTTAGATCTAAGTTTAGGGTAATAAGCCATATGGTTATTTGTTTAATTATTTAAATTAATACAAAAACCTGAATAACAATTAATAAAATTTTAAGTTTAATAAATACTTAAAATCAAATTTGCCGATTAACGAGAAAAGCTCCAATCTTTCGATTGAAGCTTTTTCTGCGGAGAGTGAGGGATTCGAACCCCCGAACCTGTGACAGTTAACGGTTTTCAAGACCGCCGCATTCGACCACTCTGCCAACTCTCCGCGACAAAAGTAGAAATTTTCATCCGTTCTCCAAAACTAAATTAATATCCCATTGAAAATGAGCTTAATTAATTTATCAGGCTGTCTTTTCATCAAAAAACACAATAAATTGGGTCGGATTCAAGCCAGTTTTATCCTTAATGCTCTTCGCAAATTTACCATAAGAAGAAAACCCCGATAAAGCTGCCAAGTAGGTTAACTTGAAATTTCGAGCCTCCTCCACGGTTCGTAAATAATGCTCAAGGTAAGAAATCCGTAAATTGTTGATGTAATTCGGGAAATCTGCACCTTTGTTCTTATTCACCACGAAGGATAAATACTTCGTATTGCAGCCAATTTCTTTTGCTGTGGATCCAATAGAACATGCAGGATTTAAAAATGCTTGATGTTGCTCCCATGATTCCAAGGCTCTCAAGATCCTTGTCTCTGTTTCTAGATTCATGTATTCCTTTTTCTGACCGTTAATTAATGCTTCCATACGCAGAAAATTTGTGTTAATATGTTGTTATTTAATTTTTTGTTCTTCATCAAATCGCATATAATAACCTTTGTTATTGGCTGTACCATCCACCAGGTCTTCTATATTGCCATTCTCTTCCTTTTCCTTCAGGAATAATTCCTCGTAATCTTTTGTGTACATCGCATCTGGCACGACATTCACATCGAACACCAGCTCCATTTTTTCCAGCTTTTCAAAATTGCCATACAGCTCGATCCAATGTTTAACATAACCTACATTTTTAGTACTGTTATAAGTCATGCTAATAAAGCCCTCCTGTCCGGCAGGAATGGTTTTAGTGGTATTCTTATTCAATACAATGCATCCACATGAGGTAATGATATCCGTAATGACCAATGGAGATTTACCGATATTCCTAACCTTAAAGACCACATCCAGATCTTGACCCGTTTGGATTGGATAATAATGTCGACCATTATCAATTATTTCCAAACTTGTCTTTTCATTCTTCGGATTAAAACACGCATTCAGCGAAATCAATCCTATAAATCCGATAACCAGCATGTTAATTTTCATATCCAATCTTTTAGTCCAAAATTTGTAGTTCATCAATGGCTAACCTTTTATTGCCTTCCTCCGACTTCTGCAAACGAACCATTATAGGCTTGCTTAAGTCAATATCCTTTAATGGGATAGAAATCTCCCTCACTGGAAATTCCTCTTCCCTGACTGAAGAAAATTTTAATGTATGGATAAGCTTTCCCGATTGATGGATTTCAAAAGTTGATGGAAGATTAAAACGATGCTTTTCATTTATCAAAAAACGGATGAGCATGCCTTTTGTCCCTTTCAAATTATTAAAATTCACCTCAAAAGCTATATTTTCATTTGATGTAAACCAGCCTTGTTGATAATCTTTGGGAAAACCAAGAATTCCATTTAAACAGGTATGCAGGGCTTCCCGACTATTCGCTGCTGGTTGAATCCATTTAACCTGTGAAACACTTAATAGATTAGGCTGCTGCTGCAGACTTACATAGGATTTCCAAGCTCCAAAGTAATCGGAGCAGTTCCCCTCAGCCTCTTTATATATTTGTATTCGCTTTCCTTCAAAAGCAGGGCTTAAATCTTCCACAAGTGCTAATATCTTTTTCTTCACCTGCACTTGATGGTCTATTATTTCAAACGCGCCATCCGGATCTAATCCCTTCTGATAGGCCAATTGCAGCTTCGTAAACCCCATTCCGAGAAAAAGTTTTTGAAGACGGATCCGTTCTTCGCCAGAAACCTGGGGCAAGC